>JBBTBX010000001.1:0-98665 GCA_038043465.1 Pseudomonadota bacterium
TAGGGATTAGGCATTAGGGATTAGGCATTAGGGATTAGGCATTAGGGATTAGGGATTAGGCATTAGGGAATTGAAGAAAGCCATCAATCCGTATCCCTCAAAAATGCGAGAAGCCTTTTTTGTCTAGCTCGATAGTTTTTCCGTTTTCATCAAGAATCTGGACATTGTTTCCCGCGGTGATCTTGCCGATGCAGGTTAAGGGGAGTTGTAAGGTTTTTGCCAATTGTTCGATTATGGTTTTTTTAGCGGGTGGGGCGGTGAAGAGTAGTTCGTAGTCGTCGCCGCCAGTGAGGGCGGTTTCTATTGCCCTCACCCCGCCCTCTCCCAAAGGGAGAGGGAGAAGAGGGGAGTGTATAGTTGCGCCGACGCTGGATGCTGTGCAGGTATGCTCTAAATCCTGCACTAAGCCATCGGAAATATCCATGCAAGCGGTGGCGATGTCGCGCAGTGCTATGCCGAGTGAGATGCGAGGTTGCGGGGTTAGGTAGCGGTTTATGAAGTGGGAAGAGGGAAGAGGGGCGTGGGATGTGGGGTTCAGCAATAATTGCAAACCCAACGCGCTGTCGCCGAGTGTTCCTGATACGTAAATATCATCATCTATTTTCGCGCCGTTGCGCCTTAATGCTGTGCCTCTTGGAACGCTGCCAATGGCGGTGATGGAGATGGAGAGGCTGCCATTCGTCCGAGTGGTGTCGCCACCAGCCAGCGCGATTTTAAATTCGTCCCCAGTTTTTTTGAGTCCTTCCGCGAATTTTTCCAGCCAGTCTTCCGTGGTGTTCGCAGGAAGCATGAGGGCGAGGAAATAGCAGATTGGCTGCGCGCCCATTGCCGCGAGGTCGGAAAGATTGACACGCAGGGCTTTGCCAGCAATCAGGTCTGGTGATTCATTGCCAATAAAATGGATGCAATGTGAAATTGCGTCTTTGGTGATGACCAGTTCATGGCCTTCTGGTGGGGAAAGTAGCGCGGCATCATCGGAAAGATTCAGGCTGCCAGAAAAATTTGCAGCCAGAGGTTTGAAATATTTGGCGATGATGGAAAATTCATCCATGTTCCCTCACTATCCATATTGCCCTCACCCTAACCCTCTCCCAGAAGGAGAGGGGAAAGAGAAGCGGCTCTATAAGTATTTTCCAGCAAGCAGGCGATGGTCATGGGTCCGACTCCGCCTGGTACGGGGGTGATGGCGGAGGTTATGCCTTGACAGCTTGCGAAATCAACATCGCCAACCAGTTTTTTATTTTCGAGTCGGTTGATGCCAACGTCAATAATCACCGCGCCTTGTTTCAGCCATTCACCTTTTACGAAATTTGCTTTGCCAATTGCAGCTACCACAATGTCTGCGGTTTTGAGCAGGGAAGGTAGGTTTTTCGTTTTGGAATGGGCGATGGTGACAGTGCAGCTTTCTTTAAGGAGCAGAGCCGCCATTGGTTTGCCGACGATATTGGAACGGCCGATGACTACTGCGTGTTTGCCAGTCAAGTTGCCAACGGTATCTTTAAGCAACATCAGGCAACCAAGCGGGGTGCAAGGAACGAAGCCATCGCCGCCAGTTGCCAGCTTGCCGACATTGATTATGTTGAAACCATCAACATCTTTGGCGGGCGCGATGGCGTTTATCACCGCTTCTTCACCCATGTGTTTTGGCAGTGGCAATTGCACCAAAATTCCATGCACTTGCGGGTTTTTGTTCAGCTCGTCGATTTTTTTCAGTAGCTCCGATTCGCTGGTTTCTGCGGGAAGGTGAAACTCAAAAGATTGCATACCAGCTTCGATGGTTTGTTTGCCTTTGTTACGTACATAAACTTCGCTGGCCGGGTCATTGCCCACCAGCACCACCGCCAGCCCCGGGGTTATGTTCTTTTCGGTTTTCAGCTTTGCCACGCGGGTTTTTATATCGGCGCGGAGGTTTTCGGCGAAGGCTTTTCCATCAATTATTTTTGTCTGTAACATATTATTTTGGAACTCCGCTGGTGGTTGAATATTCAAAATGCAGAACTTCGTTGGGATAGATTAGCGCGCGGGCGGCGTGGGCTGCCTGTGCTGCTTCGGCAAAGCCAGAGAGGATGAGTTTCAGCTTGTTTTCATAAGTTGCGATGTCGCCAATAGCGAAGATTCCTGACTCTGAAGTTTGCATGGTTGCTGGTGTTACGCTGATGTGGTTGTTATCAAGGTTTAAGCCCCAATTTGCGATTGCGCCAAGCTCCATGGAAAGACCAAAGAATGGCAGCAATATATCGGCTGGGAGAGCGCGTTTTTCGCCTTCAAGCGTGGCAACTATAACCGAGGAAATTTTGCCGTCTTTGCCTTCGATGGAATCAAGTTGATAGGGTATCACCATCTCAATTTTACCGCTAGCGGCGAGGGCTTGCAGCTTGCTTTCTGACTCTGGCGCGCAACGGAATTTGGCGCGACGATGCACTACATAAAGTTTTTCAGTGAGTTCGGATAGAGAAATAGCCCAGTCAACGGCTGAATCGCCACCGCCAGCGATGACTACTTTTTTGCCACGAAATTCTTCGCGTTTGCCGACCATGTAAAACACGCTTTTGCCTTCATATTCTTCGAGATTTTCCATAGGCGGGCGGTTAGGGCCAAACGCGCCACAGCCAGCGGCGATGATTATCGCTTTGCAATTTATTACAGTGTTTTTGGAAGTGGTAACGCTCCAGCTATTATCGGGATTTTTGCTGAGTTTATCGACGGTCTGCCCGAGATGGTAGGTGGGGGCAAAAGGCGCGGCTTGCTCGGCGAGTTTGTCGATGAGTTCCTGCGCCATGATGGCGGGGTGGGCGGGAATGTCATAAATCGGTTTTTCCGGGTAAAGCGCGCTGCACTGCCCGCCGATTGCCTCGAGCGCGTCCACCACATGGCAACGCATTTTGAGCATTCCCGCCTCAAATATGGCAAAAAGCCCCACTGGGCCCGCGCCGATTATTACTATGTCTGTGTCAAAATTGTTCATATGGATTTTTCATTTCTAGCGTCATCATTGTAGAAACCCGCCATGTTCTGCGATGGCGACGGAATCACGTGCGCCGTGTAGAATTCGGATAATAACAAGTTCCTGCTCACTTACCTGATAGTAGATAGCGTAAGGATGATGAAACGTCACGCGCAACTTGACTCCGAGCTGATCGCGTGTTGTTCCCATCAGTGGCGACTTCTTCACCGCGTCCAGAGTTTTGCCAACACTATCAAGGAAATGGACAGCAATCGCTTCACCAGCTTCAGTGGCAAGATATGCCCAGATTTCTGCAAGGTCGGCTTCTGCTGTGTCGGTGAGGCGGAGGGTTAGGGTTTGGCTAATAACTTCCTCCCCCGCGCTATGATTTTTGCTTTATCAAAACTACGTACACGCCCATCGGCAACATCGGCAAGTCCTTTTTCAATATCTGCTTTCAGCGCATCTAATTCCTGCCCCTGCACAATCCGCTTTAGCTTCCATTCGCGCATTGCTTCGCGTA
The DNA here is from genome assembly GCA_038043465.1 of Pseudomonadota bacterium. Classification (GTDB taxonomy): domain Bacteria; phylum Pseudomonadota; class Alphaproteobacteria; order Rickettsiales; family SXRF01; genus SXRF01. Next base: position 3,468 of record JBBTBX010000001.1, read on the forward strand.
TTACTTCACTGGTAGAGGCGTAATCGCCTCCCTTTACCGCCGCTTTAATAATAGCTGCCATGTCAGTAGGCATGGTGATAGTCATGCGTTCTATGCTGGACATATTCATCTCCTCAAGTGATTCATAAATCATACTTTATCATATTTATGAGGTTTTCGCTAGCAGAGAATAAAGCTTAATCTTCTTTGTTTTCGTACTGAGCAATGTCATAACCTAGATTGAAACTAACGAAAAAGTAACTGTTTTTTGATAGAATAAGCGTAAATCGTAGTTCGTAGATGCGTAGTTACGAATTACGAGGTATGAATTACGCACCATATGGAGATATTATGACCAATCAAGCTGTAATCTGCGCTTATGCCCGTTCACCATTTACTCCTGCTGGGAAGGGTGAGCTGGCGCGGACGCGAGCGGATGATATTCTCGCGCAGGTGATAAAAGGTTTGCTTGGCAAGGTTACGCTGAATCCAGCGGATATTGAAGATGTTATGGTTGGTTGCGCTTTTCCTGAAGGTGAGCAGGGCATGAATATCGGGCGGATGGTGGCTCTGATGGCTGGTCTGCCAGTCAGCGTTGGTGGTGCGACGGTCAACCGTTTTTGCGGTTCTTCGATGGAATCTATTCATATTGCTGCGGGGAAGATTGCTTGTGGTGCGGGTGAAGTGTTTATTGCCGCTGGCGTTGAGTCTATGTCGCGCGTGCCGATGGGCGGATTTAATCCGCTGCCTAGCCCTGCTTTGTATAGCGCGCTGCCCGCTGCTTATATGTCGATGGGGCTGACTGCCGAGCAGGTGTGCAAGAAACTTTCAATTCCGCGCGGGGCGCAGGAAGAATTCGCGCTGCAAAGCCACCAGAAAGCAGCAAAGGCTGATTTTTCAGAGGAAATAATTGCTATAAAAAATAAAGCGGGAATGGTTGCGAAAGATGGCTGTATCCGCGCTGAAACCACCCTTGCAAAAATGGCTGAACTTAAGCCAGCTTTTGATGTTGCGGGAACGGTGACGGCAGCGACCTCTTCGCCAGTTACGGATGGGGCGGCGGCGGTGCTGGTATGCAGTGAGGCTTATGCAAAGAAAAATAATTTGCCGATTCTGGCAAAAGTGAAATCTTTTGCCACATCGGGAATTGCTCCAGAAATCATGGGTCTTGGCCCAGTGGAGGCCAGCAAAAAAGCGCTGGCGCGGGCGGGACTTACCCTTGCCGATATTGATATTATCGAGCTGAATGAGGCTTTCGCGGTGCAGGCTCTCGGTGTTATTGCCGAGCTGGGGTTGGATGTGAATAAGGTAAATCTTGATGGCGGGGCGATTGCCCTTGGTCATCCGCTTGGTGCATCTGGCGCGCGTATCACTGGTAAAGCCGCGCAACTCCTCGCCAAACATGGCAAAAAATATGCACTTGCCACGCAATGTATCGGTGGCGGGCAGGGGATAGCCACGGTGTTGGAGAGATAGGATTCGTGTCTCGTGTTTCGTGCTTCGTGTCTCGTGTTTCGTGTTTAAGGAATACGTCCGAACCACTAATCCCGAATCCCGAATCCCGAACCACTAATCACGAATACTTCAAACGAAGAACTATTTCCTGCAGGTGGTTTACGTCGACTTTTTCCGGTGGGATGGGTTCGCCACATTTCACTACCACCGGCTGGTTCGGGTTGCGGGGTATCAGTCTTTTCCATGAACCACGAAATTTACGGGAAAATATACTGCCCCAGAGTCCGGAAAGTGACATGGGAATTACCGGCATCGGATCGCGGCGGACTATCCATTCAATGCCATGACGAAAACGACCAAGTCCGCCGGTGAAAGTGAGGTAGCCTTCCGGGAAAATACAAATTAAATCACCGGCGCGCAGTCCTTCAGAAATCATATCAAATGCCGCTTCCACGCTTTTGCGGTTGGAGGAAATCGGAATGGCGCGTGCCATGCTCATAAGGTAATGCACGAAGGGCAGGTGATAAATATCTTCATCAATAACGTAGCGTACATGGCGGCCGCAATGGGCATAAATACCGGCGTCGATTAGCGGCCCGTCCATATAGGATACATGGTTGCTGATGAGTATCGCGCCACCGGTTTTTGGGATGTTTTCTAGTCCGATATAGGTGGGGCGATAGATGAATCTGGTGAGGTTGTGAACGGTTTTGCGGTAAAACCTGCCAATGTCAAAAAACTTAAAAGAAAATCTGGCAGTAGTGGCCTTTGCTGTCATAAGCCTGAATTTTGATGGGAAATATGTAGTAAAATCGTACACGACATTATACCTCTTCCAGTGTAAATTATAGCATATAATTAGTTAATTTAATATAAATAAAGCGATGAAATCCCTGGTTTTCATGGGTTTTTGAGTAAAAAATAAATGTAATTATTCTTTTTCATCTTAACCTTCCATTAAAATATATCGGCTAAAGTACAGTCTGAGTTCAGTTATTTTCACTTTATTTTTAGTAGGTTCAGATTATGCCAGTAGATAAGACAATGCACATACTTGTGGTAGATGATTACAGCACCATGCGCCGTATTATAAAAAATCTCCTTAAACAGCTTGGTTTTGATAATGTGGAGGAGGCATCAGACGGTGGCGATGCTTTTAAGAAACTACAGGAAAAACCCGCTGGCCTGGTTATTTCCGATTGGAATATGGAACCTATGACTGGTATGGAGCTGCTAAAGTTAGTGCGCGCCCATGCTACTTTGAAGGATACACCGTTTATCATGGTGACGGCGGAAAGTAAGCCGGAAAACGTAATCGCTGCGAAACAAGCGGGTGTTAGTAACTATATTGTGAAGCCTTTTAATGCGGAAACGTTGAAAACAAAAATGACAAGTGTTATCGGCGAGTTTTAATCAGGAAGTAAATTTAGTAGTTTTGTGAGGAGTACATAAATATGAGTGACATGCAGTCAACACTTGGTCGGACATTGCTTACCAGCATGATCAAAACCCGTGAAAAAAAGGGTGATATCACCTTGCAGGATGTGGGTGGTATTTTTATCAATATGGCATCTTCGCTAAATCCCAGCAATAGTGTTGCTGATAATTTTGTACATCAGGAAATTGCCAAGCTCGCAAAGTACATAGGTGAGGCAAAGAATGAGATTTTTGCTATTCAGAGCAATGCTAAGGCTGAAGACGCTATCGAAGATGCATCCATGCATCTTGAGGAGGTGGTAAAAGCTACTGAACAGGCGACTAATACTATTATGGATGCGGCGGATGCCATTCAGACAGCGGCAGGCGGCATTGGTGGTGAAAAAGAACAGGCAATTATGGATAAAACCACGGTGATATATGATGCTTGTGCTTTCCAGGATATTACCGGACAGCGCATCAGGAAAGTTATAACTCTGCTCGAAAATATTGAAGACAGGGTAGAAAAACTCAATAACCTGTTTGGTACGGAAGCTCCAAAATCAGATGAAGCTGCTCCGGCTGATATAAAAAACCTTGATCCGAAAGCTGTTGTCTTGCCGAAGGATGATAAAGATCTTCTCAATGGACCGCAGCTTTCCGGAGCTGCTACATCGCAAGCTGATATTGACAGGCTTCTTGCCGGATTCGGTTGATAGGGCAGTAGTGGCTAGTGGCTAGTGACTAGTGATGACATTTTTCTTGACTTCTATAGTTCTCAACTTCTAATCCTAGTCTCTAATCACTAGTCACTAGCCACTGGAGAAATTATGAGCAAGCGTATAGAATCCGATTCTTTTGGTAATATTGAAGTTGATGCCGATAAATATTGGGGCGCGCAGACCCAGCGCAGCTTACAGAATTTTAAAATCGGCGGGGAAACTATGCCCCAGCCACTCATCACCGCATTTGGTATTTTGAAACGCTCGGCGGCAGTGGTTAATATGCAGCTTGGCGTGCTGGATAAAGCTGTCGGCGAGAAAATTATTGCCGCTGCGGATGAAGTAATTGACGGCAAAATGGAAGGGCATTTTCCGTTGGTGGTGTGGCAGACAGGGAGCGGCACGCAGACTAATATGAACGTGAATGAGGTTATTTCCAATCGCGCTATTGAGATGGCGGGTGGGGTGATGGGCAGTAAAAAACCAGTGCATCCCAATGACCATGTGAATATGGGGCAGTCATCAAATGATTCTTTCCCAACCGCTATGCACATTGCCGCGGCTTGCGAGGTGACATGGAAATTAATACCCGCTCTCAAGCACTTAGAAGCTGCTCTTAAAGTAAAATCTGAAGAGTTTTCGAGCATTATAAAAATCGGGCGTACCCATTTGCAAGATGCAACACCGCTGACTTTGGGGCAGGAATTTTCCGGATATGTCGCCCAGCTTGGTTATATCATTTCGGCACTGGGCGAACATGCCGCGCTGCATCCTGTTTTAGAATTGGCACAGGGCGGAACGGCGGTGGGTACGGGGCTAAATGCGAAAAAGGGTTTTGCCGAAGCCTTCGCCAAAGAAGTTGCCAGCATCACCAAATTGCCCTTTGTCACCGCCCCTAATAAATTTGCGGCACTGGCAGCGCATGACGCGCTGGTTATGCTTTCCGGTGTGTTAAATACGGCGGCGGTGGCACTTATGAAAATTGCCAATGATGTGCGCCTACTGGGTAGTGGCCCGCGCTGTGGTTTTGGTGAGTTGTCACTCCCTGAAAACGAACCGGGTAGCTCTATCATGCCGGGGAAGGTGAACCCGACCCAGAGCGAGGCGATGACTATGGTCTGCGCGCAGGTGATGGGTAATCATGTGGCGGTTACGGTTGGTGGTTCAAACGGGCATTTTGAGCTTAACGTGTTCAAGCCGGTGATTATTTATAATGTGCTGCAATCTATCCGCCTGCTGGCCGACAGCGCGGTGAGCTTTACTGACAATTGCGTGGTGGGGATTGAAGCCAACCGCGAACGCATAAACAAGCTGATGAATGAATCGCTGATGCTGGTGACTTCGCTCAACCCGCATATCGGTTATGATAATGCTGCGAAAATTGCCAAAAAAGCTCACAAGGAAGGCACGTCGCTGAAAGAGGCGGGAATCGCGCTGGGGCTTCTTACCAGCGAGCAGTTTGATGCGTGGGTGAAGCCGGAGACGATGCTTGCTCCGAGTTAGGGGTAAGGGGTCAGAGGTCAGGTTTTTTCTTTTACTCTTGAGGGGGTGGAAGTGTAGGGCACAAAAAACCCCGCCCCATTTTAATTATTGGGGCGGGGTTTGTTTAGATTTAAGAGCTGGCTAATTATTTGCCAGTGCCTTTTTCTCTTTTTTCAATTTTAATTGGTGTTCCTGCAGGATTATTCTTTGCAGCTGCGGCGGCAATCTCGGCGGTAGCAACTTTCATTGCTTCCAAAGCCGCAGCTTTAGCCTTTTCATCCTTATCGGTAGTATCGTCCCTCTGCCCGCTAGGATTAGTAGGAGATTGTGTTGCAGCAAGAGGCTGTCCACTAGTACCGCCAGCTTTAAAATTAGCTATTTTCTGCTCATAATCCTTGAATATGGTAGGTATGCTTCCAGCGACATCAGCTATAACGCTATGCGTTGGGTTGCCAACCTGCTTATCGTAATCTCTTTCCATTTGCTTAGCTTCAATATATTTGCTTATTTTGCCAAAACTTTCGGACGCGCCTTTATATAGCAGCATCTGTTTCTCGGCTCTTAATTTATCGTCCTTGTTCAACTCAATCCAAGTTCCATCGTTGTTTTGTGTTAATGCTGGGATGTTTTCAGCAGTTTTTAAAAATTTTGCCTGAATTCCATTGGAAATCGCTAATGCGCTATCCAGATCTCCTTTAGCTAACAACTCACCAATTTTCTCCTTACCGGTTATCTCTACGCCTTTATCGGTAATATGTTCTTTGCCTTGAAAAATGGCAGATAGAATAGGTATATGCCTGACAATTGCAGAAGATTCTTCTTTGCTGATTACTTTATCCGGCAAGAAAATTTCTCGTATGCTACCACTTAAAATTCCGGCATCTTCTTTAAGAGAGCGTTCACCAAGATCCGGTTTGTTAGCTGCAGCTTCCTTAACAGCGGTATGAAGATACTTTATTTTACTTATCGGTGAAAGACCATCCCATGTATCACTAGCTTTTTCTCTGCCAAATTTATTGAATTTTTCCGGTATCATAGGCAGACGTGCTTCCAAATTAATTAAGGGTACATCAGGTAAGCCACTGCCATAATTCTTACTATTTACGTTTCTAGCAGTTGTATCCCAAACCACACTTTTATCAGCAAGAGCAAATGATATAGCAGGCAATTCTTCAAGCTTTGCAAACTCTACCGACTTTTGTTCGGCGGTGTACAGATTTTTAGGGTTGTTGATTTCGGCGAATGCTTTTTCGCGGTCATTAAGCTTTCTGCGTATTTCAGAATTTGTAACAGTGATGTCACCAAGCAAACTATCTTTATCCTTCTTTGGAATGATTGTTTCACGCTCGCCAAGTTTTACTGTTTCTGATACAGAGTCCGAGGTCGGAGTATTGGAAAAACCAAGCATTCCTGTAACTTTATTCCAGCCACCTTTGATAAGGTCGAGAGTTCCGGTGCCAAGGTTGTTCATATGCTTATCGGCGAAACCTTTGGCAGTTTCGCTCACCGCGAAGATGCCGCCAAGAGTTAGGATAGCACCTATGATAATCAATCCTGTTTTGAGCGCGCCCATCAGGAAGCTGCCTATGCCACCTGACCTTCTCTGTGGTTGCTGCACTTCTTCTTCATCATTTCCAAATAAGCCAAAAAAAGCCATATATTCTCCGAGTTACTTAATATTTTAGCGTTTACCTATTACTACATACTCACATAATGCCATAAATTATTGATTTTTGTGTGAAGATTTTGTGACTCCTTATATGACAGTTCTGTGTTTTTGGTAACATATTGAATTACATCAATTACCCTTTACTGGCGATTGGGTTTGTTCTTTGCTGGTTATTAAAGTATTCGGGGTATTAGGGGCTGAATTCCATTGTTTCTCTAAAAACTCTCTTACTTTTAATGTGGAAATATCCAATCCACGTTCTTCTGCCTCTTTTTTCCAAGCCTCAATTTCAGCCCTTTGCTCATTATTTAAGTCAGAAAGTTTGTATTTGCTAAATGCCCGCGCACCACCTGTTACTGCGTCCGTGCTGGCTAAGGCTTTTAGTCCCTCAACAGCCATAAATGCTTCTGGCGCAGTTGCGAAAACAGTGGCTTGTGCAGCAGTCTTAAGAGTTGTTAGACCAGCTTCTTTATTGTTGCCATTTTCTAATGAAGCCATTGCTTCTGCTCCACCTTCAATAGCAATGCCTGCAACTGCGACTGGCGCAAAAACTCCCCTTCCAAGCATTCTAAAACTTCTTCCTACACCTTTCAGCTTATTCCATAGGTTGGTATTAGGTGCATGGGGGGCAGCAGTGCCACCGGCTTGTTTATCGGTTATATCTGCTATTACCTCTTTACCCTTCATTACTGTAACCTGACCTGAGGGTTTGGTTACAACCTCTTTTGATGGAGGTGGCTGTGGTGCTGTTTTCGGTGCTTCTGGCTTGGTAGCAGTTTGGGCGGTAGTTTGTGATGTGCTGGAAGCTCCATTTGCAGTTGCTGACGGTGTTTGCCTAGCGTTAAATTCCCCACGGGTGATGACTCCAGGAGGGATGATTTTTTCAGCTTTAGCGATTGCTGCACTGATACCATTTATTTCGTTTCTTAGCGTTTTTAGTTCTTTTTGTGTTTTTTTCAAAGCCTGCTCTGATTTTTTTAAAGATTGCTCGGCTGTTTGTTCGGCTTCAGTTGCAGATTTAAGTGCCATCGCAGCTTTTCCAGTTTCCGGGATATTACTAATCTTTTCTTTTAGTGTCATTTTTTCGATTTCAGCTTTAGCTGATTCCTTTACTGCATTAGCTTTTTTCAATTCTGCTTCAGCGTTTTTGAATTTGGCTCTGGCTTCTCTGGATTTTTCAAGCATGGCTTCTCGCTGTGCTTTCAGTGCTTCCTGCTTTGCTTTCAGTGCCTCGGCTTCTTTCACAGCTTTATTTTCTTTTTTGGAGAGGGGATTGAATTCACCGTTTTCACCGACCGTTCCCTGAGCGTGGTTGCCGTATTTATTGTAAAGTTTCTTGGCTACAAGTGCGCCAGCACCAGCCAGTGCAACATTTTCGGCGGTGTTAACCGTATTTACCGCTTGATCCTTTGCTGCAACGATAGTGTCGCCAGTAGATTGGAAGGCTTTTGTAACAGTCTCCTTAACAGCACCAAGCATTCCTCCAGCTTTTTCCTGAGCTGCGCCCATGCCCCCACGGATTGCATCACCCCAACCGCCTTTGCCGTCCTTATCTTTGGTCAGTTCATTAAGCTTGTTGCGGGCGGTGTCGTTGATGGTAACAATCGTAACGATTGCCAGAGCGACGATGGCAAGTATCATAACGCCTTTCAGCAGAAAATCACCAATGCGACTGAACAGCGATTTTCTTGGCTGTTGTTCGTATTCTTCGTCTTCTTCACCAAATCCAAACATTTGTTTTCCTAGTTTCTATAGCTTCTACATCTTCTACCCCCCACCCTAACCCTCCCCCGCAAGGGGGGAGGGGATTAGAGAGAACCACCTCCAAAGGGTGGAGGGGATTAGAGAGAACTACCTCCAAAGGGTGGAGGGGGTTAAGTAAAATCCCGCAAGTGGGAGGGAGAAGTGGTTATCGTTATTATTTCAGCTGATTATGCCATAAAAAGCTGTTTTTTGTATGTGAAGATTTTGTGACTTTGTTGTTACGGATGGCGGATGACGGATGGCTGATGACATAATATACTGAACTATAACGTTTTATCGTCATCTGTCATCCGTTATCTGACTTACATCCCGAACAGCTTGCCCATGCCGCCACGCATCATGCCTTTTGCGCCCATTTTTTTGAGTTTTTTCATCATATCCTGCATTTGTTGCTGCTGTTTCAGTAACTTATTCACATCCTGCACGGTAAGCCCGCTGCCCTTAGCGATTCTTACACGGCGCGAGGCGTTGATAAGCTTGGGGTGGGCGCGCTCTTTGGTGGTCATGGATAAAATTATTGCCTCTTGGCGGGCGATAATTTTTGGGTCAATTTTCGCGTCGGCCATTTTTTCCTTGAGCTGACCCATGCCCGGGAGCATTTTCATCATGCTGCCGATGCCGCCCATTTTATTCATTTTACGTAGTTGGTCGAGTAGGTCGTTGAAATCAAATTGCCCTTCCATCATGCGTCCAGCCATTTTTTCCATTTCGGCGGTGCTTACATTTTCGGCGGCTCTTTCCACTAGGGAAACTATGTCGCCCATATCGAGGATGCGTGAGGCGATGCGGGCGGGATGGAACTCTTCAAACTCGTCGATCTTTTCGCCGACACCTAGGAATTTAATAGGCTGACCAGTGACTGCGCGCATGGAAAGCGCAGCACCACCGCGCCCGTCACCATCCACGCGGGTGAGGATTATGCCAGTTACGCCAATTTGTTCATGGAAGGTTTTGGCGATATTGACTGCATCCTGACCAGTCAGAGAATCGGCAACCAGCAAAGTTTCCAGTGGATTTGAGAGCTGCTTTACAGCTTTTAATTCGTCCATTAACTCGGCATCAATATGCAGGCGTCCCGCGGTGTCGAGGAGCAGAATGTCATAACCTTCAAGGCGGGCGGCTTTAAGGGCGCGCTCGGTTATTTGCAGGGGTTTTTCGCCAGCTATAATCGGTAGTGAAGCTATTTGCGCCTGCTTTGCCACCTGTTCCAATTGCTGCTGCGCGGCGGGGCGGTAAATATCCAGCGAGGCAACCAAGACTTTTTTGTTATGCTTGTTTTTCAGGCGCAGGGCGAGCTTGCCAGTGCTGGTGGTTTTTCCTGAACCTTGCAAACCCACCATCATCATCACAACTGGAGGAGTGGCAGCAAGGTTGATAGCTTGGGTCTCGCTGCCGAGCAGTTCCGCCAGATGGTCGTTTACTAATTTTATCACCATTTGCGCTGGGGAAACGCTGGCTACAACTTCCGCGCCGAGGGCTTTGGTTTTTAGCGATGCTATGAAATCTTTGACCACGGGCAAGGCAACATCAGCCTCGAGCAGGGCGATGCGGATTTCGCGCATGGCGGTGTCAATATCCGCCTCGGACAGTACGCCGCGCTTGCGCAGGTTACTGAAAATACCAGTAAGTTTTGAGGATAGGGACTGAAACATTATAAATTATAAAAATACTGATAAAGCGCGTGTTGCAGGAACTGTATGAGTAAAATAACTACAATTGGCGAAATATCAAACCCACCTAAATCAGGCATCCTTTTTTGTATCGGGCGAAGAATGGGTAGGCATAATTTATCAAGGACAATCATTAGTCTTTGCACAATCGGCTGGTAGGAATTTACTATCTTGAAGGAGATTAAAGTGCTGAGAATTGTCCACGCAATAATTATAACAAGATATATTTGTAATATAGCACTTAAGAGATTTACGAATGGATTGAGCATATTAAATCCTATAGTTTGTGAATATAATGGACTTTTACATAATGTGGTGATTATTTACCAGTGTTTTCTACAAGATAATTAGATGAATAAATGATCGTGGTAAGCGTGGCAGGCGTGATAAGCGTGGTATAGGACTTTGCCACGATTACCACCTTTACCACGTCTACCACGAATTTGGGATTTGTATGTTTGAAAGATAAGGTAGGTATGTCAAATTCCAATAATAAAACCTGTGCATTTATATTCGCCCGTGGTGGTTCTAAGGGGGTGCTGGGGAAAAATATCCGCATGCTTGCAGGAAAGCCAATGATTGCCTATGCAATCGAGGCAGCGAAAAACAGCAAATATATAGACCGTGTTATTGTTTCCACTGATAGTGAAGATATTGCAAAAGTTGCGCGTGAATATGGGGCGGAAGTGCCGTTCATGCGCCCGACGGAGCTGGCTGCCGATGATAGCCCAGAATGGCTGGCGTGGCAACACGCTATCAGGCAGGTGCAGAATATTTACGGCAAAGATTCATGCCCGATTTTTGTCAGTGTGCCAGCGACTTGCCCGCTACGCAAAACAGAGGATATTGATAGCTGCATTGAAGCACTTATTTCTGATGCTAATGCCCATATTGCCATTACCGTTACTGTCTCGCACAGCAACCCGTATTTCACCATGATTACGCATGATGAACTAGGCTATGCAACGCTTGCCGCCCAGCCGCCATTTCCAATTGCTCGCCGTCAGGATGCGCCGAAAATTATGGATATTGTCGGTGTTGCTTACGCAGCAAAACCAGGATTTGTTTTGCATGCACAGGGTATGTGGCAGGGGCGGGTGAAAACTGTGGAAGTGCCACAGGAACGCTCGCTGGATATTGACACGGAATATGATTTTTTAGTGGCGGAGTTGATTGTTAAGGCATTAGGGATTAGGCATTAGGGATTAGGGATGCGGAAAATATGAACCCAGTACGCTTGATTGCCCGTCTTGATATTAAGGGCGAAAACCTGATTAAGGGTATACAGTTGGAGGGGCTCAGGGTTATTGGCAATCCGCAGGAATACGCCACTGGATATTATAATGACGGCATTGATGAGCTGATTTTTATGGATACGGTGGCGAGTCTTTACGGGCGTAATAATCTTGCCAGAATCGTGGAATATACTTCTGAAAATATTTTTGTGCCGCTGACTGTCGGCGGTGGAATCCGCAGCCTTGCCGATGTCGAAGAAATGTTGCGGGCTGGGGCGGATAAGGTGGCTATCAACACTGCGGCAATTAATAATCCCAAGCTTATTTCGGAAGTGGCGAAAACTTTCGGCGCGCAGTGCATGGTGCTGTCGATTGAAGCTAAGGCGCGGGGCAAGGGTGAGTGGGAAGTATATACGGATAATGGGCGGGAACGGAGCGGAAAATCAGTGGTGCAATGGGCGAAACAGGTGGCGGAGATGGGGGCAGGGGAAATTCTCCTTACTTCGGTTGATTGCGAAGGGACGCGGCGGGGGTTTGATGTCGCGCTGGTTAAAGCTGTTACCGATGCTGTTTCGGTTCCAGTTATTGCTTCGGGAGGAATGGGGAAAGTGCAACATCTGGTGGAGGTGGTGCAGCAGGGAAAAGCGAGCGCGGTTGCTATGGCGGATATTCTGCATTATCGGCGTGCGGCTCTTCCTGATATTCGCACGGAAGCAGACAAGGCTGGGATAAAAATTCGGATGCCTGAGAGAGAAAACTGATGGCAGGCAAAGTGACGATTGTTGATTATGGTGTTGGCAATCTACGCAGCGTGGCGCGAGCGTTTGAGTATGTCGGGGCTGATGTGGAAGTGACTTCGGACGCGCAGAAAATTATACAGGCGGAGAGGCTGGTTCTGCCAGGTGTGGGCGCGTTCGGGCATTGCATGCAGGAATTGCAGAAACGGCAATTAATTGAAGCGATTTTGCAATTTGCCGAAAGCGGCAGACCGTTTCTCGGCATCTGTGTCGGGATGCAGATTATGCTGAGCATTGGTGAGGAATTCGGGGAGCATAAAGGGCTGGGGTTGATTGCGGGGCGGGTGCAGAATTTGTCACTCAGGAAAAACTGGATTGCCACGTCGTCTACGACTCCTCGCAATGACGATAAGATAATACTGCCAGTTATTGGCTGGATGAACCTCAAGAAAACTAGGGATTGGCAGGGAACAATTTTTAATAATATTACTGAAGGAAGCTCGGTTTATTTTGTACATTCTTTTGCGGCAAAGCCTGATGATGTGACGCTGCAACTCGCGCATTATGAATATGATGGAATGAATATAACTGCGGCGGTTTCTAAAAATAATTTGACGGGGCTGCAGTTCCATCCAGAAAAAAGTGGTTTGGTGGGAATTAATATGCTTAAAGGATGGGGATTCGGGATTAGGGATTCGGGATTAGGGATTAGGGATTAGGGATTAGGGACTCTGTTCTTTTCCCTCCCCACTTGCGGGGGAGGGTTAGGGTGGGGGGTAATTTTGTGATTTGTTTCGTGATTAAGAACACCCCTCACCAGATTTTCTAAGCTCATTCACATGAGCTAACAAAATCTTGCCTCTCCCGCAGGGGGAGAGGCGAAAGAGGAAGCAATTAGTAGTGGGGGTTAGGGGTATGCAACGCGATATTAGGAAATTATATAATCTGCCAGAAAAAGTGGTGTTTTGCAAAAAATGCACCATGTCTAACCAGCGTCCGCGCATCAGTTTTGACGAACAGGGAGTGTGTTCGGCTTGTAATTACACAGTGTTTAAACACACGCTGGACTGGGAAAAACGCGAGGATGAACTGGCGACACTTTGCGAGCGTTTCCGCCGTAAATCTGGCTATGATGTTTTAGTTCCGTGCAGTGGTGGGAAAGATGGCGGATTTACCGCGCATTATTTAAAAGCGCGGCACGGGATGAAGCCGCTGACCTGCACTTGGGGCGCGAATCTTTACACCGCTATCGGTTGGGAAAATCTGGAAAATTTTATTTCTATTGGCGGGTTTGATAATGTCTTGATGCGCCCAAGTGGACAGGTGAACCGCAAGCTGGTGTGTCTGGCTTTTGAGCATATGGGCGACCCGTTTCAGGGTTTTATTTATGGGCAGGCTAATTTTCCATTGCACGTTGCTTTGCAGAATAATGTGCAGCTGATTATGTATGGCGAAAATGGCGAGGTTGAATATGGCGGCGACATGAAAAATGCTTATAAACCGACGCGCGATATTACCGATTATAACAAGCATTATTTCTCTGGTATCCCACCTGAGCAGTGGAGCAAATATGGGATTAGTGAACGCGACCTTGAGCTGTATATGGGGCCGCCGGAAGATGAGGTGCGTAAGGCTGGAATCGAGATGCATTTCATGGGATATTATAAAATGTGGGATCCGCAGGAGAATTTTTATTATTGCGTGGAGCATAACGGCTTCAAGCCAAACCCAGAGCGCAACGAAGGCACATATTCCAAATATGCGAGCATTGATGATAAAATTGATGGTTTTCATTATTATCTGTCTTATATGAAGTTTGGAATTGGTCGCTCCACTTCAGATACGGCGCATGAAATCCGCGATAAGAAAATAACGCGCGAGGAAGGTATTGCGCTGGTGGAAAGATTTGATGGTGAATTCCCGCGGCGTTATTATAAGGAATTTCTTGAATATTGCGATATGACCGAAACTGAGTGTGAGAGTATCATTGATAGCTGGCGGGCGGAGCATATTTGGGAGAGGCAGGGTCATAATGGGGCTTGGGAGTTAAAGAATCCGATATGGATTTAGGTCACGGGTCATGAGTCATGGGTAGAAAATGAAAATATTTCTGGTCAGCTATGGTGGTGGGCATGTGGCAGCACTTGCACCAGTGGCTAAAAAACTGGAAGATGCTGGGCATGAGGTGGTTTTTCTTGCGCTTACCACAGCCAAGCAATATCTCGAAAAGCGTGGAATGCAATCAATAGGATTTAAGGATTTATTGTTTCTGGCAGATGAAAATGTACTTGAACTGGGGAGGAAACTGGCGGCGGAAATCCAAGCAAATAATGCGGTATCACTGGAAGAAACGATAGCCTATCTGGGTATTTCCTTTTCTGATCTGATAGCAGAAAAAGGTGAAGAAGAGGCGGAAAAACTATACGCAAAACAGCAGCGGCAGGCATTTCTTCCGGTGCGGACAATGAAAAAAATTCTTGAATATTATAAACCGGATGTGGTGGTTGCGACCAACTCACCTCGCAGCGAACGGGCGGCAATCATGGTGGCAGGGGAGCTGGGGATTCCAGCTGTGTGCATTGTTGATCTGTTTGCTGTTCAGGAAAGAAAATGGATAGGGGAGAAAGGTTTCGCCAACCGGATATGTGTATTAAATCAGGCGGTAAAAGAGATGTTTTTAGAATGTGGCAGGAATGATGATGAAGTTATTGTTACTGGCAATCCTGCTTTTGATATTTTATTTGCCGATTCTGCTCGGACTGAGGGGCGGGAAATGCGCGTGCGGAGCGGATGGGATGATGGCAGGATAAATATATTATTTGCCTCACAGCCGGAGCCGGAGCGTCATCCGTTCAACGGTAAAACTGGTAACCCATTGCTGCCTGATGAGATTGAAGATGCTTTGCGTGGGTTTGTTGCGACTAACGATGGCTATCGGCTTATTATCCGCTATCATCCCAGCCAGAACTGCATTTTTAAATATGGGAAAAATGTTGAGCTAAGCACGCAGAAGGAGGAAATTTCAGCGGTGCTGCACGCAATAGATATGGTGATAACTATTACTTCAACAGTCGCCGTGGAGGCTTTTATCATAGGCAAACCTGTTATCACTGTCGATAAATCAATATTTAGTGATGATGTTGATTATGTGGCTATGGGAATTGCGGTGGGGGTTAAGAACTGGCAGGAATTGACGGATGCTATTTTGGAACAGTCAAAATTATTAAATAATTTTTCTTTAAGCAAGCATGATAAAAATAAGGACACAGGTTGCGCTGGTGATAAGATGGTGGAGGTGATTGAGGCGTTGGTAGGAGGCTAGAATTCATGGTTATAAATGATAAAATTAGTGTTTGCGTAAAGTGAGCCATTGGAGTAGTATCTATGAATGAGCAAATTGTTAGAGTGCTTAGGCTTAAAATCTTCAGTAAACGTGTCAAGAAGCTGTTCACAGAGACGGAAATAGAGGAGTTAGCGGAGTATCTTCACAAAATCCTGAAAAAGGTGATGTAATTCCTGGTATGAAAGGTTTGCGGAAACTGCGTTGGTCGCTTGGTAACCAAGGAAAACGCGGTGGAAGCAGGGTGATTTATTATTATCACAGCCCTGAAAACCTGATTTTGCTAATTTCTGCTTATGCTAAAAGCCAGCGGGAAGATATAAATGCGACTGAGAAGAAAATGTTGAAAGCAATTATAGAGCAATATTTTGAGGAGTAATAGTCATGGCAAAAAAAATAGCATTGAAACCAGCAGGAAAATCCACAAAAAAACTTAGCCCGTTGGCACGAGATATACTTGAAGGTCTTGAAGAATACGCATCTTATAAGCGTGGTGAAAAGTCTGGAATTAAAACTTACGTATTTCCTAAAGTGCCAGAATCTGTGGATGTTAAATCTATCCGTGTTAAACTTGGTATGACACAGGAACAATTCACCAGCTTTGGCTTTTCTCTAAGTGCCATCCGTCATTGGGAAGCACATAGGCGTACCCCTGAAGGTTCAGCACGGGTTCTGCTCAATGTAATTGATCGGAATCCAAAGATTGTGTTGGATGTTTTTCATTATTGAATCGTTGATTATGTGCTTGAATTCCCTCTCCCAGAGGGAGAGGGGAAGTAAATGTATAATTACGTAAAACGTATTCTGGATATTGCGATAAGTTTTTCCATATTGCTGCTCACATTTCCTTTATTACTATTGCTTATGCTGCTGGTTGCGCTAGAAACTGTTGGTTCACCTTTGTTTTTACAAACGCGGGTTGGCAAAAATTGCAACCAATTTACACTAATAAAATTACGCTCTATGGTTAAGAATGCTGCTGAGTTAGGTTCGTTTCAAACTGCGGCTGGTGACGCGCGGATTACACGTGTCGGGCGGTTCCTCCGCATGACTAGCCTTGATGAATTGCCACAAATGTGGAACGTGCTGGTTGGTGATATGAGCCTTGTTGGCCCGCGCCCGGAAACTCCTGCACAGGAAGCGTTATATACGGAAAATGACTGGCAGTTGCGCCATAGAGTTAAGCCGGGAATTACCGGACTCGCGCAGGTAAACGGACGCAGCAACCTGTCGCCGGAAGAACGCTTGCGTTTTGACCTTGAATATGCCGCTAATTGCAATTTCCAGATGGATATGCAGATTGTAGCAAAAACGCTCAAGGTTGTGTTTACGGGCAGGGGCGCGAATTAATGGAAACCATCCTGATTACCAATAACCCTGCCATTGCTGCTGATGCTGAAGAAGCTGGAGTTACCCGCATTATGGTGGATTTGGAAAATCATGGGAAGAAAGAACGTCAGGCCAGCCGCAATACTTTTATCAGCCAGCATAAAAAAGAAGACATAAGCAGCGTGCGCAGGGGTCTTAAAAAATGCCCGTTGATTGTGCGGGTCAATGCGTGGCACGGCGAATCGCCGGCGGAAATTGAATATGCCATAGAAAATGGTGCAGATATAATCATGCTGCCGATGATAAAGGATATGGCGGATGTTCATAATTTTATTGATTCGGTTGCAGGAAGAGCCGAGCCACTGCCGCTGATTGAAACTATTTATTCGATGAAAAATCTTGATGAAATTGCGGGTAACCCTGCCATTCATGAATTATATATCGGGCTTAATGATCTGCATCTGGAACTGGGAATGAGTTTTTTATTTGAACCGCTGGCATGTGGGATACTCGATAAAATGACGGAAAGCATAAATGATGCCGGAAAAACCTTCGGGTTTGGCGGAATAGCTACGATTGGCAGCGGCGAACTGCCTGCCGAGCGGATACTTGCGGAACATGCGCGGCTTGGCTCAAACCGGATTATCCTGTCTTCACGTTTTGGGAAGGATGTTGATATCGCATATGCTACAGGTAGGACTCAGAGATTGCGAGCAGCAATTGAAAAATTGAGCGAGGCTTATGAAAGGCTGCGTCAAAGGAGTAATGAACAACAGAAACTGGATAAAGAGATGACTGCCGATATGATTAACGTTATAGCAAGCAGGTTGAGAGTATAGGCAGGAATATGTTTAGTATAAATCGTAGTCCAACTGGTATTGATTTTTCTGGATCCCGTGTCAAGCACGGGATGACGGCATGGCTGCTTGCCTATGCTGCGACTCTGCTTTTGCCGTTGGGATTAATTTTCAGCCGTGGTGTCGCTGATGGATGCTGCGTTGCAATCGGTATTTTATTTTTGTGGCAAAGTTACAAGAGCAGAAAATGGGAATGGCTTAAAGAACCGCTGGTTCGGGTTGGGCTGCTTGCCTGGGCGTGGCTTGTGCTGGTGGTTTCGCCATTGGCTGTTGAGCCTTCCGGTTCGGTTTCTGTGGCTCTGCCGTGGATTCGTTATATTATCATGTTTGCCGCGCTGAAGTTTTGGGTTCTGGAAAAAGAAGAGAACTTGTTGCTGCTGGCAAAAATGCTGGCGTTTATGCTTGCTCTGGTGATGATTGATACGCTCTGGCAATATGTGAACGGAGTTTCTCTTACCGGTAACGCACGCGATTCAAACCTCAGGCTTACTGGACCTATGGATGGGGTGAAGGTGGGGATTTTTATTGCCAAGTTTCTGCTTCCTGCGGTGATTATCTGCATGTTTGCTACCTTGCGTAGGAAACAAAATGGATGGATAGGGTATGCTTTGTTATTGCTCATAGGCGAGGTGGTTATCCTGCTGAGCGGTGAACGTACTGCGTTTGTCAGTAGTTTGCTGGGGATTTTTGGAGCGTTATTTATTCTTGCCCTTACCGAAAGATATGCGCGTATTGCTATCCCGTTTATCGCTATATTGTTCACAGTTATTTTGACAATGTTGATAAAAACGCAGGAATGGGTGTTCACGCGGGCGGTGGCGTTTAAAGACACTCTGCTTACTTTCAGCGATACGGTTTATGGGACGTTGTTCAAAATTGCTTACGTAATTGGTGAAGAAAACTGGTTCAATGGCGTTGGTCTTAAAGGTTACCGGATAGTATCGAGCACTATGGAAGATAAGGAAAATCCATATTGCGGGGGAGGAGAATTTTGCAATTTTCATCCGCATAATTATTATCTGGAGTGGTTTGCGGAAACCGGACTTTTTGGAGTCATATTATTTGCTCTAATGGTGGTTATTATGCTGGTAACGGCACTGCGTTATTTTAGGGAATCTAAGGGGATTTATCGCTTGCTGCCTGCCTGTGCTGTTGCCGTGATGCTGGTTAATTTCTTCCCTATTATGGTTACGCAAAGTGCATTTTCCAACTGGCCAGCGATATTGCTGTGGTATAGCGTTGCAGTGGCGTTTGCGGGGATGAATATATGTAAGGCAGGGATTAGGGATTAGGTAGGGATTAGGCATTAGGGATTAGGCATTAGGGATTAGGCATTAGGGATTAGGCATTAGGGATTAGGGATTAGGGATTAGGCATTAGGGATTAGGGATTAGGGATTAGGCATTAGGGAAACATGTGCGGGATTTTTGGGATAGTAAGTAAGCAGAATCTGGATTTTCCGGATTTGATGAGCAAAATGGGAGCGAAGCTTGCACATCGTGGGCCGGATGATGAGGGTTTTTACAGCGATTCACAGGTGATGCTGGGGAACAGGCGATTAGCGATTATTGATGTAGAGCGTGGTCGCCAGCCGATGTTTTCTGATGATCTCAGCATTATAATTGTACAGAACGGTGAAATTTATAACTATGTTGAGCTGCGGCAGGAGCTAGTGGCGCGTGGCGTACGTTTTCGCACTGATTCGGATACGGAGGTGATACTCCGGCTTTATGAAGCGTATGGTGTGGAGTTTGTAAAAAAGCTGAACGGGATGTTTGCTATTGCTATTTGGGACAAGAATAGCCGCAGCATGCATCTGTACCGCGACCGGATAGGTATCAAGCCACTTTTTTATTCCGATACCGAATCCGGCATTTGTTTCGCTTCCGAAATAAAAGCTCTGCTTTCCATTGGTATTCCAGTCATACCGCGGATTGAGGCAATTCATCATTATCTGAGTTTTAACTTTGTACCGCCTGCTATGACTATGTTTGACGGTATCGAAAATGTACCGGCCGGAGGAGCGATTACTATCACAGATGGTAAGATAGAGCATTGGCAATGGTGGCAGCCATCCTTCGTTACTGTGCAGAAAAATGATGCGCAGTGGATAGAGGAATTTAAAGATACGCTCTCTGATGCGGTGCGGATTCATTTGCGTAGCGATGTTGAAGTTGGAGCTTTCCTTTCCGGCGGGATTGATTCGAGCAGTGTGGTGGCTCTTGCAGCAAAACACGTAAAACCACCAATGCACAGTTTCAGTATCGGATTTAAAGAGGCGCGGTTTGACGAATCAGCATATGCCAAGCAGGTTGCCGAGAAATATAACACTGCACATCATAACGCAGTGCTTGGCAGTGAGATGATTTCCTTGTGGCCTAAGGTTATTTATCACGCCGAGCAACCGCATGGCGACGCTTCTTTTATCCCGACTTACGCGCTTTCACAGATGGCAGCGCAAAAGGTGAAAGTGGTTCTGACCGGTGATGGTAGTGACGAGCTATTTGCCGGTTATGAACGTTATGCAGAATTCGTGGAAAAACATTCCGGTGATAAGAATGATGATTTTGAGCGGGCTTATTTTGCCAATCAGGGGCTGCTCACACATGAGGGTAAGCTTGGGCTTTACACGCAGCAATGGCAGAAATATTTTGAGCCACTGGATAGTTTTGATTTGATGAAAAAAGATTTTACTGATGTGCGCTCACTTTATCCGGTAAACCGTATTTCGTGGATGGATATGAAATGGCTGCTGCCCGCTAATAACTTGATTAAGCCTGACCGGATGGGGATGGCGGTGGGGCTGGAGGCGCGGGTTCCTTTTCTGGATAACAGGATGATTGAACTAGCACTATCGATGCCTAGCTCGCTGAAACTGAGGGGTAATAACGGCAAATATATCCTCAAGGAAGCGATGCGCGAATTGCTGCCACAGGAAATTCTGCAGCGACCAAAACAGATGTTCACCGTGCCGATTGGCGAGTGGTTTAAAAGACGGCTGGCACCGATGCTTGCCGAGGTTCTGCTTAGTGACCGGGCGATGGGAAGAGGGTTGTTTGAGCGCGATGCCGTGCAGCGTTTGATAACAGAACATGTGAACGGAAAAGGTAATCACACACGGATTTTGCGGGCATTGGTCGCGCTTGAGATATGGTGCAGGTTGTTTATTGATAATGAAAGTTCGGAGATGTTTGTGGAGTTTAGTGTTTAGTTAGTGTCCCACAGGATGTTGGAGTAATATGACCATAAGAAAATTACTATCAGCGGGGACGATTATTGCCTTTGGCATGCTGGCGGGGAGGGTTCTTGGTTTCCTGCGTGAGATGTTGCTTGCTACTTATTTTGGTGCGGGCAGTGATGCTAACATCGCTATTTCCCTGTTGCTCATTCCTGATTTTATTACGGCGTTGCTTATTGGTGGAGCGGTGAGCAGCGTGCTTATTCCGGCTTTTGCTGAGCGTGATGAGGAGCGTTCTCTCGCCTTGTTCTGGCAGTCATTGCTATTATTCGTGGTGATTTTTATTGTGCTAGCTGTTGGGCTATCATTATTTCTACAGTATGATTTTATCGCCATTGCCCTTTACTCGCTGCCACTTACGGCTGCCACCGGAATATTTACTGCCTATTTGCAGCATAAAAATAAGTTTATTGTTCCTGCCTTCACCACGGTTATTTTTAACAGCGTGATTCTCGGTGCGCTATGGTTTTTACCTGCCGATTTGTTGACGCTTGCGGTTGCGGTTATTATTGCGTCTTTTGCCAGGCTTATGGCGGGATATATGGCGTTTTTTAGGGCAGATGGGCGATATATCAATATTTTTTCGGCAAAGCCGGAGATTGACAGGAAATTGCTTGTTGCTTACGGGCAGAGTGCCACCAGCAATATGCTCGGCATACTTATTTTATATACTCCGTTCATGCTGGCGGCATTGTTTTCTCTGGGTGATTTTGCACTGTTTAACTATGCCTTCAAGCTGATAATTTTTCCTTCGGTGCTTCTGCAAACGGTTATTCAGATGGTGGTTTTGCCGTGGTTTGTCGGTAACTTGAAATTATCTTCCAATAGCAATAAGACATATAATTACAGTATATGGATTGGGTTGGTTACCTCATTTGTTGTTTCGTTAGTTGTGACATTACTTTCCGGATTTATTGCCGATATTTGTTTCGGGCATGGAAAAATGACGCAGCAGGATGTTTCGGTAATTGGCAGCCTGCTTGCTATTGGAATCTGGGCAACACCTTTCATGGTGTTACAATCAATTTATCAGCAGATATTTTATGCTCATAAGCAAACGAGGGCAGTTCTCATTTCCAATATAGCTTTAGCGTTGGCAGTTGCACCTTTATGTTTTTTTGGGCATATTATATCTGGTAATGAGGGGATGCTTGCCGGGTTTGTTATTGCCCAGATTATTCCCGTTATAATGTTGGCGATTAAAAAACAAAGGGAGCTTGCAGATGGGGTCTGAAACTGCGTTTCAGTTGAGGCTGCACCGGCTTTCCATACGCGTCCGCCTGTTCAGCATTGTGCTGGCTTTTACCATTCCTCTGTTGGTACTTATTTACTTTACCATTGATAACATAAATCACGACATACATCTTGCTAAGACGGAAATCAAAGGCACAAAATATGAGCGTCCTTTGGTTGATTTGCTGGCGGAAATCGGTAATCACCAGCTTACACGTTTTGTTGCTGGTGCATCTGGAGGTAATGCGCCTGACGCTGTCAGAGAATATGAACAATGCACGAATAGAATAGATGGGTTACTGGCGGAGGTTACGCGACTGGCTAATAATGATTCTCACTATAAGCTTGATGTTGAGATGCGTGTTGCCAGCGAATTACTGCAGAAAAACTGGGATAGTATTAAAGCGGCAAGTAATAATTATGACGTAATATATGAAGTGATGACGCAGAATTTGAATAAAATAATTGTACAGGTTGGTGATTCATCAATTTTGATTCTAGACCCCGACCTTGACAGTTATTATTTGATGGATGTTGCGGTAAACAGGCTGCCTAGAACCATAACGCGGGTTTCGGATACGACCTTTCGCCTATACCAGCAGCTTGCAGATAATAAAGCCATTTCCCATGAACTCAGAACTGAAGCCAACGTGGCTATGCGTTTTTTAAAGGAGTTTGAATTTGACGCAGTGCTGGCTGATTTTGAGGCGGTATTCAGAGAGGATAAAAATTTTTATGGGATCAGCCCAACATTAAAGCAGGAACTGGATCCTATTAATGTTCTTTATAAACAGAAAATGGAAATATTGTTTAAAATGTTCAATAAAATGGCTGCTGGCGAAGATATGAAAGGTGAATATTTGCTCAGTATGATTTATGACACGCGCAATTTTCTTGCCAGAATGAATAGCGCAACTTTGAAAGAATTGAACGCCCTGTTGCTGCTTAGGATTGAATATTATGAGCAGAAAAAACTGAATATCCTGATTTTGTATTCTATAGCGCAGGCAATAGGATTGTGGCTGTTCCTGTTCCTTACCACCAGTGTTACTACCCCGATAAACCGTCTATACAAAGCTATAGTTGCTATTTCGGAAGGAAATTTAAATACGAATGTTCCCAGCAAGAATTTTAAGGATGAAATTGGAGAAATTGCGCGTGGTGTCGAGAAATTCCGCCTGCATGGGCTTGAAAAGGTACGGCTGGAAGATGAGCGCAAAATTATGCAAAGTGAATTGATAGAGCATCGGGATCATTTGCAGAAACTGGTGGAGTTGCAGACTACCAACCTTGTTATTGAAAAGGAAAAAGCCGAGCAGGCGACCATCGCCAAATCAGAATTCCTTGCCAATATGTCACATGAACTGCGAACACCCATGCATGCGATTATGAATTACACCAATATGTCGCAGAAAATAGTAGGTGATGATGAAAATAATAAATTAAGCAAATACCTGAATAATATTAATGTCGCCGGTTCAAGGCTGCTTGGCCTGCTTAACAGCCTTCTTGATTTTGAAAAACTGGAAGCCGGCAAAGTGGAATTTGATATGGTTAGGGGCGATTTTACCCAGGCTGTTGATTATGCGGTCACAGAGCTTGGTTCGCTGCTGAAGGCAAAAAATCTGCGGATTGTAAAAAAAGATTTATGCAGGGATACGGTTATTGTTTTTGACGAATCTAAGATTATTCAGGTGATGATTAACCTGCTTTCCAATTCAATTAAATTCTCACCGGAAAACGCCACGATAACCATTACAATATCTGATGAATATTTGCCGGAAAAGGGTGGAATTAAAGCTGCTGTTTTATGCGCGATAGAAGATCAAGGGGTAGGGATTCCAGTTGATGAACTGGAAGCTGTATTTGAAAAATTTACTCAGAGTAGCTCGACCAAAACAATGGCAGGAGGAACCGGGCTTGGGCTTTCCATCAGTCACAAGATAATAGAAAAACACAAAGGCAGGATATGGGCGGAAAATAGTAAATCGAGCGGAGCGGTGCTGAAGTTTATTCTGCCACGCGGGTAAGTAGGGATGGGGGAAGGGGGATGCGGGAAGGCGGGAAGGCTAACCGTAAAAATTTGGTGAAATTTAGTTACGCAGAGGTCTTAGAGTGAGATTACAGGATAAGAATAAAGTAAATTCAAGATGTTAGCGATGGTCAAATCAGCATGGCGGGGATTGTCACAAAATATTCATAAAAATTAACTTCTCCTTTCGCTGGTCATTGTCTAAGATATGCTGGTATTTTATAATACTTAACTTTTAACTGCTAGATGAGGGATTTTTATGAGTCGTGATGATGATAAACATGAAACAAAGCTACCACACTATGTTCTTGCTGCTGCTGGTGGTGCTCTTGGTATGGTAGGGGGATGTACAGCAGCAGTTAATACACAAGAACCGTTTACAAAGTATGAACATAACCCTGAAGTTGAAGCTGCAGGACATGTGGCGCATTTACCAAACCACAGAGAACTCTCTGATGCAGAGCTGCAGTATGAATATCATAGGCAGAAAGAAGCAATAGAAAAGCAAAGGGCAGAAACAAAAGAAAAAGAACTTGGTAAGCGGAGTTCTGATGGTTTACCGAAGGTTTTCGGAGGAGCAGCTGCTGGAGCGTTGCTTGGGAGTGCTGTGAGTGGTGTTTTACGTCGTAGAGAAGAAAATGGAACTGGTCAGGGTCAAGAGCGCACCTAAAACAGCACTCTCTTCATCACCCTATAATTGTTACAGAAAATAATGATATATCATTATTTTCTGGTTACGCCCGCTACGCGGCGAAAAAGTAAAATTCCCTCCTCTGGGAGAGGCGCAACATACATGTTGCTGGGTGAGGGTGCTGGAATAAAAAAAAGCCCTCATCCCATCCTTCTCCCAGAGGGAGAAGGAGTCGCATCTCATTAACTCGCTAATTAATCGTTAACTGCTATAGGCTTCTTGACTTCTCTAGTTCTAGTCTTCTCGACTTCTTGCCTTCTCGCTTTCTGTCTCAAGTGCCAGGTTAAGCTCCAGGACATTGACGTATGGTTCTTCATTAAGCTTGCTCTGCCAATTAATATGTTCATCAATGAGTTTTTTTACCTCATCTGCGTTCATGCCACGGGCTTTTGCTATGCGTCCCACCTGATACTGTGCGGCATCAAGGCTTATATGCGGATCAAGACCGCTGGCGGAGGCAGTTACCAGATCCACCGGAATTTTATCCGTATTGTCTGGGTCAGCTTTTTTCAGTTGTTCCACCCGCGCATTCACTATCTCCAGCAACTTAGGATTGGCAATGCTCAGGTTGCTGCCACCGGAGCTAACCGCATCATAATTATTTGCTGATAACCTGCCCCAGAAATATTTATCTTCGGTGAATGTCTGCCCCAGAAGTTTAGAGCCGATAACTTTTCCGTCCCTTTCTATCAGGCTGCCGTTTGCTTGCTCAGGGAAGGCTAGTTTTGCAATTACAGTAACTGACAGAGGGTAGATAACACCGACCAGAAAGGTTAGAACCAGAAGCAATCTCAGGCTTGAGAATGCTCCGGCAGCGATGTTTTTAAGGTTAAGAGATTTACGATTACTATTCATCATACTGCCCCTAATACGGTAAGAATCATATCAATAATTTTAATTCCGACAAAGGGCAGAATAGTTCCGCCAACACCGTATATCAGCAGGTTGTGGCGCAGCATTGCTGTCGCGTTGACCGGGCGGTAATTTACCCCCCTTAAAGCGAGCGGAATAAGAGCAACGATGATTATCGCATTAAAAATAACCGCCGATAGAACTGTGGAAAATGGCGATGACAAATGCATAAAATTTAAGGTGTTAAGCTCAGGATAGGTGCTAAGAAAAGTTGCCGGAATCAGCGTGCTGTATTTTGCGACTTCGTTGGCTATGGAAAATGTGGTCATCGAGCCACGGGTCATAAGCAACTGTTTT
The DNA here is from genome assembly GCA_038043465.1 of Pseudomonadota bacterium. Lineage (GTDB taxonomy): Bacteria > Pseudomonadota > Alphaproteobacteria > Rickettsiales > SXRF01 > SXRF01. The sequence continues at coordinate 29,526 of JBBTBX010000001.1, forward strand.
CCTATCTCGACTATCTCGATGATTTTAGTTGGATCAGAATCAAGGTCAATCATATTGGCCGCTTCCTTAGCTGCCTGCGTGCCGCTGTTCATAACCACGGCGACATCGGACTGGGCGAGGGCGGGCGCATCATTGGTGCCGTCACCGACCATGGCAACCAGCTCTCCGTCTGCCTGCATTTTGCGGATAAGTTTTAATTTGTCTTCCGGCGTTGCCTGCGCCAGATAATCATCAACTCCGGCTTCGGCGGCAATCGCTGCTGCGGTAAGTGAGTTATCACCGGTGAGCATGATGCTTCTTATACCCATTTTACGTAAGTCAGCGAGGCGTTCTTTTATTCCTGATTTTACGATGTCTTTCAGGTAAATTACGCCCAGTGTTTTGTCGCCGTCAACAAGCACTAACGGTGTGCCACCAAGGCGGGCGATGTCATCAATCTTGCGGGTTATATAGTCGGGGATTTTCGCGCCGGTAAGTTTTAGCTGTTTCTCTATGGCATCTGCTGCACCTTTAAGCACAAGGCGGTCTCCCATCTGGATACCACTTACTCTGGTTTCAGCACTGAAAGGAATAAATTTATGGTTCTTATCCAAATTGCGGAAAGGTATTTCCGGTATGCTGTATTTGAGGCGGGCAAGAGCGAGTATGCTTCTGCCTTCCGGGGTTTGATCCATGAGCGATGATAATTGCGCCGCTTTTGCCATTTCATCGATACTTATTCCTGTTGCCGGAAAGAAATCTTCCGCCTGACGGTTGCCATGAGTTATGGTTCCGGTTTTATCAAGGAGCAGGCAGTTAATATCGCCTGCCGCTTCTACTGCCCTTCCTGAAGAGGCTATTACGTTGGCTTTAAGCAGGCGGTTCATTCCGGAGATGCTGATGGTGGAAAGGAGACCGCCAATAGTGGTTGGAGAAAGGCAGACGAACAATGCTATTAAGCCGGTGATACTTACAACTTCGCCTTTGCCACCATGTTCGATGCTGAAAATAGAAAAGGGCAGGACGGTTATAATGGTCACAAGAAATGTAACGGTGAGCATTGATAGAAAAACAGTCAGGGAAACTTCATTCGGTGTTTTCTGGCGTTTTGCCCCTTCCACCAGCGACACCATGCGGTCGATAAAACTTTCGCCGGAATTGGCGGTAATTCGCACTACTATCCAATCAGAAAGAACACGGGTTCCACCGGTAACCGCGTCACAATCGCTGCCTGATTCACGGATTACCGGAGCTGATTCACCGGTTATGGCACTTTCATCGACGGAGGCTATGCCATATACTACTTGCCCGTCGCTGGGGATGGCATCGCCAGCCTCAATCAATACCAGATCGTCTTTCTGCAGTCTTGACGCGGGGATGCTTTCATATTCATTTCTTTTTTCGATGCTGCGGATTTTTTTTGCATTCACCTCTTTACGCAGAGTACGCAGACTCTCAGCCTGGGTTTTGCCTCTATCCTCGGCGAGGCTTTCGGCAAAATTGGAAAAGAGAACGGTTATCCATAGCCATATCGCTACCCAGAATGTGAACCATTGTGGCTCTTTTCCTATGTTTCCGCCCATAAGAGAGTATATATATAGACCGGAAACTACGATTGTTCCCAGATAGACAACGAATACCACAGGATTGCGGATTTGTACCGCCGGAGAAAGCTTCACAAACGCCTGAACGACAGAACGGGCTATGCTGGCATTGTTGGTTTTTAAAGGGTGCTGGTTGCTCATTTGGCTACCGTGATATTGTTTATTGAGATTTTGTCATTTACCAAGCTTTCTATATGGAAATGCTCGGCTACCGGCCCAAGGACAATCGCCGGGACATAGGTTAGTATTCCAACGATTATAAGTATCCAGGTAAGGAGAAAAACAAAAAGTGGTGTGTGCGTTGGTAAGGTTCCGGCATTGGTCGGGGTTATGTTTTTACCGGCAAAAGAACCAGCAATGGCGAAAGCAGCAATTATGACAAAATAGCGGCTGAAGAACATGGCAATTCCGAGTGAAATATTATAAAATTCAGTATTAGCTTTGATACCGGCAAATGAAGCACCATCGTTATTTCCTGCCGAAGAAAAAGCGTATAATATTTCGCTGAAACCCTGCGCTCCTGAGTTCAGTATTGCAGCTTTTCCGGCATCGGTGGAAATGGCGATGGCGGTTCCGAATAATACAATAACCGCAGGAAAAATTACTATAAGAGATGCCATTTTTATCTCAAAAGCGTTTATTTTTTTGCCCATATATTCAGGGACTCTGCCGACCATCAGACTGCCAACAAAAACAGTGAGGATTACGAAAGCCATTATGTTATATATGCCGCTGCCTATTCCGCCAAAAATAACCTCGCTGAACTGAGTGAGGATGACGGGAGAGAGTGCACCAAGAGGAAAAAAAGAATCGAGCGCGGAATTGGATGAGCCGTTGGAAGTTGCAGTTGCTATGGAGGCGTGCAGCGCGGAGCTTGTCGTACCAAAACGGATTTCCTTGCCCTCCATATTGCCTTCCTGGGTATCAATTACGCTGGTATCAAATAATGGATTTCCTTTTTTCTCGCTGACTACTGACAGGATGAGCAATGGTATGAAAATAATCGACATGGTGGCGATGAGAGCCCAGCCCTGCCTTCTATCGCCAATCATGCAACCAAAAGCATAAGTAAGGGCGGTTGGTATCAGCAATATAGCAATGCTTTGAATAAAATTACTGAGTGGAGTTGGATTCTCAAAGGGATGCGCTCCGTTTGCGCCAAAAAACCCACCACCGCTGCTGCCTATGGTTCGCATTGCAACCTGCGAGGCGACAGCACCTCCGGGGATTCGGGATTCGGGATTCAGGGTTTGGGTTTCAAGAGGCTCATAACTTGTGTAGCTATTAAAGTTCTGCACTACGCCTTGTGACGCTAGAAATATAGCAAAAATGAAGCTTAATGGGAGGAATATATAAACAATTCCGCGCACAACATCGACATAGAAATTGCCAATGGTTTTCATCTGTCTGCGGAAAATGCCACGGGAGATGGCGGCGAATGCGGTTAGTCCGGTTGCGGTGGAAATGAAATTCTGGACGCTAAGACCTATGGTCTGGGAAAAATTGCTTAAAATATTTTCGCCGGAGTAGCTTTGCCAATTACCGTTGGTTACAAAGCTGATTGCGATGTTGAATGCAAGATCAGGTCTGACGGACGCAAAATTCTGAGGATTGAGTGGTAGTATATCCTGAAAAACTAATATGAAGAATAGCAGGGAAAAGCCAAGAAAACCTAGCAGAATCACGGAACCGGCATATTGCATCCAGTTCATTTCCTTGTTTTCATCAATGGCGCAAATGCGGTAAATCAGCCTCTCCAGCCAGCCAAGCGGTTTTTCCATGTAGGTTTGTCTGCCCATAAAGACGAGGGCGATATATTTCCCCAGAGGTTTTATCAGGATGGCAACAATGGCAAGGGATATAATAATGTGTAGGAATTCTGACATGATTCGCGCTTCTTTATGGGAAAATATCCGGTTTCAAAGTGGCAACCACAAGATATATAAATAAAAAGCCGGATATAATGCCAAGGACGGTGTAAAGATCCATAATTCCTATTCTTCTTTCAGAGATTCACAAAGAAATATAAGGCCTGCTGCGAGGATAAAAAATAAAGTGCCGAGCGCGAAGAATGATAACATACTCATACCAAAATATTCATACTACATTCTATTAAATTTGTGCGGTGCAGTATAGGCTTTTGTTATTGCGTGTCAAGGGTGGGTGGTGGTATTAAATTTTAAGCGGCTAGAGATTGGTAGAAATGTACAATATTTCTTTAATTCAATTAGATAACGCTCATAAGAAAATACTTCTCTACCATATTTTTTGTTAATTTCATACCCAGCCTGCAAGAAGCTTATCAGCATATCTCTAGTGGTCTTGTTTTTAATATGAACTTCATGCTTTTTCAGCATTGAAATTAGCAGGGAACGATCGCGTGAGAAGTTTTTATATGAATCCTGTACCTGACAAAGCGAATCTTTATGAAGATAATAATTATGCAGTTTATGGCGAAAATAAAAACATCTGCTAGAATGATCATAAATCTGACTCATGAATAATAAATCTTCGCAGTAATTAACTTTGTCAGTGTAATAGATTGTTTTTTTAGGTTTTTTAAAAACTATTGTAGAATGTGTGTATGAGGTTATAGCCAGTAACTCATTATACTTTATCACGCGGGTAAGGGTGGAATAGTGGAGGTTCTGAAGTTTTTCATTGGTTTCATCATCAATAACTCTGATATTAGACACTACCATTCCATATTTTTCTGCCATAGGCACTGTCATAGCCAATTTGCGCTTGTCAAAGGTATCATCGGCATCGAGTGTAGCTATAATATTAGATTTCGCCATATCTAGCGCGATATTGCGAGCGTTGGATGGGCCACTGCCAACTTTTCCAGTGCTGCCAAAACGCAGGCGTTTGTCGGTGATATTATGCTTTGCGAGAAATTTCTGGTAATCAAATTTATCATCAGAAACTATTATTGCTTCCCAATCAGTAAAGGTTTGCGCAAATAAACTGGTTACAGATCTTACAATGAATTTCTCGGCGCGGTATACAGGGATAATAACGGAGACAGAAGGCATGTTTATTTAACCAAAGCCAGTTTCTCAAAATCTGCGCGTGTCCAAGTTGTTTCCACTCCAACTGATTCAACTTGCGGGAAAATATCAGGTTTGCACACGCGCACGCTGACGCGGTCAACCCGTCCGTCACAACGGAAAATATGTTCAAGCAGTTCTGTCGCGCAGTTTTCCAGCAATAATTTATGTTCTCGCTTTGGCCATTCATTAACTACGAGTTCATGGACATAATCATAATTAAAACAATCTTCTATCACTTGTGGTTTGGCAGGATATTCGCCTTCTACAACAACATTTACGAACACTCTTTGTTTTATTTGTTCGTGCGGATGAATACCAACCCCTATGGTTGTTTCCATATTTTTAATGTGGATATTCCAGCGATGTTTTGGTGGGCTAGAGGACATGTTTGCCTCCATCTATATTTATAATTTGTCCGGTAATGCTACGTTGCTGCACAAGCCAAAAAACAGCTTCGGAAAGTTCATCAAGTGATGGTTGGTTTTTTAATGGTACTAGCTGCTTTATTTTTTCTTCGTAGCCATCATGGTTTTCGCCAGAAGGGAGCATTGCACCCGGACATACGCCATTTACGCGGATGTCTGAGCCGAGGGCGCGGGCTGCCATTTTTGTAAAATCCGCGAGGGTTTTTTTGGAAAGCAGATAGGCAAAATGGCTTATCTGGTTTTGGGCAATGTCAGTGTCCAAAATATTTATTACACACGCGCCGGAATTTTTGCCGAATTTTTTGGCGAAGGCTTGGGTTAGAAAAAACGGAGCTTTAAAATTTATCGCAAACTGGCGGTCAAAAAGTGCTTCATCGGTTTCCATAAATTCACAGCGTTCAAATATTGAAGCGTTATTTACCAGCACATTACAATGCGGCATTTTAGCGTGGATTTTTTCGATGAGTCCGGAAAGTCCTTTGCTATCACTTAAATCATGGGAGAATATCTCGCAAGCAACGCCGGTTTTCTGTATTTCTTTCTGCAAGGCAGTGGCTTCATTTTTTGAATTATTATAATGCAGGGCAATGTCAAAATTTTTGTGGGCGAAATAGGTTGCCATTGCTGCGCCGACGCGTTTTGCACCACCTGTTATGATAACTGCTTGGCGCATTAGCTGGCAGCCTTTTTCAAATCACGGCTACCAGGTTTTATCGCAGGGATTTTCTGTAGCTCTGGCGGTAGCGCGTCTGGCTTATAAGTTGGAACATCGAGTTTCAGCAGAGAAATTAGTGGAATGGTGAGGCTTACATCGTTGCTGCCGCGACGATCGATAAGGCTTGCCACCGCCACAGCTTTTGCCCCAAAAGATTCGACGCACAAAACCGCTTCCATAGAGGATTTGCCAGTAGTAACCACATCTTCCACGATTAGGATTTTCTGCCCAGCTGCAAGAGCAAAACCACGACGCAGGGCGAATTTCCCTTCCACGCGCTCGCAGAACATAGCGTCAATTTTAAGCTGCCTTCCCATTTCATAACCAACCACTACACCACCCATAGCAGGGGCAATTATTGCATCAATTTTATTTCCTGTCGCCTGCATCCACTCGCGGATTTTTAGAGTCAGGGCAGCGCATAAACGCTCGCCACGTGCCGCGTCCATCATCACCCGAGCGCATTGCAGGTAAGTTGGGCTGTGCAGACCAGATGAGAGGATAAAATGCCCGCTGAGCATTGCGCCAGCGTCTTTAAATTCCTGAATTATAGTTTGTTCGTTCATATTTCCCCCTCCCTAACCCTCCCCCGCAAGCGGGAGAGGGGATGTTAGAGATCCTCCACTGCGATATTATCAATTAAACGCGTTTTTCCAAGCCATGCCGCAACCAGCAATATTACATCTTCTGCCAGTTCTGAAAGTGGAGAGAGGCTTGTGCTATCACAAAGCTCCAGATATTCTACTTTGAAACCGTGCTCAGTAAGGCTGGCAACGCCTTTTGCCAGGGAATCGGCAACACTGGAATATTTCATTTCCTTCAGTGTTTGATTCATAATTGTGTGTAGAAGTGGCGCGGTTTTGCGTTCGCTTTCGGAAAGATAACGGTTGCGCGACGAAAGTGCGAGCCCATCTTCTTCCCTGATGGTTGGGGAGGCGATTATCTCAATCGGTATGTCGAGATCTTCGATCACGCGCTCGATGATGCAGAGCTGCTGGTAATCCTTCATGCCAAACACGGCGACATGCGGCATTATCCGAAGTAGTAGTTTAGTAACGACAGTTGCCACTCCGTCAAAATGACCGGGACGGAATTTGCCGCATAATATGGTGCTGATTTTTCCGGCACTTATTGTGGTTGTGAAACCTTCCGGATACATATCTTCCACGCTTGGCGCATAGATGATGGAAGCTCCAAGGGTTTTAGCCAGTTCTGCGTCTGCATCCAATGTGCGCGGGTATTTATCCAGATCTTCGGTCGGCGCAAACTGAGTGGGATTTACGAAAATACTAACCACCACAATATCGGCACTCTCCAATGCTGTGGTTATCAGCGAGCCATGTCCGGTGTGCAGCGCGCCCATAGTCGGAACGAGCGCGACTTTCTTTCCGGATTGCGCCAGCTCCAGCAAGGATTGCTGCAGGGTCTCAAAGTCATTTATAATTTTCATAGAGGGCAATTTATTAGGAAATGTAAGCAGTAGCAAGCACAATTAGGGATTGGGGATTAGGGATTAGGGATTGGGGAGAGCAAGTATTAACTAAATTTAAACTATATTATAATAATCTCTAGTGTCTAACTTTTTTAGGTATTGTTATTAGATACTAACTTTGCTATTTGTCCGCCTGCGAAAAAAGTTAAAAAAAATCTACCGCCTACGGCATATTATTTCGGAAATCGCCTACGGCAATATTATTTGGAAATCGCCTACGGCAATATGACTTGGAAATATTAATTTATGCTACGACGTTCTTTATCACATGGTCTGATTGCCTGCGTTTTTACTTTATCAAGTTTAACGGCTTCTTCTGCCTTGGCGGATGATGATACTGGGTATAGGGTGAAAGTAATCTTTATTTCAAAGATTATTGGATTTATAACCCCTATATCTAAAGAGCCTAAAATTGAAGTTTGTGTTCTTGGGGATAACCCAATTCTGGATAGAGCGAGTTCTGTACAGAACATAAGCCTTGTTAAAGAAAGCAAACTCAGTAATATTAGTTCACATTGCCATGCTCTGTTTATAGGGGCTGCAGAAAGTGAAGAATATAAAGATGCATTGGCTGTGCTTAAAGGAAAACCAGTGCTCACTTTTAGTGATGCGCCTGATTTTATTGAACGTGGCGGTATGGTTATGTTCCCTCAGGGTAGAACAATTAAGCCTGTGATTAATAAAGCCGCTATAGAAAGGGCAGGACTAAAGGCCGACCCATTGATGCTGGAAATGAAATCAGTATTCGAAGTTATTGATGATTAGGGAAAACGTATGTTTAGATTAAACAATCTATCAATTAAACAGCGTCTTACTTTAATAATCATGGCTATCAGCAGTATTTCGGTGCTGATTACAGTTTTAGCAATATCAATCATTGGTGTTTATAATATACGGAATAACCTTATCGGCGAGCTTGATGTTTCAGCATCTATCGTTGGGGATCGCAATACTGCGGCGTTAGTGTTCGATGATAACCAGCGAGCTGATGAAAGCCTGAATGTTTTTGCAGTGAAACAAACAATTATACAGGCATGTCTTTTTAATAAGGATGGGGCATTCTTCGCGCGTTACGCTAACAAAATTTTTGGTGAGGAGATTAAATGTCCGGTCGTTGTTGGTCAGTGGAAGCTTATCAAAAACAATAATATTGAAATTATGAAACCGGTTCATAAAGGTGAGGAACTGGTTGGGTATATTTATCTGGAATCGACACTGGAAGAAGTTGAAGAATATATTGAAAAGCAGATTGTGGTGGCTTTTGCAATTGTTATTTTTGGACTGCTGATTTCTTATTTTCTTGCTATTAATCTGCAGCGCAGCATATCGCGCCCGATACTTAACCTTTCTGATACTGCAAAACAGGTTTCGGCTGATAAAAATTATTCAATACGGGCGGCGGTGCTTGGCGATAATAAGAATGACTTTAATAATGAGCTGGTGATCCTTACTAATTCTTTCAATGAGATGTTATCGGAAATTGACGCGCGCAACGCTCAGCTTAAAAAGCAATATGACGAGCTGGAAAAAGCCAAGGATGCGGCGGAAAATGCTAACCGTGCCAAATCACAATTCCTCGCTAATATCAGCCATGAATTACGCACGCCGCTTAATGCGGTTATCGGCTTTTCATCAATACTCATGAACCAGTTGTTTGGCCCGCTTGGTGATGGCAAATATCTTGAATATGCCAAGGATATTAATGAATCCGGCGCACATCTTCTGGATATTATCAATGATATTCTCGATCTTTCAAAAGCTGAAGCCGGTAAGCTGGTACTTAGTTATGAAGAAGTGCATATCGGCAAGGCGATCAACAAATGTATAACCATCATTACCGAACGCGCCCAGCGTGGTGGTGTGTCGGTTACTTCCGATATTCCTAAGATGTTCCCGCCTTTGGTGGTGGACAGGTTGCGCTTTATTCAGATTGTTCTTAATATCCTTTCCAATGCAGTTAAATTCACGCATGAGGGTGGAAAAGTGCATATTGCTGTGCGCGGTAAGGAAGAGGGCGGTGAATTTAAAGAATTTATGGTTATGATTTCTGATACCGGTATCGGGATGACAAAGGAAGATATTGTGTATGCCTTCAAAAGTTTCGGTCAGGTGGATAGTGGGCTTAACCGTAAGTATGAAGGTACTGGACTCGGATTGCCGCTTACCAAGAAGTTGATGGAGCTGCATAACGGTTCGATCCATATTGACAGTGAGCTTGGTAAAGGAACACTGGTTACTCTTACTTTTCCAGCTACTCCACCTGTAGGGACGTTCGTGAGTTAGGGGCGTAGTTCGTTGATGTAACTACGAGTTACGAGCTACGTATTTACGTGTTAAGTACATCCTTAATCGCATTTGTAATCGAGCTTAGTTCATTGCTGCTGATGGTGAGTGGTGGCATGGTATATATCACATCCTTGAACGGACGCAGCCATACGCCACGCTTTACAAATTCTGGGCGCAGGGCGTAAATATCAATTTTGGCTGTATCAACCTGCACCACGCCGATTGCGCCTTTAACGCGCACGTCAACCACGCCACTTAAATTTTTGCAAGGCGCGAGTTCGGCTGCCAATTGCGTCTCGATTTTTTCCACCTGCGATAGGCGTGGCTCGTTCTCAAATAAATCCAGCGAGGCATTAGCAGCGGAACATGCCAGAGGGTTTGCCATAAAAGTAGGACCGTGCATAAAAGCATCTTCTGGATTGTCGCTCAAGAAAGCATTAAAAATTTCATCAGTAGTGAGGGTTGCACCAAGAGTTATCGCACCACCGGTTAGGGCTTTGCCGATACACATTATGTCCGGCGAAATTCCCGCTTCGTCACAGGCGAACATAAAGCCAGTGCGGGCAAAACCTGTGGCGATTTCGTCAGCGATGAAGAGTATGTTATGTTTCTTGGCAATGCGGTAAATCTCGGAAACTGTGTCGGCACTATGGAACAACATACCACCCGCGCCTTGAACCAGTGGCTCGAGGATGATGCCCGCGATATTGCCCTGCACTCCAGCGAGCAGGCTGTCAAACTCAGCAAAACTATATTCATCGCTGGGTATATCCAGCACATATTGTTTGATAACGGAATTGCGGAAGGCTTTGTGCAGCGATTTTTCGGGATCGGAAACCGACATTGCGCCGAGAGTATCGCCATGATAGCCATTCTTGAAACAGATAAAACGATCTTTAAGCGGCTTGCCAACATTACGCCAATATTGCAGGGCGATTTTAAGCGCGATTTCCACTGCCACCGAGCCGGAATCGGCAAAAAAAACTTTGTTGAGTCCGTCAGGAGTGATGGCGCACAGGCGGCTGGCTAGGGTGGTTGCTGGTTCGTGGGTGAGTCCGGCAAACATTATATGCGGCATGAGCTGCAACTGCTTTTCCATAGCCTGCACTATGTGCGGGTGGTTATAACCGTGACAGGCACTCCACCATGAGGAAATTCCGTCTATCAGTTCGCGACTGTCCGACAGCTTGATTTTGCAGCCGCTGGTCGAAGTTACGGGAAGCGGTTCGGGCGCAGTCTGCATTTGGGCATAGGGTAGCCAGATATGGTGGTTTTCCAGTTTCATGGTTGAGGTTATAGAAAAAAAGGTTAAAAGAAGCTATTTGTAATTTGTATTATTGTGTAATTTAATATATAACAATAATTAGCAATTATTGTTATTAATGGAGCAAAATATGAATATTTCCCTTACCCCGCATTTTGAAGAAATGGTTAAAAATAAACTCGCTAGTGGCTCGTATCACTCTGCAAGCGAGGTTATTCGCGATGCTTTAAGGTTGTTGGAAGAAAGGGATAATGAGCGATCAATAAAACTGGAAGAATTACGCAAACAAATTCAGTTGGGAATTGATAGTGGTGAACCTAAGCCTATGAATATAGAAAATATTAAGGCGCGCGGGCGCAAGAAACTGACTGCTATGAAAAAGAAATCATAATGTCACGGCTGCTTATCCGCGCACAGGCGGAAAAAGACCTTGATGAAATCTGGTGGTATATAGCGCAGGATAACCCACTAAATGCAGATGGATTCCTTGATTTAATTCAGGAAACTTGTTTGGCTATTTCTGAGTATCCCAATATAGGCGAAGCGCGTGGCGAATTAATAAAGAAGCTGCGTAGTTTTCCAGTGGGTAGTGTCTCAGTTTGAATTTTCTTTCTTTTTATAGCTCCCACGCTTTTTAGGCAATTCTTCTTTTACCAAATTGGCGATTTCTTCTAAAGTCCATACATGATTAGCAATACCAGCTTCCATAGCTGGGGTAACACGCAAAGTTTTATGTATCCTACCAAAGTTATAATGCATAAAATGTAGTGCTATAGCATGTTCATGGTTTTCTATTTTTTTAGAAAATCCGTTAGTTAGCCTTGTGAAGCGACGCATACCCATACGCATAGTAAGATTTTGACGTTCAACATGGCTAGTAGATACATTTTTAGCATCTGGCTTGCCAATAACCAATTTTTTGATAGCACCAGTGCAATTCGCAGGGCTATAACGCTTTTGCCCTTCAACTGGATTACCATACATTTTAACTAGCATTGCATAATCAACATCATTACCGAACGCACCTTCAACAGCTTCTAAATATGGTTTATAGCCGTCACTGGTAAGCTGGATACGATTAGCCATGCGGTCAGCAATATCTTGTACAAACTCATTTGCACACTCAGCGTCACGGCTGCCGACTAACCAGCTTGGGATTATTTTTGTATCTGCACAAATAGCAGTCCATGTCCATACGTCACCAGCATCTTGCGGAGCTGATTTAGCACTTTCCACATTCTTTGCTTTAGCATAGCAAAATGACCAGATTTCACCAACCTGTACACGCTTACAAGGAAGGTTGCGAAGGTTATTATATTGATATTCCGCAGCAGCAGAACCAACATCTACAAGTATTTTAGTTACGCTATTTATTGATACATCAGCCATCCTGCTTGTGGCACGAAGGCTATTGCCTTCTACAAGCATACCGAGGATTTGTGCGCGTTTTTGTAAAGTAAGTTTGTTCATAAGATACTCATTGCTTGTTTCAATATGAACATTATGCTTGACCGAATAAGCATTGTCAATAGAAAAAGACAAACATTTTACATAAGCTGATATGCTTATGTATCTTGTAAATTTGACATAATAAATCACCTTTACCCTATCTCTTGGATGGGTGAAATAAAGGTTGACTTGATAGTCTGTATATGTATAAATGGAGGGGAGAAGAGCAGATAACGGACTGCGGGAGGGTATATTAAAAAATATCCCTCCACGCAGGTTTTACCTACTACGCAGTCCTAAATATATCTAACCATAAGTTGCTCCTTTCAATTACCTCAGAATAAGTTGTTAATATTCCCCTGTGCTTCTAACACAGGGGTTTTCTTTGTCACCGCTCCCTCTTGGGGAGCAAGTGACGACAGAAACCAGCGATTATTACGATTAACGATACGTCCCTTTTGACGATGGCGTTGAATCGTAACAGATAGGGTAGTGGATTTTGCTTCTATACCATACTTATCTTTCATATAATTCTGAATTTCAGCAGATGCCGCGCCGTTTGCTCCATAATGCGTGACCGCTTCGATTATGGCATCGGTTAGATTAATGGCAGAACTGGACTGCATCTCATTCAATATAATGGTTTTGTCAGTTTCTTCTGATGAATATCGGTTGAAAACACGCAGTGCCGCCTCGATGTCCTTTGCTTCAACGCGGAGATTGGCTAGCTGTGATTCTAACACGCTAAACTCGCTCTTAATGGCTTCCAGCCTTGATAGCAACGGCTTACACATATCCATAAATAACTCCAAGTTAATTAATACGGACATACACTAGCACACAAACAAGCAGGTACGCAAGCACTAAGTTTGTTTTTTATTTTCCCACCTTTTTTTTGAGGCATCAGAGGCTATCTTTTTTCGCTGCTCAGGTGTTAAGCTGTTAGCCCTAGCCTTACCGCCTTTTGCACCACCGAGTTTACCTAAGGCAACGGCAGCAGGATTCTTACCATCATCAACTGGCTTATCATCCCTTTCACCAGCAGCAATATCCACTATGCTTTTGGCAAGCTGGTTAAGGTCGCGGGGTCTTTTGGGTTTTTTAGTCATTTTTATGACGCTCTAATAGGATTTTATAAATTTTATCCATCTTGTCGGATATATTATAAAGCATCCCTAGCGCACCACCGATTACAAAAGGCAGCAGATACATTTGCCAGTCAGTCATAAACACCTCCTTATTTTGAGGTAATTATTACATAGGCTTGCATAAGCGGTCAAGCATTGATAGAATAGTTAAAATTCAAACTGAGACAATACCTTCCAGTGGGTAATTATCTGGTTTTTTATATTCCACAAAAAAATGGGATTGATGTGGTTAGGGTGTTACACGGTTCTCGGGATATGAAGCAGATATTTCAATAATTTCCTCTCCCGCAGGGGGAGAGGAGAAGAAACGTGGATTTTCAGGTATTTGCCAATTGTTACAGTTATGTGAAGATTTTATGAAATTAATGATTGCTTAAATCAGCATTTGCCATATAATCACAGATGCTGGTTTAACCAGACGCTATAAAATGCATATTAATTTTTAACAGACGAAATATTAAAGGATACGGCAAATGAAATATTTTATAACTTTAGGAATTATATTTTCTGCATTTTCTGCCTATGCTGTTGAGAAGGTTCCAGCGACAAGCACTCAACAACTAGCTCAGGTTGAAGGGGCGGTGATGCCTGTGATGGGTGTTAGTGAGGACAGTCACACCATAGGAGGATATGGAAACGGCTCTTCCTCTCAAGAAGAACAGGAAGTACAAATCCCAACTGGTGAGATGCATACTAATATGCCAATGCTTGATGCGCCAACCTCCGATGGGGTGCATATTAATAATATGCCAATGCCTGATGCGCAAGCCACCGGTGAAATGACTAATATGCCAATGATGCGCCAGCGGTGAGATGATCAGTCAATAAAAATTTAGGGATAATTTAATCACGCAGCTTCTGTTTCGTGCTTACACTCTAGCTGCATAGGTTCTAGCCCAAGTTTGGCAAAGAGGGCGCGGTCGCTTTCTGCTTCAGGGTTGGCGGTGGTGAGCAGTTTTTCGCCATAGAAAATGGAATTTGCACCCGCGAAGAAACATAATGCCTGAGTTTGCTCGTTCATTTCTTCACGCCCAGCGGAAAGGCGCACGAAAGATTGTGGCATAAGGATGCGCGCAACGGCAATTGTTTTGACAAACTCAAAAGCGTCCAGCTCGGCGCGCCCCGCTAGTTTTGTTCCTTCAACCTGCACCAGCAGGTTGATAGGCACGCTTTCTGGGTGTTTTGGCAGGTTGGCGAGGGTTTGCAACAGCCCAGCGCGGTCGGTCAGGCCTTCGCCCATTCCTACGATGCCACCGCAGCAAACATTCATGCCCGCGTCACGGACATTGGCAAGGGTATCGAGCCTGTCCTGATAGGTGCGGGTGGTGATGATTTCGCTGTAAAACTCTTCGGAAGTGTCGAGGTTATGGTTGTAGTAATCCAGCCCTGCATCTTTCAACTTACGCGCTTGACCAGCATCGAGCATGCCGAGTGTGGCGCAGGTTTCCATGCCTAATTCTTTTACGCCTTTTATGATGTCAGCGACATTTTCAATATCGCGGTCTTTGGGCGAACGCCACGCCGCACCCATGCAGAAACGGGATGCGCCAGCGTCTTTGGCTTTTCGCGCTTCGGCAAGCACGGCTTCTTTTTTCATAAGCTTTTCAGCTTTAACGCCCGAATCAGCAGAAACGCTTTGCGGGCAGTAAGCGCAATCCTCGGCGCAACCGCCAGTTTTTATGGAAAGAAGGGTGCTTATCTGCACCTCATTAGGCGCGAAATTCTCACGGTGAACGCTATGGGCGCGAAACAGCAAATCATTAAATGGCAACGCAAACAAAGATATTATTTCGTTTTTTTGCCAGTCGTGCCTGAGTGTGGTCATATTTGATTATCCTTATAAAACGTGCATTATTGGTAGCAATTTAATAGCATTATCTTTAATATACTCTTCTCATTTCAAGAATTGGCGTTGTTAACCTTCAACTCGTGTAGTTTTTCTACACTTCGTCTCGGTTGTCTAGCCAATTCTTGAACTGCTTTGAGTATAACAAGTCATTTTGATATAATATACGTAATTATGCAGTTAGATATTTCAGTAATGAGTGCCGAGTGGGCAACGGAAACACTATTATTTGTAATACAAATAGTATTGTGCATGCTTATATTCCTTGCTGTTGAGCGCCTACGACCTATCCAGAACATGCAGCCGTTTAATCAGGAAAAAAGAGCCGAACTCTGGCTTATGCTGGTGAATGGGATATTTTTTCAGCCATTTATTTATTTCGTGGTAGTATTGTTTTTTACGCATACGGTGAAAGAATTAATCCCATATCAGATATTCGACAGTGAAATCCAAATATTGCCGTTTTTTTTACAGGTTTTTATCGGGTTGTTGTTGCTGGATCTTAAAGTATATATCAGGCATCGTTTTACCCATAATTTTATGTGGCAAACTCACGCGGTGCATCATAGCGCAAATGATGTGAACTGGTTGACGAGCGCGCGGCTTCACCCCAGTGAACTGTTTGTGGACACCGTTTTTACCATACCAGTTATGTACCTCCTTGGTTTTAGTGGTGATGGAATAGTCTATGCTTCAATGGGGATGTTTTTTTTCAATTTATTTACGCATTTGAATTTGAATTTGGAATATCCAAGTTTCCTGCGCTATCTTGTTGGTAGCCCGAACTTTCATCGCTGGCATCATGCCAAGCTGGAAACAGAAGCTTTTAACAAGAATTTCTCGGTGATTTTTCCGTTTATTGACCTTGCCTTTGGCAGTTTTTACCATCCAAAAGGAAAGTTACCAAAGGAATATGGAATTTATCAGCGACCAAATGAAATTCCAATAACTCAGACTTTGTGGGGATATTTAAGCTATCCGTTTAGGTGATCTACTACACCTTATGCGATCGTCATGCGAGGAGCTTTAGCAAGCCTGTCCCCGCCCAACCTTGCTTGGAAGAATTGGCGGGGATGGCAATCCAGTTCTTTCCGCATATTGTAAATACTGGATTGCCGCGAGAACTACGTTTTCTCGCAATGACGCAAGTTATGATTTTTCTGCCATTTTTCTTCCCAATTCTGGATAATCAATCTTGCCAGTGCCGAGGCGGGGAATTTCCGCGATATGGATGATATGTTTAGGCAGGGCAATTTCTGGTATGCCTTTTTCTTTGGCGGCTGCTTGCAGTGATTCGCGGGTTAAGGTTGCACATTCGCTATATAAAACTATATGTTCGCCTTTTTTGTCGTCGGGAGCGGAGATTGCGGCGTGGGCTACTTCAGGGAATAGATGCAGTGCTAATTCTTCTGGAACCATCAGCGAAACCATTTCGCCGGCGATTTTGGCGAAGCGTTTAGCGCGTCCAGCGATAGTAATAAACCCGTTTTCATCAATTTCGACGATGTCGCCAGTGTCATACCACTCGCCTTGTGGCTGGATTATGCCGGGCTTGTCGGCTTTGATATAACCGAGCATTATGTTTGCCCCTTTGACAAGCAATCTGCCACCGCGCTCCATGCCTGTTACTGGTTCAAGCTTACACTCAATGCCGGGGAAAGCACGACCAACACTGCCGGTTTTATGTTCTATCAATGTGTTGAAGGAAATTACCGGACTGGCTTCGGTCACGCCGTAGCCCTGCAATATATTCACATCGAATTTATCAGCATAAAGATTCTTGGTTGATTCCTTGAGTTTTTCCGCGCCAGCAACCGCGAGGCGGACTGAGCGGAAATCATAAGGATGAGCATAGCGGGCATAGCCATTGAAAAATGTATCAGTGCCGAGCATTACCGTTGCATCAATGTCATAGATTAATTCTGGAATAACGCGGTAATGCACTGGGCTTGGGTATAGGAACATATTTATTCCACGCATCAGTGGCAGGAGCATGCCGATGGTAAGGCCAAAGGAATGGAACACCGGCATGGCGTTGAATAATATGTCAGACGGGGTTAAATCGAGAACCGAGCAGGCTTGGTTGATGTTGGCAATAATGTTGCTGTGCGACAGGGCAACGCCTTTGGGAGTGCCTTCCGAGCCTGAGGTAAATAAAATCACGGCTGGAGATTCAGCATCGGTTTTAGCGATTATTTCATTCAGGGTTTCTTTGGCAAATGTTGCTTGGATCCAACCTTTCAACTTATCAGAAATGGTAACGGTCGGACGAATATCTTCCAGATAAATCACTTTGTAATTTTTCTCGAGTGCGGCGGCGATATGCTCCAGTTTCCCTTTTTCAATGAAGGCACGCGAAGTGAGGACAGTCTTTGCCGTTGCCATGTCCATGGCACTCAGGATATTTTTTTCGCCAGCCGAGAAATTAAGCATGGCAGGGACTTTCCCAAGCATCTGTAGCGACATGAAAGTAACCAGCGCGCCGAGAGCATTAGGAAGCAGGACACCTACAAAATACTGTTCTGCAAGTTGTGGCTTTAATTTTTCCTGCAGAATAAAGGCGCGGGTGAAAAGCTGGTGATAGCTAATGCTCGTGCGGGTTATATCGGTTGCGATTTTATGGGTGTCACCATATTTTGCGGAAGCTTCCAGAATCGCTGAAAGCAGCGGACGGCGATAATTGGAGGAAGTAAAGGCGGCATTGGTCATCACTTCATAAATAGCAAGCGCGGAAATTTCTTCGCCTTCCGCATATTTTTTGGGTGGCAGGAAGGTGATGGTTATTTTAGGAAAAAAACGAGTACGGAGTTTCTTCCCAAGCTTGCCGAATTTAGAATATTGCGCGCCGTTGATATGCACTGGAAGAAGCGTTGCTCCGGTTTTTTCGATGATACGCCCAGTGCCGTCATAAATTTTCATGATGCCACCGGTGGTGGTGATGCGCCCTTCCGGAAAAATAACCAGCTTCGCACCCTTCTTGACATCGGTCATCATTGTTTTCATCGACATCGGGGCGAGTGGATCAATTTTATAGGTCTTGAGCAGCAAATCCACCCAGCGGAAATACCATTTATTCGCCTGATGGACATTCATGGCGAAGGCTGGTTTTTCAGGAATAAAAACCGAGAGCAAGAGGGGGTCGAGGAAGGATTGATGGTTGGAGGCGATAACCACTTTTTCGCCTGCGGCGTGGTAATTTTCCAGCCCGTGAATTTCAACACGGTACAGGGCTTTTAAAAGGAAGGTGAGGGTGGGGCGGAGAAATGATTCTTCAAATTTTTTCATATGTTTTAGTTCCTATAAGCTTGATTTTATAATTAACAATTTTTGTCTTTATGGAAAACAAAAAATGTAGTATATTGAGTTTGCCCTGTTGTGCGCGAAGTTCTAAGTTCCACTTAGAATACGCTTTTAAGCATAGCCACAACGGGGTTTATTTTCTTTTTGTAAGCTCCCTATCAAGTTCAGATTTTTTTGAAGTAAATACCCAATGTCGATATGGGTGTTTCCAAGTGTACTCATGTCCATGTTGTAAGGAAGTTGTAGTTCCTATAAAAATATTTTCCAGTTGGCGCGAAGTGTTTCTGAAAGTTTTTTTGCCATTTCTTTGCCTATGGAACGTTTACCATTTTCCATTTCTGAAAGATGATGTTGATGTATTCCTAGTTTTTCGGCAAGTTGTTTTTGTGTCAAATTCTCACGGTAACGCAGCCCACGAAGTATAGTTGCAGGGCGTTTTACATCATCTGTTAGTACTGGAAATACTACATGTGCGGGGATGCTGTCTTCGTTATTTATTTCTTCAATATATGAAACCAGCTCACGTCCAATTTTTTTAGGAACGGTATATATTTCTGGCTTTGCTGTTAGCCCTTTAATTGTAATTGTAATTTCTTCAATATGGCGCATTTTCTCTACTCCCTACGTAATATATTTCAATCAATTTTATTTTTTTATTTTCTATTGTCCAGCATGCCACCCATTTGTAACTCAAATGACAATGATAACGATTTCCACCAAGCTTTGAGTAATTAGGCCAATCTGGTAAAACAGCTCCATTTAACTGTAAGTCCTGAGTGAGAGTTATTAGAGTGTCTTGCTCACGTTTTGGAAGTTTATCTGATTGTTTTTTAGCTTTATTGGTAAAGTTTACTATCCAGTCACTCATAATATATACCTATTTTTGGTATAATGCAAGTAGAAGATTTCAGGGTGATTAAGAGTAACATAGGTTGAGATATTATACCTTTTGCACTTCAAAAATTGGAAATTTGTGAAGTGCGTACGCTCGCTACGCGGCGAAAAATCGGACTTTCGGTCTCGATTTTCGTATACCCATCCCAACTCTTCAGTTGGAATGGGTATACTAGACCCCGTGTCAAGCACGGGGATTAAGTTATGCAACGATTTTTCGGACATACCACGCCACGCCTAAAGTTAAAACTGCGACTATAATAAACAAATCTTTTACGCCTAGTCCATATGATAATAATATTGCGGAAATTATGGCGGCTATTGTCATTGCCAGTGAGTCACTGAGGTTGCTGGCAGCGATTATCTGCGAGCGATGGCTGGGGGTTGTGCGTGACTGCAATAGCGCGTAAAGCGGTACGATATAAAGCCCGCCGCATATGGCAACCAACAACATGCAACCAACTACCAGCAGGTGACTGTTCACGCTAAAAAATTCAGTTATGTTCATCAACCTGCCACTTTCAGGAGCGTCAGGAGTGAAATAGATCATAAGCCCGGTGAACAGCGCGATTCCTATTGCCGATATGGAGGTGAAGCGGGTGGAGATCTGGCTTTTCAACAATTTATCGCAAAGCAACGAGCCTATCGCGATTCCTACTGAAAACACAGTCAGAAATAATATGTATACCTCATTGTCGGCGTGGATTACGCCGCGTGCATAATTGGCGAACTGGGAAATATATATCGAGCCAACGGTGATGAACCAGGAGAGGGCGAGGATGGTGCGCATCAGGGTTTCGTCGCGCCAGGCATAAGCCATTATGTTGCGGCTGCCTTTCCACAGATTGAAGCTGATTTGTGTGTGCGGATGGGCGGAAGGTGCGCGCGGAACAAAAAGGCTGGCGATGAAGCCGATTACGGCGACTGCAATGGCGACTATCCCAATTAAATTATCAGGAGATTCTACAATAATTCCGCCTACTATCATGCCGATGAGAATGGCAAGATAACTGCCACTGGCGATGAAGCCGTTACCGACCAGAAGCTCTTCGCGTTTCAGATGTTGGGGCAGGATGCTGAATTTGATGGGGATGTTGAAGGCGGAGTGGGTTCCGCTTATAAATAAAATTATCATGAGCAGGTTGATGTCATTATGGTAAAAGCCATAGCCCGCGCCGATAACAATAAAAATCTCGGCGATTTTGGTTATGACTATCAGGCGGGATTTCTCGTATTTATCGGCGATTTCTCCGGCGATTGATGAAAATAAAACCATGGGAGTTACCAGAAGCGCGTAACATATCGTTACCAGAATTTCCGGTTGCATGGTGAGTTCAATATTATGTTTGGAAGCGTAGGTGATGAGTACCACAAGACCGGAACGAATCAGGTTGTCGTTGAATATGCCAAGGCAAATGGACAGGAACATTGGCAGGAAACGGCGGTTAGTAAATAATTTATACTTAAGGGCTTTTTCAAGATCCAGTCCGTCTAGTTCCATAGCACCACCAGCCAGATTATGAGAGCATTTGCAAGGCTGAGCAGAACTGCACCGCTGGCTATGTCTTTAGCCTTTTTCGAGAGGGGGTGTATCTCGGTGGAGATGCGGTTTATTGCTACTTCCACCGCAGTGTTGAGCAGCTCGACAATCAGAACCAGAAACAGGCTGCCAATTAAAATGGCTCGCTCGCTTGTGTCTTGAGTGATGATAAAAGCAAAGGGCAGGGCGAAAGCAGTTATGATAATCTCGGTGCGGAAGGCGGCTTCACCCCAGCCGGCTTTTATTCCCTCTATTGAATAACCAAAAGCGCGGATAACGCGCTTTAGTTCGTTGGAAAAAGGAGATATTGGATTTGTCATTTTTTGATTCTAGCATTGCTTTTTGTTAGGTGAAACAAAATATTGGAGTTCATTCCAGCCCTTGCCTCTCCAATCTGCATTAGAAGCAAGTTCAATAGTCGTATACCATTGATTTGTCATACCGCACTTGATGCGGTATCTGGAAAAAAAACCAAAGACGGAATTTGTTGCCCCAGACCCCGCAATAAATGCGGGGTGACAAGGGTGAGTGCGGAATTATTATATTTTATCTGGCAGATTGAATATCTCGGTTACGGCGGTTATGCCTTCAAAACCCTGCACGGAGAGTTTTCCGGTTGCTGCGTCAGCAATCAGGCACAGGCGGGTGAACGGGTTCAGGATAGGCGCGGTGAGCCATGAAAAATTAGAATTTATTTCATGTCCCTGTAATTTGCAGGCCTGTTGCCAACGACCTTCGCTATTGAAAAACGGGCGGGCGCGGAATTTATATGGTTTCTTATCTTTTTCCATTTCGCTTTGAAATTGGTTACTGGCAACTACTTGCTGGTCAGCTCCGATTTCACGGATTTCCGCCGAATCTTCGGTGCGTTCTATGACACAGCCTTCGCTGTATTTAAGTCCGGTGAGTATAAAGATGGCGGGAACGGCAATAGGAGTTTTTGCCAGCATTTCCTTCGCCGAATTATAATCAGATGCTTGCTCAAAAACCTGCCTCAGCAAATGGGCTGGTGGCAGGCCGGTTTGTGACTGTGCTGCTTTACGATTTTTGAACCAATCGGCAATCATGTTCCTGCTATAGCGACGCATTGGCGCGAGGTTTAAGGCAGCACTGAAACGCCCAGGTGCCATGGCGTTGAATATGCCGGAAATGCCTGGCCAGGTTACGTTGTAAAAATCACCGGCCTTGCCCTCCTGCAAAACTACCATGACATGCTTGCCGAGCTTGGGGAATGGCCAATCTAAGACCCGCATCAGGCTGACATTTTCATCGTTGCTATATGCGCCGCTGGTGCAGCCCCATTCATAGGATAGGTTGAGTGAATATATGCCGCGGATGCCGAGGATGCTGTCGAATGATTCGATTTCATGCAGGAAAGGATTGCGCGTTCCCGTCAGCCATGCGTGTGATTTCTTATCAGCAAAAGGCAGGATGAGGCTGCTTGCCAGATGCGAAAAATAGCCATAGCTTTTGCGGGCTGCGAGCACCAGAGTCTTTGCCGTGTCCGGATAGGCGCGCAGCAGGTCAATGGGCGTTTTGCCGCGCAAATCGATGAAAGGAATTGTGTTTTTTATCATAAGTTTAGATGATAAGATTATTGGATGATAAGATTATTGGATGATTAGAATATTTCCAAGTTATAATATTCGATTCCTTTTTGAAAGAAAATATTGTAAATCCATTCATCTTATTATCTTTTTATCTAAAAGGTTTTCCATGCCAGAAAATATTATAAAATCACAAAAACCCACACGCGAGCAGGCGGAAGAGGCGGTGCGGGTTTTGCTGCGCTGGGCGGGGGATGATCCGGCGCGTGAAGGTTTGCTGGATACGCCGAAGCGGGTGGTGAAATCGTATGAAGAATTATTCAACGGCTATGAAACTGACCCGCGCGAGATTCTGAACCGCACTTTTAAGGAAGTTGATGGCTATGATGAAATGGTGGTGCTGCGCGATATAAATTTTAATTCGCACTGCGAACATCACATGGTGCCGTTTACCGGCAAGGCGCATGTCGCTTATCTTCCCGGTTGCAAGGTTATTGGTCTTAGCAAGCTGGCGCGCCTTGTTGATATGTATGCTAATCGTTTGCAGATTCAGGAGAAACTAACTTCACAAATTGCTAATACCCTCAATGATATTTTACAGCCGAAGGGTGTGGCGGTGGTGATTGAAGCAACGCATATGTGCATGACCATGCGCGGGGTGCGTAAACACGGGACAGTGATGCAGACCAGCAAATTACTTGGCTTGTTCAAGAGCGACCCGCGTACGCGTCAGGAATTTTTTAGTTTACTTAAGAGCTAGTGAATAGTGGACAGTGGTTGGTGATTGGTGTAATCCAAATTAATCACAAACCACTAATCACCAACTACTAATCACCATGTACAGCCAGACTACGAGAAATATTAAAGTTACGGTTTATCCGGCTTATCTTGATTTGCAATCAGATCCTGAGGCGCGTCACTATGTCTGGGCTTATTCTGTCCAGCTTGATAATATCGGTGAAGAAAAAGTGCAGCTGCTTAATCGCCGCTGGCATATCACTGACGCGACAGGAGCAGTGCAGGAGGTGCGCGGGACAGGGGTGATTGGTGAACAGCCGGTTCTGGAGCCGGGTGATACGTTCCGCTATACTAGCGGCGCGGCGTTGCGTACCACTTCCGGAATAATGACCGGCGAATATGAAATGGAAACGGAATTTAAAGAACGTTTCCTGATAAAGATACCGGTGTTTTCACTGGATAGCCCAGAACAGATGAAAAGACCTAATTGAGTTTTGAGTGCTGAGTTTTGAGTTTAGAAAATGAGAAGTCGAGAAGGCGAGAATAAATGGCTTAAGGCAGAGATTGAAAAGGGCATGGATGATATTGCTGCTGGTAGGGTGCTTGATGGGAAAGTGGTTTTAGCAGAGTTAAAAACAAAAGCCCTACTTTCTTGCGGGAGAGGCAAAAAAGGGAGGATTACTTGACCACACAACTTCGTACAAAATTGGTTTCTGAATTTGTCTGCACTACGGACAAATGTCCGGACACGTGCTGCAAACACTGGTCGATGCAGATGGACTTAGTGACCTATGAGAAATACAAAAAAGATGCGCCGGAGTTGCTTGATGCGGTTGAGGAAGATTATGACCAAACATTTATAATGAAGAAAGATACGCAAACTGGTTATTGCGTGAAATTTGATGGTGGGAAATGTGGTGTCCATATTAAATATGGCGAGAAATTTTTAGGTGATGCTTGCTATTCCTATCCGCGCATTACACGGGCTGCGGGTGAGATGAATATCATAACTGCTACTATGTCATGTCCGGAAATTGCGAGGATCGCGCTCTATGGCGAAAATCCATTTGCTATTGAAGAGGCGATTCCTTCGCGCGTGCCGCAGGAAATAAAAAATATTCTGGCAGATGGTTTATCGCGCGAAGATGCGCTTAATATCCATAAATTATTTATCGCTGCTACGGAAGATGAGGCGGCAAGCGCGGAACAGATTTTTGCGCGTATCAGCAGCGCATCACGTTCGCTGACAAGGATGGAAAAAAAAGGTTGGCTGGGAGCTGCTTCAATGTATTTACGGTTGGCGGATAGTTCGCTGCCTGCGCCAGAGAAAAATATAAATGATCCATTTAATTTACTGCACTCATTATGTGGTTTGGTTGTTGCTTCCAAAAAAAATATACCACCGCGTTTGCAACAAACTATTTCAGAGATGGAAAAAGCTTTGCGCGTAAAACTGGATTGGGAAAATGTTTTGATTCACACCAGTGATGAAAGTTTGGATGCTTATAATAATTTGCAGGCATTATGGAAAAATGAAATGCAGGAAACTTATACGCCACTTTTAAAGCGGTGGCTGGGGGCGCAAATTTCTGCGTCACTATATCCTTTTGCTGGTCTGGGAGGAAATTTACCGGAACGCATTACTATCATCGGAGTGCGGTTGGCAATTTTAAAGCTTGCATTAATGTCAATATATAGTATCAATGATGGAAAGTTACATCAAGATGATGTGATTAGGGTGGTTCAGAGTCTGTCGCGCTTCTTAGAGCATCTGGCTGACCCGAGCTTTTCTCTACGGATATATGAAGAGACCGGCTGGAATAAGGAAAACCGCCTGCTTGGTTTGCTTTTCTGATAAAAAAACAAAAAATATCTGCCTCGTTAACCTATTATTAATGATGTTTGTTGATAATGGGTTTATGTGTGGTCAGTTTGGCTGCATGGTTAACCGGAGCAATTAGCTCCTTTATAAACTTTAACGTCCAAGTAGGAGAAAAATCATGGCTAATTCAATTAATACCAATATTTCTGCGTATTTCGCGCAGGCAAATATTGGAGCAGCTTCAGCATCATCTTCATCTTCAGTATCGCGTCTTTCCAGCGGTAACCGTATCGTGAAAGCGTCTGACGACGTAGCTGCTCTTTCAACTGGTACATCACTCAAAACACAGGTATTGGCACTTAGAACTGCTCTTACCAACGCTTCGCAAGGTACATCGCTGCTTCAGGTAGCTGACGGCGCGCTTTCGCAAGTAACAGAAATTCTTCAACGTCAGAAAGCTATTTCACTACAAGCTGGTTCCGGTTCATTAACCGATACTGACCGTGGTTATCTTGATCAGGAATTCCAGGCTCTCTCAACCGAAATAGATCGTCTGACCGGAGCTACAAACTTCAACGGCGTGAAACTTCTGAACGGTTCTCTTTCAACTACTGCTGCTGTTGCTGAAGTTGAGACTGCTGCAACTAAAGGCTCTCTAAGTCTTAACTTCGGTGCTAGCAATATTCTGGTTGGTGAAGTTGTTACCATTAACGGTACTACTCTTACCGCTGTTGCTTCTGGCGCAACCGGCGCGCAGTTCAACCTTGGTGCTAACATCACGGAAACAGTTTCAAACCTTGCAGATCGTTTGAATACCCTTGCCGACAGCACTACCTATAACACTACTCTTGGTGAAGCTATTTATTCTGCTGCTGGCTCAACCCTTACTGCTACAGCTCGTGCTGGTGGTGCGTTAAGTAATGCTTTCCGTTTGGATAACACCCCTCCTGCTGCTATAACCGCTATACCAATTGGTGATGTTGACACAACCAACGGTTCTGCGAGCGTTGTTGTTACTATGGCTAACTCATATGCTGTTGGACAACGGGTTATCATCAACCTTGGTACTGATGCTGCTATCGGTGGTATTGCTCATACTGCTCTGCGTGGTGTTATTACCGCTGCAACCGGTGCTTCATTTACCTTCACTGCTCAGGCAACTGCAACTGCAACTGCTGCTAACGCTACTGCTGCAACTGCGATTCTTGATGCTGCTAACACTTTTAACGAAGCTACAGTTACTGGTGGAAGCCAAGCAAGTTATTTCAACCTGTTTGCAACAACTACTGGGTTTACCAGTGCTACCACTGTAATTTCTGCTGCAACTTCTACTGCGGCGTTGCCATTCCAGGATGGTAATACCTTTACCGCTACAGTAAACGGTACATCTCATACACTTCATACTTTTGCAGCAAGTGATACGCTGAAAGGTTTGGTGGATGGTATTAATGCCAGCTCTCCAACAACTGGTTTTTCTGCTTCTTTAATTATGGATTCTAACAATCGTTACAATATCCGTATTAAAGCTGAAGGCAATACTGGCCCAATTTTAATTAACGGTGGTACAAATTACTATGCGACAGGCGCGTCTACCAATCTGTTGACTGGTGATAACCTTTCCACACTTGATACAATTGGTAACTCTACCGCAGCCCAGTTCTCTGGTAAGAGCATTATCTCCAGCGGTTACACTGACCTGGTTGGTGCTGCTGGTGCAGTTACCATTACTGCTGCTACTCAGGCTGCAACTGTAATCGGTGCTACTGCTGCCGCTCCGTTCGTGGTTGGTGAGAATGTCAGTGTTACCATAAATGGTGAAAGCAAAATTCTGCATACATTTGTGGCTGCTGATACTCTGGCAACAGTTATAGCTAGCATCAACGCTAAAACTGCAGACACTGGCGTTTACGCTGCTGTATTATCGGATGCCGATGGTCTGGCTGCTTACAACATTAGGCTGTATACAACTGCACCTACTCCAGCAACTGATCAGTTCCTAGTAGAAGCTGGTATTGGGTCTTCTCTGGCTTCCAGCACTCTTACCACCTTAACTACTACCAATGGTGGCTTGTCACGAGTTACTACAGCTACCATGCAAGGTGGTGTTGATGACGGTATTGGTAAAGGTAATACTAATGCTACCGGTTCGGTTGGTGACTCTATCCTGCAGAGTCTTGGTACAACTAAAGCCAATGCTTCTTTATTGTTTACTGCAATCCCAACGGCGAATGATTCTATCACCGTAGGTGGTCAGTTATTCTACTTTACCTCTAACACGACCGCAGCTCCTAATGAGATCCTGATTGGTTCTACTGTTCAGGAAACCATTAATAACACTGTATCTGCACTACATAATTATGTAGAAAATGGTCATGCTATCGGTACTGCAGCTTATGAGCTTAACCAGATTGATATTTCAGCTACTGCAAATTCTTTGGTGTTTACCGCTAAAGCTATGGGTACTGTAAAAACTCTTACTGGTGGCACTTCTGCGATTGCAGAATCATCTACTAACATTGCGCTGGTAGGTGGCAACCTTAATAACGGTTCTACTAACTATGGTGTGGACGTTACTGGTATAGCTAATTCTGCTTTTACTGGTTCTATAAGTGGATTTACTGCTACTTATACCGGCACAACTGATACTATTGACCTGTCAGTGAAAATTGGTGATTTCACTTACACTGCTCAGGATGTTGATGCTACTGTAACCAGCGATACCCGTATCCGTTTATATTCTGATACAGTTGCTGGTAAAAACGGTGGTTTCTTTGACATACAACTTAAAGCTAACCAGGTTAACTCGTTTACTAACCAGGCTGGTGCGGATGCGGTTGCGGCTCGCCTCGATGGTGCTTTCAGCAGCTTGAATTTCTTACAAAACCGTAATATTTCAAGCTATACTGGTTCTGGAAGTATCACTTCTGGTGGTTCTGTAATTGGTTCACTTCAAGGAAGTAAGGTAACTGCGCAACTGAAGGAGTTTGAAAATGTAAACCTGTCAGATGTAAAAGTTGTTGCTCCATCAGGAAGCAACACCGATGTCAGGATTACTCTTACCATCAGCGGTGTTGATTACTCTACCGCTTCTGGTATTGGCAGCGAGCTTGGTGCTAACCAGACCTACAAGCTGGTAAGCTCTGAAGATCCTAATCAATTTGTAAACTTTACCACTGGTAATACTACAATTGATATAGATTCTTCTGAGAAAGCCCTTGCTGTACAGGCTGCCCTCAAGACTGCGTTTGGTGCAACCGCCGGTTCATCTTCGCTGTCCTTCCAAGTTGGATCTTCTTCAAGTGATACTCTCGAAGTAAGTATCGGTAGTGCGCAGACTTCTTCACTGTATGCGGGTAAAACGTTGAACGTATTGAGTCAGGAAGACGCTATTATAGCTGGCGACCAGCTTGATATAGCACTGGCAACAGTGACTTCACTACGTGCATCGGTTGGTGCGCTTCAGTCACGATTCAACTTTGCTGCAGCTAACATCCAGATTGCGGTTCAAAATCAGGATGCTGCTCGTGGTGAACTATTGGATACTGACGTTGCGACAGAATCAACAGCGTTTGCTACTTCGCAGGTTAAGCTACAGGCTGGTATCTCAGTACTAGCTCAGGCTAACCAGCAGTTGCAGAACTTGTTGAAACTGATTCAGTAGTTTATTAATTTAGGAAAGGCTCGGGGTGGTTAACACTCCGAGCCAATCTTAGGAGGTTATATGAACAATTTAGGAATAACATCACCGCCCATTGTAATAAAACCTGTAGTTTCTATGCCAAGTCCGGCGCCCGTGGCTAGTAAGTCCGAGGTGCCTTTTGTGTCAATAGGATCTGGTAGTACCGGCTTTGACGAGCAGGTTGCACAGCAACAAAGGTTCCAGGCGGTTCAGCGCATTTCTCAGAAAATGACTGATCCATATGTGGTAAGTGACAGAACTTTCACTATTTTTAAAGACGCTACCGGACAATACATTACCAGATTCACCAGTTTGCGTGATGGTAAGGTAACTTATATTCCTGAGCCGAATTTGTTCAGGATGGGTGGCGAAAGTGAAAAAGTATCGTTTAATTTGAAGGTTTGATACAACTTTAAGTTGCTAGTTGCCAGGTGATAAAGGTTCAGGCATAATTTTTGCATAGAATTTGTACAGGGTTTGCATAGGGTTTGTTTGGGTTTTGTAAATATAATATTGCAAATTGCTTGGTACTTTAAATTCACGACAGCGTTTAATAAAGCTGGGCTGGGATAGTCGAAAGGAAGTTTTATGGTGAGTCAAATACAGATCGGTAATTTTTTCAAGTTTGGCGGAAAAACTGTATCGAATGGTGTTGGCGGATCTGGTATTGATACAGAGGCTCTGATCAAAGGGCTCACCGAGGCCAAGTCGATTCCTGCGACGCAATTACAGGATAAAATTGATGTAAATGCCAGTAAGGCTACGGCACTGGGCGAATTTAAAAGCCTGCTTGGTAAACTTAAGGATTCGGTGGCGATTTTGCGTAACCCTCCTGGGGTCGGTAATGCGGCGGACAATGCTTTTAAATATAGAACCGCTGTTATCAGCAGTAATACTGAAGTGTCAGGTTTGGAATATGTGGTGGCTACGGCTTCACCTGGTACAGCTTTGCAGTCTTACACAGTAAGCGAAATTACCAGCATTGCCAAAGCAAGAAAACAATCTACCGGTAACATAAATATTGCTACAGCTAATGATGCTGCGGTTTCAGCCGCTCCGGCGGCAGGGCAATTTAAAGCCGGTACTTTTACTCTTAAAGGCGAGAGCATAACACTGAATGATGGCGAAAGTCTGAACTCTGTGGCTGCCAAGTTTAATTCCATTTCCGATAAAACCGGAATATCAGCCAGTATAATTAAAGTTGGAACTGGTGTTTACCAGCTTTCATTTGCTTCTACCAAGACTGGAACTGATGTGGATTTTGATTTTAACAACGTAAGTCCTGCCGGTACTCTGGTTGATGCTACCGGTGTTTTTACGCAGGTTACTATTTCAGATAAACAGCAAGCGTCTAATGCTGTTTTTAAATTCAATGGTGTGTCCATAACCAGGCAGGGCAATACTATAAGCGATTTGGTTGACGGACTTTCTCTGACCATCAAAAAAGATATGGTGGCTGCTCCTCTTACTGAAGTTGGGGTTTCCATTGAGGCGGATCAGAATATAGGGAAGAACAGCATCATCAATTTTGTTAATCTGTATAATGAACTGAAAGTTTTTGCTGCCAAGCAATCAGAGCTTGATGATAATGGTCTTTATAAAGATACGGCAGTGCTTAGTGATAGTGCGCTACTGCGTAATACTATGAGTTCTGTTGGGGGGATATTGTCGTCGATAGTTTCTGGTCTTGGCTTAAATGCTCCAAGCAGGCTTGCCGATGTGGGCATTACTTTTATTGATCAGGAAGCAACCACTGATTCACCTTCTGTACGTAATTTGATGAGTGTTGATGATACAAAGCTCAGCACTGCCATAGCCAATGATCCGGATGCTGTACGCAAGATATTTGAATTTGATTTCGTGACCGATAATACTTCTCTACGTATTTTTTCGCGCACCAATGCGTTGAAGGCAACAGATTTTGACCTTACTATCACGCCCAGCACTTCCACTTACAAAGCAACTTATGATGATGGTTCGGGACCTGAAATCGTGGATCTGGATGCTATTGAGATTAAAAACGCATCTACCGGAGTTGTAACCGGTTACACTTTGAAAGGGAAGGTGGGTACGGCGTTTGAAGGGTTGGTTATGGTATATGCCAGCACTGCGGACGGCACTGCAAGTGTTAATGCTACGCAGGGTATCGCCGATAAAATTTTTAACGTTTCTGATGCTGTTCTAAAGAGCAATACTGGTACGCTTGCGGTTGAGCTTAACGCACTCAAAGATTCCGATACGCGTTTGAAGGAAAATATTGATAGAATAAACGCGCAGGTTGAAGTTTTTCGCCAACAATTGCTTGATAAATTTGCGCGTTTGGAACAAGCTATTTCCAACGTCAATACACTGCTCTCTAGTCTGCAGGCTAATGATGATGCGCGAAATGGTATAAATAGCTAGCAATAAAACAAGGAATAAAAAAGGAATAAAATGGTTGAAAAACAAAAATACCAGGCATATGCCGCTGCCACGCAGACCGTAGCTCCTGTTCGCCAGATTATATTGCTGTATGATGGAATTATCCGCCTTGTGCAGCAGGCAAAAGAAGCCATCAACGAAAAACGGATTGAAGACCGTTATAACTTGCTTATAAAAGCTTCCGAGCTGGTTGGTGGCTTGCAAGGTTGCCTCGATTTTGATAATGGCGGGGAAATCGCGAAAATCCTCTATAGCTATTATTCATCAATTGATACGCGTTTATTTGCGATTCACCGCACTAATAGCATAGAGGAATGTGAATCGGTTATCGCCGATTTAAAACAGATGCGCAGTGCATGGAATGATATTGATCAGGATAGTTCTCGCGCAGGGGCACAGGGAGGAAATGTTTCCGAGTTTCCTGTTGCTTCCAATTCCGGCAATGGTTCGATTATTCCGCCTTCTGCTGAGGGGCTGACGCTGTCAGCTTAGTAGTGGTCAGTGGCTGGGTGGACAGTGGTTGGTGAAGTAAGAAGTTGAGCTTCCATTATAAAGTCGTTATACACTGACCACCATCCACTAACCACCATTTCCTAACTTTGGCACGGTCTTTGCTTAATATTTCAGGTAGATAAAAACCTGAAGTTAAGTGAGGAAATATGCCGGCTTTACAATTCTCGTTAGCAACGCTAAGCGGATTAATTAATGGAAATCAGGCGGATAGCTCGGTTAAGGGTGGCGATGCATCAAGTAAAAAATCTGGTGCTGACCAGTTTTCCTCGTTGCTTGACGTGGTAGGAAATACTGGTGATTCCGGTAATCAGGCGGGCTTTGGCAATAAAAAAGATGAAAAAGACCCAGCGGCTGTGGAAGTTAATGCCGCCCAGCCTTTCCGCGATCCTTTGGACAAAACCATCCAGAAAGTGTTGAGAAATAAAATAGAAAATAAAGAAACTAATAAAAGTGAGGATAAAAATTCTGAGACTTCTACGCGTCCAGTTAAAAATACAAAAAATTATGATCAGAATAATGCGCCGGTAAGAGATAAAGTTGAGAGCAAAACTGTGGGTGATACAGAAGCTCCGGCCGATGAATTGACCTCTGAGGAATTGAAGGAAAAAATTGCCAGACATGCGGATAGCTTGAGTGATTTGCTGAATATTATTGCACAGCTTCTGGCGGGTGCTGGTGTTGGTGGGCAGGTTCTGACGGTTAATGTGAATTCGCAGGTGAAAATAGATGTGGTTAGTTCTGCGGATAATCTGGCGATTACTGACGCACAGAAAAATGCAGGATTGCCGGAGATATTTGCAGATTTGAAAAATACCCTTGCCCAGCTTCAGCAATTTTTGCAGGCGGCAAATTCTGAAGGAGCAGCGCAGGGTGCAGATGGCAATTTGTTGTTGAGTGATGAGCAGAATGCGGCACTTAATGCAATTAATGATGCTCTGCAAAATGATTTGAACGCACTCAAGAATTTATTGCCACAAGGGCTTGGCGGAGATGATAAGAAAGCTGCGTCTGCTCTGGCACTTGATGCATTACATAATCAGGGTGTTGATGATGATAAATTATTTGCGATGGCAGAGGATGTTAAAAAATTGCTGGAAGATGATATCGCGCTGATTAAAGAAGCATTGCAGAAATTTCGCAGTGACAGGGCAGGGGAATATCAGCAAGCTGATGTTGGTTCAAAGCTGCCGGTGAAGCCGCTTATCACTATCGCAGCAAATAATAATTCCTTGCTGCCTGAAGCTAATAACAAACCGGATGCAATTGTTTCTGCGCCAATTGTGCAGCAGGCGGCGGGTGTTGCCAGCGAACAGCCAGTTACTTCGCAACAATCCATGCAGCAGCAAAATAATTCTCTTCTGCCGGTGGCTTCTGCGGTGCAGTCTGCTACAAGCTCAGACAGCAATAGTAATTTTTCGGGTAATTCCGGACAGAATAATAATGCCGGGCAGCAATTTTCACTGGCGGGAGCTGCGCCATCTTCTGCGCGGGCGAATGTTCCAGCAGGAGCTTCACAATTTTCGAGTATGCTTAACCGTGCCGAGCAAGTTCCGGTTACTGATCAGGTGGTGTTCCATGTAAAAACTGCCATCGGTAGTGGCAATAGCAAAATAACTATCCAGCTAAATCCGGAAGAATTGGGGAAACTGGATATTACGCTCGATGTAGATTCCAAGGGTAAAACCGGAGTGACGATTACTGCGGATAATAAACAGGCTCTGGATTTGCTACAGCGTGATTCCAGCGGTTTGCAGAAAGCTCTTTCGGACGCCGGACTTAAAACTGATGCGGGAAGCTTGAGTTTTAATCTGCGTGGCGGTGAAAAAGAAGGGCAGGGGCAGAATCAATATCAGGCTACCAGCCAGTATCAAAAATCGCAGCCGGAAGAATTATTGCCGGAAGAAGTGAATATGGCATCGCTGGTGGCAGTGACGCGTAGCTATACTGTTAATTTGCCAGATGGTCTGGATATTAAAATATAGGGCTTATGGCATAAGGCATAAGGCATAAGGCTTAGGGATTAGAAAGGTAGGAAGTTATGGTTGCTAGTAGCTTTACAAGCAGAGTTGATAACATCAATAATGTAACGAATAAAAACGCGAGCGAGACTGATAAAGCGGCTGCTAAGGCGCAGACAAATTATCAGGATTTTCTCAAGCTGCTTACCACGCAGTTGCAGAATCAGGATCCGACTGCGCCGACTGATACTAACCAGCTCACGCAGCAGATAGCAACGCTTTCGCAGGTGGAGCAGCAGATTAATACTAACAGCAATTTGCAGAAATTAATCAGCCTGTTTAACACGAGCACCTTGAATAGTGTGGTCGGGTATATCGGCAAACAGGTGGAAGCAGATGGCGACAAGGGCGTTATGCAGGGAGGCAAGGCGAGCTTTGTTTATGATTTGGAAAAAGAAGCGCAAACTGTTGATTTGACAATATTAGACCCTACCGGAAAAGAAGTTATGAAGGCAAATGGCACGAAAGTTGCAGGACGTAATGAAGTACTATGGGGAGGAAAGGATGGAGACGGAAAACAGTTAGCGGATGGGACTTATACTATTAAGGTTGTGGCTAAAGATGCTGCCGGAAATGATCTGAAAGCCAAGACCTCAACAGTTGGAGTGGTATCTTCGATAGACACAAAAGACGGAACAACAGTTTTGACATTAGGTGATGTAGTGGTGGCGTTGGATAAGGTTAAGTCGGTAAGACAGGCTATATAGTAAGTAAAAAGTTTTTATAACCCACGCTATGCGTGGTAACAAAAACTATCCTCTCCCGCAGGGGGAGAGGAACGCAAGGTGAGAATTTGGTGAAGAATAACAAAAGATCCTGTGCAGCCTTACGGCTCACAGGATGACAGAAGGGGAGAAGTTATGAGTTTATATGGTGCGTTATATTCTGGTGTATCTGGTCTTAAAGGTCAGAGTAACAAGATTGGTATCATTTCCGACAATATTTCCAACGTGAACACGGTTGGTTATAAAGGAAACCGTGGCGGGTTTGAAAGTCTCGTGACTTCTTCTGCCAGCGAATCACAATTCTCACCTGGCGGTGTTATCGGCGCGAACCAACAGCTAGTGAACAAGCAAGGGCTGTTGCAATCTACCGATTCGTCAACTGACATTGCGGTTTCCGGCGATGGTTTCTTTGTGGTAAACCAGCAATCTGACGGGGCAGGGCAGGTATATTACACCCGCGCCGGTTCGTTCACACAGGATGCGACTGGTAACTTCCGTAATGCCGCCGGATTTTTCCTACAGGCATGGCCACTGGATCGTGAAGGACGCTTGCCGGGGGAAACCGGAAATTTAAATACTAACTCCAGCGCGAACCTGACCAGCCTTACTACGGTCAACGTGACTAACCTCACCGGTGTTGCTGCTGCTACTTCGACAGTGTCAATCGGTGCTAACCTGAACTCGGCACAGACGGCATATCCTGGGGCTTCCGGCACTGCTAAACCAGATCCATTCCATACACAGAATAATGGAATTGCTGCGAAGGATATTTTGATTCCTGGTGGCGTGAACAGCCTTACCAGAGGTGATCGTATTACAGTTTCTACCGGTCAGGGACTTAGTTACACTTACCGTTACAGCGGTTTTACTTTCGGACGTGATGTTACTAATGCCGCCTCGGTTGGTGATAATGATCGGGCGGTTATTTCATCGCCGAATACTATAACTTCGGCTGCAGTGGCTATGGCAAATAACCCGGTTACTACCGGCGCGGCGGCTAGTACTACCGTAACCATTACCAGTACGGCGCATGGTCTTACCACTGGGGATGCAGTAACTCTCGCTGGTCTTGCTACAACTGATGGCATTCCGGCTGGTGAATTAAATGCTACCCATATTATTACGGTAACTGGTGCTAATACATTTACTATAACTACTACTACCGGTGCAACTGCTGGTGGTGTTACCGGTGGTGGTGCTGCTGGATTTAAAACTAATTTACCATTTAAAACTACCAATGCCAGTGCCGTGGTTACAGTAAGGCAGGTTGGGCACGGATTGGTTAATAATGAAGTGGTAACTTTGAGCGGTAACACCGGAGCTGTTGGCGGTATTCCGGCAGGTGACCTGAACGGTTCGTTTCTAGTCACGTACATTGATGATGACCATTATAGCATTACGGCAGCATCCACCGCTACCTCGACTGCCGGTGGCGGAGCTGGAACTGTGGTTGCCACCACCAGATTGTTTGGTGGCGCGATTATGGACGCGAATAATGCTACAACTCGTTTCCTCGCTGATACTGGAACAAGTTCATTCAGCACATCGGCTCTTAAATTCACTATTACAACTACGGCAACAGGTACTGTGAATTTTAGCTATACTTCAGCGTCACCAAATGCACAGCTTGGACAGTTCAATACACTGAATAATCTTGCTGATGCCATAAATGCGGTAACAGGTCTTTCTGCCCGTGTCTCTGGTGGCAGGCTTTATGTTGGGGCGACCGATGCCAATGCCGCCATTACTTTTGCCAATGGCTCAAGTGTTGGTACTGCTGGTCCTCCGGTGCAGTGGGGTATTGACTGGATAAGAGAACTTGGTTTATCTAATCTTGGTACTGGCTCTGATCGTTTTGCTTCTCTGGAAGGACTTGCGAATCTAGTCAATAATTCTTCTGGTTTGACCGCGACTATTGAGAGCGCGTTGTCATCAGCCAGCGTCAAAATCAACGTTAATAACCCGCTTGATACGATTACGTTCTCAGATTTTCCGGTGTTACCTAACGTTACCCTTGGTGCTACTCCGTTTACTACAACGGCAGGCAGCGGAGTTGTAACCGTCACTTTACCGGCTGCTCCATCGCCATCATACGTTACCGGTGATGTGGTTGATATGGGAACTCTTGCCGGTGGTCCTTATGACGGAATTGCTGCTGCGAATCTTTCCGGACTGTTTGAGATTACTGTAGTGAATGCTACGACCTTTACCATTGTTGCTAAGAATAATGCGGAAGCAACTGCTGGTGCAACAACTGGTCCTGCTGGTATTTCCATGGTGCAACCACAGAACTACGGAAGTCTTGTGGCAGAACTTGGTCTGGTTGACTCATTAAACGGTACTGCCTATTCAGTTGCCGGACCGCAGACGACAGGAGCAATTGGACCGGCTTATGACCCAGGTGATGCTGCCAAAAATATTGCTGGTGGTGCTATCACCGCACAATTCAGTCGCCCGATACGAGTCTATGACTCACTGGGAACGGGGCATGATTTGAGTATGAGTTTTATCAAAACTGATATTAATACCTGGGCTGTGGAAGTTTATGCTGCCAATGCAGGTGAGGTGACTTCGCCACTACCTAGCGGTCAGATTGTTACGGGCGCTATTACCTTCAATGGTGACGGTAGTTTGCAGAGTGTTGACAGTGCACTTATTAATCCGGTTGATATAACCTGGACCAATGGTTCGGTGTCGAGCAGTATTACTTTTAATTGGGGAACTTCCGGTTCACCGTTTGGCACTCCCAACGCTTCTTCAATCGGTAAGACCGATGGGCTTAGTCAGTTTAATAGTGCTTATCGTGTGAATTTTGTGAATCAGAACGGTGCGCCAGTGGGTGACTTGACCAGCGTGGCTATTACCGAAGAAGGTTTTGTGGTTGCCAGTTACAGCAACGGGCAGACGCAGAATCTGTTTAAAATTCCGCTTGCTGATTTTGCTAACCCTAACCAACTCCAGACTTCATCGGGTAACGTGTTTTTACAATCCGCGCAATCAGGTGAGGTTAATTTGCGGCAATCGGGAAGCAGTGGTGTTGGTAAGATTGCTTCATCATCGCTTGAACAATCCAACGTGGAACTCGCGGATCAGTTGACTGATATGATTGTCGCGCAACGCGCATATCAGGCTAATACCAAGGTGATTTCAACAACCGATCAATTACTTAGTCAGTTGAATGATATATTAAGGTAGTAGTTATCAGCGGTCAGCGGTCAGTGGTCAGTAAAGTATAAGTTTACTTAAATACTGACCACTGACCGCTGTTCTCTGACAACTCCAAAAATTAATATTAGTGATTTAATTGTAAATTCTTAGTTTATTTGCCTTGACATATATGGAAGTATTGCCTATTTAGTGGGAGGGGGGATTTTTGTATTAACCTACTACATGTTGATGGGTAAACTTTTAAAACAAGCAATATATAGTGGTTTGCAAAAAGCTGTTTAAATAGTGTATTTTGTGCTAGATATTTTGTAATCTAGTTTTTCTTTAAATAATTTAGAGAGTCTGAAATGAAAAAGCTAAATCTTACATCAAGAAGAATAAATGCTTCTATAAGTGCGCCAAGAAAATCAATGGATAGTGATATGATGGCGACTAACACGATGCTTGATTCACGTTACCTGCGCCAGTCATCTTCGTTGATTCAGGATGCACTGCAAAAAGGGTTTGACGTTTTGCAACTTGCTAACGGTGATATTGTGACTACCGGAACTAAAACCGTGGTTCATCAATATGTGTGGGACAATGCTAAAGGCAAGCTGGTGAAAACCAAGCCTGATAGTCGCAAGTCAAAGCATTCCTCAGAAGATGAAGATTCTTCAAGTGTTGAAGAAAGCGAAGAAGCTTAGTTTGTAGATAGCGTAGTAATTACGTAGCTACGTATTACGCATTTGTTTATATTCCTCTGGTGTCAAAGTTTTCATAACAGTCAGGGCGTGGATTTTTTTAATTTCCTCGGCTAGGGCTTTGTGCATACTGCGCGAACGCTCAATACGTGATAGTCCTTTAAAATAATCAGAAACAATAATTATCCCGATATGGGTTTCGCTGCTGCCTTCTGGCGCGCCGGCATGTCCTTTGTGCTTATAGCTTTCATCGAATATTTCGAGATGTACGGGCGCAAATGTAGCCACTAGTTTTTCTTTTATCTGGTTTTGGATTTGCATATTGGCTCAGCATAATTATAAACAGATTCTGTGCAAATGCTACGCATTTCATAGGATAACACTAATATTTCTCTCGGGCGGTGGCAAGGGCGGCGATGGAAGCGATTATGCCATAGGCACGAAAATCACAATTATTTACCTTGTGCCAAGTGCCATTTTCAGATTCGCTTTCATCACACATACCGGAGAAATGCATTCCTGTAGCGTTCAAATTGCCTAGATTATCGCGAAAATTGTTCACGCGGTACATACCGCCAACCGGTATACCGTCTATCAATAAAACTATCGGTTCAGCCGGAGCATTTTCTATAGTGTCTATGGTTGGAATGCCTTCCTGAAGAATAACCTCATTTACTTTTGTGCCTTCTTTTATAACCTGCATTTGATTACGTTTCTTTTTATTTAACTCCATAACTTCATCTGACGATTTTACCGTTATTATTCCCATACCGTAAGTTCCGGCATCAGCTTTTATATAAACATATGGTTCTTGGGAAATGCCATATTCGGAATGTTTTTTTTGAGAAAATTTTATTATTTCATCAATGGATTTTGCCAGGCATTCTAAAGAATTCTTATCATTAAAATCCACCATTCCGCATTTATGGGATTGGGCATCGAGCAACCATGGATCGATAGCAAATTTTTGAGAAAAATCTTCGATTAGTTTTTTATACTCGGCAAAATGAATGCTTTTACGCCGTTTAAACCAGCCCATATAAAGCGGAGGAATTATCGGTTGTTTTATATTTTGTAAAATATCGGGAATACCAGCCGTCATATCATTATTCATTATGATTATGTCAGGAATAAAGCCGTTTTCAAGAGATAGTTTGTTTTGTGTTTTTACCAGCGGATGTTGTTGTATTTCTACGCCGGAAGCTGAGGTTAGATGCAGAATTTCACCAACAGGTGCAACAAGGTTGCCGATTTCTGTTTGCATACCGGAATTTTTCAATAATGACTGCAGAACATAGAGATTCTCAAGGTAAAAAAGATTGCGGGTGTGGTTCTCAGGAATTATCAGCACGCGTTTCGCTTGCGGATAATTTTCCTGGAAAAAATGTTTGATGTGGTTGCTGGTACGCTCTCGTGCTACCGGCGATAAATTGTTAAATCCAGCAGGAAAAACGTTGGTGTCCACCGGCGCAAGGCGCAGACCGCTATGACGCAAATCAACAGAATTGTAAAAAAGAGGTGGAGATTCAGCGCGCAATTCCGCCAGCCATTTTTCAACTTCATCACCTCTGGTATCATAAATATTTTTCAGCGTGTCTATAATTGGTGATGTCATGTATTTTTTCCGATAAAATGCGGTTTTTGATCCCAGTCGCCGAGTTTTGCTTGAACGCAGGCGAGGGAGGCGATTGCTGCCGTATCTGCCTTGAGTATCCGCCCGCCCATGCCAAAGCCTTTGGCGAAATCACAGGTACGGAGCATTTCAAACTCGTCAGCAGAAAATCCGCCTTCGGGGCCGATTAGGACTGCGACCCCCTCCCTAACCCTCCCCCGCAAGCGGGAGAGGGGATTTTCCTTTCCCAAAATTTCTGGCAGTGGAATTCCGCCGCCGCTTTCGTCGCCGTAAAGCAAGATACGGTTTTTTTCCCAGCTTCCGAGGAGATAGGATAAATCCTTGTGAGTTTCAAGGGCAGGGATGTCAAGACGTTCGCATTGTTCGGTGGCTTCGATGGCATGGATTTGTAGTTTTTCGAGGTTTACCGAGCGCACCACGCTATGGCGGGTGACCAAGGGGATTATTTTAGAAACGCCAAGCTCGGTGGCTTTTTCCACTACCAACTCGCTTTTGTTTTTTATGACGGAAAAAACCAGCCATAAATCGGGCGAGGAAATTTGTGGGCGGGTTTGTTTGAGCGGGACTGAGGTTATAGATTTTTTGCTGACAGAAGTTATCTCTGCCTGCCACTGACCATCGCGACCATTAAACAGGCTCAGCAGGTCGCCAACATTACAGCGCATGACGTTAGCAAGGTAATGGGCTTGATTAGAGTCCAGTGTTATTTCAACGGATTGTTCCAGTTGTTGTTTGGTGTATAAGCGGATTTCCTGCATATCGTAAATCGTAGTTCGTAAATCGTAGTTCGTAAAGCGTAATTCATTGATAAGGCAATACTACTACAAACTATGACTAGGATATTATTCAAGTTTCCAGGCGAATATGCAGGGTGTTTTGGTGTTGGAGATATTGTATTCCGTGCCGAGTCCGGCGGCTACTGGCAGTGACGGAGGGGTAGGGGAAAGGCAATAGCCATCGGTGTAACCACCAGTGTTTGTCCATTGTATTGTACCACCTTTGAAGTCCCCAGTTTGAGGCTTACCATCATCAATTTTTGCATCAACGGAATAGGTGACCAGAGGAGTGAACAGCCCGTCCTTGTCATTATTAAGTCCCCAACCCACGCTGGGTCTGCCAATGGCAAAATACAAACCCACCTTCCATTTGTTTAGTCCAAAATAATCATCTGATTGCATGGTATAGGAACCTGCGTACGCTGCTGCATCAGTGAACATCGCCGAATTTGCCGTAAATCCTTGATTGGGTGCATGCGGCAATTTAGGTTTCGGGTAGCCAATTCTGGCTATCTGCTCATCCGCCTCTATCAAACCTGCGAGTATAAGCTGTGTAAAAAAAGTGGGGAACTCAAAATCAAAGGTGCTGGAGTCGTTATCATATTCCAAGCGACCATCGACCCTTACCGTGGTACTCTCGAGTATGCCATTGCCATTGCCGTTGGTGGTGGAGGAAAAAAAAGTAGTTGCATTATAGCAGTCACCGGGAATGCAATTATATTTGGTTTTAAATGTTTCGTAGGCGAGTGAGTATTCCTCAAGCTGTTTTACCTGCGCACGGACTTGCGCAGCAAAAATCATGTTTTGCCCAACTAGAATCCCGCCTATAAGCAGACCGACAACAACCAGGACTATGGACAGTTCAATTAATGTAAAAGCATTCTGTTTCGTGGTATGCATAGTGAGTATTTGAGTTGATAATTTCTATGGTATATGACAAATATTAAGAATCGGTTAATTGGGTTCTATGGCTGGGGCGGATCTGCAGAAATTGTACTGTAAAACAACCCTCGACAAGCTCGCAGTGACAGTTGTAAATATTGATCATGAAACTATCAAACCCATATATTCGGCTTATGCGTTTACACCAGCCGGTTGGTATCTGGCTGTTATTCTGGCCGTGTGCCTGGGCTTTGGTGCTGGCATCGGGGCAGCTTGAAATAGAGAAGCTGCTGCTGTTCTTTATCGGTGCGGTTTTGATGCGCGGGGCAGGGTGCATAGTCAATGATATTGCCGACAGGGATATTGACAGGCAGGTTGAGCGTACAAAAAGCCGACCGCTTGCCAGCGGCGAGCTTAATGTTAAGCAGGCGATTTTTTTGTTGTTGGTTTTATTGCTGGCATCGCTGCTTATTGCTTATCAGTTGGGTTTTATGGTGGTGATGTGGGGAGGTTTGGCACTGATTCCGGTTGCTATTTATCCATTTATGAAGCGGGTGAGCTGGTGGCCGCAATTATTCCTCGGGCTGGTTTTTAACTGGGGCGCGCTTATGGGCTGGGCGGCGGTGCGTGGCGTGATAGAATTTCCTGCGATTTTGCTATATATTGGCGGGGTTTTTCTTACGCTCGGTTATGATACTGTTTATGCTCACCAGGATAAAATTGATGATGCGCGCATCGGTGTGCGTTCAACTGCCTTGCGGCTTGCAGATAATACCAAGATTTTTGTCAGCATAATGTACGCGCTGGCGATTACCTGTTTTATGCTGGCTACAGGTGATATTTCAGCGGTTTTATGGCTTATTCCAGCTGCTTTACACTGCTTCTGGCAGGTTTATTCGCTGGATATTGACCGTCCTGATTCGGCAAAAAAAGTGTTTATGGCTAATAAATGGCTAGGGATGTTAATATTTTTAGGGTTATTTTTCAATAAGTTATAGGCGATGGCTATAAAATAATCTTGAATGGTAAGGTTGTCTTTACCATTTTTTGCTAAAATTCAATGATGTAACAAAAAGAATGTAAAATTTTATATAAATTGTAGCGATTCAATCTATGTAAAATAACAGGAAATGGTTATCAGATTTTCATGATTTCTACTGGCAAAACATCTCCGGAATTTGTACCGCAATCAGCGGAAGTGGGACGGCGCATGGTTGGTAATGCATCTGTCAATGGTAATGCTTCTGCAAACGATGTAGATTTGCCGGAAATGTCAGCACCGCCATCAACTTATCCTGGTTCGAATTTTTATCCGTCAGATTTTGTGAATGTGCTGGAAACATCGATAAGAAGTGTTATCTCCGACCATACATCCGGCGCACTCTTGCTTCTATCCATTAGCAATCTGTCGATGATCATCAATGCTTATGGGCATGACACTTCGGAAATCGTAATTCACGATTTGACCAACATGATTAAATCCATGCTTGCGGAAGGCGATACCATCCAGCGTTTGCAACGTGACCAGCTTGGAATAGTACTTTCCTGCAGCTATCCGGAGGATACTGCTAATATGATGCGACGTATTCATACTATGGTGCAGAATTTCGGACGCGATAATTTCGAGACGGCATCGCTATATATCATGGGTGTGATTGGCAGTGTATCTTTTCCGGCGGAAACTGCCGATGCCAATGATGCGCTCGATAAGGTTTATGTAACTGTAAACAGCATGCAAAGCAATACGCAGCGCACGTATGAATCGACACGTCATGAGGCGGATCAATGCCGGCAGCAGATGGGACTTGCCAATTATTTCTTCAAGGCGGTGAAGGAAAAAAGACTACGCATGGCTTACCAGCCGGTGATTGACAGCGTGACCGGCAAAACCGTGCATTATGAAGCATTGCTACGCATTGTGAATAG
The DNA here is from genome assembly GCA_038043465.1 of Pseudomonadota bacterium. Taxonomy (GTDB): domain Bacteria; phylum Pseudomonadota; class Alphaproteobacteria; order Rickettsiales; family SXRF01; genus SXRF01. The sequence goes on from JBBTBX010000001.1 coordinate 73,052, forward strand.
TGCTGGAAAAATCAGCTCGGCGGGAGCACTCATTCCGGTTGCGGAAAGAATGGGGATGATTGATGTTATTGATACTCTGGTGATGGAATTTATTACTGAAGAATTGCGGCATTCCCCAGATGTGGTGCTGGCGTTTAACGTTTCTAACCTGACCACGGAAAATACTATCTGGCTCAATGCCTTTGAAAAGCAAATCAAAAAAACTCCGGAAATAGCCTCGCGCATTATTGTGGAAATTACCGAAACTGCCGCTCAGCGCGATTTACGTAGTGCCGCGTTTTTTGTGGCTTCGTTGCAGGAAATGGGATGTCAGGTGGCACTGGATGATTTTGGTTCGGGCTATACTTCCTTCCGGCAGCTTAAGGCACTTTCGGTGGATATGGTGAAAATTGACGGTGTGTTCATTAAAGATCTCGCGCAAAGCTCCGATAACCAGTTTTTCGTGAAGACATTGATGGATTTTGCACAAGGATTCGGTCTGAAAACCGTTGCCGAGTTCGTGGAAACCGGAGAAGTGGCGAAAACCCTGATGAATATGGGGGTTGATTACATGCAGGGCTATTATCTGGGCAAGCCGGAAAATCACCGTAGCTGGCTGCATGAGGGTGAGTATAAGAAAGAGTAGATGATCTGATGATTAATGTCATCCTGTGGAACGCGAAGCGTTAGCACAGGATCTGTTTATAACTATGCTGAGATCCTGCGCAGTCGCTACGCGCCTCGCAGGATGACATAGAAAGTAATTTACTTAGTTTTTCTAATCATCTAATAATCCACGGATTATCCGGATATCTGATTATCAGATCATCGTAATTTGGGGTCGTAGCTCAGCAGGATAGAGCGGCAGTTTCCTAAACTGTAGGTCGGAGGTTCGATTCCTCTCGATCCCACCAAAACCGACTTAGGGTCTGAAAAATAACTTGAAACCGAGAGTAGGAGTGACAAAAAAGCGGTTTTATTTCTAGCTGCGGGTGATTTTTTGTTATAATTTACTGTACAATGTTTAATTAATGATGATAATAGCTAATAAATATTAACCATTATCATTTATCAATCATGAATACCACCGGCACTGCCCGCCTTGAAAAAATACTGAATAGTTTGCGCCCTGTATGGCTTTCAGTGTGCGTAAATAGTTTTTTCATCAACCTGCTAATCTTGCCTGTTTCTTTATATTCCTTACAGGTATTGGATCGGGTACTGAGTACCGGCAGCTTAGCAACATTATTATGGCTTACAGTAATCATGCTGGCTATGTTTGCGGCGGCAGGGTTATTGCAGACACTGCGTAGCATGGTGTTACAGAAAGCCGCTGACTGGTTGCATGATTCCATCATCGAAGTAGTACTCCCTCTGGTTCTGGCGCAAACGGCAGCAGGTGGCAGAGGAGCGCAACATTTGCGTGATGCATCGACTATCAAACAATTCATAGGTGGCAATGGGCTGGTCACTCTAATGGATACGCCGTGGTCAATCTTATATATAGCCGCCTTATTCATCGTGCATTGGTCACTCGGTTTGCTGGTAGTGGCAGGTGCAGCATTGCTTTTGCTGATGGCATGGCTGAATGAAACATCAATGCGCCGTCCCAGCCAGGAAGCGGGTGCAAGGCAATTACGCGCCATGCAGGAGCTGGAACTGGCAACACGCAACGCCGAAGTAACGCAGGCGATGGGCATGGTTACAGCACTTTCTGCCCGCTGGAAGGCAATGCAGAAAACCACAGGCGAATTACAGTTGACAGCCGGAAACCGCGCTGCAGTTATTCAGGGTGGAACTAAATTCCTGCGACTTTCCCTGCAGATATTTGTCACTTGCGCTTCCGCATGGCTGGCAATTTATGGCCATGTAACCACTGGAGCTATTATTGCTGCTTCAATCCTTGCCAGCCGCGCCCTCGCTCCGTTTGAGGCAGCCATTGCCAGCTGGAAAAGTTTTACCGAAACCCGCACGTCTTACTCACGGCTTAAAAAAGCTTTCACTGATGAACTGCAGAACGAAGAATCAATGAAATTGCCTGCTGCTGTTGGCGCAATTGCTGTGGAAAATGTAACTTACAGCACAGAAGGTAGAGAAGAGCCGATACTTAAAAACATAAATTTTGGTCTGAATGCCGGAGAAATTTTAGGTATTGTTGGTCCAAGTGGTTCCGGAAAATCCACTCTGGCGCGGGTAATAATGGGCGTATGGCAGGCGGAAAAAGGGGTGGTGCGATTGGATGGTGCAGATATACGCCAAATAGCGCGCACAGAGTTTGGCAAATCAGTTGGATATCTACCGCAAGATGTTGAATTATTCAGTGGAACAATAAAAGAGAATATATCACGCTTTAACTCTGATGCTACGCCGGAAGCAGTGGTGCAGGCTGCCAATATGGCTAGTGCGCATGAGTTGATTCTGCGCCTGCCTAAAGGCTATGATACGGAAATTGGTCAAGGTGGCGCGGTACTATCTGCCGGGCAACGCCAGAGAATTGGACTTGCCAGAGCGTTTTATGGCGATCCTAAGCTACTCATGCTTGACGAGCCGGATGCCAGCCTTGATGACGTTGGACAACAGGCATTGATTGCGGCACTCTATCTTGCCAAACAACGAAAAATAACCACGCTGCTTATAACTCACCGTAATAGCCTTCTGGAGCATGTTGACAAGCTTCTGGTGCTGCGCGATGGAAGGCTGGAAACATTCGGAGCAATTTCCGAGGTAATGGCATTGTATAATAAGGCAAGAGCGCAAACAATCCCGGTTAAAGGCAATCCATGAATATAAGCATCCCAAGAATCAGAACTTTGTTGGAAAAACTGGAAGGACATCCGCGCCTTGCCCGAGCAGTGGAGGCAATCGACAATTTTGTACAACTACTCAGTAATAAAGATTATAAGGGAAATAATTCTGCCATTGCCAGCGCGCATGCCCCTATGCGTGCCACTGCGCTAGTAATAACTGCTATTACCTTTATCACCATAGTTTTTGGTATGATAGTTCCTATTGAAAGTGCCGCCATTGCGCATGGCAACGTAGCTGTAATAACCAAACGCAAAACCGTGCAGCATCTGGAAGGTGGAATTATCAAAAATATCCTGGTGGAGGAGGGGCAGCTGGTTAAGAAAGATCAGCCACTCGTAGAAATCAGCGATGTTGCTCCCAAAGCCAACCGTGAAATAGTCCAGAGTGAATTATGGGCGATGCGTGCGTCAGAAACGCGTATACAGGCATTGCAAAGCAGTACGGCAGAATTAAAGTTTCCAGATGAATTAGAAGAAGCGGCAAAAAATCAGGAATCCCTGCAAAAAGCAATGCGCTCGCAAGCAGAATTATTTACCACCCAGAATGACAGCCATCTTGGCAAGCTTGATTCATTGTGGCAGCGCATATCAGGAATAAAAGAAGAAATAATCGGGCTTACAGCACAAAAGAAAAGCGCGCATGGTCAGCTTGCCTTGATTATCGAGGAAACAAATTCAGTAAAAGAATTATATAAGGACGGCATGGCAACCAAGCCACGCCTGCTTGAGCTGCAACGTAAAGCTGAGGAATTAAAAGGCAATATCGGTCAATACGGTGCGCAGATTGCCAAGGCTGAACAAAGCATAACCGAAAGCCAGATGGATGTAATCAACCTGGAAAATGATTTTGCCGGTAAACTTGCCGAAGAGCTGCGTGATGTCCGCTCTAAAATTAATGATTATGATGAAAAACTGCGCGCTGCCACTGACGTTATGACGCGCACGGTAATCATCTCCCCGTCAGAAGGTATCGTAACCGGTCTTAAACACCACACTATAGGCGGTGTGATAGCTGCCGGAGCACCGATAATGGACATTACTCCGCAAGGTGACAAGCTGGTAGCGGAAGTGCATGTACAGCCTACTGATATTGACGTTGTTGAAGCTGGAATGCAGGCGCGCATCGTGCTTTCGGCGTATAAATCACGCAGGATGCCAATTCTTACCGGAAAAGTAACGCAGGTATCGGCTGACGCTTTCAATGAACAACAAGGTATACAAACCGTATCATATTACACCGCAAGGGTTGAGGTAGATGCGAAAGAATTAGCTGCCCTCGATAGTGCCGTAAAACTGTCACCGGGAATGCCTCTGGAAGTATATATTAATACCGGTTCGCGTTCATTCTTTTCTTACATGCTGGCACCGATTACCGACAGTTTGAACAAGGCCTTCAAGGAAGATTAAGGGAAAGTTTTATAAACTCCTCAGAATTATAGCTATGGCGTGGCTTACGCCAGATCTTTTAATCCCGACTTTTGTCGGGATAAAAAATATTTTCTAATTATGCTAGACCAGTGGCATCATGAGTAGTAACTTCTCTACTTGTTTTATTTAGGGCTTTCATCAATTCGTTGATGACAGCGGGGTTTAAACGGTTCAAGCGGAGAAAATTATGCAGGATTTTTCTTATTTACATAAAGGCGGTTTCGCTATGTATATGCTGATGGCTATGTCAGTTTATGCTATTGCTGTGATTGCTTTTAAGATATGGCAATTTAAGAAATCCAACGTGTTTGACCGTAGTTTCATTGAGCCGGTACTGCGCGATATTAAGCAGGGTGACCGCACCCAGGCAACCAAAACCTTGGAGACTATCCGTGGGCCGGTGGCGCGGATCATGCGTGTGACTTTTGAGTGTGTGGCAAACCGCGAAATGTCGCAAAAAAGCAAAGAGGCGGAAATTACCCGCGTTGGCTCGGCGGATATACGCTATCTTGAATCACATCTGCGCGGGCTGGAAATGACTGCTATGATCGCGCCGCTGATGGGGCTGCTCGGAACTGTGGTCGGGATGATAAATTCCTTCTCCAAATTAAGCTCGGCAGGAACGAGAGTTGATCCATCTATCCTTGCCGGCGGAATCTGGGAGGCTCTGCTTACCACTGCCGGCGGTCTTTCAGTTGCGATTCCGGCACTGGGAGCGCACTATATTCTGGACGGGGTGATAGAGAAAATGCGGGCGACGATGAAGGATGTTTCGGTGCAGATTCTCTCACTTGAAGATGAATTCCGCAAGAATGAAAGGCTGCTTGCCATTGACCAGGCAAGGAAAGCTGAAGAAACTCGATTGAAACGTGAAGAAGAAACAAGGAAGCAGCGGGTTCAGTCTGATGCTGCCGCTGAAGAGCAACAGAAAACTGCACCTAAAAAAATGTCTACTTTGCATCTTCTGAGTCCTAAATATTCGGGGGGGAGTTAGTAGGGATTCGGGGTTCGGGATTAGGGGTTCGTAGTTCGTAATTCGTATTACCCCTCACCAAGAAAGATGATGATAAATGAATTGAGAGTTTAGTTTATGGAATATGAACGCAATCTGGAATTTGGACGGACATCGCGCAGGGTTTTGAACTTGCCGCTGATACCGCTTATCGATGTTGTATTTATTCTGATTATTTTCTTTATGCTCACTACTTCGTTTATGCGGATTGAATCGCTGGAGCTGATGTTGCCATCTGTAGGTAAAGCGGCATCGAAAAAAGAAGTCACGCATATTTTTGTCAAGGAGAATGGCGAGATTATTCTTGGCAAGCGCAATGTTGAGCCGGACGAGCTTAGCGAAGCACTGCTTCGGATATTTGCCGGTGATCCGACGGCTTCGATTATGCTGCTCTCGGCAGAAGGAGTTACCATGCAGCAGCTCGTTGCAGTTATGGACAGAGTATCGGCGGCTGGCGGCAAGAGCTTGTTTGTGCGTAAATGGGTTCAGGACGAAGATAAACAATCGGACGCGCCAGATGGCGACGCGCAGCAATAGGAGATAGTTCATGGATTTCCCCCGCACCCGCCGGAAAAAAATAGAAATTGGATTGATACCGCTGATTGACGTGTCCATGTTCCTGCTGATTTTTTTCATGGTTTCCGGAGTTGTTGAAAAAATTGACCTGATACCGATTGAACCGCCGGTTTCGCAGCATGGCAATATGATGGATGAAGGGCATATTCTGGTGCTTCTGGGCAGCCATGATGAGATTATTGTAAATGATGAAATGGTAACCATGGAAGAAATGCAGAAGATGCTTACGCCGGAGCTTACAGCTAATCCCGCAAAAGTGGTGACGGTTAAGGCGGATGCTGTTGTTCCGGCTAACCGCATGATTGAAGTTATGGATGCGATTAAGGCAGCGGGCGGTCATCATCTTTCAATCCTTACCCAATCCATAGCGAAGGTTGATAAAAAATAAATGCGTGCAACATTTAAAACCTCAACGCTGGAATATCTGAATTCTTCGCATTTTGCGCTGATGTGCGGGCTTGCCCTTGTGCTGCATATTATGACCGCGTTTGGCATCAGTATGATACCGCATATCAAGATTATTGATATTCCAGTGCATGCCATGAATATCCGCCTCGGTGACAGTGATGTTGAACAGGCTAAGCAAAATAAAGATGAAGTGGTTATGCCACAACCAACATCTGATAATTCGGAAATGTTGGAATCAGCCATGACCAAGCTTATCAGGAAGCCTCCGGAAAAAGCGGCAAAGCCGTCTCCGCCCAAACCTAAACCTCTACCGCTTGAAAAACCGCCGGTGCAGACTCCACCTGTGACTGAAAGAACTGATACGCCACGCCAGTTTGTGCGCGCAACCACACCTGATAAAATAGTTCCAGGAGTAGGTTCGGTTCTGGGAAACAGCGCGGATAGCAAGGCAGCAATCAAGATGAGTTATGAGCAGAAAATTTCCCTGTGGATCCAGAAATTCAAGCTATATCCTGAAAGTGCGCGGGCGCAGGGAATGCAGGGCAGCACAGTGGTGCGTATAAGGATTGATAGGCGTGGCAATATCCGTTACAGTGGGCTGGAAGGAAATACCGGATATGCAGAACTGGATCGCGCTGCCCTTGATATGGTGCGGCGTGCCAACCCTGTTCCTGCCGTGCCGGAAGGCTATCCGGAAGGGGAGATGTTTGAGTTTCTAATTCCAGTGAATTTTGCAATAAAATAAATGAGTAGTTCGTAATTAGTAGTTCGTAATTAGTAGTTAGTAAGAATATTCTTTACGAGTTACTAATTACTAATTACGAACTACTAATTACGATGTACGAACTACGAATTACGTATTGGTGTTATGGAGATTAAATAATGGGTTTGTGTAGTGTTATAATTGTTGCAAGTAAGGGCGATGAGCTATTGTTCGCGACGATTGAAACCGTGCTTGCACAAAAACAACTTGGCGAACTGATAATTTTTGATAATGGAAACGCGCCTGATGTTGTTTCCCGGTTGCAGCAATATTCACTTTCCGAGGCAAGAATTAAAGTGATTACCATGCGTGGTGATGCCAATTTTGCTAAATGTTGTAACATTGCGGCAAGGCAGGCTATCTCAGAATATCTGGTGATTTTTAAGAGCGGTTATCTTATTTCGCCGGACGGGTTGGCGGAGCTTGTCCAGGTGCTGGAAAATGAGAATAAAGCCATGCTCAGCAGTGGGGTGCTGGTCAATTATGATGGTAATATACATAATGTTTTCCGCAATAAAATAGTTACCCCGAAATCCACATTTTTTGACATTGTTTCGGTACAGACCGGCAAATCAAAAAGTATCTTTGCTGAAGAAGCTATTGCTAAAAACCTGTCATTTGAAATGGCAACTGTTCCTAGTGCCTGCATGTGTATTCGTACCAGTGATTATAAGAGGCTTGCTGGTCTTGATGAGGATTTCTTTACACAGGATGAAGAGGTGGATTTAAGCCTGCGCGTGCAGCAGGTGGGTGGCAGGGTCATGTGCGTACCTGGAGTGAAAATTACCCGTTTGCCGGGGCCTAATGATAATAAAATCTCTATAGCGCGGCAGGCACATGAAGCGAGAAATACAATACGCTACCTGAATAAATTTTTCTCGGCGCACCAGCCATTTGGAACGTTGTTTTTGTTGAACCTGCTTATTATGTTCCATTTATTTATAAAAATTCTTGGCAATGGTTTTGTCGAATTTTTTCAGGATATTAAACCGCATTATAATAATGATGCCGCGAAACGCCTGATGATCCTGGTGCTGGGGATTGTCGATCTGCCCAAAAATGAAGAACTTGCCAAGAAGATTGTGTTGGTGACTGGTGCTGACAGCCAGATTGGGCTATGCGTCATCCGCCGTCTTATTGCTTCCGGGGCAGGGGTGCTTGCTATTGCCGGAGAGCATGAAATTCCCTATTATCACAATAATCTACGCTGGATGAAAAAAGATCTTTCCGACCCGAATTTAAACCTTGATGGTTATTGCGCGGATTTTGTGGTGCATTGCGCGCCACTATGGCAATTGCCGACGATGCTTCCAATGCTGCATAACGCTGAAGTAAAGCGGGTTATTGCTTTTGGCTCAACGCTGGTGTTTTCCAAGTCGCTTGCTGCCAATGATTATGAAAAAGATGTGGTAGCGAAGCTGCAAAGCGCGGAATTGCTGCTTGCTGAAAAATGCGCTGAATTTAATATTACCCATACTATTTTCAGGCCGACGCAGATTTATGGGGTGGGTCTGGATTATGGCATAAGTTCTATTGCCAGAATCATAAGGCGTTTGGGGTTCATGATGGTTTATCCTCCGGCTTTTGGACGCAGGCAACCGGTGCATGTTGATGATTTGGCGGCGGCGGTGATGCAGAGTATCAAAAATGAAAACAGCTATAATAAAAGCTATAATTTAAGTGGTGGTGAGGTGCTTATATACCGCGAGATGCTTGGCAAATTGTTTGCCCTTTATAAGAAAAAAACATGGGTAATAAACAGCACTGCCCTGCCATTTGCGCTGGATATTATTGGCAAAATCATGCGCAGGAAACATATTAATGGCGAAGTTGCCAGACGGATGAATGATGATCTGGTGTTTTTCCATGATGATGCTAAGTCCGATTTCGGCTATCACCCACGCACATTCCTGACTGGTGGGATGAAGGATATTGAGGGGTTTTAGGGTTATGAGTGCTGAGTTATGAGTGCTGAGTTTGAAGCTGAATTGTTAAAAACCAAAATCCGCTTAGGCTGTGAACAGCTTGATCGCGGAGAATACAGTAAACTATCCGTTCAGGATGTGATGAAAAAAGCGAAGAAAATTCGTACGAAAAAAATACAGGCTTTCCCTTCAAGCTGAGCAAGTTCTACCCGATATTTTTGTCCTTTATGCCTAATATTTTATAGAAAATCAGATTCAATTGTTGAAATATCTGCAATTTTGCATCAGAAACTAGATATTAAATCTAAATTCAAAGAATTTTGAGGTGATATAAAATGGCGCGGATTGCTTATGTTAACGGCAGGTATGTGGATCACGCGCTGGCGAGCGTGCATATTGAAGATCGTGGCTATCAGTTTTCTGACGGGATATATGAATATATCGCGTTTTATAACGGGAAATTGCTGGATGCGGATGCACATTTCAAACGTCTGGAGCGCAGCCTGAATGAGCTGGAGATTGGGTTTCCGGTGGCGGCTTCGGCACTGGGGATAATTGTCCGTGAACTAATCGAACGTAATGGGCGCGATGATGGTGGGCTGTATATTCAGGTTACGCGGGGGACGGCGAAGCGCGACCATGTATTTCCCAAAAATGCGCGTCCGGCACTGGTGATGACGGTTTGCGGCGCGAAAACCCCAAAACCTCATGAATTTAGTGATGGGGTGAAAGTTATTACCCAGCCTGATAGACGCTGGGCGAGGCGTGACATTAAATCTGTGTCGCTGCTGGCTAATATTTTAGCTAAACAGGAAGCGGCACGGCAAAAAGTGCGTGAAGCTTTGCTTATGGAAGCTGACGGAACGATCAACGAAGGATCAGCTTCCAATATGTTTATTGTGACAAAATCCGGTGTTTTGCTTACGCATCCGGCAGATGAAAATATACTGGGCGGGATTACGCGCGATGTGGTTCTGAAGCTGGCGCGCAAGGTGGGAATTGAAGTTGAGGAGAGGGCGTTTAGTGTAGCTGAGGCAAAAAATGCGGCGGAAGCTTTTATAACCTCAACCAGCATTAATGTTCTGCCGGTGGTGAAGATTGATGACCGGCTGGTTGCGGGCGGCAAAGTTGGAGAAGTTACTAAGAAGCTGGGTGAGATTTATAACGCCCATATTTATAAGCAGACGGGGAAGGTTATGAGTTAATCGTCATCCCTGACAAACTATTTCAGATAATATAATATGCGGCAGGATATGGTGTCGCTATTGTTATAAACTCCGGCAGTGGAGCAGCTGTTCGCAATTATTGCCCCGCCGCTTTTTGCTGCGGTATCAAGCCCACGAAATTTTCCACTGGTAGGCACGCCATCATCTATTTTTTCATCTATTTGTCTTGTTCCAGTTGGGCTTATTGCTGGCGCAGCAAGGCTTCCGGAGGTGGCTAAATCAGAAAAGTTCAATGTATTGGCTTTTCTTGCCGTAACCTGATTATATAAATCGTCGTTATAGAAATAGCCGCATCTATCGTTGATGCCGTTAAATATTACAACACTATTCCAGCAAGGACTGACAATGGAAGCAGGAAGAAGTCCGGAAAGAGCGAGGGTTTTTATCGCCATAACGTTTTCGCATTGCCACCATGCAGCTCCGCCATAGTCTATAATGCCATTGCCGTTACCGTTGCCGACACCATTGGTCATGGCGTTGCATGTGGTATAATTTGCGTAATCACCAAAAATCTCGGTGGCATTCGGGCAGTCGCCAATGATACAGTTATATTTTGTGCGAAAGGTAAGAGCTGCTGTTTCAATCTGGGTAATCAGGGAAACTGCCGACCTGGTTTCTGCCGCTTTTATTAAATCGCGCCCGACCAGCACACCGCCGACCACCAGCCCGATAATAACCAGTACCAGGGAAAGTTCGATCAGGGTGAAGCCCGCGCGATTTTTATATGCTGTTGCAGTTTGGTTCATTCTTGTTGTAATACTACAAAAATAATTTTTGAGGAATAATAAATGTTTTCAGGTAAAATGAATAATAATGAAAAGATCCCTCGGCAAGCTCGGGATGACATAAAATTACCCAAGCCGAGGGCGGTTATTTTTGACTGGGATAATACGCTGGTTAATACCTGGCCGATTATCCATGACGCGCTGAACAAGACATTCGCGGAATATGGCTTGGATTTGTGGGAATTTGAGCAGACTAAGGCGCGGGTGCGTAAATCGATGCGCGACTCATTTCCGGAAATCTTCGGCGAAAACTGGCAGGCAGCGGGCGCAGCTTATCAGGCGCATTACCGTGCCAGCCATTTGAACAGGCTCGAGGCGTTGCCACAGGCGCGTGAGGTTTTGGATATGGTTAGGAAGCTGGGGCTTTACAGCGTGGTGGTGAGTAATAAAAAAGGCGAGAATCTGCGCAAGGAAGCGGAGCATATCGGCTGGACTAATTTATTTGATAATATCACAGGCGCGGATGACGCAGCGCGGGACAAACCCTTTGCTGATCCTGTGCTGCTGGCTCTGGCGGGAAGCGGTTTTGCGCCTGCACCTGATGTGTGGTTCATTGGTGATAGCGAAATTGACCTCGAATGCGCGAAAAATACTGGCTGCACCGCGATTTTATATGGCGATGATGCCACCGCGCATCCAGACTATAACGCAACCCATTATCAGGGATTTCCATATCATGCACATGTGGTAACGCATGGGGAGATGTTGGAGTTGTTGGGGAAAAGGGATTAGGCATTGGGGATTAGGCATTAGGGAAGGAGAAACTACATTATGCTAAATATTCAGGAGAGTAGGGAGGCTTTCTTGTGAGTTTTATTCTTGTTATTTTCGACCATTTTCTTGGGTAGATTGTTGTGGAGAAGGTGTGCTAGGTGCGGGAATATTATCAGGTATTCTTTCAACGCAGCCATATTTAAGCATATGTATATCAAAATTATAACGCATGATTTCGGCGCGAAACTGCAAGTGCGCAGCCAACCGTGGCGCGTTTAAGTTTTGACTTTCCAGCATCAGCTTGTGTTGCTCACTAGGATCCAGCTCTTTTTTCAATTTATCTAGTATTTTCTTATAATCATCTGGATTTTTTTGTAATTGCTTTGCTAAATCATTGTAATCATCAGCTGTTGTTAATCTTTTAATATCAGGGTGGCATTCACCATTAGGCAGGTAATAGTCTGCGCCGTTTTTGCTATTACCTTTTAAAATAGGAGATTTCTCATTTACATCACGATTGTCAAAGGTAACAAAAGGAATTCCCAGCCGATCGTCTACATAACCTTTAGTTGTTTCGTAATCACTACTGCCAAAGTGCCCTCCCCCTCCAAGAATTATATATTTGCCACTGCGTGGCATTTCTTTGTGATCTTCAAGAATCCTTTCTGTCCATGTATAGTTAGTGCTTGCGGTCCTGTTGTTTCCAGCTCCACCAGATTCAAAACCTCTGGCCGGGTCATCTTTATCAATATTTATAATGCGGATGCCATTTTCTTTGGCAGCTAAAAATAGGCGTAACTCATCGCCATACCTGTCTATAGGCTCTTTAAACTTGTAAGAGCCAGGACCGCCCTTTTCATTTTCCTGCTTTATTACCTCTGGAGTTCTTTTCGCAAGCTCCTCTTTCAGATCCTTTATTGACATATTACTTAATTTTGAGAAACCTGCGCTGTCAGCGTCAAAATAAATCGTGTCAACACCAGCCTTCTTTAAGTCGGTCATGTTATTTGATACTAAGGGATAAGATGAACTGCTGTTATGGTAGTCACCAATAGCAATCCCAGGGTTTTTTGAAAGGAGGTCAACGAGTAATTCCTTCGGGGTGTTAGTGCTTGGAGCAATTGACGTATGCTTTGCTGGAGCGTCTTTTATATAATCCCTGCGGAAGATTTCATTTAAATCATCTGTATTATTTAATTCTTTCTTTGCGGAGGGATTTTCCTCATGCCATTTCTGAAGTTGTTTATTGGCTTTTTCCCTAATTTCATCAGCAGCCTCTTTCGGCATGACTCTTAGGTCATCATTTATTGGCTTCATGACCTTGTTGTATTCGTTCTCAGCACGGGTGAAGTCATCGGCGGTTATATGCTCGCCCTTTTTTGCTCGTTCTTTGATAGCGAGGTAGCTTTTCAGGAGCTTAATACGAGCGTCAGCAATATCATTTTCTATAGGATTGCCGACCACCCTTACTTCTGGAATCTCTAATATTTCTTCTGTTTCTTTAGCCATTTAATTTGCCAAATATAATTGCAATTCTAAGAAGCCATAATACACCATAATGCACTTATTTTTTGTTACAATTTAATGAAATTTAATATTTTGGGGGAATATGTAGTAAATATAAAGGGTTAGTTAGACCCCGCAACAAGTGCGGGGTGACAAGATTCAATAGGGATTATTTTACACCGTTTCCCGTTGCTTTCCCAGTTGCATCTGGCGGTAGGAGAGGGCTTCGCTGATATGAGGGTGGGTCACGGTTTCGCTTTGCTCAAGGTCAGCGATGGTGCGGGCGACGCGTAGAACCCTTGTATAGCCACGCATGGAAAGTTGCAGTTTCTCGGTGGCGTTTTCCAGAAGTTTGCGGCCTTTATCATCGGGAACTACAAAATTATGCAGGGCTTCGCCTTGTAGTTCCGCGTTGGTGCGCTCGCGCATTTTGAGCAGAGAAAAACGCAGTTTTTGTAGTTCGCGGGCTTTTGCGACGCGCTCTGCCACTGTCGTGCTTGCCTCACCTTTATCACTTGTAAGCATGTCCAGTGTTGCGACTTCAGGAACGTCAATCGCCATGTCGAAACGGTCAAAAAGTGGCCCAGAAATTTTCCCTTGATATTCACCAGCGCAACGCGGGGCTTTGTTGCAGGCGCGGTTGGCATCGCTTAGATATCCGCAGCGGCAGGGATTCATCGCGGCTATTAATTGGAAGCGGGCAGGGTAGGTTACATGCGCGGCTGCGCGGGCGACGGAGACAGTTCCGGTTTCCAGTGGCTGGCGCAGCGATTCTAAAACCGCACGCGGAAATTCGGGAAGTTCATCGAGGAATAATACGCCATTATGCGCCAATGAAATTTCGCCGGGCAGGGCGCGTTTGCCACCGCCAACCATTGCTGCCATTGATGCGCCGTGATGTGGGTCGCGGAAGGGACGCTCAGCTGATAATTTCCCGCCTTCGAGTTTTCCAGCGATGCTGTTTATGATGCTGACTTCGAGGATTTCATGTACGTCAAGTGGAGGAAGGATGGTGGGCAGGCAGGAGGCGAGCATAGATTTTCCGGCACCGGGTGGCCCGAGCATGAGCAGATTATGACCTCCGGCAGCAGCGACTTCTATGGCGCGCCTTGCGCTTTGCTGTCCGCGTATCTCGCGCATATCACGACCGCGCGGTTGCAGGATTTCGGTTCCGCGTTCCGGTTGTTGTAATATCTGCGTTCCTTTGAAATGATTGAGCAGGGCAGGCAGTGATGGGGCAGCGATAATGTCGCCAAGTCCTGACCAGGCTGCTTCTGAACCGCAGATTTTGGGGCAGATTAAACCGTTGCCCTGTGCCAGTGCCAGCATAGCAGCGGGCAGCGCGCCGGAAATGCCAAGCAGTCCACCATCTAATGATAATTCGCCAAGGGCTGTATAATTGGAAACATCTTCTTCCTCGAGAACGCCCATGCTGATGAGGACGGCAAGAGCAATCGGCAGATCGTAATGGCTGCCTTCCTTCAAAATATCGGCGGGGGCGAGGTTGACGATGATGCGTTTTAGCGGTAGAGACAGGCCGAGCGCGTGGATGGCGGAGCGCACACGCTCACGTGATTCGGCAACGGCTTTGTCGGGCAGTCCAACCACGGTGAAGACGGGCATTCCCGCCAGTATCTGCACCTGAACATCAATAGCTTTGGCTTCGATTCCGTCAAACGCTACTGTTGCTACGTGGGCTACCATTGGTTATACTCTTCTCATTTCAAGAATTGGCGTTGTTAACCTTCGACTCGTGTAGTTTTTCTACACTTTGTCTCGGTTGTCTAGCCAATTCTTAAACTGCTTTGAGTATAGTTCCTTATAATAAATCGTGGTAGACGTGGTAAAGGTGATAGTCGTGGTAAAGAATTATTATTACCACGTTTATCACGAATGCCACGCTTGCCACGAAAAATTAACATCCCGCTCTCGCCAGCAAACGCATGGTTTCATAAAGTGGCAAGCCAACGACATTGGAATAGGAGCCGGAAATCCACGGGATGAAGGACTCAGCATAGCCCTGTATGCCATAGCCGCCGGCTTTGCCTTCCCATTCTTTGCTTGTGATATAATCAGCGATTTGTTTGTCGCTTAGGCGGTTCATTTTGAGCTGGGTGAGAGCGATGTCTTCATATTCCCTGCCATTTTTTATGATGCATATGGCAGTGTAAACACGGTGTCTGCGTCCGGATAAATGGCGAAGACACATCACCGCTGTTTTTGCATCTTCGGCTTTGGGGAAAATTCTTCTGCCACAGGCGACCACCGTATCGGCTGCTAGTATTAAATTTTGTGGATATTTTGCGGCAACGATGAGTGCTTTTTCCCGCGCCAATCTTGCTGCGTATTTTGCGGGTAATTCAGCTTTATGAGGAGTTTCGTCAATATCTGCTGCGACAACCTGCTGCGGCACTATTCCCACTTGCTTTAACAATTCCAAGCGGCGCGGTGAGGCTGAGGCGAGTATCAAATTATTTTTCACGGAATTTGATGCGTCCCTTGGTGAGGTCGTAAGGAGTCATCTCAACTATAACCTTATCGCCAGCGAGGACGCGGATGCGGTTTTTACGCATTTTGCCGGAAGTGTGGGCAATCACGATATGCCCGTTTTCCAGAGTCACGCGGAAGGTTGCATTGGGCAGCAACTCGGTGACATGTCCGGGGAATTCAAGTAGTTCTTCTTTAGCCATAAAATCCTTAATAGTGAATGGTGGAGAGTGGTTGGTGGATTGTATATTATATCTACACACAAATTACAAACTGCAAATTACTAGTCACTAACCACTCTCCACTATTCACTTTATATGCAATACGCAAATAAGAGTAAATAGCCGTCTAGCTGTCGGAAAATCAACGACAATCCGGTCTTTTAGTATTTCCTGCAGCATTTCCGAACCTTCGTTATGCACGCCACGCCTGCCCATATCAATCGCTTCGATTTTGCTGGGGTTGGCTGAGGATATAGCCGCCTGATAGCTCTCGAAAATCATGAAATAATCACGGATAATACCGCGCAAAGGGGCGACAGAAAGCACAACCTTGGAATATTTTTCTTCCTGTGGCGAATGCACGCCCATGATAAGCTTGCCGTCCTCAATGCCTAGCTCGACGTTGTATGGCCCGCTTTTCATGCAGCGTGGCTCGAAACAATTTTCATGCAGCAGATCGGCAATGGCTACGTCGCGCTCATGCTCCGCTTCCTTGGAGCGTTTTTTCATGCTGCTTTCATCAAGCATTATGTTGGCTATTCTTTCGGGCTTCATGAGCGAATCGCAAGGGAAAGTCTATGTGCTTCCAGACCTTCGCTTTCTGCCAAAGTTTGTGCATAATGGCTGATTTCAGCAAGTGATTTTTCGCTGCAGCCAATAATTGAAGTGCGTTTTAAAAAGTCGAAAACGGAAAGACCGGAGGAAAAACGGGCGGTGCGCGAAGTGGGCAGAACGTGTGAAGGCCCTGCTATGTAATCGCCAATAGCTTCCGGAGTGTGCCTGCCAAGGAATATCGCACCGGCGTTATGCAGTAATGGTAGCATTGCTTCCGGATTCTCTACAGCCAATTCCAAATGTTCAGGCGCAATTTTATTGCTGATGTCGCAGGCTTCCTGCCAGTGTTTTACCATAATCACTGTGCCGTAATCATTCCATGATTTAGAAGCTATTGCACGACGGGGCAGATCAACTAAAATTTGTTCCACTTCCGAAATAACTTTGTCGGCAAATTTTTCATCATTGGTAATTAAAATTGATTGTGCTGACGAATCATGCTCGGCTTGCGAGAGTAAATCGGCGGCTATCCACGCCGGATTGTTTTTATCGTCGGCGATGACCAGAATTTCGGAAGGCCCTGCGATCATATCAATTCCAACTTTTCCAAAAACCTGGCGTTTGGCTTCGGCAACATAAGCATTGCCGGGGCCAACGATTTTATCAACCGCTCCTACGGTTTTAGTTCCGTAAGCCAGTGCAGCCACCGCTTGCGCTCCACCGATTTTGTATATTTCGTCAATCCCTGCAACATGGGCTGCTGCAAGCACCGCTGGATTCAATTTTCCTTCCGGTGCCGGAACGACTGCTGCCAGCCTTTTTACGCCAGCGACTTTAGCGGGAACAGCATTCATCAGCACCGAGCTGGGATAGGAAGCAAGACCGCCGGGAACATAAAGACCAACTGAATCTATTGCTGTCCAGCGATGCCCAAGGCGGGTTCCGGTGTCATCAAGGTAATCAAGGTCAATCGGCATTTGCCTGATGCTGTAGTTGCGTATCCGCGCTGTTGCAACTTTCAGCGATTTCATCAATTCCGGTGAACAAAGTGCCAGAGCATTAGCGATTTCTTTTTCACCGACTTTTATGTTTTCGGCAGTTGCGGTGAACTTATCAAATTTCTGGGTGTAGGATAACAACGCTTCGTCACCTTTGGTTTTCACCTGGGCGATTATGTCGGAAACAGTGGCAGAAATTCCCGATTCCGATTCCCCGCGCAGGGCAAGGAAGGCAGAGAATTTCTCTGTGAAGTCTGCTGCTGATGTTGTAAGTTTTATTGGCATAACACCTCATAGTATTTCGTCATACAGCTTCGCGGAAGCGGTTTATAAGTTCGTTTATCTCGCTGTTGCGGGTTTTAAAAGCAGCGCGGTTTATTACCAGACGCGATGATATTTTCATTATAGTTTCGACTTCGCGCAGTCCGTTTTCCTTCAGGGTTTTTCCGGAGCTGACAAGGTCGACAATATAAGGCGCGAGCTCCAGTTTCGGGGCGAGTTCCATTGCGCCGCTAAGCTTTATACACTCCGCCTGAATGCCTTTTGCCGCGAAATAACGGCTGGTGATGTTCGGGTATTTGGTTGCCACGCGGATATGGCTTATGCGCTCCAGATTGTTATTTTTTGCTGCGGTTGATTCGGCAATGGACAGGCGGCAATGCCCGATGTTCAAATCAAGCGGTGTGTACAAGTCGGAATAATCAAATTCGCTGAGTACATCGCTGCCGGCGATGCCAAGCTGCGCTGCACCGAACGCCACAAATGTCGGCACGTCAAAACTCCGCACGCGGATGATAGAAATATTCGAGTCTTTGCAGGCGAATTGCAGTTGCCGGCTGCTGTCATCAAAAAAAGACTGTTCAGGAAAGATACCGGCTTTCTCCAAAATAGGAGTTGCTTCTTCCTGAATCCTGCCCTTGGCAATGGCTATGATGATTGAACTTGAACTCATATTTATAACGCTTTCATAACATTTTTATTTAGGTCTATTTTCACGGCTATGCCAAACTCTAATGATAAATACCACAGTTGGGGAAGTCTGTACATAACGGACAACATATGCCTGACGACCAAAAGGGATATAGAACTCACGCCAAGAGGGCATAGCGGAAATTTGCACGCCTATATTGGGAAAATCAGCAATTTTTGTTATATTTTCCTTTATACTTTTAAGAGCCATCAAAGCAGCTTCGGGATTTTCGTTTTTCAGAAAATCATGAAGGCGCAACAAATCAGAGTGGGCAGCAGGCGACCAGAGAATTTTCATTTTGGAGATAAAGAAACCTGCTTATTAAGCGTGGCTATTTCACTATTTATCCATTTCATAGCTTCTTCGTTAGCTACAGCATTCCCTGTTTCCAGATATTCCTGCAATCTTCGCTTATCTTCATCAAATTCATGCCTGAAGACATCGTCACGACGCAAAAAATCTTCAAGCGCAAGGAGCATCAAGCCATTTTCATCAGTACCATAATGCACTACCGCTTCATTAATTCTGGCGGAGAGAGCAGAATCCATAGTTATATTAAATTGATTAATCATAGCCTTAGTATATAAGAAAAGACTTTATTATGCAAATAGTTATATTCACATTGTTTCCTGCCTTTGGCAATGGCTATGATGATTGGTTGCATTGTTTGCTATCTTCCTAATTTATTAAGTGATTTCTGATCTGTGTTTCCAGTACGGATCATTTCGTCAATTATCTTAAAAGTAAACGATGCAAATTGCTCTTTAGGTGGAATTTCAGCACCGCTTTTTATCATTTGTGCTAATATTTCCATAGAACCTCTTTCAACTAAATTAAATACTTTTGTAGCGTATTCAATCGAAGGATATAGTATGTCGTTTTTATTAACATTTTCTTGTGCTGCAATTACCACAACGGAAGATTGACTTAAATTATTTCGTACTTTGTCGTAATTCCAATTTGGAACTTCTTCAATGTTAGAAACAGTACTCATAGTTTTATCACATATTTTGATAAGCTTTGCAGGCATGGAGGCATCTTTAATTCTATCTATCTGCCATTTGGTTTTAGAGACAAATTTTTCATCCTTAACGCTGTTATAATCAACAGGATTGGTAACTTCATCAATCAGTTTTAGAAGCTTATCTGCAAATTCTTTGTTTGGAAATGCTTCTCTGACCTTACCGATTGCTTTCTGACGAGCCACTAGTGGGTTAATACCAGCTTCTGATTCGGGCATGGTTTTTGGATCTTTTCCAGCCTCTATCAGCTTTAAATATTTTTTTACTTCATCTTTTTTATAATCTTCTATCCCATCATGCAGAAGTGCTGCAGCGAGCAAGACGCTTCTGTCCGGTATTTTTTCATTATCGCCAATGCATTTATGAACCATGTCATAAACTTGTAAAGGGTGAGTTATGTAATCTGGTTTTTGCAGCCCTTTACGAGTCTGACCATCATGGAATTCTACGGCTAACAAATACGCTCTGCGAATAATTTTCTTTTCATCTCTGAGAGCAATACTCCCCACACCGCGTTTCAAAATATCATTCCTAATAATATCCCTGACATTGTGCGGATATTTATCAATGTTTTCCGGATATTTTTTTGCAGATTCCATAATAAACCCTCATGCTGCTTCTTCTACTAAAGTAAGTGCTGGTTTTGTGCGCTCGCTGATGCGCTCGATTTTCGCGCCGCAGGCCGATAGTTTTTCTTCAAGGCGTTCATAACCGCGATCGAGGTGATAGACGCGGTGGATTATGGTTTCGCCTTGTGCAGCCAGAGCCGCAATCACCAATGAAAGTGAGGCGCGTAGGTCGGTAGCCATTACTTCCGCGCCGGTCAGTTCGGCAACACCACGGATCATTGCGCTTGAACCATGCACCACAATTTTCGCGCCCATACGCGTGAGTTCCGGCACGTGCATATAACGGTTTTCAAAAATCGTTTCGGTTATCATAGAGGCACCTTCGGCAACGCAAAGCATCGCCATCATTTGCGCCTGCATATCGGTTGGGAAACCGGGGAAAGGCTGGGTCATTATATCAATTCCCTGAATTTTTTTGCCGGCAATAACACGGATGCCGCGTTCGGTTTCCAGCATTTCAACACCGGCAGCAGCAAATTTTTCGGCAATCGCCTGCATATGCTCCATGCGCGCGCCAATCAGTTCAACATCACCGCCGGTTATGGCAGTAGCTGCAGCAAAAGAGCCGGCCTCAATACGGTCAGGAATTATTGAATAATCGCAACCGGAAAGCTTTTCTACGCCTTCTATACGGATTGTGTCATGACCGATGCCGTCAATTTTCGCGCCCATTTTTTGCAGGCAATAAGCCAGATCGCAAACCTCAGGTTCACGCGCGGCATTACGAATTATTGTTACACCTTCAGCAAGGCTTGCTGCCATCATTACGTTTGCGGTTGCGCCAACTGACACCTTCTCAAAGGTGATTTCCGCGCCTTTTAGTTTGCCGTGTGTATGAGCATGGATGTAGCCTTCCGCCAGCTCAATATGTGCGCCCATCTGCTCAAGAGCTTTCAGGTGCAGGTCGATAGGGCGAGTGCCGATCGCGCAACCGCCGGGCAGGGAAACTTTTGCCGCGCCGAAACGGGCAAGCAGAGGCCCTAAAACCCATACCGATGCACGCATGGTACGCACCAGTTCATAAGGCGCGGTGAGGTTGTGAATGTTGGCTGAGGACATCGACATTGTGCGCCCGATATTCGCTCCGGCTGAGGAGATGGAAATATCAACACCGTGCTGCGCCAGCAGGTTCGCCATAGTCACTATATCGGCGAGATATGGAACGTTGGTGAGGGTTAGCGTATCGTCAGTGAGCAGGCTCGCTGCCATCAGTGGAAGCGCGGCATTTTTTGCCCCAGAGATGGGGATTATTCCTTGCAGTGGCTTACCGCCTATTATTTTTATTTTATCCATTTTTTCGTGACTCGTGGTTAGTGATTCGTGATTCGGAATTAAGGACTAGAGATTGTGGGGAATACCCGAAACACGAAACTCTAATCCCGAAACCCGTCTTAGGCAACTTTCTCAATTCGTGGCAGGGTCACACCTTTTTGTCCCTGATACTTTCCTTTGCGGTCGCCATAGGAAACTTCGCAGACAGACTCGCCTTTTAAAAACAAAAACTGGCACGCGCCTTCATTAGCATAAATTTTTGCGGGCAGGGGAGTGGTGTTAGAAAATTCAAGCGTAACATGTCCTTCCCATTCCGGCTCCAGAGGAGTCACATTCACGATGATACCGCAGCGGGCATAAGTCGATTTGCCGACACACACCACCAGCACGTCACGCGGTATGCGGAAATATTCCACAGTGCGGGCGAGGGCAAAGCTGTTGGGCGGGATGATGCAGACCGGAGATTTTCTATCAACAAAACCTTTTGGCGAAAATTCTTTCGGGTCAACCACAGCGGAGTCGATGTTGGTGAAGATTTTGAATTCATCGGACACGCGCGCGTCATAGCCATATGATGACACGCCATAAGAAATCACGCCTTCGCGGGTGAGGTTTTCTACAAACGGTTCAATCATTCCTTTTTTCGCCTGTTCACGAATCCAGCTGTCCGGCATAATTCCCATAAATACATCCCCATCTTTGCTTTATAAATCAATGTTAAGGTTTTATCCGTTACTGAGACAAATTAAAAGCAAATAATCACAAAATTTTGTTTATGTTACTTTCTTTGTTTGCCTTCACTGTGGCAATCAATTAGACTGCCCTGAAATTATTTAAAGAATGATGGGTATTATGAAGAATATTCAATTGGTTAGAGTGTTTCTAATGGTGGCTGTTGTTCCGGGTCGTCGCCCTAGTGGAAAAGGTGGATTTTAAAAATACTTGTGTAGTAGAGGAATAATTATGTCGCAGATTAGTGAAGATAAAATGAAAGAAGTAAAAAATTATATAGAAGACAACGATGTTGTACTCTTTATCAAGGGCACCGCTAGAATCCCACATTGTGGTTTTTCAGCAGTCGTCGTCCAGATTTTTGATCGACTTGGTGTAAAATATAAAGACGTTGATATACTAGAAAATAAGTTGTGGAAAGAACTGGAAGTGTTGTCGGATTGGCCTACATTTCCTCAGGTTTACGTGGATAGGAAATTTATAGGCGGTTGCGATATTACACGAGAGATGTACCAGACTGGTGAACTGCAAGAACTGCTCAAACAGAGCAATATTGAGTTTAACGCATGAAGGTTGCTTTCCAAATAGAGCATCCCCGTGAGGTAACAATAACAAATAGTACACTCGTCATCATGGAGGAAGCTCAGAAGCGTGGGCATGACATTTATCATTTTAATCCAAATGACCTGCTTCATAGTCACGATAGCCTGCATGTAATGGCGAGCAAACTTGTGGTTGATATTAAAAGCCAGCAATTTATGACGATCAAGGACAGAAATAAAACGGATATTTCTGAGTTTGATATAGTGTTTATAAGACAGGATCCAACTTTTACTACTAACATGTTCGGCAATCTTTTTCTGCTGGGTAAACACAAGCATCGCACATGGATGATCAATGATCCTCATTCACTGCTTGAAGCCCCAGAGAAGCTAGAATTTTTTGGTATGGAGGAACACTGCCCGCCGACATTGATGGCAAATGATGCAGGCGAAATAGAAAAATTCTGGCATGAACATGGTGAAATTATTATCAAGCCTTTGTTCTCATATGGTGGCAGCGGAGTATTCTACCTTGGCAAGGACAGTAAAAACCTGCGTGTTACAGTTGAAACATTGTTCCAACTACATAAATCTGCGCTTGTTGCCCAAGCCTTCCTTCCACAGGTGTGTGAAACTGGTGACAAGCGTGTTCTTCTGATATTCGGAGAGATTGCTGGGGCATATTCACAAACGCCTAAGGATAGAAATATACGAGCCAACATATGCAGTGGTGGCACTCAGATTCCATGTGATCTTACAACGGCAGAGAAGGAGATATCATTGAAACTTGCTGCTATTTTGTACGAAAAGGGAATATATATAGCTGGTCTTGATTTAATAGGTGGCTACATGACCGAGGTAAATGTAATAACTCCTGGTGGTTTTTTTGCTATGCGTGAAATATACAACCAATTTCCAGAGGTAATGTTATGGGACAAAATCGAGGCGCATCCTAAGCTTCGATAAATCACTGTCATTCCGAGCTTGTCGAGAAATCTTTGCTTTATAAATCAATGTTAAGGTTTTATCCGTTACTGAGACAAATTAAAAGCAAATAATCACAAAATTTTGTTTATGTTACTTTCTTTGTTTGCCTTCACTGTGGCAATCAATTAGACTGCCCTGAAATTATTTAAAGAATGACGGGTATTATGAAGAATATTCAACTGGTTAGAGTGTTTTTAATGGCGGCTGTTGTGGCGGTCAGTTCTTGTTCCCCTAAGGTGGAAAACCGAGGCTATGTCAAACAGGCAAACTGGAAAGATACGGTAAAAGTCGGGCAGGCCACCAGGCAGGAGGTTCTTGAGCAGTTAGGCTCGCCGTCGGCAAAGTCAAGCTTTGGTCCAGAGACGTGGTATTATGTTTCCAGCCGCAAGGAAGCCGTTGCCTTCCTTAAGCCGGAAGTGGTTGAACAGGAAACCGTGAATATAACCTTTGATTATGCCGGTGTGGTTAGAGAAATTAATGTTCATGATAAAAATAGCGGCAGGGAAATTGATCTGGTGAAGCGCACTACCCCGACTGAAGGGCATTCAATGAGCTTTATAGATCAGGCACTTGGCAACCTTGGGCGTTTCAATAAACCGGGTGGTGGTGATAGTGCTGTTCCTGGTCGTCGCCCCGAAGGAAGAGGCGGGATTTAAGGGTTTTTCTGCACGTTGCGGTGGCATCTTTACGCTTTGTAAAGGTTTGTTGACTATGCCCCCCCCCGTGAGTTACTATCATGGGGTGTTCACGTCTTAATTTTAAGCGTTGGCGTGGGTTTAAAGGCAAGATATATATAAGGGAATAGTCATATGCTCCATAAATGCCGGAATAGTCACAAATTTTCTTCCTTTCTTTTTGTAATTATATCATTTTTGGCATTTGCTGGAAGTGCGCAGGCTGCGACTTATTACATCGCCCCTAACGGCAGCAATTCCAACAATGGAACATCTCCTTCCACCCCGTGGCTAACTTTTGACTATGCCCTTAGCTCAGGCCGTGCCTGGTGCGGTAATACGCTGGTATTGCTGGATGGTG
This sequence comes from Pseudomonadota bacterium, assembly GCA_038043465.1. Classification (GTDB taxonomy): domain Bacteria; phylum Pseudomonadota; class Alphaproteobacteria; order Rickettsiales; family SXRF01; genus SXRF01. The sequence goes on from JBBTBX010000001.1 coordinate 97,631, forward strand.
AATATGGTTATAACAGAAGTACCGGCATGATAAATCTTCAGAATGCCAATTGCACAGCCGGGAACGAATTAAGGATAACGGCACAGAACCAGCGCAGAGCTAGAATTGATGGCGATGGGACTGCATCCACAGTTCGGATTTATAGAAGTTCTTATATCATTGTAGATGGGCTGTACGCACGGTCGAGGGATTATGTTTATCCTAATCCTGCTGATGCTAGGATAGGTGGGGAGGTATTCACTGTAAGAGAAAGTAACCATGTTGTGATACGAAACACACTGGGGTACAATCCTAACCGTGCTAATAATTCTCATATTTGGTTTATTGTGGATTCTCAGGACGTTTTGTTGGAGGACAATGAAGGGTATTACTTTCACCGCCACTGCGCTATGGGATTTAAATCTGAGCGCGTCACAGTGCGTCGCCAATATTGTCACCCGAGAGCAGGAGCAGATCCTTCTATATATTCAGGGGGTGGGATGATTCGGGGGAAAGCAGGTGCCTTGTTTTCTATGTATCCATGCAAAGACTGCATAGTTGAAAATTCTGTAGCCGATGGTAACATGTTTATAAGTGAAATGAACGCTACCTATAACGGAAATATCCTCATGAGTGGTTCTAAAGTACTTGGTTCCATTTGCCTCACTTGTGGGCATGGAAACGGTCTTTATGTGAGTTCCAGAAACGAACCAGACCTCAACCATGCGCCACAAAATATTCTGATTGAAAATGTAGCGATTGTTGATACAGTTTCTGGTTCAGCAGGCGTTAGGGCATCCAGTAGCGTTAACGTTGTGGTTCAAAATTTTACTGTTACTGGCGCGGCGGGTGGTGGTACAGGAGTTTCATTAGATAATAATCCCAGAGGAGATGGAGCAACACCTGCACAGCAATCTGCCACTGTTCGTGATTCGGTTGTACAAGGGATGGGAGGAGCTGGGTTTAACCAAGAATCAGGTTCATATAATACATTGGTTACCAGCAATCTCTATAGTTACAATAACCGCCCTGCGTCCAGTGGCAGTTGGGGCAGTG
>JBBTBX010000002.1:0-175430 GCA_038043465.1 Pseudomonadota bacterium
CCACGTCGGCTTCGCCTCCTCGCAATGACGAAAAACGCATTATGCAGAGGTCTTTTATACACACTAAGCATCCACTTATACCAACAACAATATCCTGTGCAAACGCTATGCGTTTCACAGGATTTTTTATTTGAGGAAAAAATCATGGCTTCGATTATTTTAGGTGCTGCAGGTTCCGCTGCAGGCGCAGCAACCGGCTTGCCTTTTGGCGCAAGAATTGGCTCAATTGCAGGTAAATTGGCAGGTGGGATTATTGATTCTAAAATGCGTAGCAGCAAATTATCATCAATACACGGCTCACGCCTTGCTGATCTGGCTGTGCAAAGCTCGGCTTATGGTAAGATGATACCAATAGTTTATGGCATGGTGCGGATTGGTGGGAATATCATCTGGTCGCAACCTATTACAGAAACTATTGTCACTACAACCAGCTCAGCAGGTGGCGGTGGCAAAGGTGGCGGAAAAGTAAGCCAGACATCCAGTTCATACAGCTATTCGGTTACGATGGCAGTTGCAGTATGCGAAGGTGAGGTGAGCAACATACTACGCATTTGGGCGGATGCCAAACAGCTGGATTTATCGCAATATACTATCCGCATTTATAAAGGTAGCGAAACGCAAACTCCTGATTCACTTATCCAGGCAATTAAAGGAATTGCCAACACACCAGCATATCGCGGTCTAACTTATGTGGTGTTTGATAATTTTCCACTTGCTGATTTTGGCAACCGTATTCCCAATTTCAGCTTTGAGGTGCAGAAAAAAGCACTTTATGCCGATTATAATAATGAAACAGTAGAGGATATGCTCACTGGCATGGTGATGATTCCGGCGGCTGGCGAATTCGTTTATGATACACAGATTGACTATAAAGTTTCTGGCGCGCAGGTTGGCGCAAACTGGGTGCAACAGGGCAATCAGGAACGCATTAATATGCACAATGCCAGTGGCAAGGCCAATGCCTTGCTTTCCCTCGACCAACTTGAAAATACCTGCCCGAATGTGGAATGGGTATCGGTTACTGTGGCTTGGTTTGGCGATAGTATGGATGTGGCGAGTTGCGATATAACACCCGGCGTTGAATATCAGGCAGGGGCAACCACCACGCCAAACACATGGTCAGTTGCTGGTTATACGCGCGCTACAGCAAAATTAATTACCCAGATCAGCGGCGCGCCGCAATTTGGCGGAACTCCGGATGATGCCAGCTTGCTACGCTATCTTGATGAGCTTAAAGCGCGTGGCTATAAAATCATGTTCTATCCGCTGATATTTATGGATGTTAGTGGCAAGCCGTGGCGCGGGGATTTGACTGGTAGCGCGGGTGCGGTTTCCAACTTTTTTACTAAGACTGATGGCTATAATGATTTTATCACGCATTATGCCAATCTGGTGGCTAGTAAAGTTGATGCGTTTTGCATAGGTTCAGAGCTTAAAGGACTCACCAAACTCACCAATACCACAGGGAATTATCCGGCTGTAAACGAGCTGGTAAGTTTGGCTGCTACTGTAAAAACCACAGTTGGCGCAGGTGTAAAAGTATCCTACGCCGCTGATTGGAGCGAATATCACCACACTGACGGTGGTTGGTATAATTTAGATCCACTCTGGGCGAGCAGCAATATTGATTTCATCGGGATAGATGCATATTTTCCGCTTACCGATAACCCCACAACAATTTATGATATTGATGAAGTCAAAGCAGGCTGGACATCAGGCGAGGGCTATGATTGGTATTACAGTGATGTAGCCCGTACCACGCAAACAACCCTCGCTCCAGCAATGGCATGGAAAAATATTGCATGGTTCTGGAATAATACGCACGTTAACCCCAATAGCGTAGCAACTGCATGGATTCCAAACTCAAAAAAAATATGGTTCACCGAATATGGCTTTCCCAGTGTTGATTGCGCGACCAACCAACCGAATGTATTTTATGACCCTAGCACCAGCGGCAGTGCCTTGCCGTATTTTTCCAAGGGCAGGGTGGATATGCGGGCGCAGCGGGTTGGCATCGCAGCAACTGAGGCGCAGTGGGCTGGCTCAAGCATGGTTGAGCGCATGTTCGCATGGACATGGGACGCACGTCCGTTTCCATACTGGCCGGATTTAACCAATATATGGAATGATGGCGGCGTTTGGAAAACCGGACATTGGTTGCAGGGTAAGCTTGGAACTTCTAACCTCGCAGCCATCGTTCTGGATTTAGCAAAACGCTCCGGTTTACAAGAAACTGATATTAATGTGAGCAGGATCAGCGAAATGGTTGACGGTTATGTTATCAGCAATCAGCAAACTATCCGAGATTCCATAGAAATTTTACGAAAAGCATATTTCTTCGATACCGTGGAAAGCGATAATATCCTGAGCTGCATCCCGCGCGGTGGTGATGTTGCTATGAGTGTTAATGAGGAAGATATTATACCGGATAATGGGGAGCTATATAAAATTACCAGAACGCAAGAAATTGAACTGCCTAAGCACATTAATGTCGTTTATCTCAACCGCCTTGCCAATTACCAGACTGCCACCCAATATTCACAGCGGGAGATAACAGGCAGCAATGAAAGGGAAACCATGGATTTTCCATTGGTTATTTCTGACCAGATTGCTAAAAATATTGCTGATATTACTCTTTTTTCTGATTGGACAGAGCGAACCAGCTATAATTTTGATCTGCCAATTAAATACGCGCAGCTAGACCCTACCGATACCATAACCCTTAATTTAAATGGGGTTGTGCACCGCATGCGTATCACTTCAACCTATATAGGTACGCCTAGTATGGTAAGGATAAGTGCGGTTTCCGAAGATGTGGCGAATTATGATTTTTATAATAAAGCAGGAAGCAGTAATAATATTCTGCTGAATGAAAATATCAGCATTCCGCAGACTAAACTCGAGCTTCTTGATCTTCCGCTTTTCCCATCGGATGATAATGATAAATCTATCATCCGCCTTGCTGGAGCCGGACTTGCCAGCGGTTGGGGCGGGGCAGTGATTTACCGCTCTGATGATAATGGCGCAAATTATTCTCGTTTTTCTTCAATAGAAAATCCGGCGGCAATTGGTACTGCTTCAACTGTTTTAGCCAGTGCATCCAGCGCAGTATTTGATGAACAAAACATCGTCACAGTTATATTGCTTGGTAATTCACAGCCCCAAAGTGTAACCGAACTTGCTGTGTTAAACGGTGCTAATGCAGCGTTGCTTGGGGATGAAATTATCCAGTTTAAAACTGCAACCTTGGTGAGTGAAGGAAAATATACATTAAGTGGTTTGTTGAGAGGTAGACTCGGAACAGAATGGGCAATATCCGGGCATGTCGCCGGAGAAAGATTTGCCCTGCTCGATGGCGCGCTGGATAAGCAAGTAATCTCCAATAATATGATAGGGCTACTGCGCCAATATAAAGCGGTCACGGTGGGAAATAGCCTGACCTCGGCAGGTGCACAGGATTTTACCTATAACGGCATTGCCCTTAAACCATATAGTCCCGTGCATATCACAGGAACGCGCGACAGCAGTGGTAACTTAACTATAAACTGGATTCGGCGCACGCGTAGTGGCGGTGACTGGCGCGACTCGGTTGATGTTCCGTTAAATGAGGTTAGCGAGTTATATGATGTCGAGATATTAAACGGAGCAACAATTATTCGCAGTATTCTAGGACTGACCAGCCCAACTGCAAGCTATAGCGCGACCGAACAAACCACAGATTTTGGCAGCCCGCAAGCCAGCGTCAGCATAAAGATATACCAGATTTCCGCAGCAGTGGGCAGGGGGTATGGAGGAGTAACCAGCGTTTGATAAATACACTTAACCGGCTCTGACTCGAGAAAAATTTGCAAGAACTTCCAATTGTCTATCTAATGAAGATACAGCAGCATTAGCAGCCAATAAAACATCAAACTGTTGATCTTCAGACCATTTTTTACTATCGATTTCTTTTTTCAAATTCTCTTCGAGTGTTCTTCTATTAATATTAGGGTTGTTTACATTATGTAAAATATTATCCAAATGATTACTTAATACTTCTTTTGCTTCTTTTAAAAATAAAATGTCATTACCTTCCGGTATTGGAACAATATAAGCCTTCTCTGCATGTGCAAGAGCATTATATTTAATAAGAGCATGCACCGCTTCTGCGCTATGTAATGTAGGTTTTGTTACTTGTTGAACATGACTCATAATTTTTTCCTTTTAAAACTGTTTATTGATATGACTTTTATTAATTGAACCATTATAGACAGGGATATTAACCTAATAAAGCTCAGTTTTGTTAAGGTTTTGTTACATAGGGATTTTTGCTGGCATCATATTTTGCCTATCAAATAATCATTTGATTTTACTTAATTAATCCGTATATTTCTCCACACACATGCGTTGATGGAGAATACGGACAACTCCAATAATATTATCTTGTTTGCGGTAGATTATTATATGCGAACCAACAAGACATGCCATATGCGTGGCTGGTAGATCGTTTCTTATATGACCAATTGAAGGATTGGTTTTTATGTTTTTTAATGCACTGTCTATCTTATCTCGATAGGCGAGCATTTGTTTCTCTCCCCACATTTCTGCGGTATAACGTAATATATCAATAAAATCCTGTCTGGCTTTGGGAGATATTATCAGAGTATATTTTTTACGGTAAGACATCAGGATCAATAGGCTTTTTGCTATGAGTAGATGTAATAGCGTTCCTAGTAACATCTTCCAGAGTTTGAGCATTATACTCAATGCCTTTGCCTGCATTCAGCTCATTATCGCCTTGCTTTATAGCATTTTTCCATGCCGTAGCGCGCTCTTCTTCACTCTGCATCCGCCGTATAGCATCGCGTATCACCTCAGTAGCATTGCCATAAAAACCGCTAGCTACTTTGTTTTTAATAAACCCCTCCATCTCCGGAGAAAGATTAATATGTATAGTCATAAAACCTCTATTCTATATACATAGAATATACATATTATGTATATATGTCAATCAATGTTCGGCAGCCCACAAGCCAGCGTCAGCATAAAGATATACCAGATTTCAGGAGCGGTGGGTGGGGGTATTTTTGTGTCATACCAGAAGCCAGTTTTCTTTCTACTGGATCACTTCGCTAGCATGACAAATATATTAAAAGTAAGCTCCCTTGACTGGCTTGGCGGGTATGCTATTCCTTACGGCTTCCAATCAGCATCAGGGGAATTTATGGCTCGGCGGTATAGTACGAAATCAATAGTTATAACAATCGCCGTTATTGTATCAGCCTATTATGGATATGGATATTTTTTCGGACACGGCGCAGGTGATCAGATGGGCGGCGCGCCTCCGGTAAGCGTTGCTGAAGTCATTGAAAAAGAAGTGCGTGGCTGGAATGAATTTTCCGGCAAGCTGGTAGCGGTTGATCAAGTTGAAATCCGCCCGCGCGTTTCCGGCACTATAGAATCCATACATTTCGTTGATGGTGCGATGGTGAACAAAGGAGATTTACTATTTGTAATAGACCCGCGCCCTTATCAGGCGGCTTTTGAATCTGCCAATGCGCTATGGGTACTGGCAGAAGAGGATTTAAAGAGAGCGCAGGCCTTGCTAAGTTCAAAATCGGTGCCACAACGTGATTACGATCAACGCAAGAATGCCGCAGAGGTTGCAAAAGCAAACTACACCAAAGCAAAACTTGATTTAGAATATACCACAATTCGCTCTCCAATTTCCGGGCGCGCCAGCCGTGCTGAGATTACTGTTGGAAATTTAGTGGAATCAGGTACTGGGCAATCACCGCTCCTGACAACCATCGTTTCCAGCTCACCGATTTATGCTGATTTTGAAATAGATGAAACAACTTTTCTTAAATATGCTGGTGCCGGCGTAACCAATAATCAATCAGCGACCAAAATTCCGGTCACTCTTTCCGTTGATAAACTTACTCGCGAAGGGCATGTTGCATCATTTGATAATAAAGTAAACAATACTTCCGGCACGGTTCGGGTGCGCGCTATTTTTGACAATGCGGACGGAGCATTGGTAACTGGTTTATTCGCCCGCATTAAAATTGGTAATCCAGAATCTAAAAAATCCATATTAATAACTGAAAGGGCGATTGGCACTGACCAGAATAAAAAATTTGTGCTGGTAGTTAACGGAGAAAATAAAACAGAGAACCGAAGTGTTAAGCTTGGTGGTATAGCTGATGGAATGCGGGTGGTAGAAGAAGGGCTAAAACCTGGTGAAAAAATTATAGTTAACGGTCTGCAACGGGTAATGATGCCTAACCAACCGGTAACTCCAGAAATCGTGACTATGGACGGAGCGGGGACACCCCCTGAACCACAGCCAGCTCCTAAGGAATAGTCATGAACATCTCGCGTTTTTTTATTGATCGTCCGATTTTTGCAGCCGTATTATCTCTGCTTATTTTTCTGGCAGGGTTGTTATCGCTCTTTAAAATGCCGATTTCCGAATATCCGGAAGTTGTTCCTCCATCGGTGGTGGTGCGCGCAACATATCCTGGAGCAAATCCCAAAGTAATAGCCGAGACCGTTGCTGCACCGCTGGAAGAGCAGATAAACGGCGTTGAAAATATGATTTATATGTTTTCGCAAGGCACATCTGACGGGCAGATGACATTAACTATCACTTTCAAAATTGGCACTGACCCTGACAAAGCCCAACAGCTCGTACAAAACCGTGTTAATCAAGCATTGCCACGTTTACCCGATATTGTTCGTCAATTTGGTGTTACTACCCTTAAAAGCTCATCTGACCTTACCATGGTGGTGCATATATTATCGCCCAATAAACGCTACGACGAATTATATCTGAGTAATTACACCACTCTGAATATCAAAGACCGTATCCAGCGTTTATCTGGAATTGGACAGACGGAAATATTCGGAGGCAGCGACTATGCGATGCGCTTGTGGTTAGACCCAGATAAGATCGCGGCGCGTAATTTAAGCGCGCAGGATGTGGTTGATGCAATCCGCGAACAAAATCTACAAGTAGCTGCAGGTGTTATAGGCGCATCACCATCGCAACCTGGAGTTGATTTGCAACTTAATATCAACACACAAGGCCGCCTACAGAATGAGCAGGAATTTGGCAATATTATAATTAAAACAGATAAGAATGGCTCCATAACCCGCCTGCGTGATGTGGCAAGAATTGAACTAGGTTCAGCGCAATATGCCCTGCGTTCTTTGCTGGATAACAAACCGGCTGTGGCACTTGCGGTTTTTCAAGCCCCAGGATCAAATGCGCTGGATATTTCCACTAACGTACGTGCAACGATGGAAGAGCTTAAAAAAGATTTTCCTGAAGATGTTGATTATACGATTGTGTACGACCCCACATCTTTTGTTCGCGACTCAATTAAAGCAGTGATTAGTACATTGCTGGAAGCCGTAGCCCTTGTGGTTCTTGTGGTTATTTTATTTTTACAGACTTGGCGGGCTTCAATCATTCCTCTTCTCGCCGTACCTGTATCCATAGTTGGAACTTTCGCATTTTTGCTATTAATGGGATTTTCCGTTAATGCTCTCACGCTATTTGGTTTGGTTCTTGCCATTGGGATTGTAGTTGATGACGCGATAGTAGTAGTAGAAAATGTTGAGCGTAATATTGAAGCTGGCTTATCACCGAAGGATGCTACATATCAGGCGATGCGTGAAGTTAGTGGTCCGATTATTGCCATCGCCCTTTCACTTATCGCGGTGTTTGTGCCGATAGCTTTTATCAGCGGTTTAACCGGTGAATTTTACCGTCAGTTCGCGCTTACCATCGCCATTTCAACGGTTATTTCAGCGTTTAATTCCCTAACACTTTCGCCAGCTATGGCAGCTATCCTACTCAAAGGTCATAATGAGCCACCAGATGCCTTAACAAGATTCATGGAAAATAAGTTTGGTTGGTTCTTTGCCGGATTCAACCGCATATTTAAAACCAGTTCAGAAAATTATTCCAAGCGCGTTGTAAAAGTTCTGGGACATAAAAAAAGAGCTTTTATAATTTACCTTATGTTGATTGGACTAACCACCTTTGGCTTCTATCATGTTCCAACCGGCTATATTCCAGCACAGGACAAACAATATTTAATAGGCTTTGCCCAATTGCCTGATGGCTCTTCGTTAGATAGAGCCGAAAAGGTTATCCGGCGTATGTCGGAAATATCTATGAAAAATGCCGGTGTAGAGCATGCTGTAGCTTTTCCGGGATTATCAATTAATGGTTTTACCGCCAGTTCCAGTGCTGGGATTGTATTTTTACCGCTTAAATCTTTCAATGAGCGTAAATCACCGGAACTTTCCGCAGATGGAATAGCCCAAGCTGTCAATATGCAGTTCGGCGAAATTAAAGATGCATTTGTTATGGTGCTGCCACCACCACCGATTATCGGTCTTGGAACATCCGGTGGATTCAAACTGCAATTGCAGGATCGCAGTGACATGGGTGATGAAGCCCTTTCTGGAATTAAAGATGCTATTTTAGGGCAGGCTTACCAAACTCCACAGCTTGATCCACACCAAACTTACAGTGGGTTTCAAATAAACGTTCCGCAGCTTCTGGTAGATTTAGATAGAACTAAAGCAAAGCAGCTTGGGTTATCTATTACAGATATTTTTAACACCATGCAGATTTATCTGGGTTCGCTTTATATCAATGATTTTAACAAATTCGGTCGCATTTATCAGGTAATCGCGCAGGCAGATTCTCCGTTTCGTTCCCGCCCTGAAGATATTACCAAACTCAAAGTTCGTAACCTGGCAGGCGATATGGTACCATTAGGCAGCGTGCTTTCAGTAAAGCAAAGCTATGGACCAGAACGGGCAATGCGTTATAATTCCTACCGTACCGCTGATATTAATAGCGGACCTGCTCATGGCGTTTCAACTGGGCAGGCACAGGAAGCAATCGAGCAAATTATTCGTAAAACCATCCCCAAAGGCATGACCTATGAATGGACAGAATTAAGCTATCAACAGATTCTGGCCGGAAATACTGCGATGTTTGTTTTTCCATTATGCGTTTTGCTTGTGTTTTTGGTTCTCGCGGCACAATATGAAAGCCTGATTTTACCGCTGGCAGTTATTCTCATTGTTCCGATGTGTATGCTGTGTGCTATTGCTGGAGTCTGGTTGGTGGGTGGAGATAATAACATCTTTACCCAGATAGGGCTTATGGTTCTAGTCGGGCTTGCCTGTAAGAATGCTATTTTGATAGTTGAGTTCGCCCGAGAATTGGAACTTAACGGCAGCACACCATTTGAAGCGGCAGTAGAGGCAACAAAAATGCGGTTACGCCCTATTCTTATGACTTCATTCGCTTTTATCATGGGCGTTGTACCATTAGTTCTTGCCAGTGGGGCAGGGGCAGAAATGCGCTATGCTATGGGGATTGCCGTATTCTCCGGGATGCTTGGAGTAACTTTCTTTGGTTTGTACCTTACACCGGTGTTTTATGTGGGGCTGCGTAATATGGCAGGGAATAAACTGCATTCAGCACATGAATCCGCTATTCACTCACATGCGCCGGTGCGCCATCCTAAGGTTTAAGCTCGGCTTCTTGATGGAGGTCTTCTAGGAGTTGGAGGCGGAGATTTGGCATCGTCGTCTGAAAACATACCAACTACTTCACTTATAAGATAACCGGCTACAAAAACAACAGCACCTATAGCTACCATTGTCATATCGCCTAATACTTCAGGAATACCTATTTTATTTCTTCTGTAATGTGGTTCGGAATTAGTTGCATATTTTGGCTTCTCTCCCATTTTGGCATTAGCCCAGTTTGCTAAATCACCAACTGTAAATTCTTTAAATTCCAAACCTCTATTACCATCCATCTTAAAAAATACTTCCGAATTAGAATCAAGTACTTTTTGGGGAAGAAATTCTTTAATAGGCGTATTAGGATGATTTTCAGCTTCCCTTATTACATCTATTGCACCTCTTCCACCATTCTTCCCACCTGGTCCCAAAAAATGGGCAAGATAAATATCCCCTTTACTTAATTGTCTACTGGGGAAGGCCTTATTCATTGCCGCGATATTATCTTGCGTGTAATAAATCGCAAATATTATCTGCTGCGTTGGATCATCCCTACCATCACTTTTTAGCTCGTTTGGATGTAGTTTAACATAATCGTCCCAAGTCCCATTGATAACCTGAAATAGCCCTTTTGCACTACTACGACCGTTCTTGGCAATTAGATTAAAATGGCTTTCAACGTGCATTATGTTTTCTAAAACAGTAATGCCATCACCCTTTAGCCCTTTTTTATTGGCTATTTCGTGTAATAAGGTTACGTATTGTGCTCTTCTTGCTGATAATATTTCCATGACTTTACTTTATCATAAAGGCAGATAACAAAAATATTATAATTCTATGACAATTTTGTGAAAACAAAAAATTCTAACATGACTGAAGCTAAGCCTTTGATTTTATTCCTCTCCCCTTGCGGGAGAGGACAGTTTTTGTTACCGCGCATACTTATACGTGGGTTACAAAAACTTGGTGAGGGGTAGTATTACCAATATTTTACCCCTCACCGGCTTTCTTGCTATTCACTTACGTGAAATAGAGAAAGCCTGCCTCTCCCGCAAGGGGAGAGGCGAAGATTAAGATAACATACTGATTTTACTTGGATTCTGTTGCAGTATCGCTATTGGTTAACAGCATTCCCCGCGTGTAATAACGCAGATTATCATCAAAACTGGTTCGTAAATCACTGCTGGTAGTTACGGTGTTTCCTCCCATTACGAAGGTATTTGCCCATGCGGATGCAACAGCCGCGTTGGTGCAATGACAATTAGTTTGCTCATTAGCGTTAGTTGACCCTGCATTTTTGCGAGTTCCGCTAAGCTGGTAAGCTCCATGCCCATTTTGACCATGACTTAGAAAGATCGCTATGCCATTGGTAACCCGTGCATTTCCCGAACCATCATTAATGGTGAAGCTACCAGTGGCATCAACTGGCGAATAGGTTTCAAACGCAGATGTGGCAGTCATGCGGACATCAACCGCATAAGTAAAACGCCCGCCCCATGGATCAAGAGCGTATTCATCAGGCAAGCCTAACGCACGCACAGGAACAACTCCACCGGCAGTATTGCCAAGTTTAAAATTAGCCGTTGGCGGTGTAGTATCAGCCGTGCGAATGCCACTGCCGTCATAAGTTGCACCATTTCCACAACTCCCACCTCCCGCCGTCCCACCTTCTTTCCCAAAATTAGCAACAGTTACCGCATATTCTCCATCAGCCGGACACGGCAAACGGCCATTCCTTTTTACAAACGCACCAAGTGCCTTTTCGATCGCATCCATTTTGGTTTTTAAATCAGTTTCTTTAGAAAGGCGCGCTTCCTGATTTATTACAGCCATAATCCCGCCAATCATCAACCCCAAAATTACCAGAACAATGGAAAGTTCAATAAGGGTGAACGCACGGTTTGCACGAGAACATGGAGAAATGTATTTTTTATTTTTTCTGATCATTTTTTCATTATACATATTCAGCGTTAATAACTTATTAAATATATTTGTTTATTGGCATATCTGTAAGAGCCTGTTCATAATCTCTACTATGCTGGTGTTGTCACAGCCTAGCGAGATTATGAACAGGCTCTTACGCGCGAGTAATTATTTGTTATATTTATAGATAATTATTTGTTATAGGTAAACACATCAATTAAACTTGCAGAATCCGCTGGATAATTTTTATCATGACAAAGAATACTGCCAATGTTGCCTCTGATCCTTCTGCTCCTATAGTAGAAAAAATTTCTGAAACACGGGAGAAGTTGTGGACAGCATTATTTGATGGTGATTTTTATCTAGAACTTATGCTGGTGGGAATAGCAATAGCTCTTGCCGTTTTGGTTTCATACGCAGTTCGTTTCCGCGTCAATCCCTACCTGGAAAATAATACTTTTAAAAAACTAGACAAAGAATTTATCACCAAACCTCTGGCTCTTTTATCGTCAGCTTTGGCATATTTATTTTTGAATATGGTAAAACCTATTGCTATCGAATATAGCAAAAATAGCCTTATTACCGATGCGGCAATACAAATGTGTATTTATTATATAGTCGCAAAGCTGATATTGTTAATAATTAAATCGCGCTTGGTGGCTAGTTTTATAGCTTTTGTAATAATGGTAATTGCCTTTCTGGATGTTAGCGGTTTCATGGAGGGTACAACCGATTATTTGAGTAAATCATTATTACATATTGGCAGCTTTAAGCTCTCCATGCTTAACTTGGTTAATGGCTTTATCATTCTGGTAGTAGTTCTGTGGATTGCAGGCTTACTTTCCAGTACTCTTGAAAGCTACCTGAGACGCTCTTCTGCCCTTAGCTATAACGCCCGTGAATTGTTTGTAAAATTCTTCAGGGTATTTATCTATTTTGTAGCATTAATGATCGCGCTTTCGGTGTTCGGTGTTGATCTCACAGCTTTTGCTGTATTCGGCGGTGCTATCGGTGTCGGTATAGGTCTTGGTTTGCAGAAAATTACAGCTAATTTTTTAAGCGGTATCACTCTTTTGCTTGAAAAATCCATAATGATAGGGGATCTCATAGAGGTTGCCGGTAATTCAGGGCATGTAAGGGAAATGAATGTCAGATATGCCATTATTGAAACAGCTGACGGAAGAGAATTATTGATACCAAATGAAGAATTAACTTCAACGCGCGTTACCAACTGGACACATAGCAACGAACAAGCACGCGTCGAAATAAAAGTTACATTGGATTACGAAACAAACGCCAAAGCTGCTATAAAACATATGTTGGATATGGCTAAATCACATCCTCGCTGCATAAAAAATCCAGAACCTGTGTGCTGGTTGCGAGAATTTAATGACTCAGGCATGGTATTTCTTCTCGCTTTCTGGATTGGCGACGTGCATGAGGGCAGAAATACTCCGCAAAGCGAGGTAATGCTTAGTATTTTAGATATTTTCCGCCGTGAGCAAATCAAATTTTCACAACCAGGAACCAAGCCAGCAAGTGTATAAAAAGGGAGAAGATTACCATGACAAACTTTCCTAAAAAAACAGTTTCTGATTGGCAAAAATTAGCTGGGAAAGATTTAGGCGTTGATAAGGCTGGAAATGCTATTCCTCTGGAAAAACTGAATTGGGAAACTGCTGAGGGTTTTACTGTAAAACCTGTTTATACCGCTGCCGATCTGGAACACCTTGAATATACCGACACGATGGCTGGCTTTGCGCCATTTGTGCGCGGGCCAAGAGCAACTATGTATGCGGTGCGGCCATGGACTGTGCGGCAATATGCCGGTTTTTCCACCGCTGAAGAATCCAACGCTTTTTATAAACGAAACTTGGCGGGCGGGCAGAAAGGTTTATCCGTGGCCTTCGACCTTGCCACCCACCGTGGTTATGATTCCGATCATCCACGAGTAGTTGGCGATGTCGGCAAAGCCGGAGTTGCTATTGACTCTGTTGAAGACATGAAAATCCTGTTTGACGGAATACCGCTGGCGGAAATGAGCGTTTCGATGACTATGAACGGTGCGGTTCTGCCGATTCTTGCCAGTTATATTGTCGCAGGTCTGGAGCAGGGGGTTAAGCTGGAGGAACTGCAAGGAACAATCCAGAATGATATTTTAAAAGAATTCATGGTGCGTAACACTTATATTTATCCGCCAGAACCATCAATGCGCATTGTGGCAGATATTATTGAATATACTGCAAAAAAAATGCCTAAATTTAATTCCATTTCCATTTCCGGTTACCATATGCAGGAAGCGGGAGCAACAGCAGTGCAGGAGTTAGCATACACCATCGCAGATGGTGAGGAATATGTGAAAGCAGCACTCAGCAAAGGTCTGGATGTGGATGAATTCGCTCCGCGTCTTTCTTTTTTCTTTGCAATCGGCATGAATTTCTTTATGGAAATAGCAAAGCTCCGCGCAGCAAGGCTGCTCTGGGCAAAGACTATGGCAAAATACAATCCCAAAAAGCCGATGTCATCAGCACTGCGAACCCACTGTCAAACTTCAGGGGTTTCTCTTACTGAAAAAGATCCGTATAATAACATAGTGCGTACCACGGTTGAGGCAATGGCAGCGGTGCTTGGTGGCACACAATCCCTGCATACCAACGCGCTCGACGAAGCAATCGCGCTGCCTACCGACTTTTCCGCCCGCATCGCCCGCAACACCCAGCTTATTTTGCAGCATGAATCCGGCATTACCAATGTAGTGGATCCGCTGGGTGGCAGTTATTATATTGAATCACTAACCGCCAGCCTGGTTAAGCACGCGGAAGATTTAATTGCTGAAGCCAATCAATATGGCGGGATGACCAAAGCTATTGAAGCTGGAATTCCTAAACAGAAAATTGAAGAATCGGCAGCCCGCAAACAGGCGCGGATTGACCGTGGCGAAGACGTGATAGTTGGTGTAAATAAATATCAGCTTAAAGAGGAAGATCCGATTGATATTCTTGATGTTGATAACGCCAAGGTGCGGGAAGCGCAGATTACAAGGCTTAATAAAATCCGTTCCAGCCGTGATTCCGCAGCTTGTGAAAATACATTAAATGCACTCACTGAAGCCGCAAAAAATAAAACCGGTAATTTGCTGGAATTAGCAGTTGAGGCAGCGAAAGCGCGTGCTACAGTGGGAGAAATTTCAGACGCTCTGGAAAAAATTTATGGCAGATATAATGCCAGCATCAAAACCATTTCAGGAGTATATGGCGCAGTGTATGACGCAGATGACAGTTTAAAACCAATCCGCAATAAAGTTGCAGAGTTCGCCAAAGGCGAGGGGCGCAGACCACGTATCCTTGTTGCCAAAATGGGGCAGGATGGGCATGACCGCGGGGCGAAAGTAATTGCCACTGCCTTTGCCGATATGGGTTTTGACGTGGATGTCGGCTCACTCTTCGCCACACCGGAGGAAGTTGCACGGCAAGCAGTGGAAAACGACGTACATATTGTCGGGGTTTCCAGCCATGCCGCCGGACATAAAACCCTTGTTCCGCAATTGATTTCTGCCCTTAAAAAAGCGGGTAGAGGCAATATTTTAGTGGTTTGCGGTGGGGTTATCCCAGCACAGGATTATGAAATGCTGGAAAAAGCAGGGGTTGCCGCCATTTTCGGCCCCGGAACCAATATCCCACTGGCTGCCGAGAAGGTATTGGGGTTGCTCAGGAAATAGTAATTTGTCATTGCGAGCGTAGCGAAGCAATCCAACTTATTTTTTGAAAATGGATTGCCGCGTCGGCTGCGCCTCCTCGCAATGACAATTATTACAAATCAAAGTCTTACCATATGTCGTGACACCAATTTTTAAATTGTCATAAAACTTTAACTATCATAAATAGATAGAAATCACCTATAGTGATTCAAGTTAAATATTTAATAAGGGGTTATTATGATAGGTGCGGAAGGTGGTGGTTTCGTTGGAAAAGAACACAAAAAAAGGAACCCTTTTCCTTATGCATCTATATTAAGCTTGGATTATGACAAATTAGAAAGACGCATTGAAACCGATGGAGGATTACACTTAATTAACAAAATGATGCCAAGTCCTTTGCCCGGAGAAGAGGCTAACGTAAACAAATTTCCTCATGTAATGCTGCCAATCCGAGGTGAAAGCAATGAAAGAGATAATGCTAACACAGATGCTATATACAAAGCGACGTCTTTTGTTGCGAAAAACATGATTAACAATGCTGAAAAGGGGCAACACTGGTCAAAAAAAATAAATCCTGAATCTTTAATTGAGAGCCTGTCATATACAATTAAGAATCTCAATGGCGTTCAGTTTGCCGATAGAGACCCGAATAGCCATACTTCTCGAACAGCCTTAAATGGACTGGCTAGAGAAATATATACTAAAATGGAAGAAAATATGAAGGAATTGGTTGGAAAAGCAAAGGAAGTTTTGGACACAGAAGATTTTAGATTCAGAGGCGAAGTAAGCTTAAGGCCATAAGCAATTAATCTGGCGCACTTACCATAGAATGGTTTTTATATCAGATAGTTAAACAAAACCCTTGAAATCATAATAAAATAGTGTATTCTAGCAAAATTGGAAGGTGGGCAGGTTGCCCGCCTTTTTTGTTTTTTTACTGCTGAGCTTATGGGTGTTTTGTGGATGTTTTATCACGCATTGTGCAGATTATTGAGCCTTCGGTTGCCGCACTTGGCTATGATTTAGTGTTGGTTAAACTGGCTGATGGCTCGCGCCGTAAAACACTGACGGTCATGGCGGAACGCAAAGACGGCGTTATGATGGGGTTTGATGACTGCACGGAAATCACCAACACGGTTTCCGCGCTGCTGGATGTTGAAGAACCGATAAGTGGCGCGTATAACCTTGAGGTTTGTTCGCCAGGATTGGACAGACCACTTACAAAACGTGAGGATTACACCCGTTTTGCAGGAAATGAAGTGAAGGCGGAAACGATTATACCGATTAATGGTCGCAAGCGTTTTCGGGGAATTGTTAAAGGAATTATTGGAGATAAGATCACGCTGGTTGTGGATGGGGCTGAGGTTGAATTACCTTTTACCCATATTAAAACCGCCAAATTGGCGATGACTGATGAATTAGTTGCAAAAGATTTAAAGAACAAAAAGACGAAAGGATAATATATGAGTGCCACCCAGCCAGTTTATGGAAGCAGCGAATTGCTACAGATTGCCGATGCTGTCGCCCGCGAAAAAGGTTTGCCGAAAGAAGCGGTAATTGATGCGATGGAGCAAGCGGTGCAGGTTGCCGGTCGCCGTAAATATGGGCATGAGCATAATATCCGCGCAGAAATTGACAAAAAAACTGGCGAAATAAAGCTATACCGCGTGCGGACTGTGGTTGAAACAGTAGAGAATGAAACCATAGAACTTACTTTGGTGCAGGCTAAAAAAATTAATAAAGAACTGGTTGTAGGGGATGAAATAAAAGACATTCTGCCACCGATTGATTTTGGTCGCGTAGCAGCACAGACCGCTAAACAGGTAGTGTTGCAGAAAGTTCGTGATGCTGAGCGCGATAAACAATTTAACGAATTTAAAGATAAAATTGGTGAAATTATTAGTGGCGTTGTTAAACGCGTTGAATATGGCAATGTCGTAGTCGATTTCGGAAGAACTGAAGCTGTTATCCGCCGTGACGATTTAATCCCGCGCGAATTATTCCGCACCGGCGACCGCATCCGCGCTTTTATCGCCGATGTACGCCGTGAGAAAACCGGGCCGCAAATTTTCCTTTCCCGTACTCATCCTGATTTTCTTGCCAGCTTGTTTGCTCAGGAAGTTCCAGAAATTTATGATGGCATAATTTCCATTAAAGCGGTTGCCCGCGATCCGGGTTCACGCGCTAAAATTGCGGTTATTTCCCGCGATGCCAGCGTTAATCCGGTGCTGTCATGCGTTGGTGTTCGTGGTTCACGCGTACAGGCGGTGGTTGGTGAATTACAAGGTGAAAAAATCGATATTATCGAATGGTCACCAGATCCGGCAACTTTTGTGGTAAATGCGCTTTCATCTGCGGAAGTAAGCAAGGTGGTTATCGATGAAAATAAATCGCGTATCGAAGTTGTCGTTCCGGATGATCAATTGTCACTGGCGATTGGCAGACGCGGGCAGAATGTAAGGCTTGCGTCACAATTGGTTGGCTGGAGCATTGATATTCTTACCGAAGCTGTTGAATCTGAACGCCGCGCAGAAGAATTCAACAATCTGTCGCAGCTTTTCGTTGAAGCTCTCGACGTTGAGGAAGTCATTGCTCATCTATTGGTTACTGAAGGTTTCACTTCAATTGAAGAAGTGGCATTCATACCAGTTGGCGATCTTGCTTCCATCGAAGGATTTGACGATAATGTAGCAGAAGAACTGCATAACCGCGCCCATAACTGGTTGGAAACCCAACAACATAACCGTGAAGTGAAATTAAAAGAAATGGGCATAGAGGCATCTCTGCTTGATTTCGTAAATACACATCCGCTGCTAAAACCAGAATGGCTGGAAAATTTTGGTAAAAACAAAGTTCTTACCCTTGATGATTTGGCAGACCTTTCAACTCCTGAACTTCTGGATGTTTTACCATCAGGCTCGTTGAATTCTGAAGAAGCTGGCAACCTGATTATGGCAGCCCGCGAATCATGGGATAAAGACTAGCTCGACTCAAGGATGTAAAAGTTATATAAGTTTAAGAAACAAGGCAAAATAAGCAAAATAAAACCATGAATGACACCAACGACACCGCTAAAAAAGATACCTTAAAAGTAGCAAACCCTGGGCGTTTGCAACTGACCAAAACTGTTGAAAGCGGCAAAGTAAAACAGAATTTCACTCATGGTCGTTCCAAATCGGTTACGGTTGAGGTGCGTAAAACCCGTACTTTCGCACAAGGCGTATCTGGTGGCGGCATGGTTGAGGTTAAGCATGGTTCTACCGGTTTTACGAATTCTCCCTTTTCCTCTTCTGCCGACGATGAATCAATGCGTCATCTGACGCAGGAAGAACGTCAGGTTCGTTTGAATGCCCTGAAATTAGCTGAAGAACAAATGAAAGTTGAAGCAGCACTTGCTGAGCAACGTCGCGCTGAAGAAAAACATCAACGCGCACTAAGAGGTGAAGATAGCAAACCGGAGCGTGAAGAGACAAGGATTGTAGAAAGCGTTGCTTCGCCATCGGGAATCGTAACCCCAAGAAAATCTGAGCCAGCAGTTGTTGAGGCAAAGACGCAACAACAGACAGTAGCTCCTGCTAAAGCCAATAACAAATCTTCTCACCACGCACCGATTGTTGAAGAAGTCGAGCAAAAAGAAAAAGCCGGCAAATTGAAATTGCGTGGTCTGGAGGACAGGCGTTCTTCCGGTAAAATTACTATTAATCAGGCTTTGTCCAGCATTGAAGATCAGCGCATGCGCTCAATGGCGTCGATTCGCCGCGCCCGTGAGAAGGCTATTAAAAAAGCAATGGGTGGAACGGTTGAAAGCGAAAAAGTTATTCGTGACGTTATTATCCCAGAAGCAATCGACGTGGCAGAACTGGCTAACCGTATGGCGGAACGCACTGTTGATGTAATAAAAGTCCTGATGAAACTTGGCATCATGGTTACGGCATCGCAATCAATAGATGCTGATACTGCCGAGCTTGTGGTGGGTGAATTCGGTCATAAATTTAAACGTGTAACCGAAGGTGACGTTGAAAATATCCTGAAAGATGATGAGCAGGAAGATAGTGCTATTTTGCTACCGCGTCCGCCGATAGTCACCATAATGGGGCATGTGGATCACGGAAAAACTTCACTCCTTGATGCGTTACGCAAAACTGACGTTGCTGCAAAAGAAGCTGGTGGAATTACCCAGCATATTGGCGCGTATCAGGTTGAAGTTGAAGGTGGTCAGAAAGTCACTTTTCTCGATACTCCGGGTCACGAAGCCTTCACAGCAATGCGTGCGCGCGGTGCTAAAATAACTGATATCGTGGTTCTGGTGGTTGCAGCTGATGACGGCATCATGGAACAAACCAAAGAAGCTATTAGCCACGCTAAAGCTGCTGGCGTGCCGATTGTGGTTGCGGTTAACAAAATTGACAAGCCGGGTGCTGATTCCAGCCGGGTGAAACAGGAACTAATGCAATATGAACTTGTTCCTGAAGAATTTGGTGGTGATATAATGGTTGTTGAAGTTTCAGCAAAAACCGGACAAAACCTTGATAAATTGGTAGAAACGTTGCTATTGCAAGCTGAAATACTTGAGCTAAAGGCAAATCCAAACCGCGCTGCTGTTGGTGTTGTTGTTGAAGCCAAGCTGGATCAGGGCAAGGGTGTAGTTGCAACCATACTAATCCAAAAAGGCACTTTAAAAGTTGGCGATATTGTAGTTGCCGGTGCGGCTTATGGTCGTGTGCGCACACTGGTTGATGACAAAGGAAACACTATAAAAGAAGCTATTCCGGGAATGCCGGTGGTTATTCTGGGTTTAAGCCTTGCTCCGGAAGCAGGTGACGTTTTCTCAGTGGTTGAAAATGAAAAAACGGCGCGTGATATTGCTGAATATCGTGAACGACGCATACGTGAGAAAAATGTTGTCCTTTCTACGCGCTCTATAGAGAATTTATTTGGCGAAGCAGCAGGCACTAATGCTAAAGAATTGCCTGTTATTATTAAAGCTGACGTACAGGGTTCTGTTGAAGCCATCTCCGGCTCAATTGCAAAATATTCCGGTGATGAAGTAATGGTTCGAGTTCTGCATAGCGGAGTTGGTGGAATCACTGAATCTGACGTTACGCTTGCCAAAGCGACCGGTGCTATGATTATTGCCTTTAACGTTCGCGCGGCTCCAAAAGCCAAGGAACTGGCTGCCAAAGAAAAAACCAATATCCGTTATTATTCGATTATTTATAACGTGGTTGATGATGTTAAGGCTGCACTTTCCGGAATGTTGTCGCCTAGCCTTCGTGAAAATTTCCTTGGCTACGCCCAGATCCGCGAAGTGTTCAATATCAGCAAAGCCGGTAAGATTGCCGGATGTATGGTTACTGACGGCATAATCAAACGCGGCGCGAAGGTGCGCTTGTTGCGCGATAACGTGGTTATTCACGAGGGTACGCTTAAAACTCTGAAACGTTTCAAAGACGAAGTGAAAGAGGTTAAAAGCGGTCTGGAATGTGGTATGGCTTTTGAAAATTACGAAGATATCCGCGTTGGTGACCAGATTGAAGCCTTCGAGATTGAAGAAACAGCTAGAACAGTATAATATCGTGGTTCGGGATTAGGGATTCGTGTTTAGGCATAAAAATCCCGAATCCCGAATCTCTAAACACGAGTCCCGAATATGCATGATTTATTCTCAGATAAAAAGAATGGCGGCGGACAACGCAATCTGCGAGTAGGCGAGGAAATTCGTCATGCCCTTGCGGATATATTTATGCGCGGTGAAGTCCATTCTATGGAACTTTTTGGTGCATCAATCACTGTTTCCGAAGTGCGCGTAAGCCCCGATTTAAAAAATGCGACAGCATTCGTCATGCCACTTGCCGGTAAAAACAAAGATGGTTTGCTGGAAGCCTTAAAGAAATCATCACCGGAAATACGCCATCTCGTTTCAAAACGGGTTAAATTGCGCCATGTACCTAAAATATTTTTCGCGCTGGATGATTCCTATGAGGAGGCTGAGCGCATAAATAACCTGTTAAAACAACCGGATGTAATACGGGATATTGAAAAACACTAATTGTAACAAAACTTTAACTGGTATAATGGTTAATTTGTGTTCTAATGCCATAATTATATATAATTAACTAATAATTGAAGAATTGTTTATGGCAAATGTTATTGAGAAAGCTGTAGAGGCTTGGAAAGACCTGCAAAATCCAAAAGGTGAGCTGGAAGCAGATGTGGCTAAAAATACAATAGTTAATAATCTGCTGGCTGGTGAAGCAAGTTTATCTGCGATGGATAGTTCCGTAAAAAAGGGTGAAGTGCAGATGAATCATGAAGTTATGAGTGCTTTATCACAGAGATATGAAAGACAAGGAATTGAGGCTTTAGCTGATTTAAAAAATCCGGAAGGCAAACTAACCGCGAAAGCTGCTGAACGCTTGATAAATTATAATTTTGAAGAAAGCGATAAATATATAACGGCATTGAGCTTTAAGGGAGGTATTAATACAGAGAAAGAGCAAGCAGAACTAAAAGAACTTCTGTCAAAAAGATATGTAAGGCAGGGACTAAGTGTATTGGATGATCTAAAAGATCCAAAAGGAGAATTAGATGCTAATGTTGCCAGATTATTGATACAGAGTAACTTTAAAGATGCCAAGGCGCACGATACTTCAGCAAAGAAGATTGAAGAAGAAATGACACCTATATTTGAAGATGCCTTATCAAAAAGATATGTAAGGCAAGGGCTGGAAGCGTGGGCTGATCTAACAAACCCAGAAGGTAAACTAACCGCTAAAGAAGCTGAGGGTATCATAAAGGATAATTTCAGAGACGGCAAAGTGACTTTAGCTGCACTCGATACTTCAAGAAAGAAAAGTGAAAAGGAGATGACAGCTGAATTTAACGAGGCGTTTTCAAAGAGAGCAGCTCGAGCTGATAAACAATGGAGCTTTAATCCTGATGCTATTATAGAATTTATTGAAAGGTTAGGTAAGAAGGATGAACCTGCATCTAGTAATAATCTTGATATTCCTAGACAATTTACGCCAACTTTTCAAGGTGAAGTTGCCCCAAGTGCAAAAAGATAATTAAGGCATTGGCAACCTTGAATGGCTGGATAAACCTCGATAAACCGCTTGGCATCAGTTCTGCCCAGGCGGTAGCAAAAGTAAAGCACCTGCTTTATAAATTACCGCCAGAATACCGCGCAGGAAAAAAAATTGCCATAGGACACGCCGGAACCCTTGATCCACTGGCATCTGGCATATTGCCGCTGGCTGTTGGTGAAGCCACCAAAACTGTTTCTTATATGATGGATGCAGCTAAATCATATGCTTTTACGGTGACATGGGGGCAGGAGAGGACAACTGACGATAGTGCAGGGGAGGTGGTGGTTGAATCCGGCAATCGCCCTGAAATAAATGATATTAACAATATATTACAGAAATTTACTGGTAATATATCGCAGATTCCACCAAATTATTCCGCTATAAAGCTTGCCGGCAAACGAGCATATGATCTGGCTAGGAGCGGGCAGGAAGTAAATATAAAGCCACGAGAAGTTATTGTAAAATCGTTGGAAATATATAATCTGACAACTGACAACCGACAACTGACAACTGATTTCCTCTGCCACTGCGGAAAAGGCACTTACATCCGCTCACTGGCACGGGATATGGGCAGGGTTTTAGGCTGTTACGGCTATGTTTCCAGCCTTCGCCGCGTGCAGGTGGGAAAATTTAATGAAAATAATGCGATTTCGCTGGAAAACTTATCCGATATGGTGCATAAGGGCATGGTTGATTTTTTGCAACCTGTGGAATCCGCGCTGGACGACATCTTGGCGTGGGATATTAATTCTACTTTAGCGGTTCGCTTACGTCACGGACAGACCGTTGATCTTCCCTATAATACTGAAGGGAATGGTGAAAGTATTTTTATGCTGGCACGATATAACGGAAAACCTGTAGCAATTTGTAAGCGGAACGAAGGAGTGATGAAACCGGTGCGTGTGTTTAATATATGAGTTATCAGCAATCAGTGGTCAGCGGTCAGTAGGAACTGCTTCTGGCAACTGACAACTGGCAACTGACAACTGAAAGGAAAGCTACGATGTCGAATAAAGCAGTAAATAAAGAAGTAATTAATGAAAAACAGGATACAATAAAAAAGTTTGCAACCAAGAAAGATGACACTGGTTCACCAGAAGTTCAGGTTGCTTTGCTTACAGCGCGTATCAATCACCTGACACAGCATTTTGCCGAGCATAAGAACGACCATCATTCCCGTCGCGGATTATTGATATTGGTTGGTCGCCGTCGCCGTTTGCTTGATTATTTAAAGAAATGTGATTTTTCACGTTATGATACGCTGATTAAGAAATTAGGAATTCGTAAATAGCGGTCAGCGGTCAGCGGTTAGCGATTAGTAAGTTTTTTCTTATCAATCCTAGTCGCTAGCCGCTAGTCGCTAGCAACTAAACAGGAAAGAGAGATATAAGACATGTTTAACGTAACTAAAAAATCAATTGAATGGGGTGGCAGAACACTAACTTTAGAAACCGGTAAAATTGCTCGTCAGGCTGATGGCGCAGTGCTGGTGACTTATGGAAATACAGTAGTGCTTTGCACCGTGGTTTCAGCTAAAAAACCTAAAGCCGATGTTGATTTTTTCCCTCTTACTGTTAACTATCAGGAAAAAGCCTTCGCCGCCGGTAAAATACCGGGTGGTTTCTTTAAACGTGAAGGTCGCCCAACCGAGAAGGAAGTTCTTACTTCCCGTCTTATTGACCGTCCTATCCGCCCGCTTTTCCCAGATGGTTTCTATAATGAAACACAGGTTGTCTGCACTCTGTTATCACATGATTTACAGAACGATCCTGACATCGTGGCACTCGTTGGCGCATCTGCGGCTCTTACTCTTTCCGGTGTACCATTCATGGGTCCGGTTGGTGGTTGCCGTGTTGCATATGTTAATGGTGAATATCTGCTTAACCCAACCCGCGCAGAATTGCTTGATAGCCAGCTTGATTTAGTCGTAGCCGGAACTGCTCGTTCTGTTCTCATGGTAGAATCGGAAGCTCAGGAACTTTCTGAAGAAGTGATGCTGGGTGCGGTTTCTTATGGTCATAAGGAAATGCAGGCAGTTATAAATCTGATTATATCTCTTGCTGAAAACGCAGCAAAAGACCCATGGGATTTCCAGAAACCTTCTAATGAAGCCCTTACTGCGCAGGTTCGCGCCTTGGCAGAAGCTGATTTACGCGCTGCTTACAAGATGACTGGTAAACAGGATCGTTCAAACCGTCTTGATGAAATTAAAGCCGGTGTAAAAGCAAAACTGGGCAAAGATTCCGGTGAAAATGGTTATGATGATAAAACCCTTGGCAACCAGCTTAAAAAGCTGGAGCAGGATATTGTCCGCACTGATTATGTTCAAAACAAAGTTCGTATTGATGGTCGTGGTGCAGCCGACATTCGCCAGATTATCGGCGAAGTTGGTGTCCTGCCAATGACACACGGTTCAGCATTATTTACCCGTGGTGAAACACAGGCTGTTGTTGTCGCAACTCTTGGCACTAGTCAGGATGAACAGATTATTGACGCGCTTGAAGGCGAATACCGCGAAAACTTTATGCTGCATTACAACTTCCCGCCATATTCAACTGGCGAAGTTGGACGTATGGGCAGCCCGGGCCGACGCGAAATTGGACATGGCAAACTGGCTTGGCGCGCTGTTCGCCCAATGCTGCCTACTAAAGAAGAATTTCCATACACACTTCGTTGCGTATCCGAAATAACCGAATCTAACGGTTCATCTTCAATGGCAACTGTTTGTGGCAGCTCGCTGGCACTTATGGATGCCGGTGTTCCGCTGAAACGCCCGGTTGCTGGTATTGCGATGGGTCTTATTAAAGAAAAATCTGGCTTCATAGTTCTGTCTGATATTCTTGGTGATGAAGATCATCTTGGTGACATGGATTTCAAGGTAGCTGGAACAGATCAAGGTATCACAGCCCTCCAGATGGACATTAAAATCGACGGTATCACTGAAGAAATTATGAAAGTTGCGCTGACTCAAGCACACGCTGGTCGTAAACATATCCTCGGCGAGATGTCTAAGGCTCTGTCTGCACCGCGTGAATCAGTTGGTACAACTGCGCCACGCATCACCACTATGAACATTCCGAAGGATAAAATCCGCGAAGTAATCGGTTCCGGCGGCAAGGTTATCCGCGAAATCTGCGAAGTTACCGGAGCTAAGGTTGACATTGAAGATGACGGTACAGTTCGTATCGCAGCTACCAATGAAGAAGCCGGAAAAAAAGCCTATGATTGGATTTATTCAATTGTTGCCGAACCGGAAGTTGGTCAGATTCACAACGGTAAAGTTGTACGTGTGGTTGATTTCGGTGCTTTCGTCAATTTCTTTGGCGCGAAGGACGGTCTGGTTCACATCAGCGAACTTGCTGATTACCGCGTTGCCAAGGTTGAAGACGTGATAAAAGAAGGCGATAGCGTTAAGGTAAAGGTTCTCGATATTGATAACCGCGGAAAAATCCGCCTATCAATGCGTATGGTAAATCAGGAAACCGGTGAAGATATTTCTGATAACGTTAATGTGCGTGAGAAGAAACAACCGGCGTAATTTTATCTGTCACCCCGCGCAAGGTGGGGTGACAATTTAACGCTTGCTAAACAGACTCACCAACTGCTCGGTCATGGTCTCGCCAAGTTTGTCAATTTCTGAAATGGTAACTGCCCGTTTGTAATAACGGGTTACGTCGTGACCGATTCCAATTGCTACCAATTCAATCGGCAGCTTGTTTTCCACTTTCGCTATCACTTCGCGCAAATGCGCATCGAGATATCCGCCATTATTGCTGGAAAGAGTGCTGTCATCCACCGGCGCACCATCGGAAATAACCATCAATATGCGTCGCTGTTCCGGTCGTGCCAGCAAGCGGTCACACGCCCATAATATAGCCTCGCCATCAATATTTTCTTTGAGCAAACCGTCTTTCAGCATCAGACCGATATTCTTACGAGATTTCCGCCAGCTTACATCCGCCGGTTTATAAATAATATGGCGTAAATCATTGAGCCTTCCCGGATGCGCTGGCTTTCCTTCATTCACCCAGTTTTTATAAGCCAGCCCACCTTTCCATTCCTTGGTGGTAAATCCAAGAATTTCTACTTTTACACCGCAACGGTCTAATGTCCG
Organism: Pseudomonadota bacterium; assembly: GCA_038043465.1. Lineage (GTDB taxonomy): Bacteria > Pseudomonadota > Alphaproteobacteria > Rickettsiales > SXRF01 > SXRF01. The sequence goes on from JBBTBX010000002.1 coordinate 26,363, forward strand.
GCTGATAATATCGGCAGATAATGCCGCTATAGTAATTGGGCGACCGCGCATAGAGCCGGAATTATCAATAAGCAGCGTGACAACAGTATCGCGGAAATCAGTATCTTTTTCCCGCTTATATACCTGATCATAATCAGGCTGGGTGATGACGCGCGAGAGCTTGCGACTATCAATCATCCCATCATCTTCATCAAACAGCCATGTACGTGCCTGTTTGCCAAGCAGCAAACGCTGCAAACGGTTGGCAAGGCGGGCAGTGACCGTTTGGAATTGCGTAAGTTTCTGATCTAGTTGTGAACGTAGACTTTCAAGCTCGGTGAGTGTTGCAAGCTGGTTCGCTGTTATTATTTCATCAAAATTTTTAGTGTAAGCATGGTAGTCCGGTTCTTTAAAAACTGTTGCGCTATGGTTAAAAGGGTAGGGCGAGCTGTTATCAACATTAGCGTCTGCACCTTTTTGCATTACCGCCTGCTGAACCAGCATAGAAGCAGCTTGTGCCGACTGCGACATGCTCTCTGAATTTTCACTATAGCTTGAGTTCTGCTCAGCCGTCTGCCCTGAAGAATTTTCCTGACTTTGTTCATTTTCTAATGTTTTGCTATGCTCATTTTCCGATTTATGTTTTTTGCCATTATTGTTCGCTGAATGGGTAAGCATCTCTATGAGATTAAGCGAAAGGCTGGAAAAATCACTCTGGTTGCTCACATGAAAGCGCATTTGTTCAAGCAGTGGTAGAACAGTTTTTATTTCGTTAGCTTGCTTTGCAAGCGCAGCATAAAAAAAAGATGGGATCTCCAGATTTTGTATATGCCTGCGTGCCTGTAACTGGATTTTTTCTAAAAATGATATTTTATCCGGATTGAGGGCTTGCTGTATGGATTCAAGCTCAAAACGCCGGAACAGATTATATTTAACGCCCTCCATATCCGCGCTGCCCAGCGTTTCGATACGTATTTCTTCAAGACTGTCAAACAGTTCGGCACTGGCTGCTTGCGTTGGTCGAAATTGCTGGTGAATTACGGGGTCATGATGACGGATGAAAAGAGCTGCCTGGTCTGCATGTCCTCTGATAGAATCAAGGGAATTAGGCAACCTGCTATCCAACATCGCAGGCAGAACCACATCCGCTGCCGAATTTCCATTAGTAAACTCTATCTGTAAATCACGCTTGCCGGAAAGCGCGCGCGTGGCGGCACTTATGGAGTTTTTTATGCTATCTGCAACTTGCTGGCTCAAACTATTTCCATCAGGTTTTTATTGAAACAACGCTGATAATATTCAGCAATAACCGGACGTTCGGTCTCGTCACATTTATTGAAGAACGTCAGTTTAAACGCCAGATGGACATCATCAAAAATCACCATGTTTTCTACCCAGTTGATAACTGTGCGTGGCGACATGACTGTTGATAAATCGCCATTCATGAATCCTTCGCGGGTCAGATTCGCCATTGCTATTATCGGCCCTAGATTTTCCTTCTGTTTTAAGGACAAATCTTTTACCCGTGAATTTACAATCTTATATTCAATATCTTTATGCAGATAACCAAGGTTAGCAACGATATTCCAGCGATCCATCTGCCCCTGGTTTATAGGTTGCGTCCCATGATAAAGCCCAGTTGAATCGCCAAGCCCGATAGTGTTAGTTGTCGCAAATACTCGGAAATAATTATGTGGGGTGATAACGCGGTTCTGATCCAGCAAAGTGAGTTTTCCCTGCGCTTCCAGAATACGCTGGATAACGAACATAACGTCCGGTCGTCCCGCATCATATTCATCAAAAACAAGTGCCACTGGTCTGGTAAGCGACCATGGGAGCATTCCCTCCCTGAATTCAGTTATTTGTTTTCCATCTTTCAGCGCTATCATGTCACGACCAATTAAATCCGTGCGGCTGATATGGCTATCGAGGTTAATGCGGATACACGGCCAATTTAAACGTGCAGCAATCTGCTCAATATGGGTTGATTTTCCGGTGCCATGATAACCCTGTACCAGAACCCGGCGGTTATAAACAAAGCCAGCAAGAATCGCCCGCGTGGCGGTTGGTTCAAAATAATAATCGGGATCAATGTCCGGTACATGCTCATCTTTATGAGAAAAAGCATGGATTTCACCATGCCATTTTACACCAAAAACCTTTTCAGCAGATATTACTTTATCAGGGATTTCAAAAGCTGTTGGTTCAATTATCATAGGTTGTGTCATGCATCACTTTCTATAGTTTTGTTAGCTATTTGATATAGAATACACATATTTTTTGCTATCCGCAATTAACAACAGATGACAATATGCAAAAAATAGTGTAGCTTTCCGCCCCTTAACCCTTAAATTTATAAAATAACGAGTATAAGTATGAGTTACAAAGTAGCTGTTGTTGGTGCAACCGGTAATGTTGGCAGGGCTATGCTGCAGATCCTATCTGAGCGTCGTTTTCCTGCAAGAGAAGTAGTAGCACTTGCCTCAAAGAGATCCATAGGTAAAGAGGTGAGCTATGGAGAAAGCGATATTTTAAAGGTTCGCGCCTTGGAAGATTATAATTTTTCCGATACTGATATAGCCCTTTTTTCACCAGGTTCCGCAGTTTCCAAAATTTACGCGCCGATTGCCGCTAAAGCTGGTTGCGTGGTTATTGATAATACCTCTCATTTCCGCATGGATCCTGATATTGCTCTGGTTATTCCCGAGGTTAATTCAGATGCACTTAAAGACTACCGTAAGACCAATATCATTGCCAACCCGAATTGCTCGACAATGCAGATGCTGGTTGCCCTAAAACCGTTACATAAAGCCGCAAAAATCAAGCGTATTGTGGTTTCCACCTATCAATCAGTTAGTGGTGCTGGTAAACCAGCTATGGACGAACTTTTTGACCAGACTAAAGCTCTATTCGTAAATGATAAAAAAGAAGCCCAGCTATTTACCAAACCAATTGCCTTTAACGTCATTCCCCATATTGACTCGTTTATTGATAACGGATCGACCAAGGAAGAGCAGAAAATGGTGAATGAAACCAAGAAAATTCTCGATCAGAACATCGATGTTATCGCCACCTGCGTACGTGTTCCCGTGTTTGTCGGACATTCTGAAGCAGTGGTTGTCGAGTTTGAGAATCCTATCAGTGTTGATGAAGCGCGGGAACTTTTAGAAAATGCCGAAGGGGTTGTAGTTTATAACGAACTACGTGACGGTGGCTATTGCACGCCGCTGGAATGTGCCGGTGAAGATGCGGTTTTCGTGTCGCGCCTTCGCGCCGACCCAACTGTAAAACATGGATTGGCAATGTGGATTGTTTCTGATAATTTGCGCAAAGGGGCAGCTCTTAATACCATTCAAATAGCTGAAGAACTGATAAATAATTACGGGTTAGCACCGAAGAAATTGAATTAATATTAGGGGATTTGTCATCCCCGCGAAGGCGGGGATCTAGAGCAAAAACCACTAACAACATTTGTGGCTATAGATCCCGCAACAAGTGCGGGATGACAATGAATAAAAACAGGGAGAAGGTTATGCGCTTTGTAAAAGAAAATCCTGCACTAGCTGCTGGTATTGGTCTTCCAGTTTTACTTATTATATTTTTCACTCTGGCAACCGTGATTCCGCAGTGGACAGTTGAACCGCCAAAATATGACGCTGTTTTTACAGTTCAGGATTATCAATGTATCGGTGGTGAAGCGAAAGCAAATTTCGATTTTTCAGGCGGAAAGATCAAAGCAAAATATATCTATCCGAAAAAAGAAAATAATTACGTTAATTGCAGTGAGAATCAGCGTATCTATCATTTTAACTCCAAACATCTTACCAGCAGAGAAATAACTTTTGAGCTTCCTGCGAAAAAAGACGGTTTTCACGATTGGCAGCAATTTGAAATTGTAGAATTGCAGAATTTAAAAATCGACAACAACCCAATCGCACCCGACGGTTACAGATTCAGCGGTAGAGATGGTTATTATTCCGGCGGTATTTTTCCATTTGGTGGCTATCATTCCTATAATGGAATGAGTATCAACAAAAATGGGCGGGCAATAGATTTATCGCCGATAAACCGAGAAGGATATTATTCATATAATAATGTCAAGTTTCTGGGTTGGGTGGTTTCCGAGTCCGAAGGAGATAAAAAATGAGCAAGCAGGATATTTTATCGCAAATAGTAACACTCGCTACACAAAACGGAATTTCTACAAGTGATATAGAATTCGCTATGGTTGGTAACAAACCTGAAAAATCACTAGAAAAATCCAGTGGAATTGCCATGAAGATTTTTTCTATCCTTGGCGGGATTTTTATTTTTGCCGGCATCTCATCTTACATCGGCATGTTCTGGGGTGATATGAACAGCGCAATGCGCGTTATCATAACGCTGGGCAGCGGTTTTGTTGCTTACCTGATTGGCGTAACATTTTTCCGCAATTCCCGTTATCCGTCAGCAGTTGCGCCCATAATGCTGGTTGCAGCATTTATGGAATGTGGCGGGTTATTCGTGATGATTAATGAGTATTTTAATAACAACACCAACAATTGGCGATTGGCTTGCCTTATAGTGTTTGGGCTGATGTTATTGCAGCAAGGGCTGACTTTTTTATCAATGTGGATTCCGATTCTGCTGTTTACGACTCTCTGGTTTGGCGGTTCATTTTTCGCCATAGCGTTTGATATGCTCGGTGTCCCCGAAAGATGGAACATCATTTTTATCGGTCTTTCACTGCTATTAATAGCTTACGGTCTGCGCACAACCATATATCAGCGCACTTTGCAACTTGCCTATCTGGTTGGTTCAATTTTGTTCTTGCTCGGTATGTTTGATGTTCTTAGAAACACGCCGTTTGAGATATTATACCTCGCCATTACCTGTTTTATGATTTACATGAGCGTTATGGCGAACAGCACCACTTTGCTGGTGGTTAGCGTTCTAGCGATGCTTTCCTATATTGGTTATTTCACCGCTGAGAATTTTGTCAATTCGGTGGGCTGGCCGCTATCCCTTATCATATTAGGTATCCTGTTTTTTATGATAAGTGCTGGCGCAGTACGAATAAAAAAGAAGTATATACAATAACTTACTGCTTTTGATATACCCGCACGGGCGCGGAATTTCATTTGTAATAAAACTTTAACATTATTGCCCAAAGGCTTGTGATATTGTTATGGTTATTAAGCAATATTAGGGAGAGCATTATGGCTAATTTTATTAATGGTTTCAAGATTGACAAAGGAACTTTACAAGTTTCGTATAGGTCAGAAAAATTTATAACTGATTCATCAAGCGCAGATGAAATTGCTGCAGATATAAGAAGAAATACTAGCCAATTAAGGCCAAAAGATCTTGAAGATAAAATTCTTGAAGTAACTGGAAATACCTCACAACCTAATGCAAGGCCTTTTACTATTAAAGGTAATATTCCTGATAGGATGTCAATGTCAGAAGGAAAAATTAAGTCAATTGAAGTTGATGGTAATAAATATAATCTAGAACCAGAGCTTAAAGTTGAGATTAAAATTAGCAAATCAGGGAGGCTTGAATTGGAGGCATCTAGCCTTAAAAAGATTGAAGAATTAGCCGATAATGGAACCGTAAAACAATCTATGTTTGGCGAAAGGATAAGACTAAACAGAGAAAAATCAGCAAAGGCAGAACCTGCTTTAGGTAATACCGAAAAAGCTATGCTAGCTGCTAGTAATGAAGCTTCATCTTTAAAAGAAGCTGCCCAATTAACAGCATCTAATAATAGTAATTTTGTAAGTATTCCTGGCAAACAACAAAATGATAATAAAGCCTTCTTGGGTTAAAAATTGGAGATACTTATGGCTGAACAAATTAAAATAGTGCCTAAATCTATAGTAATAACTGGAAATCCTAGCTTTATCGCCGGAACCTACAATGAATTTACAAAAGCTGATGTTGATAAAACAAGTCCTTCGCCTACAGAAGCATCTCATAGCTTTATTATTACTGCAGAAACCTCTGATGGAGGAAAGTTTGTAGCTACAGGAAACACTTCTAAAGATCAGACAAGAATAGCCAAAATCACCAATTATAAAGTTGGTAATACGGAACGCAAACTTCCAGAGCCTCTAGAAGTTAAAATTGAAGATGGTAAATTAGCTGCAGAGAGTTTAGAAAATTTTGAACAATTGATAAATACAGGCAGTATCACTATTGGTAGATTTGGTTCTAGAAAAACTATTAAAAGCGAAGATATTAAAACCTTACCTAAAGATAGCAATCTAAAAGCCGCCTTAGATAAAGGCTTAGGTACTCCGTTTGAATCGTCTTATAACAATCTTCCTTTAGCTAGAACTGACGAGAGATCTACCGGCAGAGCATAGTTTTTTCACTTATTTGTTGCGTTGCACCATATAATTCGGTTAATTAACTATTCTAATTAATTGAATTCAGCAGCAACAAACCATGAAACAACTACCAAAAGACTACGACCACAAGAAAAGCGAGAAATACTGGCAGGAACAGTGGGTTCAAAAGGGAACGTATCACTGGCAGGATGATTTGCCACGTGAGCAGACTTTCGTAATCGACACGCCGCCGCCGACTGTTTCTGGCGTTCTGCACATGGGGCATATTTTCAGCTATACACAGGCGGATTTTATCGCCCGCTACCAGCGCATGGCAGGTAAGGATGTTTTTTACCCGATGGGTTTTGATGATAACGGTTTGCCCACCGAGCGTTTAGTAGAAAAAATCAAAGGCGTGCGCGGAAGTTCTATGCCGCGTGCTGATTTTGTCGCGCTCTGCCGTGAAGTGGTGAAAGATGCCGAAGAAGAATTCCGTACATTGTTTAAAAGTGCCGCGCTGAGTGTTGACTGGCGGCAGGAATACCAGACTATCAGCGATGATGTGCGCAAAATTTCGCAAGCATCATTTATTGATTTGCTGCAGAAGAATGAAGCCTACCGCGATTTTCGCCCGACCTATTGGGATTGGGTAGATCAAACCGCCATAGCTCAGGCGGAGATTGAAAATAAAGAAATGCCAGGGGTGATGAATGAAATAGAGTTTCAGTTGTCAGATGTCAGTGGTCAGTGGTCAGAAACAGAGCCATCAGCCAGCGAAGCTGCGTCCCATGTGAGCGACAGAACGTCGCGCAGCGGGGACAAAATAGTAATCATGACTACCCGTCCTGAGCTGCTCGGCGCGTGCGTGGCGGTTATGTATCACCCTGAAGATCCAAATGCTGCGAAATATAAGGATAAACACGCAATTACTCCGCTATTTGGCGTAAAAGTTCCGATGATTGCTGACGAAGCAGTGGAGCGCGAAAAAGGCACAGGTCTCGTGATGTGCTGTACCTTTGGTGATGACACAGATAAGGAGTGGTGGCGGAAATATAAATTGCCAACCATTCATTTGCTCGGAAAAGATGGAAAGCTTGATCTTTCTATTTACTCAGCACTCAGCACTCTACACTCAGCACTTCACGGTCTAAAACCCAAACAAGCCAACGCAAAAATAATTGAATTGCTACAGGCAGAAGGCAAGCTGCTCAAACAAACGCCAATGATGCATACGGTGAAATGCGCCGAACGCAGCGGAACTCCGATAGAAATTATCCCAACTCATCAATGGTTCATCCGCATTGCGGATAAAAAAGATGAGTTGCTGGCGAAGGGCGCGGAAGTTAAGTGGTATCCTGAATATATGCGCATCCGCCTTAACCAGTGGATTGAGGGTTTGAAGGAGGATTGGTGCATCTCTCGCCAACGCTTTTTTGGTGTGCCGATTCCAGTGTGGTATTCCAAGCGGGCAGGGGAAGAAGGGAAACTGTTATTTGCGGATATGGCGCAATTGCCAATTGACCCGACCACCCATTTACCGAAAGGTTACGCTCGCGATGAAGTAACTGCAGATGTTGACGTTCTCGACACATGGGCGACATCGTCTATCAGCCCACAGATAAATGCACGGTCTATCGGTTCGTCATTGCGAGATGCCGAAGGCAACGAAGCAATCCAGACTTCTAGCTCTGGATCGCCACGCTTTGCTCGTGATGACCGATATAACAAGCTTTTCCCCGCCGATCTGCGCCCGCAGGCGCATGAAATCATCCGCACTTGGGCGTTTTATACCATTGCCAAAGCGCATCTCCACGCGAACACAATTCCGTGGAAAAATATCATAATTTCTGGGTGGTGTCTGGCGGCTGACAAAACCAAAATGAGTAAATCAAAAGGCAATGTGGTTACTCCGGTTGCTCTCATTGAAGAAAAAGGAACGGACGCTGTGCGTTATTGGGCATCAACTTCGCGACTGGGTTCAGACACAGCATTTTCTGAAGATTTGCTGAAAATCGGCCGCAAGCTGGTCAATAAAATCTGGAACGCCAGCCAGTTTGCTGCACTTAATTTAGACAAAATTGCGGGTACACCAACAACAGCTTTGCAGGATATTAAGAGCGGAAAAATCAATTGTGCATTGGATATATGGATTTTGGCACGTTTAAATAGTTGCGTCATTCACGCTACAAAGGGCTTTGATGAGTTTGAATACTCAGACGCGCGGGTAGCTATTGAAGATTTTTTCTGGAATAATTTCTGTGATAATTATCTGGAGTTAGTCAAAGCCCGAGCTTATAATGAAAATGGTGAAAATCACAGCGGTCAACAATCAGCTCTTTACACCCTGTATCATTGCCTTGATGCAATTTTGCGCCTGTTTGCGCCATTTGTTCCGCATATCACCGAGGAATTATACAGCCATATATTTGATGATAAATATGCAAAGCTTGGCTCTATCCACGCGCGCGGAAATTGGGTCAAAGTATCAGATTATCCTTTCTATGAATATTCTAAAGAAGGCTGGAATGGAGTTCTATTTACAGAAGCTCAACCTTTATATGATTCCACTATAAGGAGCGGTTCGTTAGCGGTAGAAGTTCTGAATGTCATTCGCAAAGCCAAATCAGAAGCTAATGTTTCAATTAAATTCCCTGTTGAAGAAGTTCATATCGCAGCTTTTTATAATCTTGGAAACTGGGAACAATTGCTTCCTGTCTTAGATGATTTGAAAGCAGCAGGAAATGCTAAAGCTATTACCAAATCAAGAGGCGAGGGTGTACTTTATACTTCGGAGAAGAGTAATTTCCATATAGCTGTAACGCTGGCAAAAGTATCCTAATCAATTTTCGAGACCTCTGCATAATGCGTTTTTCGTCATTGCGAGAAGGCGTAGCCTTCGCGGCAATCCAGTAAATCAAGTATCATAGAAAGATGGATTGCTTCCTGCCACGCTACGCTCGCAGTCGCAATGACGCATTATGCAGAGGTCTATTTCGGCACTTCATTTATCGATTTATACATCAACACAAACAATATACCGCTTGCCAGTGCCTGCACCAGACCATAGGCAATCAGCAGGTAAGAAACCTGCCATGCGTAAAGATACCCTAGGTAAAGCACAAATATAACAGCCAACAATCGGCAAATATCATAGATAACAGCCAATTTCTGCTTTTCCAGAATTTGCAACGTATGCGTCACTGCGTGCATGGTCATTTGCGGCAGATAGGCAATGCTGAGAATATAAATATATTGCACAGAATCCCGCCACTCCTCACCAAATACAAACGGTATCAGATAATAAGCGGTGGCATTGATAAGAAACAACCATCCAGATACAATTATAAGCTGAAAACGCAGAACATTGAGGAATCTATCGCGCATTGCCTCGCGGTCATGGTTTTGGGTTTTGTAGGCATCGCCCATATAAACTTGCAATATCGAGGTGCTGAGCATGAGCAGAGGTCGTTCAACTATGCGGTTTATCAGGAAAATAAAGCCGGTGATGATTGTGGAATGATAAATCATGGGTATGGCTAAAAACAGGATGTTATTACCGCCAAGCATATTTATCATTGAGGAAAAACTTGAAATCAGCGGAAAATTGCGGAATCTATACGCCATTGCTTTTATACCGGAAACAGACATGGATTTAATTATCAATTTCGGGTTCGGAATTAATTTTTTAAATAGAACGCTTGCGCCCATCGACTGTCCAATCACAAAACCGGTTATCATTCCCCAGACATTTGTTCCGGCAAGTCCTAGGATAATCTGGCTTATTGGCCCACCATATCCTTGATAAATCTTGGTTTGCGAGATGACTTTGAAGGTTTGTTTATGGGTGGCGTATGACACAAGTATCTGATACGCGCCGATTGCAAACATGCCAACAGGAACCATCAAGCGATATTCCCATAGCAAACCAAACGATGATTCAAGATATTCCGGAAGCGAATTTATTGAGTATAGAACTATTCCAATAAGCAAATTAACAAAAAATAGCGATATCAGGCACACGCCCAGCATATTTGCGGTTTCTTCTTCGGTTTTTGTCAGAGGAATAGCCAGTTCATAACGCAGCGAAGCAATCAGCGACAGCACGCTTATCACCATCATATATATCCCAAGAACGCCAAACTCCTCAGGGGAATAGATGCGGGTCAGGGCAGGGGAAAGAATTACAGAACCCATCTGCCCTATAGCAGTACCAATAAACATCAGTAATACGTTATGGGAAAAGCTGCCTTTTGCAATTTTTGAAGATAATCTTGAATTTTGCCGCTGAATAAAATTTTTAAATAATTTCATATAAATCCCATCTAAACCAGTCACCCTACGCTAAAGCTTAGGATAAAACTCTTAGCTCTGATGGCTTCGAGTATCTTACTGGCGTAAGCAACATGAAGCTCAAAGAACGTAGGGTGGCGGACCCGGAGCGATTCGAACGCCCGACCTTTTGATTCGTAGTCAAATGCTCTATCCAGCTGAGCTACGGGTCCTTGCACAGTGCAAATAAGCAGAATTTGCAGTAAAAGAGGCGGAAATGTAGCTAATCCATTATAAAATACAAGAGCTTTCTTTGACTGTCTATAACAGGCTATATAAAACCTTATAAAATATGGCTCTAAGTATAGAAATTATTTTGTTTTATTCGTTCCTTGACTTGCTGCCTAGCCTCTTTTAAATTCACGGGTGTATTTGCTGTTTTTTATTTAGGAGAATGAATATGATACGTAATGTGAATGGCGTTAAATCTGGTTTCCTTGCTGTATCTATCGCACTGACGGTTTTATTGCTATCTTCTTATTATTCTGCGGTAAAAGCCGAGAGCAGAGCAAATATCACATCTTCTCCTTCGCAAAAGGATGCGGTTTTGGTGATTCGCTTTAACCAGAAATATGTATATTTTGAAAATGCCCTAAAGAAGGTAATTGACAAGGTTTATGGAATAAAGCCAAACGCAGGATATGAGATCCAGTCGGTTATTCCAAATGATGGAAATGATGGAAATGCTAAGAAATATCTAGAGAATTTACGCAACGTTGTTGCTGAATTTAATCGCCTGGGCATACCTAAAGAAAGAATATCCATCCGCACTGATGTTACTGACCTGGTACAGAGTCAGGAAATTAATATTTTTGTTCGCTGATTCTGCTATTATCGCTTGCAGCCACTTGCTGCTTGTTACATAATGCAAAGGCTGGTGGCGGGCGGCGCGCCTGCGAACCCGGTCAGATCCGAGAGGAAGCAGCCGTAGCAGATCCGTTCTGGGTCGCTGCCAGCGTTGTGTTTTAGTTATTCACACGTTTATCATGGTGTTAAATGGAAACCATCATTTTTGCTCTTGGTGAAGATGGAGTACTCTCCGTTTTCAATGATTTACATGAGGTTCGCCTAGAATGTGAGGGTATAGATGTTGAAAGTGGTGTGTGGGATTTTTTTAACTATCAAGGAAAGTCTGTTAAGCCTTATTTTACCAGCCCTAATATCATCAGAAAGCACCTGTTTGGTATGCTTAAAAGTGTAGAATCCTCTCAAAATTTTTCTTTTGTTTTGAATGATAATGAACCTGATTTAGGATTACTTCTGGATGATATATCTTACTTGGAAGATAACAAACATTTTAAGAGCATTGCAGAAGTAAAAAGTTATTTAGAAAAAATTGATTATTAAAAGTTTTGTGTCATGGAATATCGCGTTCTCGCCCGTAAATACCGTCCAACCAACTTCCATGATCTAATCGGACAAGAAGTTCTGGTGAGAACTTTATCCAATGCTATTAAATCCAATCGTATCGCCCATGCTTTCCTGCTAACTGGTATACGCGGTATAGGAAAAACCACGACCGCGCGGATTATAGCCCGCGCACTCAACTGTATAGGTGCAGATGGAAAAGGTGGAGCGACCATAAACCCATGTGGTGTCTGCCCACATTGCCTAATGATTTCCGAAGATCGCCATGTTGATGTGCTGGAGATGGATGCTGCCAGCCACACTGGCGTTGGCGACATACGTGATTTAATTGACACGGTGCGCTATCTGCCAACCACTGCCCGTTATAAAATATATATCATCGACGAAGTACACATGCTTTCAAACAATGCCTTCAACGCATTGCTTAAAACGCTGGAAGAGCCGCCGCCGCATGTGAAGTTTATTTTTGCGACCACCGAATCACGCAAAATTCCTGTGACAATTCTTTCGCGCTGCCAGCGTTTTGATTTAAAGCGGATTGATTCAGAAATGCTCTCTGATCACCTCTCTAATATCGCTACTAAAGAACAGGTGCAGGCCGAGGAAGAGGCGATAAAACTGATTTCAATTGCAGCGGAAGGCTCGGTTCGTGATTCTTTATCATTATTAGATCAGGCAATTGCTCGTGGAATAGAGGAAAACGGTGACTTTAAAGTTACGGCAGCAGCCGTACGCCAGATGCTGGGAGCTGCAGATCACAGCTCTACATTCCGTTTACTCGATATATTATTGCAAGGAAAAGTGGCAGAGGCATTGGAAGACGTAGAAAAACAATATGGTGCAGGCTCAGACCCACTCATGATAGTACAGGACGCGCTGGAAATGGTACATCTTATAACACGGGTAAAGGTTGCGCCATTGGCACTTTCCGACATCTCCCTTTCCGAACATGACCGAGCTTCTGCAAAAAAGCTAGCTGATGCATTATCAATGCCGGTTCTCACACGCTTGTGGCAAATGCTGCTTAAAGGTATAAGCGAAGTTAAAATCGCACCGTCACCGCTTTCCGCTTTGGAGATGCTGTTGGTACGCATAGCCTATAGCGCGCAACTGCCAACGCCAATTGAAATTATCCGCAGCATTTCCGATAATCAGGCAACACAGCCGGCGCAAGCAATGTCGACAGAAAAAAAAACTCCTGAATTAGCTGAGCAGAGACCAGAGGTCAGAGATCAGAGGTCAGAAGAAATCATTAGCAGTTTTGCACAGGCGGTAGAACTGTTCAATAAAAACCGTGAAATATTATTATACACACAGCTTAAAACTGATGTCTGGCTGGTATCATTTGAAAGCAATGAATCTGGCGGAAAAATAGAGTTAAAAATTTCACCATCCTTGTCCCGTGATTTTACGGCAAAGATAGCGGATTGCCTCACTCGCTGGACAGGAATTCCGTGGAAAATTTTGCTTTCCAATACTGCAACTGGTTCAAGCCTGCATGAACAGGAAACCGCCCATAAGGAAAAAGAGATAAAAAAATTATCGGAATATTCCCTTATTGCAAAAGTTCTCCAGCAATTCCCTGGCGCGGAAGTGGTAGGGGTTAGGGAAAACAGTTAGTAATTATATCACCTCTTCCAACTTCCAGAGTTTTTGAACACGTTAGGAAAAATTTTCAACAATTCCCTTTGAACGAGGAATCGCGTACTTAATCTGTTATAAATTCACATTGACAGGTGTAATGTTACAGGCTACAGTCATTTGATGAAGATACGGAACTTTGTACATAAGGGTCTGAAGCGTCTCTACATAGAAGATAGTGTGCGGGGCGTTCCACCCGACACCGTGGACAAACTACGCAAAATGTTTGTCTATATGGACGATATGCAAGATCCTGATGAGCTGCGAATGCTTCCAGCATGGAAAGTCCATATGCTAACCGGCGATCGCAAAGGGACATGGAGCCTGAGCGTTACCCGTAACCGGAGACTGACGTTCCGCATTGACGAGGCAGAAGAAGAAATCTTTGACGTGAATCTAGAGGACTACCATTAGAAAAGGAGAACAGAATATGTCTATGAAGAACCCGCCACATCCCGGAGATTTTATCCGCACCGAGCTTGTAGAGCCTGCTGGTCTGTCAGTCACGGCAGCAGCCAAAGCTCTTTGTGTGTCACGCCCAACCCTGTCCAGTTTGCTCAATGGTAAAGCTGATTTGTCAGGAGAAATGGCGTTACGCCTAGAAAAAGCATTCGGTGTGAAGATGGATACTCTCATGCGGATGCAGGTGTCTTATGATATCGCCAAAACCCGTAAACTAGCGAAACACCTTAATGTACGGCGGATTACTCTGACAGCCGTTCATTCCTGATATGCAGAGACGTTATGGATATTTTAGAAAGATAGCTGGTGGTGAGATTGTTGAGGATTACTTGCTTGACCTTTGCTGTAATAATCCAATAATCTGCTCTCTCAATAAGCAATATGGAGGATGTTATGAATTTACACAAAATGATGAAGCAAGCGCAGGAAATGCAAACAAAAATTGCCTCACTGCAGGAAAAAGTTGAAGCTGAAGAAATGAGCGGTTCGGCTGGTGGTGGGGCGGTTTCGCTAAGTATAAATGGAAAGCATGACCTGCTTAAAATAAACATTGATGACAGCTTGATGAAGTTGGAAGAAAAAGAAATGCTGGAAGACCTTATTGTTGCAGCTTTCAGGGATGCCAAAGAAAAAATGGATAGCTACTCTTCCAGCCAGATGAGTGCGGTTACCAGCGGTCTTAACTTGCCGCCTGGAATGAAACTGCCATTTTAGTTGATAGCGGTTGGCAGCTAGCGACTAGTAACTGGCTGTATGATAATAATGCTTATTCAAAAATATAAATTTCTAACCGCTAACCGCTAGTCGCTAATAACTGTATGGCACATTCCGATATAGATGAACTGATCCGCTTATTCTCTAGGCTTCCAGGGTTAGGGCCTCGCTCGGCACGGCGGGCGGTGCTTACCATGATACGCAACCGCGAACAGGTTATGAAGCCTATTCATAATGCTCTGGGCAGGGCTATGGAAAATATTAAAACCTGTCATATCTGTGGCAATCTTGATATGCACGATCCTTGTGCCATTTGCACAGATAGCAAACGTGACAACTCAACCATCTGCGTAGTCGAGGATTTATCGGATTTGTGGGCGATTGAACGTTGTAATCTTTACCGTGGGAAATATCATGTTCTGGGTGGCACGCTTTCCGCGATTGACGACCGTGGCCCTTCCCAGCTTAACATTGAATCATTGATGCTCAGAGTGGGAGATGGAACTGTAAAAGAAATCATACTGGCAACCAACGTTACTATGGAAGGACAAACCACTGCGCATTACCTGACCAACCGTTTGAGCAGTTATAATGTAAATATTTCCCGATTAGCGCAAGGCATACCTATGGGTGGAGAGTTGGATTATCTTGATGACGGAACACTGGGAGCGGCATTAAAAGCTCGCCTTCCATTCTGATCTGAAATTGCTTAAGTTAATTTCTTTACATTTTTTGGCTCTGGTGGCTTAACACTATCTCCCCATTCCTCCAGAATACGTTCCTGCGCCCTTTCCAGCGATGATGAACGCAGCTTATATTGAATGTCGAGAAACATATAAGCTATCTGACTGCTGAAATGAATCATACCCCAGCCAATAGCTGCTCCACCATAAATAAAAATCCACACATTCGGATTACTAATAACCGAGCCAACTTCGTAGTGCTTCATTTTTAATCCTGAAACAAAAATCGGGGTAAGTGTGGGAATAGTTGCCGCAAGGTTACAGGCAAATATCGTGCGGAATGTGCTGATATCATAATCTTCATCCATAAAATAAGCGGTTATAGATGGAAGAAGAGCAAGTATAAGAAAAATAAAACCAAGCTGCAGCAATCCAATCAGCAATATACATACGATAATAGAAAGTGGCAAAATAAGTTTTTGTCCAATTCTCAGCAAGAACATGCTCAATTTCCCCGAATCGCAATTGCAAAACTAACAACCAATGCAGCAATCGCAATATAATGCGCCATTCTGGCACCTAATTGCCTGCTATGTGTCGCAATCATTTCTCTTTTAGTATAATACACTATGTCACTAGAATTTTGTTTAAAATTCTGCACTGCCTGCTGAAAGGCAATCACTTCTGCTTGAGCATAACCAGATTCTATAAACATATCAGCCATTTTTTGTATATTTCCGCTGCGTGCCGCACCTGCCAGCATATTCACAAGCTTACGTTTCAGCGTGCGGCTGCGGATGACATCAAGAAGCGGCAGGATTCTTAGTGCCAGCCAGTTTGTTAGCCCTGGTAGATATGCTATTCCAGATTTATGCTGAGCAGAAGCCAGTATTTTCAGTGCTACCATAACCTGATGCTTAGCGAGGATAGGCTTTGCACTTAACGATGGCAGGTAAATATCATGCTGCACATTAAGGTGACTGGTGATAAAAGCTGCTATGTGCTTGTCGATAGGATCACTGTGTTGCGCCAGTTTAGGCGCAAGCTTATCAAGAGCTTTAAGCATAGAAGATAAGGAAGATACATACATTCCCGCAAGCATAGGACTCATACATTTCATTTTAGGGTTCAAGTCATAAAGTATACGCTCAATTCCAAATCCTATCCCATTATTGCGGATAACACCACGAAGGCGATCCAGCTTCACAAAAACTGCATCAAAAGCACTATTATCTGATTCGATTTTTTCTGAATCCTTATTTTTTTGCCCGGCAATAATATGAAACATGCTAAGCTCAATAAATTGCATCAATAGCTGGAGTTCAAAATCCGACTCTTTAAATACCATGTCAGCAAAAACTGTACCTATACCATCAATATGAAAAGACAGCTTTCCAAGACGGACAGGACCGGAAGGATCAAATATAAAAATAGCCCGCATAATTTGTTCATTTATATACGGATCATTCTTTTTGGCAGAAGTACTGATAAGCTTGGTAGTTCGCAGGAGATATTCGTTTAATTCCTTGTTTCTTAGAGATATGGCAACCCATGTCGATAGTTGCCCACTGGCAAATATTTCTGGGACAGATTGCCAATGATGAAAGAATATATCCGCAACCTCCCTGCGGGTGTAAGCTACTTCATCTTCAAATTCAAATGGTCTTATAGCTTCCTGCGGAGGAGGGGAAGGCATAACATTATAGCGTTTTCCATCCAGCCAGGCTTTAAGATATTTATGCCCCCATCGATCCTGATAATTCTGGCTCAGCAACCCACGAAAAAAATCGAAAAACACTTCCGGCATATCCTTGTTGCGGGTAAGTGCATTGAAAGCCCCTTCTTTTAGGATTTTTCTGACCAGTACATTTTTATCCATTTCCTTAAAATGGTTCATCCCATAAAGGATATGAAGTATTACAACGGCTAGCGCGTAGAAATCCTGCGTGTTATTTCCTTCCCCTTTTCCTGAATGCAACGCCTGCATACGCTCAACCGGTTCATAATAAAAAGGCTGAGAAAAACCACAAGGTTCAATAGTGCATGGACCAATCAGCAATTCACTTGCCTCGGAAGGATGATAGAATATATTTTCACAATTAATGTTTCCATGCGTTATCCCTAAGTCATCGAGATGCTGTATTGCAGAGGCGATTGGCGCAATAATATTATGACAGATAAATTCAAAACTGGGGCGGTTTTTGCTTGCAGCAATAAGTTCCGATAGCTTTCTTCCTTTAGGCTTTTCATATATGAGGACAAAACGCTCTTCATTTGCCTGCGAAATATCTGTTACATTCGTAGTGACTAACGACATAATGTTAGGATGAGGCGAACTAATCAACGGGTTTATTATGTGTGTCCTTTGTATAGTTGCGTTATTGCATACAAAGGCAATTAATTCCCTTTCAGGATTTTTCATATCGATGACGCTATAAGCGGAAGCAGATTCAGAAGAAAAATACGGTAATGGGGTATTCATGGAGATTTTATAACGACCATCTACCGTATCAGGCTCACTTTTTAAGAACCCGGTCGGAGTATATCCCTGCAGGAATACACTCAGTGTCTTACTTAATTCCAGCTCAAAATCAGACTTTGCCATAGATTTTGGCAGAATGTCTGGCTGTTTTGTAACTAATTCCTGTGCCATATTCCAAACCTAACTGGTTTTTATAATATTGCTAATAATTATAATATTCCTGATTTATTTCTTCATTAGGAAAGCAAATCGAAATTTAGAAAACCATATAAACCGATTCTTGACGATGAAAAAGAAAATAAAACTATTATAACAGAAAATTTCTGCTGTAATAGTCTATTATAATTATCAACTAGAATATATTGGAAACACTATTTCTTTTCTGCGTTATTAGCAGGGGCTTCCGCTGCAGAACCATCTTGAGAAGAATTACCTTGCTTATTTTGATCAGAGTTGAGGGTAGGAGCTTTGAGCGTTCCTAGAGATTTATCATTATTTTTTGCAGAGCTGTTTGTAGAAGCTACCCCATTTGCTTTTACAGTTTTTGCCTCTGCCGGTTTAGCAATATTATCAATAACATTATCAACGCTAGGCGGAGTTATGCTTTCCGGCTTTACAGCAGCAGGCACTATTGCAGGAGCCGACTCACTTTTGATTTTGTTTATATTAGGCAGAGCAGGGGCTGCAGCTGGTTTATTCTCTATTTTTTCATCCTTAATCTCATCCTTAATCTCATGGGCAATTATCTCACCAATAGATTTCACCTCGCTCTTAGTTGCATCCGGCTCCTGAATCACGGTTATCTTTGATGAATTATCCTTAGCAGCAGCCGGCTTTTCCTTCTTTGGTTTGGTTTTATCTTCAGGAAGTTTTTCTACCGTAGACTTTTCACTCTTGTTTACACTCCTGTTTTCTACACTATTTAAAGCTTCAAGATTTTCCCAAGCTTTTTCATAATAAGTTTTGCTTTCAGTAAGAGCCATATTCAAATAAGACTTGGCGAGAGCATCATCTTTTGCCAGATGAGCATATAACCCAAGATTATTTTTCAAAGATGGTCCACTTAGATATTGTTCAGCAATCTTACGTGAATCAACAAGCTTGCCTGCGCTTGCATAAACTAGTGCAAGGTTCAGATCTATACGTTTACGTCCAGAGCTTCCAACGACGCTCTGAGTAGAAGCTTTCAATAATGTATCAACAGCAAGATCATATTGCTTGTCCAGTGCCTGAGACAAGCCAAGGTTATTCATAACCGCAATATTAGCTGGGCTTTGTTTCAAAGCTTCTTCAAAATATTTCATTGAGTCAGGATATAACCCCCGCGTTACGAAAAGAATTCCCATTGCATTAAGAGATTTCCAGCGTTTCCCATCAAGTTTCAGTACTTCCTCAAGCAATACAGTTGGAGTTTCAAAATCACCCTTAGCCATAAGAGCCAGAGATTTTCCTTCTTTTGCTGCGGCATTGGCTTGGTCTTTCGCTATGATTCCATCATAAACACTGATAGCTTTGTCATATTCACCGCTACGGCGCAGGCTGTCAGCCAATAACTGCACAACATCATTCGTTTCCGGATCTTTTTCCAATATCTGCTGGTATATTTGTGATGCCTGAGCGAAATCCTCATCCTTTTCTGCACTCTTCGCAGAAGCCAACTGATTCTCATGCATGCTCGGAATTTTTGGGCCTTCAAGGCTGGAAAGAAAATTTTGACCGTCAAGTGGCAGCATTCCGCCATTCTGGTCACAGGCAGAAAGCAACATCAATAAAGCGGCGGAAGAAAAAATTACAGGATAAGACTGGCGCATTGGTTTTCCTCATAAAATATTATTTCAGACTAGCGAAACTAACTCTATATAAGAGAATTGCAAGGATTATATAAACCAGATGATAGTATGCTTATTTGTGTGATACTATCGTTTAGCTATTGATTTTTCGGTATAAACCTTAAAATACTTATCAAAAAATTGATTGAAAGATATATTTTTTGCATTTGCCATAATCAAAAATGCTAATTATGCTAGTATCATGACTTCTGATAGAAAATCTTCCCAAACTTCTTTTAAGCATAAGCATTTGCTAGGCATAGACGGTCTTTCCCGGGAAGATGCTTATTGCGTAATGGATTTAGCAAAAAGTTATATCGAAAAAAACCGCCAACCCGATAAGAAACATGCCATTTTAAAGGGGCGAACCCTCATAAACCTGTTTTTTGAAAATTCCACTAGAACCCGTACATCCTTTGAACTGGCTGGTAAAAGGCTGGGTGCGGATGTTATCAACATGTCAGTCGCCACTTCTTCGACAAAAAAGGGCGAAACTCTGATTGACACAGCAATGACGCTCAACGCCATGCACCCTGATTTTATCGCCATACGCCATCCTGAAAGCGGGGCGGTGCATTTGCTGGCAGCGAAGGTAAATTGTTCGGTGATCAATAGTGGCGATGGTTGCCATGAACATCCAACACAGGCATTGCTCGACGCACTAACCATTTTGCAGCGCAAAGGGAAGGTTGAAGGGCTGACAGTGGCTATTTGTGGCGATATTCTGCATAGCCGCGTGGCGCGTTCAAATATGAAATTGTTGAATCTACTAGGCGCAAAAGTGCGGATTATCGCACCGCCTACGCTTATGCCGCCGTTTCCTGAATCTTTTGGTGTAGAAATATTCCACAATATGCGCGAGGGTCTTAAAGATTGCGACATCATCATGATGCTACGCCTGCAGATGGAACGTATGGATGGCAATTTTATCCCCAGCATCCGCGAATTTTTCCATTTTTATGGGCTGGATGAGGAAAAACTTTCATATGCCAAGTCAGACGCTCTTATTATGCACCCCGGCCCGATAAACCGTGGCGTAGAAATAGATACTAGACTGGCGGATGACCTTAACCGCAGCGTTATTCTCGACCAAGTTGAAATGGGGCTTGCTGTGCGCCAAGCAGTACTTGAACTGCTGGCAAGGAATTTTTAAATTGAAATATAAATTATGAGCTAATTAAATGACTAAAAAACAACATTTCATAATGCCAACCCATCAAAATGATGCGAACAAAAAAATTGCGTATATTAATGCGCGGTTATTTGATGCTGAGTCAGGGCTAGACGCAAAAGGCAGCCTTCTTACCATTGGTGACAGCATAGCCGATTTTGGCGAGCGTTTATTTAACGATGGCGTTCCCGAAGGCATAGAGGTGGTGGATTGCAAAGGAAATCTGCTTTCACCGGGATTGCTTGATATTCAGGTGCATTTCCGCGAGCCAGGGCAGGAATACAAAGAAACTATCGCCACTGGCAGCAAATCGGCAGCAGCGGGCGGGGTTACAACGGTTGCCTGTATGCCTAATACCAAGCCTGTGATTGATGATATTTCCGTGGTTGCCTTTATCCATAAACGCGCCCGCGAAACAGCTTACGTAAATGTTCGCACCTACGCAGCGATAAGCAAACATATGAAAGGTGAAGAAATCACCGAGATGGGCTTGCTGGTTGATGCTGGGGCAGTTGGTTTTACTGATGATGGCTTGCCTGTTATGAACGCTGGCGTGATGCGTAAAGCACTGGCTTATTCGCGTGAACTTGGAGTGCCGATTGCCCAACATGCCGAAGATTTGAATTTGTCCTGCGGTGGTTGCATGAATGAAGGAAAAATCTCAGCGCAGCTTGGTGTGGCAGGGATTCCTAATGCTGCCGAAGCGGTGATGGTTGAGCGTGATATAATCCTCGCCGAACTGACTGGCGGGCAATACCATGTTCTGCATATATCCACTGCCGAAGCTATAGACGCTGTGCGCCGTGCCAAGAAAAAAGGTCTAAGGGTTACTTGCGAAGCTGCCCCTCATCATTTTACACTCACCGATGAAGCTGTGTTGGAATACCGCACTTTTAGTAAAATGAACCCACCACTACGCGCGGAAAAAGACCGTATGGCGGTTATAGAAGGGCTAAAAGACGGCACGATTGATGCTATCGCCACCGATCACGCCCCGCATGATCAGGAAAGCAAGCGCGTTCCACTATCATCAGCAGCATTTGGCATAGTAGGTCTGGAAACCATGCTGCCGCTTTCGCTATCATTATATCATCAAAAAATTATGCCACTGCGCGATGTAATGGCAGCGATGACTTATAAACCAGCCGATATTATTCATGTTAATTCAGGAAGGTTGCGAAAAGGCGCACGGGCTGACCTCGCACTTATTGACCTTGATATTGCTTGGAGCATCGACCCGAAACAATTTATGAGCAAATCTCTTAATTCACCGTTTGATGATTGGCCAGTAAAAGGACGCACTGTTCGCACTATAGTTGGCGGTGATACGGTGTTTAAGTGGGAATAGATGGATTATTTGATTATTAGATGATTGGATGATTAAGTAAAAAATGCTATTCTTAATCATCTTATTATCTAATAATCTGCTCATCTTAATATCTATCTTGACTAAATTAGCTAAATCAGCTAATATAGCTAAATTAGTTAATATTAGGAGTTTTTTTATGCGCGTAGAATCAGCAACCAATGCAAAAAACCGTTTTGGTGAAATTATGGATGCCGCTTTGCGCGAGCCTGTAATGATTCAGCGTTCGGGGCGTGATGTTGCTGTTCTTATGTCTGTTGAGGAATATAAGATTGTTGAAATGCTATCCGATAGATACTGGGGAGAGTTGGCTATGGAAGCCGAGAAAAATGGTTTTTTAAGTGCGGAAGAGAGTGAATCAGTTATTCAACGTTTATTGAATGCTGATACTTAAATTAGAGCGTGATGCTGATAAATTTCTTGCACGTGTTCATCCTAAACATGGTAAGCAGATAGCGCAAAAAATTCAGCTTTTACGAATTAATCCAAAACCGCAAGATTCGAAGCAGCTACGTGGTTTTCCATATTTGCGAACTGATAGTGGCGAATACAGAATTATTTATGACTTTACAGAAGATACTTTGCGTATCCTGTTAATAGGAAAAAGAAATGATGACGAAGTCTACAAGTTACTCAAACGTCAATAACCCCATCATCTGCGCTATTGATACCACTGATGTAGCCAAAGCTAAAAATTTGGTGCGGGAAGTGCGTGGTTCGGTTGGTGCAATCAAATTGGGGTTGGAGTTTTTTACGGCAAATGGTGTGGCTGGCGTAAACGATGTTGCTGGTGACGCTTCCTTATTTTTAGACCTTAAATTCCATGATATTCCTAATACTGTTGCTGGTGCTGTGCGCGCCACAAATGGCATTAATGCTTTTATGATGACTGTGCATACATCTGGTGGCAAAGCCATGATGCAGGCAGCGACAGAAGCAGCAAAATCCCTGCCAAATAAACCGCTGATAATTGGCGTAACGGTACTCACCAGTTTAGACGGCTTCGATCTGGAATCTATCGGAATGCAGAATGATGTAAAATATCAGGCAAGTAAGCTCGCTGAACTGGCGCAGGATAGTGGTATTGATGGCGTAGTATGTTCACCGCACGAAATAGAAATACTGCGCAGGCAGTGTGGCAAGGATTTCAAACTAATTGTTCCCGGAATCCGCCCCGAGGGAAGTGCATCAGGCGATCAAAAACGGGTGATGACACCAAAAGAAGCGATAGAGAAGGGGGCTGATTATCTGGTAATCGGTCGTCCTATAACCGAAGCGAAAAATCCAGCTCAGACGGCTAAGGATATTCTGGCGAGTTTGTAGGAAGAATTGGGGAGTTGAGGAAATGAAGAATTGGAGAATGTAGGATGTTTAACTTTATTCCCCATTTCTTCATTTCTCCATTTCTCCAATTCTTTAAATTTTCCCCAATATCTTCTTCAGAGCATCCTCGATAGCTTTGCTCACAACTTCCTGCGCGTATACCGTCCGTACTTTAGCAAAAGCATTTGCCGCCAGTTTATCGCACGTTGCAGGTTGCTTTATTAGCATTTCCATAGCATCAGCGAGTTGTTCGGCATTTCCTTTTTTTACAATAAGCGCATCATAATTCGGGTTTATTATATCGTGCGGACCTTCAGTGTCAGTCGAAATAACCGGCGCACCATAGGTAAACGCTTCCAGCAGAACAATTCCGAACGGTTCATGCAGCGACGGCAGGCAGAAAATATCGATTCCAGTGTAGAATTCTTTTTTATCCTTTACCCAACCTAGGAAATTCAATTGCCCATCAAGACCAGCACTTCTGGCGCGTTTTTTTAGATTATTTTCTTCTTCACCATTTCCACCAAGGACAGCTTTAAATTCTACTCCACGCTCTTTTAGAATTTTTAATGCATTAATATACACATCAAAACCTTTTTTGGCGACGAAACGCCCCATCGTCCCGATAACCGGTGGGTTATTGCGCGGTTTACGATGTGGTAATTCAGTGCATTTAATCATGTTAGGAACATGGAATATATGGTCTTTATCAATTCCCTGTAATATCAAAGTATTTATCAAGTCATGCGTAGTTGTGAACACTGCATCAGCAGCATTATAACGACTGGTGCTATAATTCTGTACCACGCCAACCAGTGGAATTTTTCCTTTGATAGCTTTTGTGGACAAACCAAACGCCCGGTTAGCGTTCGCTATCACAACATCCACTTTTAATCCAAGCAAGAGTTTACGCAAATTTCTGGCGGCAAGAATATCCCACTCACCTAAATTCCCGACAGATTTAACATTAAGTTTAAGCTCAGCAAGCTCGGCATTAACCATAGCGGCTGGATCTGTTATTGAAATTACTTCATGCCCAATGTCGCGCAAGCCTTCCGAGTAATCAACAAAAGCCTTTTCAATTCCACCGGCACCTTTGCTGAACATTATATTGGCTATACGCATAATTTTTTCCTTGTTGGATGATAAGATAATAAGATGACAAGATGATAAGATAGTTGTAATTTTGCAAAAATCTAGTCATCTCTTCATCCTTTCATCTTATAATCAATTTATGCTCCTTCCCATATCAGTATTTATCATAGCCAAGAATGAAGCCGACCGCATCGGAACCACCATAAATAGTGTAAAAGACTGGGTGGATGAAGTGGTGGTTATTGATAGCGGTAGCACTGATGATACCGTATCCGTTGCCACTTTTCTGGGAGCGCGGGTTTTATATAATGAATGGGAGGGTTATGGCCCACAAAAAAGATTTGCCGAAGACGAATGCAAAAACAAATGGTTACTAAATCTGGATGCCGATGAAGAGGCGACAGAGGAATTGGCGCAGGAAATAAAGGATTTATTTGTGACCGGTGAACCGCCGCTTTCCGGCTATATTATAAAAGTCCGGGATATGCTGCCAGGTGAAAAGAAATTTGCCCCGCTTGCTCACACTAACCATTGCCTGAGATTATATAATCTTGAAAAAGGGCGTTTTTCCGAAAGTCCTGTGCATGATTCCGTGATTATGCAAGAAGGAGAGAGCGTAGGAAGATTACAGGCATTGATCTGCCACCGCTCATTCCGCAGCATCGCCCACGCAATCGAAAAAATGAACAGCTACACCACAGCACAGGCAGAAAACTTGATTGCCAGAAATGGGCTTATGTTCCCACATACTCGCTTGCTGTTTGAAGTACCCGCAGCTTTCTTCAAGGCTTATTTCCTACGTTTATATATATTACGCGGAACACGTGGCTTAACTTACGCCAAACTATACGCCTTCGGACGGGTTATGCGTGTGGCGAAGTATTTGGAGATTAGAGATAAGCAAGGATAGTAAAATATTCCACTAATTAAATTTCATGGACAGATTGTCATTTCTTTCGGTAAGATATGCCTTTAATTTGGGGTTTTTGAAAAGATTGTTATGCGAATATTCAGCCCCTAATTTTTCTGATTGTTCTTTAACAACTCTAGTTATAATAGTTCTAGCGTTATTGTAGTCTAGTTCTAATGTGCTTTTTTTAATAATTATTGTTGTATCCAGCAAGTTTTGATTTAATTCTCCAAGTAAAAATAATATGGCGAATTCTGCGTGTTCTAAATAAGAATTGTTATCTGACTGCTCTTCTTTTTTTGCTTTTTCTCGTACAAAATACAAAATTTCACATGATCTATATAATTTTGCTGCAATATTATGGTTTGCTTCGTAAAATATTTTATCAAAATTTTCTTCAAAAGCCCTTCCTTTGCTAATCTTTACTTTGTCCGGTTCTTTTTCGTACATTGATAAATACGCTTGTACCAAAGTATCGTTTTTTATTATTTTATAATTATCTATTTTATTGTTGCCAGAATACTCTCTTACTTTTGTTTCAAGAAAGTAGCCTTTGTCTTTAAAATATTCTTTTACTTTGAACTGGGTTTTATTGTTTGCTTTCGTATCTCTGTATTTTATACTGTTTTGACTGTTTGTTCCTACTGTAATTTCGTCTATTAAATCGCCATTCTGAGTTTCATATAATCGCAATAGAACTGTGGCGTTATCCTCATCAGTTATATAGCCAACATTTTCTGCTATTATCCTTGTGGTTTGCCCACCATTTATTACTGATGGATTCTTTATATCTAGGGATTTTTTATTTTCTGTTCCTTCTGGACGAGTTTCAAAATAGTCGCATATTATTGTAACGCCATTATTAAGAAACCAAAAATACTGCCTTTCGTCTTTGTCTCTTATTGTATTTGCAATTTGATTGTTAATTTTACTATTTCCAAGAAAATTTCTAATATTTTTGTTTAGAATATTTTCCTTCCCACATTCATTATATATTTTGGCTAATTCTCTTACTGGTAGAGATGTAACAAGGTATTTTATTCCTGCATTAAGACCTTCTATAGGGTTGGAAACTTTAACATTTGTTTGTCCGGTGTTCTTAGTAGTAGGGTCTATTAGAGCAATTAGATCATGAGTAGTAAGGAAGTGTACTTCAAAAAATTTCTCTTTAAACAACTCTTCTTTACGTTTTATCTCATTGTTATTAGGACTACTTCCATTATATACAAAATAAATAAATATCCTATAACCACCAAAACCACACTTGCTTATTGCTTGCTGCATTTCTGTAGCTTTATTTTTAAGCTGCGTTGAAGAATTTTCTGTTAATCTGCCGTTTAAGATAGATTCTATCGTCGCATGAATTTTAGTTATAGTATTTTCACCTATTGTTTTACTTTCATCATCTCTTTGAAACAGTTTGGTTTGGAAAATATGCACTGAAACGGAGCCAATTTCTTGGCTGTCATCAATGTATATAGCATCTATGCCATTGTCGCCCCTGCCATCAATTATGCATCTTGCTGCTTCACTCATTTCAAGATTATTAATTAATTCAACTGCGAATAAAGCAAAGGCTTTGCTTCTTTTTCTGTTTTGGTCGTTATCGTTTTCTATTATGCTTGGAAGATGTTGTATGTATCCGTCAAGTTTATTAAATAAAATTTGATTGTTAACATTCATGCAAATGTCCTTTATAGCAGTTTATTAAAGGGGAAACTAAGCAGCTTCCAGCTCTTCTTCAAACTCAGGGAGCATGCCGAGAGCACGCATATAGGTATCGAGTACGGTTTCTTCTTCTTCACGCTCCTGAGCGTCCATTTTACGAAGCTTGATAATCTGGCGGATTGCTTTTACATCAAAACCATTGCCTTTTGCTTCGGCAAAAACATCACGAATATCATCAGCAATTGCAGCTTTTTCTTCTTCCAGTTTTTCCACGCGGGCAATGATGCTTTTTAATTGATCAACTGCAATTCCACCGACTCTTGTTGCTTTAGCCATTTTCTTTCTCCTGATTATAACATTGGTACACTA
This sequence comes from Pseudomonadota bacterium, assembly GCA_038043465.1. Lineage (GTDB taxonomy): Bacteria > Pseudomonadota > Alphaproteobacteria > Rickettsiales > SXRF01 > SXRF01. The sequence goes on from JBBTBX010000002.1 coordinate 54,066, forward strand.
AGAACTACTTCTATCTATTTTGATTCTTTTTTATCGTCTCTGCAATCAAAAAAGCAAGCTCTAATGATTGTGAAGCGTTAAGGCGCGGATCGCAATGTGTGTGATACCTGTCTGATAAATTCAGTTCCGAGATCGCCTGAGCACCACCGAGGCATTCGGTCACATCCTGTCCGGTCATTTCAAAATGCACGCCGCCGGCTACAGTTCCTTCAGCTTTATGCACATCAAAAAAGTTGCGCACTTCTGCAAGAATATCCGTGAATTTACGGGTTTTAAAACCATTCGGGGATTTAATGGTGTTGCCATGCATAGGGTCACACGCCCATATAACAGTTTTACCAGCATTTTTTGCGGCGCGAACTAACGGCGGCAGCAATTCACCAACTTTTCCGGCACCCATGCGGCTGATAAGTGTCAGGCGTCCAGCTTCATTTTCCGGATTGAGTGTATCGATCAAGCGCAACAATCCATCAGGTGTAGTGGAAGGGCCAACTTTGCAGCCTATCGGATTTGCCACACCACGCAGGAATTCAACATGCGCCTCATCCGGCGAACGGGTGCGATCACCGATCCACAGCATATGCGCCGCGCAGGCATAATATTTTTCATCAAACGGATCGAATCTGGTGAGCGATGATTCATAACCCAGCAGCAATGCCTCATGCGAAGTAAAAAAACTCGCTTCCGAAAATTCCTTAGCATCATCAAGAGGAAGGCGGCAAGCCCTGATAAACTCGAGGCATTCATTGATACGCGCAACCAGCTCCTCAAAGCGTTTACCTTGATTTGAGATGCTTACAAATTCCATGTTCCAGCGGTTAATCTGGCGCAGCGAAGCATAACCACCGCGTGCCAGCGTACGCAGGAAATTTAGCGTTGCCGCACCCTGATAATAAGCACGCAGCAAACGTTCAGGATCAGCTTGGCGACCATTTGGGTCAAACTCCATAGAGTTCACCATATCGCCGCGATAGCTCGGCAGCTCAGCATCTCCAATCTTTTCCATATTTTCCGAACGCGGTTTAGAAAATTGTCCGGCGATGCGCCCAACTTTTACCACCGGTCTGCCCGCACCATACATCAGTGCCATAGTCATTTGCAGCATCACGCGGAAAAAATCGCGTAGATTTTTTTCATTAAATTCAGCAAAACTTTCGGCGCAATCTCCACCTTGCAATAAAAACGCCTTACCGTAAGCCGCATCCGCCAGTTCAGATTTTAATGAGCGGATTTCTGATGGGGAAATAAGCGGCGGAAATGCGGCAAGCTTAAGCTCAACCTCGCGCAGATGCTCAAGGTTTTTATATTCAGGCTGCTGCTTAATCGGAAAGTTTCGCCAGCTATCAATATTCCAGTTTTTGTCAGGCACAGATTTAACGTTCATAAGTTGCAATCTTCTATAATCATGATATTTATTTACTCCAACAAACCTAAGGAATTATACGCATTATGTCCAGCATTACTAATAATCTCGATCCGAAAAATACCATTGCTTTCATGGGTGTGGAAGGGGCGAATGCCGATTTGGCATGCCGTCAGGCTTGCCCTTACATGCAAACTCAGCCTTGCCCTTCCTTTGAAGATGTATTTGAGGCAGTGGCAAATGGCAAGGCCGAGCTCGGGATGATTCCCATAGAAAATTCACAGGCGGGAAGGGTGGCGGAAATCCATAATCTGCTGCCTAAAACCAAGCTGCACATAGTTGGTGAATATTTTCAGAATATCGAGCATGTGCTGGTTTCGGCAAAAGGCGCAACACTGGAAACGATTAAGGATGTTTATTCGCATCCGCAAGCTTTGCTGCAATGCCGGGAGCATCTGCGCGAAATGAATGTAGAGACGCACACTTATTCCAACACGGCGATGGCAGCTTCCGATGTTGCAAAATGGAATGACCCAACCAAGGCGGCAATTGCTTCTCCACTTGCTGCTGAGCTTTATGGATTGAAAATTCTGCGCGAGCATTTGCAGGATGCAGAAAACAACATAACGGTTTTTATTATGGTTGCCCGTGAACCGGCAGAAATAAAACCGCAGGATGGCAACATATTGACCACTCTGCTTTTTACCGTCCGCAACATGCCGGCGGCTCTATATAAATCACTCGGCGGATTTGCAACGCAAGGAGTAAATATAGTTAAGCTGGAAAGCTATATCCCGGGCGGGGCAAGGCGTGATGCCGCTCAGTTTTTCCTGACTTTTGAAGGCCACCCGCATGAAAAAAACGTGCAGGGCGCGTTGGAAGAACTAAGTTTTTATTGCAAAAAAGTTACGGTTCTGGGGGTTTATAAGGCGGATAAGGCGCGGTTTGTGTAGGTTATTCCCTTACTAAAAACGTAACATGCCCCATCTTACGTCCGGCTTTGGTTTCTTTTTTACCGTATAAATGCAATTTGGCATTTGGCTCGTTGCTATATTTTTTCCAGTCATTTACATCATCACCAATTAAATTCAGCATCCGCGCATCACAAAGCCGGGATGGGTTGCCCAGCGGCAAGCTACATACAGCGCGGATAGCCTGTTCAAACTGGCTGGTTATAGCAGCATCAATAGTCCAATGTCCGGAATTATGCGGGCGCGGAGCAATTTCATTTACCAATATCTTATCATCATTGGTAACAAACATTTCAATTGCCAGCAGACCGATTAAATCCACCTCCTGTGCTATTTTCTTGGCGATAGTTTCGGCTTTAGTCGCCAATTTTTTATCAATTGGGGCAGGGGCTATGGTTTCGTGCAAAATATGATTTTTGTGGGTATTTTGTACCGGACAGTAACATTCGATATTTCCTTCGGAATCACGGGCGACAATAACCGAAATCTCCATTGTGAAATCAATAAATCCTTCAAGGATAAGTTCCTTGCTTCCCAGTTTATCTATGGCGGTTTTTACATCAGATTCTTTGCGCAGTATGATTTGCCCTTTACCGTCATAGCCCATGCGTGCGGTTTTAAGCACTGCGGGAAAACCGATAGCCCTGACTGCAAAACGTAATTCCTCCAATGAAGAAACAGGCACAAACGGCGCAGTTGCTATGCCCATATCACGCATCGCCTGCTTCTCTAAAACCCTATGCTGCGATGTTGCTAAAATCTGTGGGGAAGGGAACACACTTACAATCTTTGCAATTGCTGCAACCGGACTTGCGGGAATATTCTCAAATTCATAAGTTACGACATCAACGCTTTCGGCAAAACGCACCAGTTTTTTTATATCATTATATTCACCAATAGTGTGATAACGCGCAACTTCGCTGGCGGGAGAATCTTTTTCCGGGCAGTAAATATGCACATGGTAGCCCATCTCTGCTGCTGCCATTGCCATCATCCGCCCGAGCTGTCCTCCGCCTAATATACCAACAGTTGATAGTGGCGGTAGTGATTTAATGGTCTTAGGCATAATATTCTAGGAATTAGGTTTAAGTGCCACGGATTTAGTTTGTTTTTCACGCCATATTGCTAATTTCTTAGCGAGTTTTTCATCATTCAGCGCAAGAATTGAGGTGGCAAGAATCGCTGCATTTATCGCACCTGCCTTGCCTATTGCCAGAGTTCCGACCGGAACGCCCGCCGGCATCTGCACAATCGAAAGCAAACTATCCATGCCTTTAAGTGCCGCGCTTTCAACAGGAACACCCAGCACTGGCAGATTGGTCATGGAAGAAGCCATTCCCGGCAGGTGAGCTGCACCGCCAGCTCCAGCAATAATAACCTTTACGCCATTTTTTTGTGCATTCTTGGCAAAATCATAGAGCCTGTCAGGTGTACGGTGTGCAGAAATTACTTTTGCTTCATAGCTAACAGCAAAATCATCAAGTGCCCGCGCAGCATGCTGCATGGTTTCCCAATCCGAGGTGCTGCCCATTATAATTGCGATTTCCGCTTGCTTCTTTGCCATGAATATTCCTGTAAATCAGAAAATTAAGCTATGCAGGTTACATTTACCTGCAACAAAAGTCAAATTAGATAATGAGTTAAGCGGGAATACTATCAGCGATATATGGACGCAGTTTTTCGCGCAGTCCTAGCAATTCATGACGGATCGCGCTCACTTGTTTTCTCTGTTTATCTGTGAGTATCACGGATTTAGACGTTTCCGGAACAGTTTTAATTTCCATTGGTTTTACTTCTTTAAGTTCAAATGCTTTTTTTGCACCTTTGATTGTATAACCCTGCTTATATAACAGATTATGGATCTTGCTGAGTATATCAATATCCTCAGGTCGGTAATAACGGCGGCCACCACCCATTTTCAGTGGCTTTATCTGAGAAAAACGACTTTCCCAGAAACGCAGAACATGTTGAGGAACATTGAGAAGAGCAGAAGCCTCACTGATAGTTTTGAAAGCGGTTGCTGATTTTTTATTTAATTCGATAGAAACATGTTCTTCCTCAGCAGCTTTTTTAACTACAGCCTCTTCATCTTTTTTTTCTAATTTCTGGGAAGGCTTTTCTGGAGGCATCGCAAGCGGCAAACCACCAAACAAATCAGGTACGGAAGCAGCAGAGACGTTCTTGGATTTAGAGGCAGTTCTTTGCTTCGATTCTTGCAGTGTCGCTAGTAAGTCTTCCTGAAGAAAGTTTAACTGCACGAATCCCCCAATAGTTTTCCTTATGCAAGCTCTACGTTTTTACCAACAAGGCTGGTATTAACCTTAGCTTTTAAAAGATTAGAAGCATTAAAAGACAGAACAGTGCGTGAAGTGATAGGAACTTCAACACCGGTTTTTGGATTACGCCCCATGCGCTGCTTTTTATTACGTAAGGCAAACGTACCGAACGACGAAATTTTAACCGAGTGACCCTGTTCCAAAGCAATTGATACTTCTTCAATTACGCTATCGACAAGGGCGTTGCATTCCTGCAATGAAAGACCAATCTGTTCATAAACGGAGTTGCTTAAATCAGCACGGGTAAGGGTTTTTGGCATGGTTATTTCTTCTCTAAAAAGTTATAAACTATTCGATAATATCCTATTTTAAGAATATAATCAAGGGGTTTGGTTGATTTTGTTGGAAATCCATAGTAATTCTGTATAATTCTTATACAGAATTACTATGAAAATCGAGACCGAAAGTCCGATTTTGGCTTCGCCGCCCTTCGGGTCCGCGCCGTAGGCAGCGTAGCTCCAAATAAGAACTGTATAGTTCTTATTTGTAATTACTAAATTACCAGCGCAGCAAAACGCAGCCCCAGGTAAGCCCTGCGCCAAGGGCAGGGCAGGCTACAAGGTTTCCGGCTTTAATACGCCCATCCTGAGCAGCTTGATGCAGGGCGAGGGGAATGGAAGCTGCCGAGGTATTGGCATGGTTGGCAACGGTTGTTACCACCTTATCCTCAGAAATCCTTAGTTTTTGGGCAACAGCACTTAAAATCCGCATATTTGCCTGATGCGGAACCAGCCAGTCAATAGAATCCTTCGGCAAGCCCAGCTCTGCCAGCCCTTCTTCCACAGAAGCAGGCATTTTACTGGCGGCATGGCGGAAAATCTCTTTGCCAACCATAGTTAAAAATCCACTGGTCATGGTCGAGGACACTCCGCCAGTTGTTCTTAATAATTCAGTATATTGACCATCAGAATGAACTCTGGCAAATAAAACTCCGCGATCATCGTTGGTTCCAGCACTTTCTTGTGCCTCTAAAACCACAGCAGCTCCGCCATCTCCAAATAAAATACAGGTACTGCGATCACTCCAGTCAAGAATCCGCGAATAGGTTTCCGCGCCAATAACCATCACCCGCTTTGCCTGTCCGGCAACGATAAAACTGTTAGCTATGCTCATAGCATAGACAAAACCACTGCAAGCTGCATTAACATCAAAAGCCGCACCGCGAGTTATGCCAAGCCGGTGCTGAACTTTGGTAGCGGTTGAAGGCATTGTGTCATCCGGCGTGGTGGTGGCTAGAATAACCAGATCAATACTATCCGGCGATATGCCAGCACTCTTTAAAGCAGCAGTTCCGGCACGCGCCGCAATGTCTGAAGTATTTTCGCCTTCTGCTGCTATGTGCCGCTGAACAATGCCGGTACGCTCTAAAATCCATTCATGGTTAGTTTCCAGACTGCTTGGAAAATCGTAATTGGTCATGATTTTTGCAGGCAGGTAAACACCGGTTCCTATAACTACGCTGCGAATCATTAATCTGCTTCCCCTTCAATTGCCGTCAGCATCTTAGGATTAATTTTTGGCATAGACGGTTTGATAGGCTCTATATGTCCTATTTCATCGATAATACGTGTGTTAATATGGTGCGCGACCAGTTCCACCGCCACGCTTATGGCATTACAAAAACTATAGGCATCTGCGCCACCGTGGCTCTTAACCGCAATCCCAGCCAGCCCCAGAAACATCGCGCCGTTGCGTTTGCGGTCATCCAGCTTATCCTTAACGCCTTTAAGCGCGCCGGAAGCCAACAACCCTCCAACTTTTGCTATTGGCGAACTATTGAAGGAATCACGCAAATAAGTGCGGATAAGGCGCGCAGCACCTTCAGCAGTCTTCAAGGCAACATTGCCAGTAAATCCATCGGTTACCACGACATCCACAGTCCCAGCAGCTATATCATTTCCTTCAATAAATCCGTGGAAATTAAGGCTGAGACGGGAGTTTTTAAGAAGGGCACAGGCTTCTTTAACTTCCGAACGTCCTTTCAGCTCTTCAGAGCCGACATTGAGCAGGCCAATACGCGGGCGGGCAAGACCAAGAACAGCTCGGGCAAAGGCATCTCCCATAATGGCAAAACGATATAAATCCTGCGCGTCAGATTCAACATTCGCGCCTAAATCAAGCATCACGCATTCACCGCGCAGCGTTGGAAACAAAGCAGCAATGGCAGGACGAGAAACTCCAGGCAGGGTACGCAGAACCAGTTTGGAAATAGCCATCAGCGCACCGGTATTTCCCGCAGAAACCACAGCGCAAGCACGTCCTTCTTTTACTGATTCTATCGCCATCCACATGCTGGAAGAGCGACCACGGCGCACAGCCAAAGACGGTTTATCTTCGCTGGCAATAATATGTGGTGTATGCACAATCTGGCTGGCTGCTTCAAGGGCAGGGCGGGATTTAAGCAGTGGGATTATTTGTTCTTCATTGCCAAATATCAGGAATTTTATGCCAGGATGGCGAATAAGTGCCATTTCCGCACCGGAAATAACGCAATCAGGCGCGCTATCACCACCCATGGCATCAAGTGCAATAGGAGTCTGGATTTTCCCATGCGCCATGAGATCTTGACCTTAGCGGTTTACTTTGTCTGTAGTAACCTGACGACCGTTGTAATAGCCGTCTGCCGATACGTGGTGAGAGCGTTTCAGCTCACCTGTTGTCTTATCTTCCACTGGATTTGTTCTTTTCAGCGAATCATGTGAACGGCGCATATCGCGCTTTGATTTACTGGTTTTTCTCTTAGGTACAGCCATTGTTTTATCCTTACAGATATTTTTTAAGTAGTTATCTAGCTCACTTCTACACTTTATAATTTCAAATGCCAAGCCTGTTATTTGTAACAATATCAAATACAAGATTAAGCATAGCAAAGCGGAGCGAAGGTGAGGTTTGTACATCAAAACCAGACCATTAGGAAAGTGTTTTTTTAAAACTTGCCTGAATAAATTAGGGGAAGAAAAGAAAAAGCACGCTAAAATGCTATATTACAGCAAGTTAGCGTGCTTTCAAAAGGGCTAACTATACTCAAAGCAGTTCAAGAATTGGCTAGACAACCGAGACGAAGTGTAGAAAAACTACACGAGTTGAAGGTTAACGAAGCCAATTCTTGAAATGAGAAGAGTATAATAAATTTATTGAACTGCGGCAGCAGGAGCTTCTTCAGTTTTCATTTCTTTGGCAGCATCTTTAGCCTTTTTTGCGTGTCTTTTAGCCTTTTTTTCATGCTTTTTAGCGTGATTTTTATGTTTTGCAACACTGTCATCAACGGCCTTAGTAGCAGCACCACCTGCAGCTGGCTCTGCGGCGGCCGCAGAAGCAGCGGCGGCATCGGAAGATGATGATGAAATAGCAGCATCAACAGCCGCAGAAACATCATCATTGGCATGAACAACAGAAACAGAGGTAGAAAAAGCAAGAATCATAGCAAAAGTATAGAGCTTATTCATAAATAATATCCTTAGTAAAATTAGACAAGAAACGGATAATCAACTTCTAGAAGTACCCGAAAAAAGTTATAAAACTATTCTTGTAACATGTATATCTAGATAGAATTAAATAAATGTAATGGTGCTTAAAGAAGCTTATATATTTTAGTCATTTGAGAATAAAAATCCCCAATTCTTGTCATTGCGACTGCGAGCGTAGCGTGGCAGGAAGCAATCCAGTATTTCCAACATGTTTTGGCTTCTGGATTGCCACGAATGCTACGCATTCTCGCAATGACGAGTGGGTAATTATTGTATCAAATTACTATAGTTTTCCTGATCTTCATTACCGCTATCATCACTCAGCTCACTTTGAGTGTCAGGAACAGAATAACCACCATTGAACCAGCGCGCCAGATCAACATCTTTGCATCTTCTGGAACAAAATGGTTTATTTTCCTGTGTGACAGGTTTTCCACAGACCGGACATTTACTTAAACTAGCCATAAAAGAAATAAGATTTACGACCGCAAATTCATAATATTTTTTGCGTAGTCGGCAGGGTTTTTATTAAATACCGCCGAACCGGCAACCAGCACGTCAGCACCGGCAGCAATGGCATCTTTTGCGGTTTGCGCATTAATGCCACCATCAATTTCCAAATCAATATTGCGTCCGGTTTTGTCAATCATAGAGCGTAATATTCTGACCTTTTCAAGCTGCGAAGGAATAAACGATTGCCCGCCAAACCCAGGATTGACGCTCATCACCAGAATCATGTCAATATCATCCATTATGTATTCCAAAGCAGAGGCAGGAGTCGTAGGAACTAACGACACGCCGCATTTCTTTCCGAAAGATTTTATCAGTTGCAGAGTGCGGTGCAGATGTTTGGTTGCTTCAGCATGCACGGTTATAATATCGGCTCCGGCCTGTGCATAAGCCTCAATAAACGGATCAACCGGCTCAATCATCAAATGCACATCAAACGGCAGTGAGGTATAAGATCTTATGGCTTTAATCACCCATGGTCCAAAAGTCAGGTTAGGAACAAAATGCCCATCCATGACATCAATATGGATATAATCGGCACCGGCTTTGGTAATGGCAGTTATTTCTTCACCAAGACGGGCAAAATCAGCCGCTAGAATTGATGGTGCTATTTTTATTTTTCTCATTAACTCTTTCCCTTTTTTGCTAAAACTACAGCAAAAAAACCATCCATTCCACCAATTTCAGCAAGAAAGAATGGCATGGTACGAATTTCCCCGCGCTTGGTTATACATTCCTTAAGCCCGCCAACCATATCAGCTTTTACAGGAATAATTGATATATCACCGCGCTCAGCAAGAATCCGAGTAATTTGCTGCTCACCTTCTTCCGGTTGCAGTGAACACACGGCATAGACCAAAATACCGCCAACTTTCAAAATATCCAGCGCATGATTGAGTAGTTTATTCTGAATTTCGCCGAGCCTTGCTATGTCTTCCGGATGTTTATGCCACGCCACATCAGGATGACGGCGGATAGTGCCGGTTGCCGAGCAAGGCGCATCCAGCAATATAGCATCGACTTCAAATTCTGGAAAATAGAGATTCGCATCAATGTTTATACATTCTGCAGAAAGTTTCAAACGATTCAGGTTGGTCTTTAAAATATTGATTCTTTCTTTGGACATCTCAATCGCAGTTACCTTAGCACCCTTAGCTACCAACTGTGCGGTTTTGCCACCTGGCGCAGCACAAAAATCAATTATTTTTTTTCCTTTAACATCGCCAAGCAGCAAAGCTGGAATTGTGGCTGCCACATCCTGAATCCACCAGTGACCTTCGGCAAAACCTTTCATATGCGTTATATTTTTTGCTTCATGCAAACGCACAGAACCGGTAGGTAATAATGTTCCGGATAACTCCTTTGCCCATTCCGCTTCATCGTGTTTTATTGTAACATCAAGTGGCGGTTCACTCATGTGCATAGCAGCTATTTTTCTGGTATTTTTCTCGCCATAAGCAGCCATCCACGCCTCCCACAACCATTTAGGCGTATTAAGCATAGCAGCATCCTGAAGTGCTAAAATATTATCACCTTCGGCGATGACCTTTTTCAAAACCGCATTCACCAAACCGCTGAATTTTTCCATGCGTATCTGTTTGGTAATTTCCACGGCGGAATGAACAGCGGCGTGTTGCGGTGTTCTAAGCCATATCAATTGCGCAATGCCAATCCGCAAAATATGATTTACCCGCGCCGATTTTTCAGGCAATGGACGCTCAAGAAACTCTGCGATAATCGCATCAATCTGCCCTAAATGGCGCAGCACAGTTTTTACCAATAACTGAGTAAATGCCTTATCCGATGGACTCATGAAAGAAAAATACCGGTCAGTAGTCCACGCACTATCAAGTGGCTTATTTTTATCCAGAGTATGCACCAAAGCAAGTACTGCGCTCAGTCTGGCGTTTGACTGGGTAGAACTTTCAGAAATATTTTGTTTTATAATATTCATTTTGCAGCTAGTATTTCTTTAGAGTTTATTTTTATTAGACAAAGCATGAAAATAATAAAGTGACTATTATGAATGATAAAAAACAACAGATAGATGATCAGGCAACCGTAGCGGATAATCAGCAATCTGCAAATAGAAAAACGGCAAAAAAAGACAAAAATCCTTCAGAAATTGGTGGGCGTGGCGGTCTGGATCCATCACGTTTTGGCGATTGGGAAATAGCCGGAAAGTGCGTGGATTTTTAGAGTTGCATTACTGTAGATATTGGAGATGATTTTTTACTGATTAAATTGACATAACCATAATTTAATTGCGGCAGTTGACTTTTTAAGCGTGCCTTAGTGGCTTCATGTTCTAGTTTTAATTCGTCGATACGTTTTACCACTTCTTTCTCACTGGTTTCCACATATATTCCCAGCTCCTTTGAACGTCTTTCACGTATGATCTTCGGAGTTTTCTCGTCAGTAAGTTTTTTATAATCTTCTTCTCCCAGAACCGCTTTCAAAGCAACATTCCAGACCTGAACATTTTCTTTATTCAATTTCGGATTAAAAAATACTATTGGTTTTTGCTCTTCTTTAGGGCGATGGTGATTTAATATAAGTGCCGCTGTCCATTCCTGAACAGTTCCCGCACCGCCCGGCGCAGCAACTATGACATTGGAATTATCCAGCATATCCGCCATGCGCTGGTAGATATTCTCATTTTGCCGCGCATAATTTAAATCAGAAGAAAATGCACCATTTTTGGTTTCTGATTTCAGTATCTGCCTGGTGCTGTAACCAGCGATATAGGTTTTTGCCTTTGCTTCCTCTTTTGAATTACCTTTTGATTCCAATTCTTTGCGGCGTTGTATCACACCATCAAGCACCGCACCCATAGTGTAACGGTCACCACCGCCATAAATAATACCATATCCATCTTTCGACAGATTATAACTCATATCTTTAACGGCATTGTTCAAGTATTTATTTTCACTGCTGGCAGAGCAAAACACTGCAACTGTATAACCGTCAAATTTTTCAGGACTTTTATCTATATCACCCTTTATAAATTCTGATTTGGAACGTTTACGAACATTATAGCCTTTACGATGTTGCTTTAATAACTCTACAGCTGCTTCAGCAGTTTCTTTATAATTTGCCTTTTTCCCATCTTTTGGAGTTCCAATAACATCATAATAGCTATTAGACTGGATATTTATATTCTTCCCTGACCCAAGTTCTATTGGCAAACAGATACTATAATCCTTGGTCATACCAATATTGGAAAGATTATTATGGATGGCAATGGCATTATTCCAGCTACCATCATGATTCATTATTATAATTGCTTTTTTAGAATCACGAGCATGCAGCTGTTTACTAACTTCAAGAGAAGACAAGGTATATAATTTCTTAAGTTCAGCAAGCCTTGCATCTTCAGCTGTTTCTGGGCTTTTTGATTTACTCTTAGGCGTATCAGGAAACAATATAAAGGCATCATTATTTGCCATAGTATATTCAATATGGCTGAGTATATCATAGCTCGACTCAGCAGAAAAATTGCCGCCAACCTTTGGTATAACGAAATTCTTCCCTAATTTAAGATCATAAGTTTTATTAAAAAGGGTCTCGTTATCATGCGCGCCAAATGCGCCTACTCTAAATAATTGCTCACTAACTCTGTCTTTATGCGGATGCTTATAATCAGGTTTGTATCCTGCCTTTATTTCTTCAGAGAACATTCTATTGTAGATGTCATCAACTATCTTGGCGCGAACACTATATTTGGCAATTCCTTCTTTACCCATTTCTGCAATGGTTTTACCTTCATCAGCTTTATCTAAATATATTTCTGGTTTGGCAAAAAGGAAGTTGCCAATCCTTCCTCCATTTTCTTTAAATAATGTATCCAAGGAATTATCTGATGGAAAATGCAAAATATTCTTAGTATGTGCTTCAACGTTTATTATGTCATCTTTCGCGCCTTCATTTATTTTCATCATATTAAAAGCGCAATTCTGTAACATTGGTATTTTAGGTATTTCGCCCGCATTATTACCTAAGCTGGAAACTGCATCGCGTACTCTCTTCATCAAATTATATTCGCCAAGCATAGAGCTCATAACAGGAGCTGTTTCTGAGCCAGGACCGGTAAATTCAGAGTCTTTAGAATCAGCTGTTATTTTTTTAAGAACATCACCAGGCACACCATCCATTTTGATGTTATTCCAAACCTTTTGCGGCAAGGCAACACCACCATCTTCCGCCGCAATATACATTTGCGTACCATCAGGTAGTCCGCGCTCTTTCAAATAATTCTCTATCCGTTCTTTATAATCTTTGACTTTTTCATAATATTTGACTTTTTCAGGATCCTCGCTTTTTTTGTCGTCTTCATTTAAAGGAGCGCGAAACCAATCAATATGATGGCTAACAGAATCCAGTTTGCCTTTCGTATTACCAACATATGTGCCGTTTATTTCATCAGCATGATGAAATGCTCCAAGCAATTTATTTATATCTTCAAAAATAATCGGAAGGTGTTTGTATTCAGCTACAATCTGGAGATCTCTGGCTTTCTCAGGAGTTGAAGACGCTACAAAAATCACGATAGGCTTAACAGAATTATTTACAGGCATATTTTCTAAAGTTTTCTATTACTTATGTGTTTATTCCCTCAGTTTAGCAAATTTGCGCAACAAGTTATATGAAGATTCTGTGACGATTATATTATTATTATAAATCAATTATTTAGTCATATTCCATCTGATTCCTGAACCACGTCATCTGGCGTTTGGCATTAATTGACTAAATGTAACAAAATTGTAACAAATATAGTGTTAAGATATGTTATTATGATGGAATGGTTGGAAACATAAAAGAATTATATAGAATAGTAAGCGGAACAAGTGAGGAAAAGGCACATGTGCAAGGAGCTATTGACTTTCTTTTTTCCCAGAAAGCTTGGAATATTGGAAAAGGCTTACTAAACAAAGCCTATAAACGTCATAAAAAACCAGTGATTATACATGCAGCAAGAGGAGAAGCGATTGGTTATGATCATGTAGAACATGCTATATATATTAATCCTGAGCAAGTTAGTAAACTAAACTTTTTGGATTATAAAGGTGTTAGATATGAACCTACCTTGGAAAGTACTTTAGCTCATGAATTTGTACATGCAGGGCAAGATGCAATTGCTGTAGAAAAACTAAAAAATTCGGCAAACTCTGACGGAAAACTTAAAATCCTTGATAGAATATACATTGATAAGGTTTCTGCCTATGAAAGTGATATTGCCAATGCCAGAACGTATGAATCTGCTATGGAAAAACTTAATGAATTTGCGGATTGGAAGTTGCCTAGTAAAATGAAATCTGTAGAATATCAATATAACCATCCAACTTTTAGAGAATATATTAAAAAAGTTGAAGATCCGGCTGTAAATGCTGAAAGGCTAGTTTCATCTGCGCAACGTTCTGGTATACGTAAAGAATATATTGACCCTCGTATTCTTGCACCAGAATATAACCGTAAAAAAATTATAGATAAATATGTTGAATCACTAGATATAGATAAAAAGCCACGTAAGCGAAAGGCTCCAAGTGGCACTTGGAGTAGTAGAGTAGTAACTGCAAAAGACCAATCTCAGGAAAATGTTCCGAAATTCAGCTAAATCTGATTCCGAAACCACGTCATTTGCCGTTTGGCGTATTGGCGGGTGGCGGTTTGGCATAGTTCAATCGCCTGTTCCAGATTTATCTCACCGCGCAGATAAGCCGACAATTCGCGCACCCCAATGGTTTTCATAATCGGTAAATTATCTGGCAGGTTCAACGCCATTAACTGCCTTACTTCATCCACCGCTCCAGCCTCAATCATCTGTTCAAAACGAGCGTTACAGCGTCTATAAATTTCTTCGCGCGGGAGTTCAATTTTGGTGATTTCAATTTCAGCGGCAGGGTAGGGCGCAGCAACTTCACGGCTTTGCCACCATGATAGGCTTTTACCGCTACCCAGCCACACTTCATACGCCCGCACCAACCGTTGCTTGTCATATACTCTCAACCGTTCAAAAAATTCTGGGTCGATGGCGCGTAAACGTTCGCTGAAAGCTTCTTTTCCCATCTCCTCATAATCGCTGGTTGCCTGCGCCCGCACAGCCGTATCAATATCTGGTATTTCCGCAATTCCCTCAGTCAGTGCTTTTATATACAGCCCAGTTCCACCGACCACGATTGGCGTAATATTCTGAGTTCGCGCCCAATCAATTTCCATTTTGGCGTAGCGCAGCCACACACCCGCCGAACAGTTTTCATTCGCTGACATTGTGCCGTATAATTTATGCGGTACGATTGCTTCTTCCTGTGGGCTAGGGCGGGCGGTAAGGATTCGCAAATCGCTATAAACCTGCTGGCTATCAGCATTGATGATGACACCGCCGATTTTTTGCGCTAAGGAAAGGGCAAATGCTGATTTACCGCTGGCAGTAGCGCCTACAATTACTTTGATGTTTGGAAGTTTATTTATGGAATTTGTCATTACCTTGCTTGCCGATGCTAAAAAGACACCTCTCTCCGAGGCTTCCCAACAGTCTATGGTGCTGTCGCTGGCTTCGCAAGATATTGTTGTGGAAAAGCCAATATTTACTGATAAAATTGTCTTTTATAGTTGACATTTTATCTTTTGCAGGATACATTTTTTATGAAGAAAATATTCACTACCCCCCAATTTGACAAATGGTTTGATGGGCTTAAAGATCAAAAAGCAAAACTGGCAATAGATAAACGGTTTAAGAAACTTGAGATTGATCAGTACGGAGATTATAAGCATGTAGGTGATGGAGTATTTGAATTACGTTTTCATTTAAGCTCTGGTTATCGTATTTATTTTATTGAACGTGGAAAAGAAATTTTAGTTATATTGGCAGGTGGAAATAAATCAGGTCAAACTAGGGATATAAAAAAAGCGATTGAGCTTTCTAAACTGGTTTAAGGGAGAATTATGAAAAAAGAAAAAATAGAACTTAGGAAATGGGACATAGCCGAGCATCTTTCCAGTGAAAAAGATGCGCTTGCCTATCTTAAAGCTGCCATTGAGGATAATGACCCTGAATATCTGCCACATGCTATAGGAGCAGTAGCGAGGGCAAGAGGCATGACCCATGTTGCAAGAAAGGCTGGTGTTAGCCGCGCCAATCTTTATAAAGCATTTAGCGATGGTGGAAAGCCAGAATTCAGCACTGTTATCAAAGTTATTGAAGCACTTGGGTTTAAATTTCAGATTGCCAAGTCTTAAGTTTATTTATGGAATTTGTCATTACCTTGCTTGCCGATGTTAAAAAGACACCTCTCTCCGAGGCTTTTGTACAGTCTATGGTTCTGTCGCTGGCTTCGCAAGATGTTGTTGTGGAAAAAACGCAGTGGCTGGAAAAAGATATTGCCTGTGACCTTTTCTTTTCACACTCCACACTCCATACTCCACACTCAATCGCGCAAGCGATTCTAGCCGACCAACCCTATGACGGCATTGTGCAGGCTGTAGAAACCCGCCATAAAAAGCTACTCATCAGCGATATGGATTCAACCATGATAACGGTGGAATGTATCGACGAACTGGCGGATTTTGTTGGTAAAAAAGCTGAAGTTTCGCTGATAACCGAACGTGCTATGAATGGAGAGTTAAACTTTGAAGCAGCACTTACAGAGCGTGTGGCACTGCTCGCAGGAATGCCCGAAGCGGTTTTGCAGGAATGTTATGACGAACGCGTTAAAATGATGGCAGGGGCGAAAGAGCTTATAACTGCGTTTAAGAAAAAAGGCGGCTATACAGTTCTGGTTTCGGGCGGGTTTACCTTTTTTACCTCGCGGGTGCGCAAGGAACTTGGCTTTGATGCTGATTTTGCCAATGAGCTGGAAATAGTGGATGGCAGGCTTACAGGAAGGGTAAAATTACCAATTCTCGGCAAAGAAGCCAAACTAAAAACCCTGCAGGAAAGCTGCATAAAAATGGGCATTTCTTCTGCCGAAGTGCTGGCAATTGGCGATGGTGCTAATGATTTGCCGATGCTGATGGCAGCAGGTTTGGGCGTTGCCTATCACGCCAAACCAATCGTCCGCGCTCAGGCAAACGCTCAACTAAACCACTGTGATTTATCGGTTTTAATGTGGATTTAGTGAAATTGTCTTACACTTCCAGTGAGTATGTGCGTGAGCTTGTCCGCGAGGATCAGAAGAAAAAGTTGGAACAGCGTTTATCTTTGCTGATGCTTGAAGGGCTTGAGTCTGGTCAGCCTATTGTTGCTGATGCCAATTATTGGGATGCAAAACGGCGTTCTCTTACTCAAGAAAAATGAAGCCTGTCCGCCTTACTCCAAAAGCCGATAGAGATGTTGATTCATGTTTTTTATGGATACAGAAAAATAATCCAGAGACCTCTGCATAATGCGTCATTGCGAGTGAAACGAAGCAATCCATCTTTCTATGATGCTTAATTTTACTGGATTGCCACGTCGGCTTCGCCTCCTCGCAATGACGAAAAACGCATTATGCAGAGGTCTTTAAAGCAAAGTCATATGCGTTCGGAATGACAACGCAGCCTCCTGACCCCTGAATCCTGACCTCAGAACCCTGACTAAGTCTGCCACCGTTCCACGCTTTGAACTACGGCCTTACTTCGTAGATTTGCAATAATATTTCCCAGATGGCGCACATCACGCACCTCAATATCAATCAGCATTTCAAAAAAATCCATGGAGCGGTTGGTAATTTTGAAGTTACTGATATTTCCGTTTTCGCGGGCAATAACATTGGTAACCGTGGCAAGGGAAGCGGTTTCATTGCTCACATTGACTTTCAAGCGACCAATATGGGAGCTGTCCGTCTGATCCCGTTCCCATGCCACATCAATCCAGCGTTCCGGTGAATCAGAATAATTCTCCAGAGTGTCACAATCCATGGTGTGAATGGTTATACCTTTGCCGGTGGTGACAATTCCAACTATCCGGTCTCCCGGAATAGGATGGCAGCAACCGGCAAAATGAATAGCCATACCCGGCATCAATCCCCTTATAGGCATGGGGACTGCAGAACCAGTATCTTTTTTCCTGCGGAATGTGTTGGAGATACTGGAAAGCACCGAAGTAACACCGGTTGCCGGCAATGGTTTCTTCTGTCCGATAACAACTTCAAACACTTGTTGTCGGCTTATCAACCCTTCACCAACTTCGGCAATTACATCTTCAATATCTTTTTTGCCAAAAAACGGCAGGTGTGGTTCAATCAATTTTTCGACGAACACTTCGCCTTCCTGTTTGAAGGTTTTGGCAAGTATAGCCCTGCCAAGATTAATATATTCCGCACGCTGCGACACGCGCACATGCTTACGGATTTCGCTACGGGCTTTTCCGGTAACCACAAACCGTTCCCAGCTTGGCGATGGTGTCTGTGTTTTGCTAGTGATAATTTCCACCTGATCGCCGTTTTTAAGCTTAGTGCGTAGAGGAACAATGCGCCCGTTTATTTTCGCGCCAACACAGGTATCGCCAACGCCGGAGTGAACACCATAAGCAAAATCGACAGGGGTGGCATCGCGTGGGAATGCTAAAATATCGCCTTTAGGAGTAAAACAGAATACCTGATCCTGATACATTTCAAGCTTGGTGTTCTCCAGAAACTCTTCAGGATTGTCGGATTGGTCAAGAATTTCCAGGAGTTCCCGTATCCACCGTAATTTTTTACCATCTTTACCTGCATTTTCACCCTGTTTGTATGACCAATGGGCTGCAAGTCCATATTCCGCCACTTCATCCATGTCATGGGAACGAATCTGGATTTCCACCCGTTGTTGTGCAGGTCCTAGAACCGAGGTGTGGATCGATTGATAGCCATTGGATTTAGGAGTTGAGATATAATCTTTGAACCGACCGGGAATAGTGTGCCATTCAGCATGTATAACGCCTAATGTCTGATAACATTCAGCAATAGTATCAACAGAAATACGAAACGCTACTATATCGGAAAGCTGCTCAAAGGCTATCTTCTTACTTTCCATTTTTTTCCAGATGGAAAACGGTTTTTTCTCGCGCCCTTGAATATGGGCATTGGGTAGTCCTGCTGCTGACAATTTTTCCTGCAGGATTTCCATTGTCTTTTCGACTTCCGCCGCGCCTTGCTCCCGCAAAAACTGCATGCGGGTTACTATCGATTCGCGTGCTTCCGGATATAATTCGGCAAATGCCAGATCCTGTAATTCTTCTTTGATACTTCGCATACCTATACGCTCAGCAAGTGCAGCATATATTTCCAATGTTTCTCTGGCGATGCGGTGCCGTTTTTCTGGATTCTTAATGTGCGACAGAGTTTCCATGTTATGCAAGCGGTCAGCAAGCTTAACCAGCAGCACGCGTAAATCCTGACTCATGGCGATGAGAAGTTTACGAAAATTTTCCGCCTGTTTGAGATTTTCTGATTTTCCTTCAAGCCGTGAAAGTTTGGTTACACCATCCACAAGATTGCGAATATCTTTACCGAAATTACTTTCAATGGACTCAAGCGTTGCATCGGTATCTTCCACTGTGTCATGTAGCAGTGCAGTAACAATAGAAGCAGTATCAAGCCTGTATTGTGTCAAACGATAAGCAACTTCGACAGGATGAGAAAAATACGCTTCGCCCGATGCGCGTTTCTGCGCTCCATGTGCTTCCATTGAAAATTGATAAGCTCGATTTATCAGATCTTCATTTGCGTCAGGATCATAAGATTTAATCTTATCGACCAATTCTTGTTGTTTAATCATCTTATCATTATACTCAAAGATTGCTTTATTTACAAGCAACAGCTATGCCTCATAATACAATATAAGTTATGCAACTGATGTTTTTTTACAACATTGTTTAATACTTTATAAACAGTTTCTGAATTAGACTCGGCAAAATTTGAGTAATGTGATAAGTTGGCTCGCTTTGCTCACAAACACTAAATTTGGGTAATGGAATGTCTAGTCGTGCATTAATTATAGCTATTGTATTAGTGGTTGCTGGTCTGACAATTGTTTCATTGCGTGATTATTTCACCAGCGAACCTATCGTCATAGAAGCAGAGGAAGTTCAAGCTCCGCGTATATTGGTTGCAAAGCGCAATCTGATTAGCGGTTCCTTTATCCAGCCACAGGAAGATCTTGATTGGCAACCAATGCCAGCTGCAGCAGCTCCGGCTCCGGCGCAAGCACCAACTAATACCAATGAAAACAGAATTGGCAATATGCCGGAAGGCGAAGAAGATGGAGGAGTGCCAGAAGTAGCAACTGCAGATAATAATAATTATCAGTATGAAGGTTCAGTCGCGCTGGAAGATTTTAATGGAGCAGTTGTCAGGCGTACGATTCGTGCTGGTGAGCCAATAGTTGCTTCCATGTTGATGAAGCCAGGTGAGGGTGGGTTTATGTCGGCTGTTCTGGAACCGGGAAAGCGTGCAGTTTCTATTTCCGTGAATCCTATTTCTGGAAATGCCGGATTCGTTTCGCCGGGTGACAGAGTTGATTTGCTGCTTACCTACAGAGTAAAAAATAGTGCGAATGCTGATAGTGGCGCAGAGGAATCAGTTGGTACTGAAACATTTGCACAGGGTGTACGTGTTCTTGCGGTTGATCAATCTCTCGACAACCCGGAAAACAAAGCTATTCTTGCCAAGACTATTACGGTTGAGGTTACTCCGGTGCAGGCTGAAAAAATTTCAGTAGCATCCGAAATGGGTAAGATATCTGTAGCACTTGTAAGTACTGCTATTCCTTCTGTGGAAACTGGTGATGCAAAATCTTTTGAAAATGTGATTAGTCCTGCGATATCACCATCAAAGACTTACACTATGGATGGTGATGTAAGCAGTCTGCTTGGCGAAAAAGAAAATGCCACCAGCAAGGTTCGGATAATTCGTGGTGATAAAATTGAAACCCTAGAATTTTACCAGGATAAACAATGAAAAAACCTTTTTTTATTATTGCTGTAATAGCAAGCATGTTCTGTCTTAACTTACCAGTTTTCGCTGCTGATTCTCTGGTAAAAGTCGAAATCAACAAAGGGAAAATGATACGATTTTCTGCTCCCGCCAGCTCGGTTGTAGTTGCGGATCCTAACACAGCTGACATACAGGTAGTCTCTCCAAAAATGGTTTTTGTGTATGGTAAGAAAATTGGTGAAACATCGCTTTCAGCGGTTGGTGCTAATGATGAGACTATATTTCAAGGGGTGATTGATGTTACCCATAACCTTAGCAGCCTGAAGCGTACTGTTGAGCGTCTTGCACCGGATTCCAATGTGACTTTCAAAACTGTTGATGGCGGTTTGGTGATTGATGGATCTGCTGCATCAGTGCAGGAATCAGAAAATATCCGCAGTGTAGCCGCAGCTTTCGTCGGCACTGCCGATAGGGTGGTTAATATGATAACCACCAGCGGTGGTGATCAGGTAATGCTGCAGGTGAAAATTGTCGAAATGGCAAGAACCGATTTGAAAAGATTGGGCGTTAATCTGCAAGCATCACTGACTGGCGGCGGTATTGTATCGCAAGTGGTAAATGGTGCGGTGGCAGCAACAGCAATAAATGTTGCTCGTAACGGTGCGACTAATCTTCAGAGCACCTTAACTGGTGGTAGTGGCAGTATAAGCAGCATGATTGAGGCTTTGGAAACACAAGGTCTAGCTACAGTTCTTGCAGAGCCAAGCCTTACAACAGCAACCGGCAAGCCAGCCAGTTTCCTTGCTGGTGGGCAATATCCAATTCCGGTTGCCGGTGCTGATGGAACGGTAACAGTGCAATATCAACCTTTTGGTGTCGGTCTTAATTTTACCCCTGTGGTTATGGCGAATGACCGTATCAGCATTCTGGTAAATCCGGAAGTTAGCACCCTTAATTTTGCTAATCCTATACAGGTGGCTGGTTTCACCTATCCTATTTTAGACACAAGAAGAGCTCAGGCAACAGTTGAGCTTGGCAGTGGTCAGACTTTTGTTCTGGCAGGGTTGCTCCGCAATGATACCAGCAACAATATAAGCAAGCTTCCCGGCGCGGGGGATTTGCCAATTCTTGGTGCGCTGTTCCGTTCGCAAAGCTTTCAAAACAATCAAACTGAGCTGGTGATTCTGGTCACTCCTTATGTTGTGCGTCCGGTGTCAGATGCCAAGAAAATTCAGACTCCTATTGATGGGTTTAAGCCGCCTAGCGATATGGAGCGTTTATTGCTCGGCAGTCTATATCAACAGGATAATATTCCTGATAATGCCATAGATGCACAGCCGGAAGAAAAAACAAAGTCATTGGAACTTCTTTCTCCAAGCGCAGGGGGAACCGCAAAATTAAACGGCAAAAACGGATTTATTCTGGAGTAGGAACTATGGAAATGTCGAAGTTAAGTATATTAGTTAGTGTTCTCGCTCTTCCTTTTCTGTCTGCCTGCACGGAAAATCTGGATTTTCAGGGATATAGCCCGCAGCAATATAATGCTGCCCATCCCAAGGAAAACAAACTGGAAACCCGGCATATGCTGATTGATCTGCGTTTTAAAGGAACAGCAAAGTCTTTATCGTCCAAGGACGTTCATGATTTGAAGCTTATCTTGGATAATATTAATCCTCATGCTGTGGATTATATAACCCTAAAATTTGACAAAGGAATGGCGCATAAAAAGCAACGCGTGGATAATGTCAAAAAAATGTTGAGCGATCTGGGTTACAACCATCCTATAAATATTATCATAAAGGAAAAAATGCCTGTCAATAAGCTGGTTGTTGATGTTGTGCATGTCGGGGTTATTCCGCCTAATTGTCCGGATTGGAGAAAATCTCCGGTAACAACTTTTAGCAACACACCACACACTAATTATAGCTGTGCTGCTACTGTAAACCTTGGTCTTATGTTAGAAAACCCACGTGATTTAGTGCGCGGTCGTGATTCCAAAAGCAATAATTCTGAACGTGCTGATAAAGCCCTTAGCGATTATCGTACTGGCGTAGAATCCACTTCCGGTACTGCAACCGCTTCAACAATTACCGGTAATTAGTATCAATATTGAGAATTATGGAACAGCAGAACAATAATAAACCAAATTTTTTTGCCTTTGCTCAGGATAGCGCAGATAGGGCAGCTATCAAGGCATTCACCGATGGTCAGGGATGGGATGATTCCTGTGTGATGCAGGGAGATATAACCACTGCCTCTCAATATCTGAAAACCAACCCTTCTCCGGCTTTGTTGTTGGTGGAAATTCCTTCAGCGCAGGAAGCCCCGGCATTACTTGATGAACTTGCTAATGTATGTGACGCACAAACAAAAGTCATAATTATCGGCACTATCAATGAATATAGTTTTTATTGTTGGCTGGTGGATATCGGGGTATTCAGCTATTTGCTGCGCCCTTTAACTAAAGACGTTCTTGAAGCGACATATAAAAAATCTATTGAACAGAATGCGCCGGTTAAGATAACCGAAAAAGAGCCAACGAAAATTATAGCAACAATTGGTGCGCGTGGCGGAGTAGGTGCTTCAACCATAGCCATGAATCTTGCCGGGATTTTTGCTGAGTATGGTAATAAAAAAATAGCTTTGGTGGATATTGATCCATACACTGGCACAGTGTCACTTACTCAGGATTTAGAACCAGCCCGTGGTCTGCGTGATGCTCTGGAAAAACCGGATCGCATAGACCCATTGTTTATAGATCAGGTTATGAGTAATCCATATAAGAATCTCTGGGTTTTAAGCGCGGAAGAACCACTCAAGGAATCAATCGAAATAAGTGATTCCACGGCTGAAGCTTTGATCCATGAACTATCTAATAAATATGATGTAGTGGTGTTGGATATTCCAAGGAATATGGGCAAGTTTGAGCATGAATGTTTAAAGAGAGCCCATCACGTTCTGCTGGTTGCAGAGCTTTCTCTGGCATCTCTGCGCGACACTCTGCGCCTCAGTGATTTAATAGTTGATACTTTTAAAATGCCACCGCCGATGGTGATTGCGAACCGCGTTGGGGTTGCACCTAAGAATGAAATGAGCGTCGCCGATTTTGAGAAGGGTATTACTGCGAAGATAGCTGAAAAGATAATGTATTCTCCGGATATATTCATGTATATCGGCAATGATATACCATCTATTGCCCATGCGAAAAATGCAATCCTTAAACCACTTTATTCACTGGCAAAGCATTTGTTTCCTGCTATTACGCTTGATGAAGTGCCAAAAGATAAAAACCTTCTTGGGTTCATGAAGAAAAAGAAAAAGGAATAAAGAATTATGTTTGGTCGGCGTGGTAATAATGAACCAAACACTTTGCCGCCTCCGCCAGTTGTTACAGGGGTATCAGTCAGTGCCGACAAAATTCTAGACAACACGTCTGAGTCTCACGCTTCACCACCGCCTCAGAAGGTGGAAAAACCTGTAAAAGCTGAAAGCATGGATTTGCTGGCAGGTTCTAGCGACAGCAGCCTTGCCGCACCAACTCCTCCCAGCAAAATGGCTGATGAATTATCGGCGACAAAAGACAAAATCTACAATTTGCTTCTTGAACAGATCGATGTGACGACCTCGTCGCGCCTGCCACGTGATGAACTCAAACGCCAGATAATCGAACTTATCGGCGAAATAGTAATGGAGCAGAAACTTCCCTTGAATTATGCCGAGCAGCAGCTTCTTGCCAGCCAGATTGTTGATGACATGCTTGGTTTTGGTCCTTTAGAGCCATTGCTGCGTGATGATTTAATAACTGATATAATGGTGAACGGGCCGTACCAGATTTATGTGGAGCGTAAAGGGAAACTGGAATTAACCGATGTAAAATTTCGAGATAACGCCCATGTTATGTCAATTGCAACTCGTATCGTAACTGGTGTTGGCAGGCGTGTTGATGAATCAAGTCCGATATGCGATGCTCGCCTGCCGGATGGCAGTCGTGTAAACGTAATAGCTATGCCGCTTGCCATCCGTGGCACCTCTATTTCCATTCGTAAATTTTCCCAGAAGAAAATCACCCTGGATAAAATGATTGATACCAAAAGCATCTCGCCCAATCTTTGCAAATTGCTAAAAATATGTGGCGCGGTTCGCCTTAATATTATCATTTCCGGTGGTACTGGTTCTGGAAAAACCACCATGCTTAATGCCCTGTCAAGGATGATAAGCAATGGTGAGCGTATAGTGACCATTGAGGATGCCGCAGAATTGCAATTGCAACAGCCGCATGTTGTTCCGCTCGAAACCAGAATTGCCAATCTGGAGGGCGATGGCGAAATCACTATGCGTGATCTGGTGAAAAACGCCCTGCGTATGCGCCCTGACCGGATTATCCTTGGTGAGGTGCGTAGCGGTGAAGCGTTTGACTTGCTGCAGGCAATGAATACCGGTCATGATGGCTCAATGGGAACGCTGCATGCTAACACACCGCGCGAAGCATTGACCCGTCTGGAAAATCTCATTGGCATGGCGGGGATAAACCTGCCCAGCAAGGCTGTCCGCACCCAGATAGCGGGAGCCGTCAATCTTGTTGTGCAGATAAGCCGTATGCGCGATGGGGGAAGGCGGGTTACCCATGTGACAGAAGTAATCGGCATGGAAGGTGATGTGATAGTAACGCAGGATTTATATACTTTCGAATTTGAAGGAGAGGATGAGAATGGAAAACTGATTGGCAAATTCCGCTCCAGCGGAATAAGACCAAATTTTTCTCATCAGGCAGCCTATTTTGGTTTAGAAAAACAGTTGATTGAAGCAATGACAGCAGATCCGGAATAAACCCATGCTTACAAAAATCATTATATTCATTGGGATTGTGTTGTTGGTGGGGCTGGCATCAGCGAAAAGAATAACCGACAGCCGCGATTTGAAACGGCGTATTGACCGGATAAAACAACGCAAAACATCCACTACAAAAACTATCCAACAAGAGATGTCGTTACGTCGTAAAAAACAAGAAAATAATGGCATTGCTTATTTACTGATGAAACCACTTCCAGATTCCAAAAAAATTGCTGCTTTATTGGAAAATTCCGGCGTAAAAATAACCGCTAAGCAGTTTATCATGCGCCGTGTTGTTTCAGTTATTGCGATTATTTTTGTAGTCACAGTAATATTACAGAAATCAATATATCTTTCGCTTCCAGCGGCTCTGATATTTGGTGTGTGGTTGCCGTTTAAAATTCTCAAAATGAAAATTAACAAGCAATCTCAAGCCTTCCTGCGTGGTTTTCCAGAGGCTATTGACCTAATAGTGCGTGGGCTGCGCTCCGGTCTTCCTGTATCAGAATCAGTGGTGCAGGTAGCAAGCGAACTGCCAGACCCGATAAAAAGTGTTTTTACCAACGTAGCCAATACTATGAAGCTGGGTGTACCACTGGAAAAAGCTCTGGTTGAGGCTGCAAAAAAGCTTGAGCTACGTGAATTCCATTTTTTTACCACCAGTATTATTCTCCAGCGCGAAACTGGCGGTAACCTGTCTGAAATTTTAAATAATTTATCCGATGTCCTTCGTTCCCGCTTTATGATGAAAATGAAAATCCATGCTTTAACATCAGAGGCACGGGCATCGGCAGTTATTATTGGTTCCCTGCCGTTTATAGTTTCCGGCGCGGTTATGTTTTTAAGTCCGCATTATCTGCGCCCACTCATTGATGAGGAAGGTGGCAATCAGGCATTGATGGTAGCAGCGGGCATGCTTTCTTTTGGGATATGGTCGATGCGACGCATGGCAAGGTTTGAGATATAGATATGGCATCCGGAAAAATAACCATTGAGAAAACTGATTTTATTACCGGCTTCCTGAAGCATAATCTTCCGCGCGGCGTAAGCGTTGAGAATTTCTATATTGCTCTAACCGTGATAATGGTCGGGGTTTGCGGGTTTGTCATATATAATATGACCAGAAAAAGAAAGCATTCCATGTCCAGCCGCATTAAAGCAATTCATGTGCGGCGCAAGGAATTATATAGTGGGTTGATAGCGGCGAAGAGGAGGAAAAAGCCAGAAGGCAGTATTAATTTCATGCGTAAAGTTGCCATGAAATTTGAGCTGGTGAAAAAGCTTCAATTGGAACAGGCGGAGTTTATGCTTATTCAGGCAGGTTTCCGCTCTAAGGACGCGCTTTCCATTTTCGCATTTATTACTCTTGTCCTGCCATTTATTCTGGGGGCTATAGGCTTCATCGTCATGCAGCTTTCAAACCCAGCATCCAACAATACAAAGATGTTGACTTACGCCTATCCGGTATTTGGTCTGTATATGGGTTTAAAGCTGCCACGCATGGTGCTTAAATATATACGCAAGAAACGTTATCTAAATCTTCAAAGATCGTTATCCGACACTTTGGATTTAATGACTGTGTGCGCGGAAGCTGGTCTTAGCGTTCCAGCAGCTATGGATAGAGTCGCGCGTGAATTGGGTGCGGCATATCCGGAAATGGCGGAGGAGCTTACCCTAACCTCAATCGAAATCAGTTTTTATCCGGATCGTAATAAAGCTTTTAACAATTGGGCAGAACGCTGCGCTCTGAAAGAAATTCGCGGTATTGTTACAGTTATGGTTCAAACTGAAAAATATGGAACACCAATAGCTCAGGCACTGCGTGTACTTTCAACAGAATTTCGTCAGGCGCGTATGATGAGGGCGGAAAATAAGGCGGCAAGGCTACCGGCAATGATGACACTACCTATGATATTATTCATTCTACCAACAGTTTTCATTGTAATAATGGCGCCTGCGGTAATTAACGCCAAGAAGAATCTGGCAACTCAGGGTAGCAAATAGTTATATCACCTAAAACTATAATTGTTACAGAAAATAATGATACATCATTATTTTCTGGTTACGCCCGCTACGCGGCGAAAAATAAGACTTTCGGTCTCGATTTTCATACTCTATTCTGTATTAAAAAATACAGAATGGAGTATATTCAAAAAATTATTCAATACTTTTTCCAGTCGTCTTTGCGCTACAATAAGGTCTTCATCATGAATACCGGATAGTTTCCTGTTGGATTCATCAAGAGCATGTTCACACGCACGCGCCAGAATCTCCAGAGGATTTTCCAGCACCGGCAGCAATACGTCATCATTATCAGTATCATGGCGGTAATGATGGTGGAAGCGTCGTGGTCCCCTTATCTCAGCAAGAGCAAGCGACACAGGTGTCACGATGTTTTTAAAACGCTGTTGCCAATACATACGCTCGGAATCATCGCGTATGGCAAAACGTTTCTCCAACATACGGGCGCAAACCTCCTCCAAATCAAGGAGTGCTTCATTAAGGGATGGTGATACATAAAGAGATGATGCTGGTTGTTTTTTTTGAGTTTTAGTAACATTCATAAAAACCTCCTATTTACAGCGCATTCAACACACGCTCTTACCATTATACTATAAAAATGACTTAAGTGCTATAAATAAACTTTGACAGTTTTACTATTGAACAATGGGGCGTTACATGGTACATTAAATGTAAGAACGTTAGTTGCATAATGATTAAAACATTTGAACACAAAGGTTTGCGTAAATTTTGGGAGTCTGGCTCAACTGCTGGAATCAAACATTCTCATGCAGTTAAACTACGGTTGATTTTGCAAAGACTAGATGCTGCGGAAGAGATTGGTGATATTGACTTTAGTGAAGCAAAATTACACCAGCTTAAAGGTAATATGAAAGGTTTGTGGTCAGTTAATGTAAACGGTAATTGGCGGATTACTTTTAAATTTGAAAAAGGTGATGTTTATATAGTGAATTATTTAGATTATCATTGATGGGAATATTAATATGACAATTAGACAATATAATCCTCCGCATCCTGGCGAAGTTCTTTTTGGTCTGGATATGCAACCAGCAGGAATTACGATAAAGGTGCTGGCCGAGCAAATAGGAGTTGACCGCAAAACTATTTCACGCATCGTTAATGGACATGCTGGAATTACTGCGGAAATGGCTATATTACTTGCTAAAGCCTTTAAAACAACACCAGAATTATGGTTGAATATGCAGAGAAATTATGACTTGTGGCATGCTGGGCAACGTATGAAACAAAGGATTAGCAAAATAAAACCGTTTTCACAAAATTTTCCTGATATTTATCCTGCTTAAGGTTCCTAATAAATGAAAGAAGAACATGATTTTTTGCCCAATATAGGGCTTGCCAACCTTCGCCGTCGCACTGTTGTCAACGTGTTGAAGGCATGGCGCGAGATTGAGGGAATTGCCAGACATGCAATTTCCCATGATATTCGCCCGACTATTCCCAAAGACGATATGCCTCTTCTGCTTGAGCAGATGAAAAAATGCTTGGACAGCAAGGGTGGTGAGGTGACACAGCGGGCGCATACGGCGGATCTTGGACGTATTTATCTGAAGCTTAATGAAGCGGGACGAACAAAATTTCTGAAGTTATTGGCGGAAGAATTCGCACCTGATAATGAAAAAGTGGAAGAACTGGCAGAAAACTATTTGAAAGCTAGGGATAACAAGGAAAAATTGCGCCTTGAAATTGCCATACGCAACGCTCTGGTAACTCCACGCAGTGTTATTCTGCGACAATTTACCGCTTTGCCGGATGGGTTCAAATTCCTTATCAATATGCGCGAGGATTTATTGCCGGTAATTGGTGATGATATAAGCCTTAAAGGTTTAGAGTATGATCTGAAATCCATACTCTTTTCATGGTTTGACATTGGCTTGCTCGATATGCAGGAGATAACATGGAAATCACCGGCGGCACTTCTGGAGAAACTCATTGAATATGAAGCAGTGCATAGCGTGACATCATGGAATGACCTTAAAAACCGCTTGGATTCCGACCGTCGCGTGTTCGCTTTCTTTCATAATAAAATGCCACTCGAACCACTGATTTTTGTGCATGTTGCTTTGGTAGATGGCATGAGTGACAATATCCAGCAATTGCTTGATGAGAAAAGCCCAGTTACCGAACGTGAGAAGGCCGATACGGCGATTTTCTATTCCATTTCCAATGCCCAGAAAGGTTTGGTTGGAATAAGCTTTGGCAATTTCCTGATCAAGCGTGTGGTTGGAGTTCTTACTTCCGAGATGAAGAATATCAAAACTTTTGCCACACTTTCTCCGATTCCAGGTTTCCGCAATTGGCTGGATTTGCAGCTTGCTGAGTCTGATAACAAATTATTCAGCGATGATGAACGCGAGGTTTTAGAATCGCTTGATGCACCATGGCATAAAGATAAAAAACTATCTTCTGATATGAAATCTTTGTTGCTACGACTTTGTACACATTATCTGATTAACGCAAAAAAATCAGATAAGCCGGTTGATCCGGTTTGCAATTTCCATCTTTCCAATGGCGCAAGGCTTGAGAGATTGAACTGGCTTGCCGATACTTCTGCGAAAGGGCTTAAACAATCAGCAGGTATGATGGCAAATTATCACTATAAACTTTCAGAAATTGATGAGAATCATGAAGCTTTTATGACAAGTGGAAAAATAGTTGCTTCTAAAAATATTCGTAGCCTGTTGTGAGATTGAGTTATTTGTGAAGCGGTTAATTAAAAAAGCAAAAGAAAATTGTAAGGCGGAACTCTCATTTTATGATGATAAAGGCAATAACACGCCTGATACCTTAAGAATTTTAATTATTACGTGGCAATTTATTATTTTGTTTATGGCTGGCAGCGTTGCCTTCGCGTATTTTGTTAATTTCGGACTGCCAATAGATAGAATTATATTTGCAGTGCAATTTTTGGTGGCGATGCAGGCAGCTTCTTTTTTAATTTTATCCTTACGAATTAAAGATGCCTATTCTGTGTTTATGGTAATGCAGTATTTGAGTTTATTCGTTTTGGGCAGTGCTTTTTTTGCCTTGTCATTTTACTCCACTGCCACGCTTAAATTTCCACTCATAGATGATACCCTTATTGAGTTTGATAAATGGCTGTTGTTTGATTGGCGTGAGTACATTGCTTTTGTCAGCCAGCATACTTGGTTACAAAATGTGCTTAATATAGGGTATAATTCTATGGTTATTTCGATATTAATCGTTATATTCGCTCTGGTAATGAGTAAGAATGTCCCGCATTTGCAGCGTTTTACCATAGCTTATTTTTTGACAATTTTCGCTACGTTAGTTCTTGCGTGTATTTTTCCAGCACTGGCTGGCTATATTCATTATAATGTTGATCCAACAGTTTGGAATATTAATCCAAGCGCGGCGCGGATTCATGAGGCGGATATGCTTAATTTAAGGGCAGGTGAACTAAATAATGCTCCAACAAAAATAATAGGGTTAGTTACCTTTCCATCGTTTCATACTTCAACGGGGCTGCTTTTAATTTGGGGTTTTTATCCAATTATGTTGTTGCGTCATTTGCTGACAGTTCTTTATGTAGTACTTATAGTTTCTACCCCATTTTCAGGCGGACATTATTTAGCTGATGTAGTAGGTGGATTAGTACTTACTATGCTTGCTATTCTATTTGTTGAACATCTTATGCCAATGGATAAAAAATCTGGAAATTAGTTGCGTGTAGTGGAAGTAAAGATTATTTACATTATAACACATGCGATAATATATAAAAAATAAAAAAGGCGGTGCATCATGGCTTCAGAAAAATCACAAAATATTCAAGATGTTTTTCTTAATACACTGCGTAAAAAAAGAGTTCCGGTTACAATTTTTCTTGCTAATGGCGTAAAACTGCAGGGAAATATCACGGCGTTTGATAATTTTTCTATTCTGCTGCGTAGAGGGCCACAACTACAACTGGTTTATAAACATACAATCGCTACGATTGTTCCTTCTGGTGAGGTGGTGCTGCATGAAGAAGATGGAGTGGATGCAGGGTCGCAGGTTACTATGAACGCTTAAAATATAGGAACATGGTAAAAACAAATTCCAACAATGAAGATTCTTCAGGACTAGATACGAGTCGTTGTTTCGTTATTCATCCCAATTTTAAGAAAAAAAATCTTGAGGATATGCGTAGTGTTGATGCTTGCCTTGAAGAGGCGGTGGGTCTTGCTAACGCGATAGATTTAAAAGTAGTTGAAGCTGCGGTTGTTGGTATTGCCGATGCTAAACCAGCAACTTTGTTTGGCAGTGGAAAAGTTGAAGAACTTGCCGGTTATATAAAAGATTCAGGAGCCGGACTGGCTATTATTAATACGCATGTAAGCCCTGTTCAGCAGCGCAATCTGGAAAAAGCATGGCAGGTGAAGGTTATTGACCGCACTGCTTTAATTCTGGAAATTTTTGGCGCACGAGCGCGCACGCATGAAGGAAAATTGCAGGTGGAGCTTGCTGCGCTGAATTACCAAAAAAGCCGCCTTGTGCGCTCATGGACGCATTTGGAAAGACAGCGTGGCGGTTTTGGTTTTCTTGGTGGGCCGGGTGAATCGCAGATTGAAATCGACAGGCGGTTGATTCGTGATGAAATTGCTAAGTTGAAACGCCAGCTTGAGCAGGTGAAACGCACACGCGAGCTGCACCGCAAAAATCGTCGTTCTGTTCCTTTTCCGGTGGTTGCGCTGGTTGGATATACCAACGCCGGAAAATCAACATTATTCAATAAGCTTACCGGTGCTAATGTTCTTTCGATGGATAAGTTGTTTGCGACACTTGACCCAACCATGCGCGCGCTAAAACTTCCTTCTGGCGGTAAAGCTATTATGTCAGATACAGTAGGATTTGTTTCCGATTTGCCAACAGAGCTGGTTGCCGCTTTCCGTGCCACTCTTGAAGATGTGCTGGAGGCAGATATATTACTGCATGTTCGCGATATTTCGCATCTGGATAGCACGGCGCAGAAACATGATGTGGAAGATGTTCTGAAAAGCCTATTTCGTAGCGGGGAACTGCCAGAAAATTTAATTGAAGTATGCAATAAAATTGACAGGTTGGAAACGCCGTATAGCTTCGTGGATGATGGCAGTAAATTATATATATCAGCGGTGACTGGTGAGGGGCTGGATAGCCTGCTTGTGCGGATTGAAGAAGAAATCAGCAAAAGATTTTTTAGGAATATTACCTATAACCTGCGGATAGATGATGGTAAAGCTCTTGCATGGCTACACTCACACGGTAAAGTGATAGAGCAAAAACTGGAAGATGAGGTTATGGTTGTGAATGTCCAGCTTTCGGAAGATAATATCAGTCGTTTTGAGCGCGTTTATGCAAAAAATTAGTTATATATACCTGTCATTGCGAGCGGCTGTAAGGAGCGTGGCAATCAAGTATTTTCAATATACTCTAGCTACTGGATTGCTTCGTATTTTTTGCAAAATATACCTTTTGTACTTCAAGAATTGGGAATTCTTGAAGTGCGTACGCTCGCTACGCGGCGAAAAATCGGACTTTCGGTCTCGATTTTCATATGCTCATCCCAACTTTTCAGTTGGAATGAGTATACTCGCAATGACGATTATTATATCTCCAGCCCATGCTGATGTTTTAAGACTGCCGACAGTAACGGTTATGGCGGATCATTCCTTGAGTATTGTTGTATCGGATATTGCCAGAAACTACTCAAGATCGAGACAAGCTATAGTTAACACATCGTTTCTGCCACAGAAAATCCAGCAGGAGCAGATAAGTGATGGTGAGGCAGCGGACATTCTTATTACTTCAAAAGTGGAATGGATTAATGATCTTAAATTGCAAGGCCTGATAGATGTACATTCACAAACCAAACTTGCAAAAGACAGGTTGGTTTTAATTGGTAATAATGAAACCAGTGTGGTGTCGGCTGGTGTAGGGCGTTTCCCGACATTTGATATTATCAAAGCTGGAAATGGTGAGCCAGTGTTCGTTCTCGGAAACCCTGAGTTTCTTATGGAAGGAACATATGGCAAAGATGCTATGCGTAGCTTTGGTGCTAATGATGATTTAGAGCCATATACGCTTTATGTTAAACGCTTGGATGAAATGTTTGATATGGTGATTAATCAACAAGCGTTTGGCATTTGTCTGTATAGTTCGGTTATGGATCGTGATGACATGAAAATCATAGATATATTGCCGGAGTCAGCACATAAACCGATTGTGTATAATGCCGTGGTTATAGCCAGCGACAATATGAATGAAGCGCGCAAATTTTTAGATTACCTTAAAACGGCAGAGGTGAGGAAATTATTGACTAAGAATGGGTTTGTGGTGGATTAGGGTGTTTTTATTGTTTCTATCAACTCTTCTACACCGATAGCAGTGGTTTCCTTATCCATCGGGAAAGACTGTTCTGTCGGAATCACATAAAAGCGTTTATCGGGTTTTATTTCATCACAGGCGAGGCGGAAGCCTTTAGATATTTTGGGGTTAACTGTGCGCTTGATTTCAATTGCGTATACAATTTTATCTGGTGTTTCGAGTATCAGATCAATTTCTGCACCCGCGCTGCTGCCGTAGAATGTCGCTTCGGTGCGATATGGCATAATCTGCAATATCTGCTCGATGACGAATCCTTCCCACGATATTCCGTAAATCGGATGGCTGCTTAAATCATTATAATCTTTTATTCCAATTAGTGCGTGCAAGATACCACTGTCGCGCACATATATTTTTGGTGTTTTTACCAAACGTTTTTTTGTATTTCCATACCATGGTCGCAACTGACGCACCAAAAACAGGTCAGCAAGTGTATCCAGATAATTCCGTATCGTGGTCGTTGATACAGCAAGATTACCAGCGAGTTTTGTTAAATCTAACTTACTGCCCTGATCGATTGCCAGCATTCGCCATAAGCGATAAACCAGTTCAGCAGGTAAGTTATGCCCTAAGTCTGGTAAATCACGTTTTAGATAGGTTCTAATAAAATTTTCTCGCCATTCAAGACTTGTCTCGTCCGAATCTGCAAGGAAGCTGTCAGGGAAGCCGCCGCGCACCCAGAGCCTATCCATATAGTCATCACGCTTGGATGCTTTGGCTTCCACGATAGCTAGCGGGTCAAGCTCCACATAAGCAATGCGCCCAGCAAGACTTTCTGAGCTTTGTTTTAGCAGTTCTGGTGACGCTGAGCCAAGAATCAGGAAATGACCGCTTTTTTCGCCTTTTTTTCGCCTCCGATCTATTATGCCGCGCAGTTCAGCAAAAATCTCTGGCACAAGATGTATTTCATCCAATATCAGCAGCTTTCCCTCCTGCTTTTCTAAAAATAAATCAGGTTCTTCCAACTGCGCTCTGTCGCGCACCCGCTCCAAATCAAGATATATAACCTCCTTTTTATATTTTTTACTAATCTGGAGTGCTAACGTGGTCTTACCAACCTGACGGCAGCCAAGTATAGCTACAGCTGGGAATTGCTCCAGTTTACGGATGATTTCATCGGTTTTGCTGCGTTTTAACATCCTTGTAATTTACAATATCAAGTTTGGAATTGCAAGGACAATATGAGGAGCGAGAAAAATATTGGCTAAGAATGGTTTTGTGGTTGATTGAGTATGAGTGTTGAGTTGGGAGTGCTGAGTTTAGAGCAATCTAGGCTGTCATTCCGAGCTTGTCGAGGAATCTTGCCTTTATCAAATTCTCTAACATTCGCTCGAGATGACAAAATACTAAACCAAAGGCCAGCGGGCGCGTGGTTCGAAATCTAGTCCGTCAATTAGCCCAAGTTTAAAGCGTTCGATGCCTGCCCATGCAATCATCGCTGCATTATCGGTGCAGAGTTTTATTGGCGGGGCGACTAATTCTAGTTCATGTTGCGTAAGTAGTTTCTGTAGTTCACCGCGGATATATTGATTGGCAGCAACACCGCCAGCCAGCACAAAATGTTTTCCTTCTGGATGTTGTGCTTTAAACTGATTAATAGCAGTTCCAGCACGTTCTAAAACACTCTGTGTTGCTGTATATTGAAAAGAAGCGCAGATGTCGGCTTTGTTTTGCTCGGTGAGTTCACCTATTTCCTGAATTTTAAGGCGTACTGCAGTTTTTAAGCCAGAGAAAGAAAAATCACAACCTTCGCGACCGCGTAGTGGAATTGGAAAAACATATTTATGTTCATCGCCTTTTTTAGCGAATTGTTCTACTGCTGCGCCACCTGGATAGCCAAGCCCTAGCATTTTTGCGGTTTTATCGAACACTTCGCCTAGAGCATCATCCAGAGTGCCTCCGAGTTTTTGATATTTTCCAACACCACTGACGATTAAAAACTGGCAATGTCCGCCGGAAACCAACAGCAGTAAATAAGGGAAGGGGACATTATCAGTTAGGCGCACGGTGAGTGCGTGTCCTTCCAGATGGTTCACGGCGATGAACGGTTTTTTATGAACGCTGGCTATGGCTTTTGCGGTCATCACGCCAACAATTACTCCGCCGATTAGCCCTGGACCTGCGGTTGCGGCTACTGCGTCAATTTCTGAAAGAGAAACATTTGCTTCAGCAAGAGCGCGGGTGATGACATTTTCGATATGCTCCATATGCGCGCGCGCGGCTATTTCCGGCACAACTCCACCATAAGCCTCATGCTCAGTCTGCGACAAAACTATATTTGACAAAATGCGCTTGTCGTCAGAGACAATCGCCGCTGCCGTTTCATCGCAACTGGTTTCGATACCAAGAATTAGCATATTAGTTGTAAGTTGTTGGTTGCTGTTATATTATAATTGCTTAAAAAAATTCAAAATACTATAAATATAAAAATTCAAAAATCATGATAAAGATAGAAATAGAATAAATCATATGAGCTTTGAAAAAACATACGGAACTTTTAAGGTTGCCTCTGATTACGAACATTCAGTTTTAAGTCCATCACATCCAAAGAAAATTTTGAATAAAACCCCTAAAATAGTTTCTTTGTTTTCTGGTTGTGGTGGTATGGATTTGGGGTTCAAGAAGGCTGGTTTTGATATTATTTGGGCTAACGACTTTAATCATTGGGCTTGTACAACATACGCAAATAATTTTGGTAATCATGTACATGAGGGTGACATTTGTGATTTCCCTTCCTCAAAAATTCCAGATTGTGATATGATTATAGGTGGTTTCCCCTGTCAAGATTTTTCTATGATTTGGAAAAGAGGAGGGATAGGGACTGAACGTGGCAATTTATACCGTCAGTTCGTAAGAATAGTAACAGATAAACAACCGAAAATTTTTATAGCTGAGAATGTAAAAGGGCTTTTAACTGCTAATGACGGTAAAGCTGTGCAGGCGATTATAGATGATTTTACAAATTCAGGATATAATGTTGAATTGCATAAAGTGAATTTTGCTAATTACGGTGCGCCACAATTAAGAGAGCGCGTACTAATAATTGGTATTCATAAATCAATAAATCAGAAATTTAAACTGCCAGATGTTACTCATACTAATGAAACATTTGTAAGTTCAGAAGAGGCACTTCGTGGCGTTAAAAAAGTTTTGTATAACAATGAACATCAAAATATACAGAAAAAAACTGTAGAAATGCTAAAGCTGATCCCAGCAGGCGGAAATTTTACTTCGATTCCTAAAGATTCTCCATATTATGTTAACGGAATGATTAGCCATGTGTATCGCAGGCTACATCCAAAGAAACCATCAACTACAATAATTGCTGGTGGCGGAGGGGGGACGTGGGGATATCACTATGAAGAACCACGACCATTAACAAACCGTGAACGTGCAAGGCTATTTGGCTATCCTGATAATTTTATATTTGAAGGGTCAATAACAGAGGTTAGGAGGCAAATTGGAAATTCTGTTCCTCCAGTTGGTATTTTGCCAATAGCAAAATCAATAAAAAATTTTTTGGATAAAGTTAGCAAGCATGGTGTTTAGCAATAGAGAAGGTGAGACTTTATCCTTTAAAAACTGTTTAAGCGATTTATTTGCAGATTCAGAAGAAGTTAATATCGCCGTTGGTTATGTTGCCTCAGATACAGTTAAGGAATTTAGAAAAAAATTTATACGATTAGCTAATAACGGAGGATTAATTCGTGTATTAGTAGGAATGGCTTTTTTTGAAGGGTTGAGTGATTACAAAAGAACTTTGCTAGAGGAACTTGATGTTGAACTAAAGGCTATCAGTAATGATAATGGTGTATATCTACCATACACAAGAAGATATCATGGAAAAATTTATGACATAGTCAAAAATAGTAATAGAAGAATATTTGTTGGTTCAGCTAATTTTTCTAACAATGCTTTTAAACTTAATCTTGAATGTTCTGTTGAGGTGTCGGATAAAACTTCTCAAAATAAAGTTCATTCTTATGTTGATTATCTGTTTTCTGATAATGTTTCAACAAGCATCAATAAAACTCAAATACCAGTAGCTGGGATTCCTGCAAAAAAAGCTGTTGCTTTGCATCAAAGATCAAACCTGAATGTTTATTTTGGAAAAGGGAGGCTTTCTAGAACTACTGGAAAAATTGCACCTCGTCCATGGTATGAAGTTGAGTTGATTAATCCAGTTAAAGTTACAAAATCTCCAAATTATCCAAATGGTAATTTTACTTTACTTACCTCGGATGGGTATAAAATTCCTATGTCGACAAATGGCGATTATCATAAAAATATGCGTTCATCTGGAACAGAAAAAGGAAGTTTGCAATTACTTGGTCAGTGGATAAAGGGACGTTTGCAATCGGCTGGTGCTTTACAACAATACCAACCTATTACACCTGAAACTTTTGAAATTTATGGCAAGCGCAATTTGCGTTTGT
The DNA here is from genome assembly GCA_038043465.1 of Pseudomonadota bacterium. GTDB lineage: Bacteria > Pseudomonadota > Alphaproteobacteria > Rickettsiales > SXRF01 > SXRF01. Next base: position 92,273 of record JBBTBX010000002.1, read on the forward strand.
ATAAGATAGATAAGACCACATATTACACCGATTTTTAATAACGATTCAACCCATGACCATCAAGCTCGGAACCAGAAAAAGCCCACTTGCCCTTGCTCAGGCGCAGCAGGTGCGGATGCTGTTGTTAAAAGCACATCCACATATTACGGTTGAAATCGTTCATATCGTCACCAGTGGCGATAAATTTCTTAGCCAGAATCTGGCGGATATTGGCGGTAAAGGTCTGTTTACCAAGGAAATTGAAGATGGTCTGCTGGATGGCTCGCTGGATATTGCCGTGCACTCCATGAAAGATATGCCGACAAAATTGCCGGATGGGTTGATTATCGGGGCGATGATTGCCCGTGAAGATCCACGCGATATGCTAATTGGAGCAGGGCTTAAAAGCATTGGTGATTTGCCGCGTGAAGCGATATTTGGCACTTCTTCACTACGCCGCGCTGCACAGGTGAAAATTAAAAGACCAGATATAAAAATTGTGCCGTTTCGTGGCAATGTACAGAGTCGTTTAACGAAACTAAATAATGGAGAGGTGCAGGCGACCATGCTGGCAAAGGCTGGGCTTAACCGTCTTGGAATTAAAGAAATAAATGGAGTGGTGCTAGAAGTTGAGGAATTCTTGCCAGCAATTGCGCAAGGAGCTATTGGTATTGAATGTCGTGAGAATGATACAAAAATTCGGGAATTACTTGCGCCACTTGCTCATAAAAATACGATGCTGGCGGTGGATTGCGAGCGGGCTTTTCTGCGCGTGTTAGATGGTTCATGCCGTACACCGATTTCTGGCTATGCCATGATTGAAAATGACAGTATTTTCCTACGTGGACTAATCGCTAAACCAGACGGTAGTAGTTTTAAGCAGGGTGAATTGCGCGGTAGCGTTAAGGATGCTGAGGCTATAGGCGTGGATTTGGGGAAGATGCTTAAAAATTAGTTATCAATTTATAGGTTTTGCTGAATTCTAGTACCGCGCTGGTGAGCTTTTTAAGATCAAAATTATTGTGATTAACTTCTGGAAAATATATTGCTTGTTTTGGTTCATTAGCCTTAGCGAATAATTCTTTACCCAATGTTATTGGAACAAGAGTATCCATTTCTCCATGAAAGAACAAAGTTGGAGCATGAATATTTTCAATTTTACTTAATGAATCGTAACGGTCTTTGAGCAGTAGATTTACAGGAAGCCAAGGGTATCGGTTGCTTGCTGGCGCTGCCATTGAGGTAAATGGTGATTGCAGAATCATCGCAGCAATTTTATGCTCGGTTGCCATTTGAACTGCTACTCCCGAGCCGATAGATTCACCATAAATTATGATTTTATTTTCAGGAATAGATAGGGTTTTTGTGGCGTATTCCATTGTGGTGCGCCCGTCCTGATAAAACCCATCCTCGGAAGGTTTGCCCTCACTTTTGCCATATCCTCGATAATCAAGACCAAGCACACCAAAACCAGCATCACGCAATAAACCAAAAAAAACTGCCCTATGCGATAAATTTCCGCCATTACCATGAAAATGAATAATAGTTGGAAAATCTTCTTTTGCCGGGTGATACCATGCTTCCAGTTTTGTTCCGTCTTTAGCGGTCAGGTTTATTGCTGAGAAATCAACCAGCCCGTAACTTGCCGGGGATTCAATAGCAATAGTTGGAACATACATTAAACTACGCTGGAAACTGTACATTCCAACGCAAACTATAAGATAAACAATAACAAACTTTTTTAAGAATGATTTTAGTTTTGGCAAGGTGCGACCTTTATTTCCCATGTAATTCCTTTGTTACTGCGTTATCAAGCATAATTTTCATTAAAGATTGATAAGGCACATCTTTTTTATTAGCCAGAATTTTAATATTATTTAGAAGCCCAGAAGGAAGCCGTAAAGAAATTGATTTAGTAGAAAGTTTTAGGTTTGGCAAAATTCCCATCTTCCCTTTGCTCCAATCAATATAATCAGTAGTGTCATGTGTAAGCCAGAACTCTGCCTCTGCCTCTTCATCTTCATTTGCAAATTTAGGAATAGCTTTTAATTTTTTAATTTCCCTTTTTGGCATAAATATCTGACTCCTTTCTACTCATTGCTCGCGCCGAAATAATGCGGATATGATATTATATTTTCTAATCCAGAAATGGATCTTTAACCAAAATCGTATCCTCACGGCGCGGGCTGGTTGAGAGCAGGGCGACCGGGCATTCAATCAGTTCTTCAATCCGGCGGATATATTTTATCGCCTGCGCAGGCAGGTCTGCCCAGCTTTGCTTGCCGTGCGTACTTTCGCTCCAACCGTCCATTTCTTCATAGATTGGCTTTATTTCAGCCTGAATTTTGCTGGATGCCGGCAGGTAATCATAAAGAACGCCATTATGAGTATAACCGATGCAGATTTTTATTTTTTCAAAACCATCCAGTACATCGAGTTTAGTAAGGGCTATACCGGTTATTCCGCCTATTCTGGCGGTTTGGCGTACGAGCGTTGCATCAAACCAGCCACAGCGACGTGGGCGACCTGTAACCGTCCCGAACTCATGCCCAACGCGACCAATAGTTTGCCCGATTTCATCATGTAATTCAGTTGGGAATGGTCCGCTACCAACGCGGGTGGTGTAGGCTTTGGTGATGCCAAGAACATAGCCAATTGAGTTTATACCGACACCTGAGCCGATAGTTGCTGTTCCCGCCAGAGTATTTGATGATGTGACGTATGGATATGTTCCGTGGTCAACATCAAGCAGCGCGCCTTGCGCTCCTTCAAACAATATGCGTTTACCTTCACGTTTTAGCTGATGCAGAAGCATCCATACAGGCATAGCGAACGGTAAAATTTTGGGAGCTACTTCCAGCAACGGCTGCAATATGTCATCCACTGTGATTTGTGGGCTGCCACCGGCTTTCAGCGAGGTGCTATGGTAAGCAAGGAGATTTTCCAGCTTATCACGCAGCACATCTTCATCGGCAAGATCACAAACGCGAATTGCGCGGCGACCAACCTTGTCTTCATAAGCTGGGCCAATCCCGCGTCCAGTCGTGCCGATTTTACCTTTGCCACGGTTATTCTCGGCACTTTTATCCACCATGCTGTGAATTGGCAGGATAAGAGGCGCATTTTCTGCAATCCGCAGATTCTCAGGAGTTACTGCCACGCCAAGCTTAGCAACAGCTTCAATCTCGCTGAGCAGGGCGAAAGGGTCAACCACCACGCCATTACCGATAATTGATAATTTATTAGGGCGCACAATACCAGATGGTAGCAGGGAAAGTTTATAAGTCACCCCGTCAACTACCAGAGTATGTCCGGCATTATGCCCACCCTGAAAACGCACTACCACATCGGCGCGTTCCGACAGCCAATCAACAACTTTTCCTTTACCCTCATCGCCCCACTGGGAGCCTATCACCGCTACGTTTGTCATTTCTCTTCCTTAGTTTCGTTCAATTCAATTATTTCATTATCCTTATATAAATAACCACAACCGAGGCGTTTTGCTTCCATTGTGCAATTGCCATATTCAGTCAGTGCATAGACGGTAGTGAAACCTTTGTCGCGCAGTTCACTCGCGCTTACATCGCTTATTCCAACACTTATCAGAATCCGCTTGGCGCGCTCAGCTTGTGGAAGAATATCGAGCAAAGTTTCTACGTATAATGTAAAGCCTGTTGCTTCTAAATCATGTTTAGAATTTTCACCATCAATTTTATAACGTCCGCCACACCCGACTTCGCAAGCTACTCCATCAACAAATATGGAAAAGCTTATTCCAGAATGATAGGCTGCGCCACGATTTTCAGTGGCATCAATGGTTATATTCCAGTCAGGATTATTATGCCTGCGAAGTATCTCCACAACCTGCCGCAAATCGGCGCATTGACGGCGCGCTCTATCCGGTAGCTCCAACCTTTCAATATTGCCTAAAACCTGTTCCGCTGCGCCAGAATTTTGCAGCAGACCAATTAGTGTATCACGATAGCTGAATGATATATTTTTTATCACTGAGATGTCTTTATGAGCTATAGCGTTCAAAAGAATTTGCAGTTCGGCTTCTTCAAATTTTTCAGCTGCGAGCAATGAACTTACTATACTTGGCAGATTCAGATCTATAGAGATTTTTTTTATTCCTACCTTCTTCAGTGCTTCAGCCGCTATCAATATTATCTCTGCATCAGCTTCTGCCGTCGCTGCTCCTATGAGTTCTATACCTGCCTGATGTAACTGCCTGTCACTCTTCAGTTGTTCTCCCTGCATCCTGAGTATCAAACCATTGTAACAAAGCCGGAGCGGGCGAGGGGAATGGTTCATCCGCGTTACCGCGATACGGGCAATTTGCAAGGTTATATCAGGGCGTATACCCATAACCCTGTTAGCTGTTGGATCTATAACCCTGAATATTTGAGAGCTTAACGAGTTGCCACGTCCAGACAATAGGCTATCGCTATATTCCAGCAAAGGCGGTGAAACCTGCTCGTAACCAAAACTTTCAAAGACCGAAAGCAGATTATAAGAAACCTCCGACTCCTGCCTGGCATGCGGAGGCAGAAGGTCATAACAACCAGAGGGCAGAAGTGATTTTATCATAGTCATAATAATAATAGCTCTTTTTTATTACATATAAATGGTTTAAGAGATAGAACTAACTTGTCAATCAGAACTCTAAGAAAAATATCATGAATCCCGAAATTGTTGGCGGAATTGCCGCTATTCTTACCACCGCCGCCTATGTTCCTCAATTTATAAAGGTATTTCGTGAAAAAAACACCAAAGGTCTTTCTCTGGGGATGTATATATTAATTACCAGCGGTCTTGCCGTTTGGCTGATTTATGGGTTAATGATTGATAGCCCATCAGTTATTATTGCTAATGCTGTTACCTTGTTGTTAGCTGCCGGTATTTTATTTATGAAGATCAAGCATGGCTGAAGATGCCATTTTGAGCTTTTTGTAGTGTCGCACGCTGAATATAATAGAACATAAATAAATAATACTAAGCGCGCAGATGAAGAGCCATGGCTCGATTATAAATAATGCCAGTGCCAGACCGGATAAAATCATGAATTGCGGAATAGCTTCATGTTTAATACTTATCTGCTTGCCGGAAAAAGTGGGGATGCGGCTTGCCATTAATGCCCCGACTATAAAAACATGCGCCAGTGTAAGATATACAGGCAACCTGAAATTATCTTCGCTTTGCAGGCTGATTATAAGGGGAAGCAGGCATAAAATTCCTCCGGCAGGTGAAGGAACGCCGGTGAAGAATTGCTTTTCCCACGGCTCAACTTTGTCATCAAACAAAGCTGTGTTAAAGCGGGCAAGGCGCAGCGCGGCACATACTGAGAAAAACAAGACAACAGCCCAGCCTATGCCTTTTACTTCCTGCATCTGCCAGATATAAAGAACGAGAACAGGGGCTACGCCGAAACACAGGAAATCAGACAGTGAATCAAGCTGTGCGCCAAAATTGCTGGTTGCGCCAAGCATCCGTGCTACACGCCCATCCATACCATCTATAATGGCGGCGGCTATGATAAAGGCTACCGCTATTTCGAAACGGCCATTCATGGCAAAGCGGATGGCAGAAAGCCCACAGCACATGCCGGAAATGGTGATTATATTAGGAAGCAGCCGTGAAATAGGTTGCTCTCCACGGAGCATACGACGTTTTATACGTTCTTCACGGCGACGGTTATGTTGCATAATGTTAGTAGTTCGTAAATAGTAAATAGTATTTTGTAAATAGTAAATAGTATCTTGTAAAGAAGCTTCGAATTACTAACTACGAATTACTATTTATTGACTTAGTGTTTAGTGCCGACTCTGCCAGATTCACCGCTACTTAAATCAGCAAGTATGGTTTCCCCACCGACCGTTGTTTGTCCTTCTATTGCCAGTGATTGGATATCAGGAGGAAGATATACATCAACACGGCTACCAAAACGGATAATACCAAACGTCTCACCAGTTTTAACCGGTTGCCCCATATCCAGATCGCAGACTATTCGCCTTGCCACAAGACCGGCAATCTGCACCATGCCGATTTCAACATTTTCCGGGGTGGTGATTTTAATGAGGTTCTGCTCATTCTGTTCGCTTGCTTTGTCGAGTGAAGCGTTAAGAAAAATACCAGCCTTATAGTGGATTTTGCTGATGCTGCCGGTAATCGGGATGCGGTTTACATGCACGTTAAACACATTCATGAAAATGCTGATGCGGGTACGCTCAGAATCTCCAAGCTCAAGCTCGGCTGGCGGCACTACTTTGCTGATGCTTTGGATCACGCCATCGGCAGGGCTTATAATCAAACCTTCGCGGATAGGTGTGACTCGGCTGGGATTGCGGAAGAAATAAACGCACCAGGTGGTGGCGATTAAACCTACCCAGGCAAAAAACGGCAAAAAGATAGAAACGATTAAGGAGACTATTGCAAATATTGCAATAAATATCCAGCCTTCATGGTGGATGGGAACAAAAATACTTTTTATGGTTTGGAGTAAATGATTATCCTGTGGTTTCATGCTTACATTCCTGTATGTTTTATATAATGTCACTTAACATATATAATATAAATTTTTTGTCTAGCTTCTTAATTTATAAATAAGGCCTCTGCATAATGCGTTTTTCGTCATTGCGAGAAGGCGTAGCCGACGTGGCAATCCAGTAAAATCAATCATCATAGAAAGAACTGGATTGCTTCCTGCCACGCTACGCTCGCAGTCGCAATGACGCATTATGCAGAGGTCTCACCCTGATAATGCCGCCATTTGAAATCTGACATTGCTCACTCCCACAAGAAGACTAATGATACGCAGACTCAGAAACATTTTGCAACAGAGCCTCTTGAACTGGATACCTAAATGAGTTATGCATGGGGTCTAACGGCGGTCCTATTCAGTTTAACGATATGTTAATCCCAAAACACACCTCTATTATCATTGCAAATGAGCCCGTATGCTTCTGTTCTTGAAACGTTATTTTTTTATTGCTGCAATCCTATTGTGTTTGTTGCCATTCAGCGGTGCAGTTTATCTGCTGCTGGAGGCTACCAATGAAGATATCGCGTTTACTGAGAAGGAGCTCACCGGATTGCGCTACCATCAGGCGTTGTTCACTCTTTTGATTACCGCACACGAATATCGTGGACAATCATACATTGCTACGCCCTCTAACCAGGATACACTTAAGCTTCAGAAGCTAGAGGAGAAGATAGTTGCGTTGATTGAAAACATAGACCGGCTCGAGAACGATGCCAAAACACTCACGCTCTTGTCGCAATGGCAAGACACCAAAAAAGCCGTACTCACGATGTTTGAAGTGACAGCATCTGAAACGCCGAAAGAGCGCTTCAATCAACATACCCATTCACTTTCTTTGATCAAGCTGCTTATGCAGAAGGTTGGCAATCTGTCGAACCTCATTCTCGATCCGCAGATGGGGACCTATTATACGATGAACGTGTTGGTGAATATCATGCCAAACGCCATCTGGAATCTGGGGTATTTGCGCGGAACTATCGCGAGAACGATTGCTGCCGCAGAAGATATTACTTCGCAAGAACACATGGTCTTTGAGATTAAAGGAAAGCTTGCGACGCTGGTGGACCAGTATCGAGACTCCATTGCAGTTATCGAAGAGTATGACCCTGAGAGTATCAATGCCATTGAAAGGCACGTGCGTGCGTTGGATCAGATGGAAATCTCCATTGCGCTGGTGACCAACATGATCGATTATCAGGTGGGGGGTGTTACCCATGAGAAAATCTTCGCAGAGTTCGGCAAATCTATTGCAGTATTTCAAGAAGCATACACCAGCTTTGCAGAGCATCTTGATTTGTATTTAAAAAAACGCATTGATGAATATAAGTTGTATCGCTTGAAAATGTTGCTGACGCTGAGTACAACACTCATTGTTGCATTTTCTGCTTTATTTTTTGCCAGAAGAGACATTTTACACCAAAAAATACGTGCCGAACGTGCTAGCCGCGCCAAATCAGAATTTCTGGCTAATATGAGTCATGAAATCCGCACACCAATGAACGGTGTGCTCGGGGTTGTGGATATGTTAAGGGAGACTGACCTGAATCCGGAACAGAGTAACTGGGTTAATATTATAAAAAAATCTGGTGACGCACTTCTGGAAATTATCAATGATATTCTTGATCTCTCCAAGATTGAATCGGGTATATTGGAGTTGGAAGAAGTTAATTTCAGCCTGTATTCTGTAGTAGAAGATGTCACTGATTTTATGATGTTCAAAACGCAGGAGCAAGGGATTGAGCTGCTTGTAGAGTTTGAAAAAGTTCCTGACTATTATATTGGTGATGTTGGCAGAATTCGCCAGATATTACTCAATCTGATTTCCAATGCGATTAAATTTACTCAGAAAGGATATGTGGTTCTGCGTATCAGTTCTATTAATCATGGTGATAGCGCAGAGCTTCTGATGGAAGTGGAAGATACCGGGATAGGTATTCCTGAAAGTAAATATGAGAGTATTTTTGATAAATTTGTGCAGGCAGAGGAATCGACCACCCGTAAATTTGGAGGAACTGGCCTTGGTCTTCCAATCTGTAAAGATTTAGCTAAGCTTATGGGTGGCGATATAACTGTAAGAAGTGAGATTGGAAAAGGCTCAGTTTTTTCTTTCAGCGTCAAATTACCGTATGGGAAAAATGAAAGAAAAATTCTAAACCACTCAAATGTGGATATATCAGGACTTAATATTCTGGTAGTTGATGATCTGCCTGTAAACGGGTATATTTTATCACGATATGTATTACGCTGGGTTAAAAATTGTGATGTGACACTATCTGCAACTGAAGCTATGGATATGCTACAGAAAGCTCATTCCATTGGCAATCCTTACGATTTAGTTTTTATTGATCGTCAGATGCCGGAAATAAATGGGATAAAATTGGCAAATAACATCAAGAATGATCCGGAATTAAAAAATACAGCTCTCATAATGCTTACATCGTCATCATCTGGGGCGATGACATCACCTGAGTTCATTCATAAGCAAGGGTTTTTGGGCTTCTGCCTTAAACCGTATCACCCACTGCAACTAAAAAATCTTATTTTATCAGTATGGGATGCATATAAAAAAGGTAATACTGAGAAATTGATAACTGACCGTTCGGTATCAAGCGCATCTTTCCACAATAGAGAAGAAAAAATATTGTTAAAGCAAGCTGTCGCTGCACAAGAAAGAAAGGCTCACATTCTGGTTGTCGATGATATGAGCGTTAACAGGTTGCTGCTAACAAATCTTTTGACAAAGTTAGGTTATAGAAGTGTCACGGCGACCAATGGAATAGAGGCAATTTCTGCACTGGAATCAGAAAATTTTGATATGGTATTTATGGATTGCCATATGCCAGAAATGGATGGATATGATTGCACCCGCGCAATTCGTGATAAAGAAAAAAATGAAGATAGAAAACGCCTTCCGGTTATTGCTCTTACAGCTGATGCCATTAAAGGCAATGAGCAGCGTTGCCTCGAAGCTGGCATGGATGATTTTCTAACCAAGCCTATTAATAAAACGCGCATTGAAACAATGTTGAATAAATGGCTTGAAACCGCTTAGATTTGTTAAAGTCTTGCGATTAATTCTTCGGTGAATTCATCAAGACCAACTTTTTTCTTGCTGGTTTTCCGGTTGTAAATATCAGCAGTGTGGATTCCATCTTTTATTATTCTCTTTAATGCGTTCTCTATGAGAAGTGCGGTATCAGGCTGATTGATATGCCGCAGGAGCATGATAGAGGCTTGAATGATAGCAGAAGGATTTGCTATATTCTTTCCGGCAATTTCCGGTGCGGAATCATGAGTCGTCTCAAACAATGCAAAATCTTCTCCAATGGTTGCAGATGCTGATAACCACTCAGAATCTGGTATGTCGATTATGGTGTAAATGCTCTGATTTTCTGTTGATAAATTGAATTTTTTATAAATAATTTTATTTATGTCCTCGTAATCCGGCATGCCTGGTATCATTGGTGCTGGTATAATTATTGGAGATTTTAGTAAGACTTTGTTACGACTCAGCGTATCCCAGGCTGACGGCAAAATCCCATGCCTTGCCCCCATATTGTAGATTCTTTGCCCGATTTCAATCGTCTCGATTTTGATACTTGCACCTGCCTCACGTAGTATTGTAAGCGCGGATTCCATGATTTCTGAACCAATGCCATCACCATAGGCTATTGTTATTGGAGTATTTTCTTTTTCCATAAATTTTTATATATCAATATGTTGGATTGAAAGCAATAGTATTTTTTTATAGGAATAATTAACTATTTTAAACGGTATTCTCTATTTCTGTCAAAAAAGTGTAACATTTCATTAATAGAATATTGCTAATATGTCTGTTATTATAAGGGTAGATAGTTACAGAACCTTCATAATATAAAAATAAAGTAACTATATAGAATATAAGCAAATTCTAAAAATTATCGACAGGGAGTTGGTGTTATGATGATGATGGATTTGAGAACCTCCGTTGGTAATGTTGCAATGGATAATAAAGTTGGGGTTGAAATAACCACCGCCAGCTCGAACTTTCCTGGGGCATTAATAGGAGTAGGAGGGGTGGTCAAAAAATTATCTACAAATGAAAAATTTGAGAAATTTAATGATGGTGATTTTTCTTCCGCATTAACAGCTAATACCACGCTACTTGCTTCTGCTACAGTTCATGATGTTTCTGCTCCACAAATGATAGGTGGTGGAAAAACTCCTAATAAAGACCGAACCGTATAACAAAGAGCTTAAAAATGGCTATACTTCAAAATACTCCTGCCCCGATTTCTCAGAACGCAATGATTGATCTGCTATGTACTATCATGATTTTATGTCGTGGAGTTAATGAAAGCGGAAGCCCCTGCTGGGCGTATATGTGCATTAAACCCAGTATGGCTCAATCTTTTAAGGAAGCACGAGAAAAAGGGCTATTTGATATTGAAGAGTATGGGGCGATAATTGAAAGCGGTGAAGGTATGGAGCCGTCAGACGAGGTTAAACGCCGGATGGAACGTGAATACGGTATGAACCATCACTACGAGGATGATTTATTGCGCGCCGTTGAGCAGATAAAACAACAGGCGTTGCTTACCTGAAATCTAAGCAGCAACCACCGATACAAACATTTTCCCTTGAGCTTTTTCGCGGAATTCCACACGACCTTCAAGAGTAGCAAATATTGTGTGGTCAAGACCAATACCAACACCTGTTCCCGGATAAACTTTAGTGCCACGCTGGCGGATTATGATGTTTCCAGGAATAACCATTTCCCCACCGAATTTTTTTACACCAAGGCGGCGACCATCAGAATCGCGACCGTTGCGTGAACTACCACCTGCTTTCTTATGTGCCATGAGATGCTCCTTAAGCCTTAAGCTTTAATTTCTGTGATTTTTATTTCGGTCAAATACTGACGGTGACCTTTTTTGCGGCGATAGTTGTGACGGCGACGCTTTTTAAAGACGATTACCTTATCATCACGGAACTGTTTAATTATCTCAACCAATACCTTAGCACCGGCGAGCATAGGCGCGCCAACCTTATTTCCTGCCATCAGGACTTCACCGATTTCCAGCTTGTCACCTGCCGCGCCTTCTAGCTTTTCCACGGAAATAACATCCCCGCTCGCGACTTTATATTGCTTTCCACCCGTACGAATAACTGCAAACATGGCTTAATTCCCAACCAATAAACTATTGAACTGCAAAGAAAAATACTATTTCCTTGCGAAAATGAGCGCAGAATTTAGAAGATAACAGGCGGACTGTCAATAGTATTATTCCAATTTAGATTTGTTTTCTTGCTACATATGCAACAAATTAATAACTTTTAACTATACCATCAAGCTGAAATTCGATAGTTATATATTTAAAATCTTTGTGGAATATCCGTCAGAATATGCTACTTAAAGCTGACAAAACCAATAATCAGGAGCAAAAACAGTGACCAGCATAGTGAATATTCATGCCCGCGAAATTATTGATAGCCGTGGAAATCCAACCGTTGAAGTAGATGTTGAACTGGAAGATGGCGCGTTTGGTCGTGCTGCCGTTCCTTCTGGGGCTTCCACCGGTTCGCTTGAGGCATTGGAGCTGCGCGATGGCGATAAAAAACGCTACAAAGGCAAGGGCGTTAAAAAAGCGGTGGCGCATGTAAATAATGAAATCAGTGATGCTTTGCTTGGCTTTGATGCCACCAAACAAGTAAAAATCGATCAGGCTCTTCTTGATCTGGATGGTACGGAAAACAAAGGCAAGCTAGGCGCAAATGCAATACTCGGAGTTTCTTTGGCGGTTGCCAAGGCGGCAGCGCAATCATCTGGTTTGCCGCTATATCGTTATGTAGGCGGGGTAGGGGCTCATATCCTTCCTGTGCCGATGATGAATATCATAAACGGTGGGCAGCATGCCAACAACAAGCTGGACATCCAGGAATTTATGATTATGCCGGTGAATGCGAGGAGTATGAGCGACGCGATACGCATTGGCGCGGAAATTTTCCATGAACTGAAACATCGTTTGAGTGAGGAGGGATACAACACTGCGGTTGGCGATGAAGGTGGTTTTGCTCCGAATTTTGCTAAGGCTGATGAGGCTTTATCATTTATAATGAAAGCCATCGAAGGTGCTGGATATAAGGCAGGAAATGATATTGTTCTGGCTCTGGATGTGGCAGCAACCGAATTTTTCCATGACGGCAAATATGTTCTGGAAGGTGAGGGGAAAACCTTTGATTTTGGCAAGCTGCTTAAATATTATGAAACTCTGGTGAATCGTTATCCAATTGTATCAATTGAAGACCCGATGGCGGAGGACGATCATCTGGGTTGGAAGGAAATCACCAATCTGCTTGGTAAAAAAATTCAGTTAGTTGGTGATGATTTGTTTGTCACTAATCCGGCTATTCTCGCTCAAGGAGTGGAGCAGGGGCTGGCTAATGCCTTACTCGTGAAAGTGAATCAGATTGGCACGCTTACGGAAACATTGCAGGCGGTGCAGTTGGCGCAGCGTTCCGGTTACCGCGCAATTCTTTCCCATCGCTCCGGCGAAACCGAGGATACGACCATAGCGCATCTGGCAGTTGCCACCAATTGCGGGCAGATTAAAACCGGCTCACTTTCTCGTTCTGATAGAATAGCGAAATATAATGAGCTGCTGCGCATTGAAGAGGAACTCGGTCACTCCGGGCATTACGCTGGTAGCGCAATTTTGCTGTAGACTCACTAATCCCCTCTCCCTCTGGGAGATGCGCAACATATATGTTGCGGGGTGAGGGGTTCTAACTTTCTTCAATTCTATTATAAAATTTCCTCTTCCCAAAATGGGTAAAAATCTTTATATTAGCCAGCCATATGACTAGATATTCCGTTAATTCCGATTTTCGCCAGCCAATACAGAAGCGTGCTATCAGCTCGCTTTTTTGTGTTCTGATATTATTTTACCTTGCTTTTCATGCAGTTAGCGGTGAGCGTGGCGTGTTTGCCATGATGCGCGAAAGTAGCAAATTAGACGCTTTGAAATCAGAACTTGCAGAAATAAAAACTAAGCGTGAATCACTGGAGAAAAAAGTTCAGAAACTCAGCCCCGGCAGCCTTGATCTAGACCTTCTGGATGAGCAATCCCGTCATGTTCTCGGCAGGGCAGGGAAAGGCGAAGCCGTAATATTTCTGGATGAAAAAGCTAAAAAATAATGTTTTATTTTAATTAGCTGCGTGACAGTGGTGTTCGTGGCAATGGTTTTCACGCTCCTGTTGTAACCTGTCAGCATGGTTGCTATGCGTATTTTTTCCTCTGCCACATGCCTTTCTCCATTTATGGCTATGCCTGTCAGGATGTTCTTCGTCACCGCATTCTGCGCTTAAGTCTTTTTCTTCCTGCTTACGCTTTTCATCAGCACCTAATTTTAATTTACCTAACAAACTGCCGTCATCGTGATCTTCGATCATTTTTCCATCAGCGCAGGCTGCCTTTACTTCCCTGAGTATACCAGCAGAATATTGAGTCGGATCAAAACCATTTCTCCTCAATTCCTGCACTTCATGCGATGTCAAGTGGACACCGTCAACGACCATCCCATCAGCTGATTCTTTTAATTCTTCCTGCATTCCATTATCCAAACATAAGACCTCTGCATAATGCGTCATTGCGAGTGAAACGAAGCAATCCATTTTTCTATGATGCTTGATTTTACTGGATTGCCGCGAAGGCTACGCCTTCTCGCAATGACGAAAAATGCATTATGCAGAGGTCTTAACATAATTATCAATTCTCACATATTAGCAAATTTTGGCGCGTATTGTATGAAGGTTATATGAAGGTAATTGCTACAGTTTTATGACAATTTTCCTACTTCCAGACCATCAGCAATTACAATAGCTTATATAACATCTCTGTATAATAAAATCTCTTCTGATATTCCATTGCGGAATAAATCTTAAGTTATTTTGTGTTGTACAAAGGTTAATTGGTTAAAAAAATGCAACATAATCTAACATTAAAATAGGAATTTTAAGCATATGAAAATATCAACATATTGGAATTCAATAAAAAACTTCTTAAATAGAGTAAAAAATACCGTAAAGAAACGCTGCAAAACGCTTTTAAACAGCATCAAAGCGAAGAAATGATAGGTATTCGTCATTGCGAGAAGCAACAAAGTGCGACGAAGCAATCCATATCTATAATTATGGACTGCCACGCATTTCAAAGGAAATGCTCGCAGTGACGAGTTCAAACAACTCACATCATTGCACTCAGCTTCTCTCTTTTCCGTTTCGGTGACGATGCGATTCCGAGAGCCTCACGATATTTAGCGACGGTGCGACGGGCGACGGTAATATTGCGCTCCTTGAGGAGTTCAACAATATCATCATCGAGCAGGATTTCATCCGCCGATTCTTTGGCAATCATTTCGGAAATGAAATGTTTTACCGTCTGGCTGGAGAAATCTTCGCCACCGCCTTGGGCGCGGGCGAGGGAGGAGGTGAAGAAATATTTAAGCTCAAATGTTCCGCGCGGACAGAGCAGATATTTCCCGTTGGTAACGCGTGATATTGTGCTTTCATGATAACCGGTTTCGGCGGCAATATCCTTCAGCGTCATCGGTTTCATATAGCGCACACCGAGGCGGAAAAACGCGTCTTGTTGCTTCACCAGTTCGCTCGCCACTTTCAGCATGGTCTGGGCGCGTTGTTCCAGCGCACGCACCAGCCAGTTGGCGGTGCCGAATTGTTCACTCAGGTAATCCTTGTCTTTTTTATTTTTTGTCTCGCTGGTAACTTTTTTATAGAAGCGTTTATTGACCATTATTTTAGGGAAATTGCCCATATTAAGTTCGATATGCCAGTTACCATCGGGCGTACGGCGTACAAAAATATCCGGCTCTAAAGTCTGCGATATTTCGTGGATGAATCCGCTGCCCGGCTTGGGGTTAAGTTTGCGGATTTCTGCTATCATTTCACGCAAATCTTCTTTATCCACGCCACATTTTTTTTGCAGTTCATCAAATTTGCTATCGGCAAGCAGGTTCAAATTAGCAAGTAATTTTTGCATTGCCGGGTCGAGGCGGTTTTTTTCTTTAAGCTGCAAACTCAGGCAATCGCTGAGGTTGCGGGCGCAAATTCCAACCGGATCAAATCCCTGCAATATAGCAAGGACTTCATCAATTTCTTTCATTTCAACGCCAAATGTTTCGCATAGTGGAGTGAGATCCTCCTTGATGTAACCCGCGTCATCCACCAGATCTATCAGATGCGCGCCAATCAGCCGTTTAGCCGGTTCATGCACATCAACCTGCAACTGTTCCAGCAAATGTTCGCGCAGGGAAATCCCCGCTGAAGGATTATCATCAATGCTGCGCGCGTCATCCTCGGAATCATAGCCGGACGAATTTCCACTCGAACCTTGGTCATAACGCAGATAGTCGGTTTCTATGCTTTCGTTGTCATCCCAGCTTTCACCAAAATTTTCATCTGCCTGCATATCTGCGGAAAAATTTTCATCGCTGTTGAAATCCGCCTCACGCGGTTCATCACTATTTTCTTTGGCAGGAGATTCAAGCTGTGAGTCAGGTGTCTCACTTGCTTCCGGCTCTTCCTGCGTAAGAAAAGGGTTTTCTTCTAATGCCTGTTCTACAAACTCACGCAGCTCAAGCGAATTACATTGCAACAGCTTTATCGACTGCTGTAATGCCTGCGTCATTACCAGCGATTGACCTTGCCTGAGTTCGAGTTTTGGTGCGTTCATTGTGGTGATTGGTGGATAGTGAATAGTGGTTGGTGAATGGTGAATGGATTACGGATAGCACAAAACACCATCCACTGTCCACTATCCACCAGCAAATTACAAACTAAACCTTTCACCAAGATAAACCCGGCGCACATCAACATTATTCACGATTTCCGAAGGTGTTCCTTCCATCAGCACACGACCATCATGCATGATATAAGCGCGGTCGATAATGTCCAGAGTCTCGCGTACATTGTGGTCAGTGATAAGTACACCGATACCACGGTTTTTCAGATGCTTTACCAGCACCCGCACCTCATCAACCGCGATAGGGTCAATACCTGCCAAAGGTTCATCAAGCAGGATAAACGCCGGACGGCTGGCGAGGGCGCGGGCGATTTCAACACGCCGGCGTTCACCGCCAGAAAGGGTAACGCCTTGTGCAAGACGCAAATGAGTTATCGAAAATTCGGCAAGCAGTTCATCAAGCTGAGCATGGCGCGAATCAACATTTTTCTCATGAATCTCCAGCACTGACAAAATATTCTGCTCAACAGTCAGGCCACGAAAAATTGAAGCTTCCTGCGGCAGATAACCAATTCCCTGCCTAGCGCGGCGATACATAGGCAGACGGGTTATGTCCTCGCCATCCAGCATTATCCTTCCCATGTCTGGCTGGATAAGCCCGGTAATCATGTAAAAGCATGTGGTTTTACCGGCTCCGTTTGGCCCAAGCAGACCAACCGCTTCACCGCGGCGCACACTAAGACTTACATCACGCACTACAGGGCGACCGCCATATCTTTTGCCGATATGCGAAACTTCAAGCCCATTGCTGGTAGCAATCAGTCTGGGCGTATTGCTATCAACAAAATCCTGAGGAAAATCGGCAGCATTACCCGACGAACCGCCACTTTTATTATTTTTTAAATTTGCCATAATAATTTACCATCAATATGCTTATTTCTTTTCCGAATTATTTTTATCATCAGGAATAAATAACGCCTTAACCCTCTGCGGTTTGCCAGTTGTTCCAGTTTCAGTTGCCGAAACTCCGGCATTTAATTCGCTCTTCCCAGTCTTGAAATCATAGACCAGCTTGTCGCCTTTAAGAACGTTTTTATCGCGCGTGAGAACCACATTGCCATTCAGATAAACTTTGTTGTTAACAACGTCATATAATCCATTTTCACCTTTGGCGGTTTCCTGTGGAGTGCTTAAGAAAACATTGTTTTCCACAACAATTTTTTCAATTGAACTCTTAGCAGGCGTAACAGAAGCCGCTTTCTTTTCAGTCTTGCTATCATTGTTGGAAGTTTCTTGTCCTTTATAAAAAACAGTCATTTTTTCTGATTTTATACGGACATCACCCTGTACAGCTATGACATGACCAGTAAAAATTGCTTTATTATTTTGTTGTAGAACTTGGAGAGCGTCAGATGTTATTTCTATAGGGGAATTGGATTTAAGCTTTGCTGGTAGCGCAGAATCAGCCGCAAACGAACCGGATGCATAAAGCATCGTACAAAATAAAATAAATGTAATTTTAAAACTTTGCATAACTGGTTTCTATTTTAACAACTGTTATTATTAGCGCTATAGCTTATTATTATTTTTTAACTGGCGGCTTAGTTTTTTTAGTATTTTTATCCTTTGTATTAACCTTGGTTTTTTTAGTAGCTTTTGTTTTATTGTTTTTTCCAGCCTTGACTTTGCTATCGTCAGCCTTCTTTTTAACCACGGCAGGCTTCTTTGTATCCGGCTTTTTAACCGCTGTTTTATTATGCTTTGCAGGCAGTTTTTTGCTGGCAACAGGTTTCTTTACTGCTGCCTTATTAGTAACCTTCCTATCTGGATACAACAACATTCTTACGGAATCATTAAAATTTATAATATTCCCCCGTTCAGCAACGGAAAATCTTTTGGATTGTATAGTACCCGCCACACCGTTTCCTTCGATACTACGGTCACCAGTTACCGTTCCTTTGGCGATATCAATATGAGCGCGGTCGGTGCGGAACTGATAACCACCCTCGTAAAAAACCTCAACTCCCTTCAGAAGCTCCATTTGTCTGGTGGTTGTATTAAGAACTCCGGAGCCAGCTTTTAAAGCAACCCAAGCGTTATTATCACTAGTCATGTCGGCACTGACATTTTCTAATAATACCGTGTCCTTATCTTGCTGTAATGCGCTGTCCGCCTCCACAGTGAATGGGCGGTTATGAACATCAACGCCATGATAGCGCGGTTTCTGCATTATGCTCTGGAGTTCCTCGCTTTTTGGCACGTTGGTAAATACCATGCGTCCACCATTATCAGCAGTATTATTCGAGGCTATCCAAACCACCATCCCTATTATGCCGGCTGATAATATCCACAAGAAGTTTTTACCCAGGAAAACAAAACGTGTGTATTTTGCCATCGATGTCATAACTATGCCACGCCAGCACGCAGACAGTCATGAATATGGATTATTCCTACAGGGCTTTCCGCATCAGTTACAAACAGGCTGGTAATTGAATGTTGGTTCATGATTGCCAGTGCTTCCGCCGCCAGTGCTTGCGGACGGATGGTAAGCGGGCTGACTTTCATCACATTTTTTGCGAGGTTTTCCAGCAAATTCTGGTGCATATGCCTACGTAAATCACCATCGGTTATGATACCTGCTAATTTATTAGCCTTGCTAACAACGCCAGCACAGCCAAAGCGTTTGGAGGTCATGATGAGCAGCACGTCGCG
Organism: Pseudomonadota bacterium; assembly: GCA_038043465.1. Classification (GTDB taxonomy): domain Bacteria; phylum Pseudomonadota; class Alphaproteobacteria; order Rickettsiales; family SXRF01; genus SXRF01. The sequence goes on from JBBTBX010000002.1 coordinate 111,245, forward strand.
CATAACATCATCTTCCTGAACCAGCGGCAATTCGTCGCCACCATGCATTAAATCGGAAACACGGATAAATGCTTTGCCAAGTTTACCGCCCGGGTGAAAAACCGAGAAATCCTGTTTGCTGAAACCACGCCTTTTCACCAGCGCAACGCTTATTGCATCACCAATAGCCATCATCATGGTGGTGGAGGTGGTTGGTGCGCCAGTGTCACACGCTTCTGGAATTTCAGGCAGAACCACGGCAATATCAGCAGCCTCAACCAACATAGAACCTTGCCGTCTTACCACTCCCACCAAAGGTATTGAAAAACGCTTACAGTAAGCTATTACATCGGAAAGCTCAGCGGTTTCACCAGAATTCGATAATGCCAGAACAACATCATCTTTGGTGATCATTCCCATATCGCCGTGACTTGCCTCGGCCGGATGGACAAAATGTGCAGGCGTGCCAGTGGAAGCCATGGTAGCGGCGATTTTTTTAGCAACATGCCCGCTCTTGCCCATGCCGGTTACAATAACCCTGCCTTTGATGCTGGCAATCAGGGATACTGTCGCAGCGAATTTATCACCAAGGCTGTCTGCCAGAGCTTCAAGACCCTTTATTTCCTGGCCTAAAACAGCCTTGCCGTGGCTTATATCCTGATTTTTATTTATCATCCCTAAAGCCTAATCCCCAAAGCCTAATCCCTAAATTCAACTATGGGCAAAAATATCCTCGTTTTCCCAACCTGCAAGATCCAGATCAGCGCGGTATGGAAGAAAATTAAAGATTGCTTTTGCCAATTCACTGCGTCCTTCACGCTCTAACATTTCGTCAAGTTTTGCTTTCAGCCTATGCAGATAGAGAACATCAGACGCGGCGTAATCAATTTGCTCGTTAGTTAGCGTCTGCCCGCCCCAATATGAGCTTTGTTGCTGCTTTGAAACATCAACGCCAAGAAGCTCCTTGCATATATCCTTATAGCCATGTTTGTCGCTATAGGTGCGAACAAGGCGTGAGGCGGTGCGGGTGCAATAAACATTATGAATGCTCAAACCCAGATAGTGCCGCATTATGGAAAGATCAAACCGGGCAAAGTGAAAAATCTTGGTATGGTTTTCATCACTAAGCAATTTTATAAGATTTGGGGCAGCGTATTTATTCTGTTCAAACTGCACCAGATGCGCGTCGCCATTACCGTCGGAAATCTGCACCACGCAAAGGCGGTCGCGCTTGTTATTAAGCCCCATGGCTTCGGTATCAACGGCAATATCTCCGCCTAATTTAAGGCTTGATGGCAAATCACCAGTATATACAAAATTTGTGATAGGAATTCTCCTTTTGGTTATTTTTAGGTAGCTATTTTTATATTATTATCAAATGACAAATACAACATAAAGTAATTGTTTTGTTTCTGTCATCTCGAGCGAAGTCGAGGGATCTTTACAATATAAACAATTGCAAAGGTCTAGCGAGTTGATGCCATATGGCTTAGGCGGTGGAATATTAAACCGGTCGCCAATCCACATGCGGCAAAAAGCGCAGAAAACGATATCCTATCATCAAGTTGCCAATGTGTGGAGCCATAGAAGTGAATCCATAAGAGCATCTCTGCACTAATAAGGCCTACCAGAATGGTTCTACCGAGGCTGCTTAATAATTTCGGTGCACACCTCAAAACTATCAAGAAAACAGTGACTTCGAACAGATAATATCCAACCGTGATAGAAAACGCCTCAAGCGCGGGAAACAGTCCCAGAAACAAGAAAGCCCGTATGCTGCTGAAATCATTAATTGAGGAATCTCTTATAATTCCAAAAACTAGGATAATCGGGAAGGCTGATAAAGGTGCGATGAATAATGCTCGTTTATAACTTATCCGACCGTTCTGGTCATTCTGATCGTGTAACATAATTGCTTCCTTTGTCTATTCATTCGGTTAATTTTAGAAATCAGGATTCTCATAATAAACCGGCGGACGGAAGCCATGTACGCGCTCGATAAGGATATTACGCATACTAGGACGTGATTTGATAAGGGCGTACCAGCTTTGTGCCATTTTGTTATATTCCCAGTCTATATCCCCCAGATAATCAAGTGCCGATATATGGGAAGCGGCGGCAAGGTCAGCAAGAGTCAGAGAATCACCTGCCAGAAAATAGCGTTCATTGGCAAGGTAACCGATATAATCGAGATGATATAAAATATTATGCTTGCCAATGCGAATGGCTGCAGAGCTTGGTTCGCCATAGCCAAAATAATGTTTGAAAGCTTTTTCAAAAAGCACGTTTCTGGTTACTTCATAGTCAAATTTATGGTCAAACCAGTCGATAATCCGCCTGACTTCGGCCCGCTCAGTTGCGCTACTACCAAGCATTGATATGGCCGGATAGGCTTCCTCCAGATATTCACTTATGGCATAAGCACCGGAAACAACAGTCCCGTTATCCTCAACCAGCACCGGAACTTCTCCGGCCGGATTAAGAGCAAAAAAATCCAGATTCTTATCCCATGGATTTTCCTGAACCAGTTCGAATTCCAGACCTTTTTCCTTAAGCATCATCCTGATTTTTCTACAGAATGGAGAAAGTGGCGTGTGGTAAAGAAGGCGCATAATCGGTTTGATTTTGTTTAATAATATAACATTGGTGATAATTTAAGGTTATATTGTAATTCAACCGTTAATGCCATACGAAAAATAGCAAAATCAGCATATTCCAGCCCTGTGTATAACTTATTGGGTGTAATTATAGAAAGAACCTGATTGTAAGAGCGAATATTAACTAAAATATCAGCAAAATCAATGGTTGCAGCCATTATAAAAAAATACGATTTTATACTTAATTGCGCTTGACGAACGCTAAAAACGCCTCTAGATTGACTCTCCCATTACGGCAATACAGAGTCGACACGGTGGGACACAGAAGTTTTACAGAAGAAGTTTTACAGAAGTTTTAAGTATATTCAAATTAAATAATTTTAGGTAACGGACATAACACATGGCTAATCATAAGTCGGCAGAGAAAAGAATTCGCCAAACGGCAGCACGTACTGAAGTAAATAAGGCGCGGGTAAGCCGTATTCGTACCTTTGTGAAAAAGGTTGAGCTTGCTATCGCTGATGGCAAAAAATCTGAGGCGCAGCAGGCTTTTAAGGAAGCGCAGCCGGAATTGATGCGTGGTGTTAGTAAAGGTGTTATGAAAATGGGTTCTGTATCTCGCAAGCTCAGCCGACTATCTGCACGTATTAAAAACCTGGCCGCTTAATTTATTACAGTTTCTTGTATTTTTGATGTTTCATACCGCTGATTAACAAGCGGACGCTATAGCTTTGTCTTCTTTTAACGGGTGATGGTGGTGCTGAATTTATGGTATTTGAATCTGCTAAGTTGCAACCTGAAAGCCCTTTCTGCGCGCTTGTAGATAAGGCTGGACAGGGTAAAATATCCGGACTCAGTTATGCTGGAGAAGTTTCTCCTGAAGAAGCTTTTGATTACATCAGTGTTAATCCGTCAATTTTAGTTGATGTTCGTACTGTTCCTGAGTGGCAGTTTACGGGAATGCCAAATTTAGCTGGTACACCAAGTAAACTCCTCACGGTCTCATGGAAGATATATCCATCTTTTGCACAGAATCCAAAATTTATTGAAGAATTGACTTCTGATTCATCAGTTCACATTGATACCCCATTATTTTTTATTTGCAGGTCAGGTGGGCGTTCGCTTGATGCTGCTGTGGCAATGACGAAAGTTGGGCATAGATATTGCTTTAATGTCACCGGCGGATTCGAGGGTGATGCCGATGAAATAGGGCATCGCAGTAAAAAAAGCGGTTGGAAATATAATAATCTTCCATGGATGCAGGGATAAAATATGGCACTGTTGCAACACCATCAGAACGAAACAATAGATGATCTTCTTGCTGCAGCCTGGCAGAATGTCAGTAGTAAATTGAACACACGTTTCGGTGATGCTGTATTTCGCAGTTGGTTAAAACCGCTATCATTTATCGGCAGCAAATCCGGTTATATACAAATAAATGTTCCCACGCGTTTTATGCGCGAATGGATAAATAAGAATTATATAAATGATATACATGCTTTATGGGCAGAAGAAGGAGTTGCAGAAGGCTATGCAATTGAGTTGGTCGTGGCTGTTGCATCAGCACCTGCTTCAACTGATAGTGCATCAGCTACTCCGCAAAAATTCAGCGTATTGACACCGCAAAGCTGGCAGCCGGTAGCACAGGCGGTTGAAGTTGCACCGCTTGATATTGATGTTCAGATGGGCGCACCCCTTGACCCGCGCTACACATTCGATAATTTTGTTGTCGGCAAACCTAATGAACTGGCGCATGCTGCGGCAAGGCGCGTTGCCGAATCAGCAAACGTTGTGCAGGGCTGCAATCCTTTGTTTCTGTATGGCGGGGTTGGGCTTGGCAAAACCCATTTGATGCATGCTATAGCCTGGCACATCCGCAAAAACAGTCCGGAAAGACGGGTTTTATATCTTTCTGCCGAAAAATTTATGTATCAATTTATTCGTGCCTTACGGTTTAAAGAAGCTTTGGCTTTCAAAGAACATTTCCGTTCGGTAGATGTGTTGATGATTGATGATGTGCAGTTCATCAGCGGTAAAGACTCAACTCAGGAAGAATTTTTCCACACATTTAACGCCCTCGTTGACCAGAATAAACAGTTAGTTATTTCCGGCGATCGCTCGCCTTCTGATTTGGAAGGAATAGAAGAGCGTGTTCGCTCGCGCCTCGGCTGGGGCTTGGTTGCCGATATTCACAGCACCAGCTACGAGCTGCGCCTTGGTATTCTCCAGTCAAAAATCGAGCAGATGCAAGGCTTGTCGATTCCACAAAAAGTTATGGAGTTCCTTGCTCATAAAATAACATCTAATGTTCGCGAGCTGGAAGGCTCGTTGAACCGCGTAGTGGCGCATGCAACGCTGGTTGGTCGACCGATTACGCTTGAAAGCACGCAGGAAGTTCTGCATGATTTATTGCGCGCTAATGACCGCCGCATTTCTATCGAAGATATACAAAAACAAGTCGCCAGCCATTATAATATCAAAGTATCCGATATGCATTCGGCAAGGCGCGCCCGCCAAGTTGCTCGTCCGCGTCAGGTGGCTATGTATCTATCGAAGAAATTTACCAGTAAAAGCTTACCGGAAATTGGTCGCCGTTTTGGTGGAAAAGATCATACTACAGTGATGCACGCGGTTAAACGTGTTGAGGAGCTAAGTGCTTCCGACCACGAATTCATGCAGGACATCGAAATGCTGAGCAGGTTGTTGCAGAGTTAGTTGATTAGATTTTTTCTAATTGCTTCCATAAATCTGGTCAAAGCTGCCTTCATCGTCAAAATGCTCTTTCTGGACTTTTTTCCAACCGCCAAGGTCTGCAATTGTCACAGTTTTAATTGCCGGAAATATTTCAGCATGTTTCTCTAAAACTTTTTTATCGTAAGGGCGGTAAAAATTCTGGGCAATTATTTCCTGAGCTTGCGGGCTATATAAGAACGCCAGATATTCATTTGCCAACTCAAGGGTTTTTCTGCGGGTGGCATTCTTTTCCACCACAGCCACAGGTGGCTCAGCCAATATACTGATCAAAGGATACACTATCTCAAATTCTCCTTTGCCCAATTCTTTTTTAGCAAGATGCGCCTCATTTTCCCAACTAATCAGCACATCGCCTATTCCGCGCTGAACAAATGTTGTGGTTGCACCACGCGCACCGGCATCAAGAACCGGAACACGCTTGAATAATTCGCTTATAAAGCCTTTAATTTTGCTTTCATCACCAGCGAATTTTTCCTTGGCATATGCCCATGCCGCCAGATAATTCCAGCGTGCGCCACCACTGGTTTTGGGGTTCGGAGTTATCACCTTAATATTTTCCCGAACCAGATCATCCCAATCTTTTATATTCTTTGGATTTCCTTTACGTACCAGAAACACAATGGTTGAGGTATAAGGCGAACTATTACCAGCAAGTTTGCTCTGCCAATCTGCTGGTAATAATTTTCTTTTATCAGCCATAACATCAATGTCATAGGCGAGGGCGAGAGTAACGACATCAGCCTGTAACCCGTCAATCACCGAGCGGGCCTGCTTGCCGGAGCCACCATGTGACTGGTTTATTTTTACATCCTGACCGGATTTTTCCTTCCAGTGCTGCACAAACAAATTATTATATTTATCATATAACTCGCGGGTTGGATCATAAGATACATTGAGCAGCTCAATAGTATCGGCTGCATGACCATATCCCGATGAAAATACAGAAGTCGCTGCAAATAGAACCGCACCTAATATTTTTACTAACTTCATATTTTTCTCCTTAAATTATTTAAATTTAGAGATAATAACTACCATAAAGAGTCAATAAGAATTGTTTTGCAACATTAATTTGCAAAGTTAATTTTCACTGTTATATTCACTCCGTTATCAACCCATAATTATAAGAAAATCTTATGCAGTTTGTTATTGAGCGTACGAATTTATTGAAAAGTCTTGGCCATGTGCAGTCAGTTGTTGAGAAACGTGGGACTATTGCGGTTCTTTCAAATATAAAAATTGACGCTAAAGGTAGCGAAGTGTCACTGACCGCCACTGACATGGATATAGCAGTTGTCGAAAAAGTTCCGGCGGAAGTAAGCAAATCCGGTTCAACCACAGTTCCGGCACATACGCTTTATGACATTGTCCGCAAGCTTCCTGAAGGATTGCAAATTGAGCTGACAACCAGTGATGACGGCAGTAAGATTGCCATTCGCGCTGGACAATCCCGCTTTTCGCTTGCTTGTCTTCCTATCGAGGATTTTCCAGTTATGGCGGATGGTGAATTCAGCCATAATTTTTCTCTTAAATCAGCAGAATGTTTGGCACTCATTGAAAAACCCAGCTTTGCTATTTCCAATGAGGAAACCCGTTATTATCTGAATGGTATATATGTGCACGTAGCTGGTAGTGGTGATGAAAAAGTCCTGCGGGCGGTTGCCACGGACGGGCATCGCCTTGCTCGTGTTGAAGTTGCTGTTCCTGCTGGTGCTGATGGAATGTCAGGAGTTATTGTGCCACGTAAGACTATTCAAGAACTGCGTAAATTGTTAGAAAATGGGGAAGGGGATGTTGAAATCTCCTTGTCTGAAACTAAAATCCGTTTTGTTTATGGCGATGCGGTGCTGGTTTCCAAGTTAATTGATGGTAATTTCCCTGATTATGAAAGAGTAATTCCAGCCGCCAATGAAAAGCTCATGGAAGTAGACTGTAAAATATTTAAGGATGCGGTTGACCGCGTATCGGTTATTTCTTCCGAAAAATCGCGTGCTATTAAGTTGCAATTGGAAAGTGGGAAGCTGACTCTGAACGCAGGAAGCGGGGATCAGGTGGCATCTGAGGAAATAGAGATAAACTATTCATCTACCCCGATTGAGATTGGTTTTAATTCACGCTATTTGCTCGATATGATGACTCAGATTGATGGTGATACCGTCCAATTCCTGCTCAATGATGGTAATTCTCCGGCATTGGTGCGCGATACTGCCGATGTCAGTTCACTATACGTGATAATGCCGATGCGGGTATGACTAATCTCCAGAGAATAAAATGCTTTTTGGCGTTGCCTTTTTTGTGTCTGCTTCTGGTGTCATGTATCTACGTTACTGATATTGGCAAGTATTGGCAGAAGGGGATTATCGACCAATCTATTGGTGGAGCATGGCTTAGCGGCGATGATGGCAAAGATTGCATGTCATTTGTTGTATCTGGTAAGAATTATCTGGCGATTGATAATGGAAAGAAAGATTCGTCTTTATATCGTACATTGCTTTTGGGCGATAAAAAATTCCTGATGGTAAAAGATCCGAATAATAAATATATGCTGATAAAATATACAGTGTCTGAGGATAAATTTACGACCTATATGCCCGACGAAACCAAAAAAGAAGATTTTCTCCGTGATTACCCTGATTCCGGTATGATTTTCGGCGAGGGTGATTTTACAACTGCCACCATTCCTGTCTTAAATGAAAAATCAATTGAGATGCTAGAGAAAATCGCTGGCGATGAATCCTATTGGAAACCGGCTTCAGTGCAACAACGTGTGAAAAGCTGTAAAACTCCTGATGTCAAGCATTGATGATATTGCGATAAAGGAAGATAATTTATCAGGTACGGCTTCTGGTAACCAAAACTCTGATGTTAAAAAACTTTCCATTTCTTCGCTTACCCTTTCCAATTTCCGTAATTATGAATATGCGCGGATAGAGACATCGTCTGTTCCAGTGGTGCTTACTGGCGAAAATGGTGCAGGAAAAACCAATATATTAGAGGCGATTTCATTGCTTAGTGTGGGGCGAGGGCTGCGTCGTGCCAAATTATCGGAGTTAGACTCATTACCGACCGCCGACCGCCGACCGTTGACAACTTCTCCTTGGGCAATAGCTGCCAACATAAACGGACGCATGGGTGAGGTTAAAATAGGCACGGGCAGAGACACAGAAACCGTAGAAAATATTGATAAACGCATTGTCAAAATAGATGAAAAAATAGTGCGTGGGCAAGCAGAACTGGCGCGGCATGTTTCGCTTATCTGGCTTACTCCACAAATGGAGCAGCTATTTAGCGAAGGATCGTCTGCAGGGCGCAAATTCCTTGACCGGTTGGTGTTTGGTTTTGACGCTGAACATGCCACGCGGGTTAATGACTATGAATATGCCATGCGCGAACGCAATAAATTGCTGCAATATGGCAAAGCGGATACCGGCTGGCTTTGCGTACTGGAACAAAAAATGGCAGAATGTGCTTCTTCCATTGCTCTTGCCAGAATTTCAACCTGTGAGCATATTAATTATACCATTTCCGCGTCACCACTAAGTTTTCCCAAGGCTTATATAGATGTTTCCGGTTTTGCCGAGAATTTGCTGAAGAATGGCAAATCGGCAGTGGAATGCGAAAATTTGTTGAAAAATGCCTTTGCCAGTTACAGAAATCAGGATGCGGCGTCAGGCAGGACTTTAATTGGCACGCACCGCAGTGAGCTTAAAGTCACCCATCTTGGCAAAAACATGCAGGCGGAAAATTGCTCAATGGGCGAGCAAAAAGCTTTGATGCTATCGATTATATTGGCGCAGGCGCGTTCCGGTGCGTTGTGGCATGGGGTTGTTCCCATCATTTTGCTGGATGAAGTAGCAGGGCATCTTGATAGTATAAAACGGACTGAGTTATTTGAAGAAATCTTTGATACCGGCGCGCAGGTGTGGATGACAGGCACAGATGCGGGATTATTTGCCGATTTAGCTGGAAAAGCTCAGTTTTTTGCAGTCGATAACGGCGATATTGTGCAATATTGAAGCATTTTATCGCATCTATTGCACATTTAATATGAATATGGTATGATATTTGGTGTTAATTATGAAAGGAACTTAGTATGGCTTCCACACCAGTAAAACGCCTTAATGCAACATTGCCGGAACCACTTGCACGCTTTGTTGGGGAAATAACAGGCGAAGGCGGTTTATATGAAACCCCTAGTGAATTTGTGCGTGATCTCATCCGCAGATATATGGAAAAAACTGAAACGAACGAACAAAGGGAAATAAACGCGCTACTTACGCAAGCCATTGAAGAAAATGAGTATGTAGACTATAACCCCAACTTCGCACAAGAATTAATTGATTCACTAAACAAGTAAACATGTTCAAAATACGCCAAAGTGTCCTGTTTATACGTCAATGGCGGGAGCTTTCTAATTATTATAATGAAAATGCGGGCAGGGATGTTTCTATAAAATTCATACATTCGGTTGATTCTGCTTTGTTATTTATTCAGAAATCGCCATACTCCTGCGCGGTTTATAATTCTGGAAAGAAATTCAGATACGCAAGCTCTCATCAATTTCGCAAATGGAATATTATAGGCTTTCCCTATTCAATATTTTTTCATATTTCTGTGGATAATATCATAATTGTTGATGCAATTTATGCGCACAAAATGAACATATCATCACGCCTTACCAATAATGCGCAAAAACCAAAGTAAATCCCTGCATTTTTAGTTGAAAATATTAGTAAAAAAAGCTTTTAAAAACTTCCTGTTCTGCTAGTGTCCAGAATATAAAAGAATCAAGCTTATCATGTAAGGTAAAAGCAAAGCAATAGAACGTTGAGGAATAAAATATGGAACTGACAAAAGAAGAAGATAAGTTGCTAAGAAGGGCACTTTACTCCGACCTTAAGGAAAGAAGAAAATTCCATAATGCATTAGGTATTTTGCTGAGTGTATTTTGCTTAGCATATCTTTTAGATTTGTATTATGGGCTGCTCGGGGGAGTGGCTGTTAGAGTGTATGGATTGTTTAGTTTGTTCGGTTTTTTGGCAATTAGTTTAATTGTTTATATTCCTATTTGGTACTCTCAAAGAACTAATGCTTTATCTTTAATTAGAAAACTCCACTCAGATATTAGTCCCAGTAAACAGTTACATGCAAATTTAAATCCTGATTATGGTAGAGAACAAAAATGACTAAAACAGCGGAAGCGAGAAAAATGGAACAAGACGCACAGAATGACTATGGCGCGGATTCGATCAAGGTTTTAAAAGGTCTGGAAGCGGTTCGTAAACGTCCGGGGATGTATATCGGCGACACTGATGATGGCTCTGGTTTGCATCACATGATCTATGAGGTAGTGGATAACGCAATCGATGAAGCTTTGGCCGGGCATTGCGACTTGGTAACGGTCAGCCTTAACGCTGATGGTTCATGTTCAGTTACGGATAATGGGCGCGGAATCCCTGTGGATATTCACGAAGGTGAAGGTGTGTCGGCTGCCGAAGTTATCATGACGCAATTGCATGCTGGCGGTAAATTCGACCAGAATTCCTATAAAGTTTCCGGCGGGTTGCACGGGGTTGGTGTGTCGGTGGTGAATGCGCTATCGGTATATTTGAATCTTACCATTTGGCGCAACGGCAAGCAGTATGAAGCAAAATTTTCGCACGGAGATGTAACACAACACCTAACGGAAATTGGCGCAGCACCAGACAAGAAAGGTACAAGTGTAACCTTCCTGCCTTCCAAAGAAACTTTCACTATGACTGAGTTTAACTTAGCCACGGTGGAACATCGTTTGCGCGAGTTGGCGTTCCTTAATTCCGGCGTGCATATTTTGCTTAAGGATGAACGTACCGATCCGGTAACTGAAATAGAATTTTATTACGAGGGCGGAACAGAAGCTTACGCGCAATATCTAGATAAGGGTAAAAACTCTTTGCATAACACCGTGGTAATCAAGGGTGAGCGCGATGGAATGGGCGTTGAAGTTGCCATGCAATGGAATGATTCTTATCACGAAAACGTTCTGGCTTTCACCAATAACATCCGCCAGCGTGATGGTGGAACGCATATTATCGGTTTCCGCGCCGCGCTTACCCGCGCTATCAATAAATATTTTGAAGAAAGCGGCATGTCGAAAAAAGAGAAGGTGGCAATCACCGGCGATGATGCACGTGAAGGCTTAACCGCCATTGTTTCGGTAAAAGTTCCGGATCCGAAATTTTCTTCGCAGACTAAGGATAAGCTGGTCAGTTCGGAAGTTCGTCCGGTAGTGGAAAGCTATGTTTATGACAAGCTGGCGCAGTGGATGGAAGAGCATCCACAAGATGCGCGGGCAATTATCGGCAAAATTATTGAAGCGGCGGCAGCGCGCGAAGCTGCCCGCAAAGCTCGTGAGCTTACCCGCCGTAAAGGCGCGCTGGATATTTCTTCCTTGCCTGGGAAGCTCGCGGATTGTCAGGAGCGTGATCCGGCAAAGTCTGAATTATTCATAGTAGAGGGTGATTCGGCGGGTGGTTCAGCAAAGCAAGGTCGCAGCCGTAATTATCAGGCGATTTTGCCACTTAAAGGAAAAATCCTCAATGTTGAGCGGGCGCGTTTTGATAAAATGCTTGGCAGTCAGGAAGTTGGCACGCTGATTACTGCGATTGGCACCAGCATTGGTCGCGATGAATTTAACATAGAAAAAGCCCGTTATCACAAAATCATTATCATGACCGACGCGGACGTGGATGGTTCGCATATACGCACGCTGCTGCTTACATTTTTCTTCCGTCAGATGCGCGAGCTTATTGATAGGGGCTATCTCTATATCGCCCAGCCACCGCTATATAAAATGCGTCGTGGCAATCATGATGTATATTTGAAGGATGATGAGGCTCTGGAGCAGCATTTGCAGACCAGTAGTCTGGAAGATGCAAGCTTGACCTTGGTAAATGGAAAAATACTGAGTGTAGATGAACTTCACACCGTGCTCACCAAAGCATCAAAAATCGCTAAATCAGTTTCTTCTCTTGCTAAGAAAATTCCGGTGCATCTGATTGAGGCTGCGGCTCTTGCCCATGTTTTTGATGGCAAGGATGGTAGTGTTGAAAAAGCTGGTGCATGGGAAAAATCACTAGCAAAACTTCTCGGTGAACAGGCTGGCTGGGCTTGTACATTTGATGCAGGAATATTCAAAATCCGTCGCATGGTGCGTGGTGTTGAAGAAATTTTCTTCATCGAAGAGAAATACCTGCATAGCAAGGATGCTTTTGATATTGCTGCGCAGATTCCCTATCTTGATGAATATTTTGCCGGAGAATCAACTCTTACCCGCAAACAGAATAGTGCGATTATCGCAACGCCGATTGCGCTGTATAACACGATGATGGAATGGGCTAAGAAAGGTTCAACCATCAACCGTTTCAAAGGTCTCGGTGAAATGAATCCGGAGCAGCTTTGGGAAACCACACTGAATCCAGAAACCCGCCGCCTGCTGCAAGTGAAAATTGAAGATGACGCGGAAACGGAAACAATTTTCTCCACGCTTATGGGAGATATTGTAGAGCCGCGCCGTGACTTCATCGTCAGCAACGCGCTCAGTGTTGAAAATCTGGACGTTTAATCGTCATCCTGCGAATTGCATAGCAATTGCGCAGGATCTTTATCAATTTTGCGAGATCCTGTGCTGCGCTTGCGCTTCGCTCAGGATGACAACAACTCCAACGCCGCTTGCGTTGCTGGTTTTTTTCCAGCTTCTACATCTGTTTCCATTGCCTGTATTTTACCTTCCATACCGGGCTGATTCAAAAATCTGCTGATGAGAGTTTCCTTTATTTCTTTCCACATCCATGACACTGCTTGCTGGCTGCGCTTTTTTTCCAGCTCGCCGGATTCATGCATGATATTCCTGAATTCTTCGGCTTTTTGCCAGATTTCTAAAATGCCTTGATTGGTAAGGGCGGAGCAGGTGACAACCGGTGGATTCCAGTTATTTGATGCTGGATGCAGCATCCGTAGTGCCGCTTTATAATCACCCTGCACGCGCTTTGCCCCAGCCACTAGATCACCATCGGCTTTATTAACAACCACCATATCAGCCAGTTCAACTATGCCTTTTTTAATGCCTTGCAATTCATCTCCGCTGGCTGGGAGCAGTAGCAACATAAACATATCAACCATATCGGCAACTTCGATTTCCGACTGCCCAACCCCTACGGTTTCGACAATAATTACGTCATAGCCAGCCGCTTCACAAAGTAGCATTGCCTCACGCGTGCGCCGCGCCACACCTCCCAATGAGCCAGAAGTTGGTGATGGGCGGATGAAAGCCGATTCATGCTGGGCAAGGTTCGCCATGCGGGTTTTATCGCCAAGTATTGAGCCACCAGTTTTGGTGCTGGATGGGTCGATTGCCAGAACCGCGACTTTATGACCTTGTGAAATAAGGTATAGACCGAATGTTTCAATGAAGGTTGATTTGCCCACACCTGGCACGCCGGTAATGCCTATGCGCAGTGACTTTCCGGTTTTGGGCAATATTTTTGTTATTAATTCCTGAGCTTCCCGCTGGTGGTCTTCACGGGTGGATTCTACAAGGGTAATCTCCCTAGCGAGTGTTGCACGGGCAACGGATGTGCTGTCGAGGCTCATGCCGCTACTCCGCAACTTGCGCCTTCAGCTTTTCCGGATCTGTCTGATACATTTCCGCAACTTTGATGGTTATTTCATCCGGCGGAGATTTACCAACTCCGGAAACTATGATTTCACCATATGTCTCAAATTGATAGAGGTTCAGAGTACCATTTTTCTGGGCGGTGATGAATGGTTGATACTGACTTGGCTTAACCGCAACAAACACCCAGAATGGGTTGCCATCTTCAAGCAAACCATACACCAGAATTATGGTGCGCATTAAATCTGAATTATTGGTAGGTTTATCGGTCATTCAGTCTTTTTAATCTGTTTAATCTGTTACGCGGATTTTAGCAAATTCTTAATAGTATATTGTAAAATACCACCATTTTTATAGTATTCCAGCTCATCCAAAGTGTCAATGCGACAGAGAAGAGGTACAGTTTCGCTACTACCATCCTTGCGTTTTATTAACATTTTAACCTGCATACGTGGCTTAATTCCTGCTTTCAAGCCAACTATGCTGATATTCTCATCGCCGGTCAGATTCAGACTTTTGCGTGTGGTATCGCCTTCAAAAGTAAGTGGTAAGATGCCCATTCCCACCAGATTGCTGCGGTGGATACGTTCAAAGCTTTCCGCAACAACGGCTTCTATACCCAACAATTTAGTGCCTTTTGCTGCCCAATCACGCGATGAGCCGGTGCCATATTCCTTACCGGCAATAACTACCAGAGAGGTTTTGTCAGCTTTATATTTCATGGCGGCATCATAAATACTCATCTTTTCGCCGTTTGTCCCGATGTCGGCAGCGGGCGCATAATATAAAGTATTGCCACCTTCTTCGCCACCGAGCATTTCGTTTTTAATGCGGATATTAGCGAATGTTCCGCGCATCATTACGTCATGCCCACCACGTCTTGCTCCATAAGAGTTGAAGTCGGCAGCAGCAACTCCTTTTCCTGAGAGATATTTAGCTGCTGGCGAAGTTTTTGAGATATTGCCGGCAGGTGAAATATGGTCAGTAGTGATTGAATCACCGAACAATGCAAGAATTCTTGCGTTCTCTATGTCATGGGTCGCGTCTGTTGCATCAGCTTTCAAATCAACAAAATAAGGTGGATTTTGTATATAAGTGCTGTTTGCATCCCAATTATAAGTTTTGCCTTTACCAACTGGAATTGCCTGCCACGATGGCTCGCCCGCAAATACATCGGCATATTTTTTACGGTACATTTCAGCCGTTACACATTTCATGACGGTATCTGCAACTTCCTTATTGCTCGGCCAGATATCTTTCAGATAAACCGGCTTGCCGTCACTACCAATTCCTATTGCTTCTTTGGTTATATCTATATTCATGCTGCCAGCCAATGCGTAAGCAACGACCAGCGGAGGAGAGGCAAGATAATTGGCTTTCACCAACTGGTGAACACGTCCTTCAAAGTTACGGTTACCAGAAAGAACAGAAGCAACCACAAGACCTTTATCTTTGATTTCAGCTTCTATTTCTTCCCGCAGAGGGCCTGAATTACCTATACAAGTAGTACATCCATATCCAACCAGATTGAAACCTATTGTATCAAGTGCTTTATTAAGCCCTGACTGCTCCAGATATTCAGTAACAACCTTAGAGCCTGGCGCGAGCGAGGTTTTGACCCATGATTTAGGTTTAATTCCTTTGGCAACAGCATTACGGGCAACTAAACCGGCAGCAATCATGACATAAGGATTGCTGGTGTTGGTGCAGCTGGTGATAGCAGCTATAACCACGCTTCCATGTTCTAGGCGTTCGGTGCTAAGTGCAGAATTTGGAGTTTTATTATCTTTGTTGAGTTCTGGTAGAGATTCCAGAAATGAGCTGCTTGCTTTAGAAAGTAAAACTTTGTCTTGCGGGCGTTTCGGTCCGGCAAGGCACGGTTCAACACTTCCCATATCTAACTCTAAAACATCTGTAAAAATTGGATCGGCATAGGTAGCATCACGCCACATTCCCTGTGCTTTTGCATAAGCTTCAACCAATGCCACACGCTGTGGTTCACGGCTGGTGAGTTTCAGATAGTTGATGGTTTCGGCATCAATCGGGAATATACCGCAAGTCGCACCATATTCCGGTGCCATATTGGCAATAGTCGCACGATCGGCAAGTGGCAGATTGTCCAGACCAGAACCAAAAAATTCAACGAATTTACCAACTACACCTTTTTTACGTAGCATCTGTGTAACTGTGAGTACAAGGTCAGTTGCGGTTGTGCCTTCTTTTAATTTTCCGGTTAGTTTAAAACCGACAACTTCAGGAATAAGCATTGAAACTGGTTGCCCAAGCATCGCTGCTTCCGCTTCAATACCACCAACACCCCAGCCAAGCACACCAAGACCGTTTATCATAACCGTGTGGCTGTCTGTACCAACCAGAGTATCAGGATAGGCAACATTCTCATCAACCCAAACAGTCTGCGCCAGATATTCTAAATTTACCTGATGGCAGATACCGGTACCAGGAGGAACAACGCGGAAATTATTGAAAGCATTTTGTCCCCAGCGCAGGAACTCATAACGCTCTTTATTGCGCTCCATTTCCAGATCCACATTCTTGGAATAGGCATTCGCATCACCATAATTATCCACCATAACTGAATGGTCAATAACCAGATCCACAGGCGAAAGCGGGTTAATTTTTTCGGCATTGCCACCTAGTTTCTGCATGGCATCACGCATCGCCGCTAAATCCACTACTGCTGGAACACCGGTAAAATCCTGCATAAGCACGCGGGCAGGGCGGAACGCTATCTCGCGGTCTGATGTTTTATTTTTAGTCCAATCGCCAAAAGCACGAATATCATCAGCACTGACGCTTACATCATCTTCATAACGCAATAAATTTTCCAGCAGCACCTTCAGGCTATAAGGAAGGCGGGAAACATCACCACCTAAAATCTTATAAGCAGCCGGCAAGCTATAATATTCATACTGCTTGCCATCAACATTGAGTGATGATTTTGCGCCAAACGAATTCTTGCTCTTGTGTTTCACATTATTCTCCTTATTAAATACATACACATGTTCATGTATAATATATAGCTGGTTGGTTTGCTACGACATTATAGCATTAATGAAAAGTATTAAATCTTCGTTAGTAGGTGGATAAAATAATGTTAATTTGTGAAAATTTACGCTGTATTCGTGGAGATCGTATCATTTTTGAGCATCTGGGTTTTTGCCTGCAGGAAGGCAGCCTGCTTTTGCTTAAGGGAGCGAACGGTGTTGGAAAAACGACATTATTAAAAATTCTTTCCGGCCTATTACCAGCGGATGGTGGTGATATATTGTGGGACAATGTTCCGCTTAAAGACAATAATTATTTCAAAAACGATTTGATGATGATCGGTCATAAGAGTGGCGTAAAAGGGGATGCCACAGTTTATGAGAATCTGGAATTCTGGGCAAAACTATATGATACAGAAGTATTGATACAGGCAGCGCTATCATTTTACAATCTCCAGCGTTTTGCTGATGTTCCGGCTGCACAGCTATCGGCTGGTTGGCAACGGCGTATAGCCTTGGCACGGCTGATTGTTTCACCGTGCAAGCTCTGGCTGCTCGATGAACCGACTAATTTTCTGGATGAAGATGCCGTCACCCTTACGGCAAATCTTATCGAGTCGCGTGTAAAACAGGGTGGGATTGTGGTGGTTGCCTCGCATATTATGAATTCGGCTATTGCCACTCACACGTTATGGCTTGATGATTTCAGGGCAGAGAATAAAAGAGCGGGAGAAGGCTGATGAGAATCTTTTTCCTTATCCTTAGCCAGGTTATCAGCCTTTCTTTTCGCAAGGGAGGAGGGGCGTTTGGTGCATGTGCATTCTATGTGATTGTGGTGACGCTTTTTACTTTTGCCATAGGGCCCGAAGCAATGACCAAATATGCTGCCGCTATTATGTGTGTAAGCACATTGCTTGCGATTATAACTACTTTGCCATTGTTGTTTGAACGTGACCATGAAGATGGAACTCTGGAGCAACTACTGTTGCAGCCGGTGTTATTGGAATTATTAGTATTTGCCAAAATATGTGGGCAGTGGTGTTCGCATATTATTCCTATTCTGCTAGTATCACCCTTGTTGGCAATAATGGCAGGTTTCTCATTAGAACAGGCAATATATGCAATATTAATATTATTGCTGGCATCGCCGACAATGGTTGCGCTGGGAGCGATAGGAGCCGCCCTTACCATCGGCAGTAAACGTGGTGGTTTATTGCAGGCATTGGTGGTTATGCCACTTTATATCCCGGTGCTGATTTTTGCAGCAGCAAGTGGGCAAGACGCAGGAGGGCAGGGCGGAATATTGTTCCTGACAGGTATGGCTTGCGTCATTTTACCTCTTTCTTGTTACGTATGCTCGGCTTTGATTAGGATAAATGCAGATTGATTAATTTGAATCCTTTCCCCTCCCTCCTTGCGGGGGAGGGTTAGGGTGGGGGGTGCTACGTAAGTCGTAGTTCGTAATTCGTATACCCCTCACCAAGTTTTTGTAACCCACGCATTAAGTATGCGCGGTAACAAAAACTATCCTCTCCCGCAGGAGGAGAGGATGAACAAGAAGTTTACTCAACATCTAAAAATGTAAAGCGGTCACGGGTGAAGCGGGCAGTATCACAAGCTACTTGATAATCTTTATCATACCAGCCTAATTGTTCCGGTATAGCTAGTAATTCCGCCTTCTTTATGATATTTTCTATCTTTCCTGCCGGTAAAATTATTTCCTGTATTTTGTCGCTAATCTCTTCCCATTTTGTTTTGTTTATACTTTCTATTTGCAGGGACAAAATTGATTTCTGTTTTTTACCAAATTCAGTTTCAAATTCCGTTATTAACTCATCGGCAAAAAATTCTGCTAAATAGTTTTTATCAAAAATTCCGCTACATAATTTAGGCAGAGAATTGAGTAAATTTTCCTGCCGCTTTGCCATAAATAAACTGGTGACGGCTATTTCTTCACCGTGCAATGGCTTCATTTTATTATTAGCTTTTCCCAGCATATTATAAGTATGGGCAATCATATGTTCACCCTGGCTTGCCGGATAACTGCCACCGGATATAGTCATTCCTATTCCCGAAAGCAGCAGTAATTCCACCAGTTTCCTGACCATATGCGGATCATTTTTAGCAATGCCTGCCGCGCTATCAAATAATTCTGCCTCAGTATCAGTGAGCAGTTTAAATGGCGTTTCATCATAAGAACTCCCTAACAACAAATGTGAAAGTAACCAGTCTGCCTGCGCTGTTGGTCTTGCCAGTGAATCTCCAAGCCCGCTCTTGGCAAGGAGCAGTGGCGCACTTGAAATTACAGAAAAATCACAAAGCACTGCTTCTGGTAATTTCCCTTTTTTAGTGGTTTTATGCCCGTGAATGGTTATTGAGGCATTGACTGAAAGATAGCCATTCATTGAAGCCGCCGTAGGAAACACAATATAAGGCTTGCCCGTAAGATAGGCTGTATATTTGCACAAATCGTTGATTGTGCCACTGCCCACGGCAATCAGAGCGTCACAGGATAATATTTCGCCTTTGATGTAATTTATAGTGTTTTCATCGGCTTCAACTCCGTTTGCCAGTATCAGGTTTTTACAATTAAAACGTCCTTTGAGTGCCTCATATATTTGTTTGCCAAAAGCAAAATTTGTGTTTACATCACTAACTATGGCAAGGGATTGGACAGGCAGAAACATTGCTGCCAGCTCGTCAATATCATGGCGCAACGAATTTTCGCCGATGATAGGCGGCAACTCCGGGATTATAACACTTAATTGTTCGCGGGTTTTGTTATCAAACATAAATATCTTGTATAGTGCCTGTGGCGTATTTATAGTCCATTATTGAAATTTGTTATACCACTTATTTAACTATAAGATATACAAGGATAATTATATGAATAAATTGAACCCCATAATAGCTTTTCTTGTAATCTCCGTTATTTCATCTGCTTCCGTGGCTGGCGATAAATACAAACCGCTACGGGAAATTTCCCCTTATGCAACAATATCAACTATTCCTACAATTGCTTCTACTACCAATGAAACCGGTGATCCCATAGTGTTACCGGAGGATGTTATAGATAAGGCAATAAAAACACCTGCTAAGGATAAAGACGTAGAATTACAAAAGATTCCAACTGTGCAGGAAGAACAATTGGCGCGGGAGATTGATAATATTTTTGCAGATAAAAAGGTGGAAGTTAAAAAACCTTCTACTCATAAAGAGAGGGAACGTGCGAAAAAGCTCAAAAAACGCCAGACTCAAGTTAAAACTGTGAGAGATAACGTATATGTTATCCCTGAAAAGCAATAGTTCCTATGAGAATTGCTTTTCTTGTAATATTATGTTTCTTCCAGCAGGGTCTGCTAACCGGTTGCTCTCCTTCTGCTAATGCTGAAGGAAATATCCCGAAAAATGCTAAATCATTTTCCGAATGGGTATCCGAGTTTCGTACGGAAGCCAGCTCTCAAGGCATATCCGAACAGACGCTTAATTCCGCATTGTCTGATATAAAACCCATTAATTCAGTAATAACTCTGGATCGCAAGCAGCCGGAAAATAAAATTACGCTGGAAGAATATATTGCAAAAACAGTTGCAGATTCACGAATTAAGAATGGAAAATATGAACTATCTGCCAATAAAGAATTGTTGGATAATATTTCCAAAAAATATTCTGTTCCATCAAATGTAATTGTTGCTTTATGGGGCATGGAAACCAGCTATGGTGAGAATGTTGGAAGCTTCAGTATAATCCGCGCCCTTGCCACTCTTGCTTATGATGGGCGTCGCAGCGCATTTTTTAGAGGTGAGCTTATTAATGCCCTAAAAATTATGGATGCTGAGAAAATATCTGTTGAGGATTTCCAAGGTTCATGGGCTGGGGCTTTTGGTCAGTGTCAATTTATGCCTAGCAGTTTCCTGAAATATGCGGTAGATTCCGATGGCGATGGTAAGCGCGATATATGGTACACGGAGGCGGATATATTTGCCTCGATTGCTAACTATCTGCAATCTGAGGGTTGGAAAGATGGCGAAGGGATAGAAGAAGGTAACAATAATTTTAAAGTCTTACTTAAATGGAATCGTTCACGTTATTTTGCAACAGCTGTAGGTAAGATAGCTGCAGCTTTTGAGGAGTAGATATGTTGTTATGTAACTTTAAAAATATTCAAACCTTAGCGGTGTTTTCCACTCTGATTTTAATTTCTGCCTGCAGCGAATCAACGCCACCTTTTTCCTCTCAGAAAATCGGCAAGCCATATACAATAAATGGCAAAACCTATCGTCCGGCTCCGGATAATACATATGATAAAATTGGTGATGCCTCATGGTATGGCCCGGGATTTCATGGTAAGCGTACAGCTAATGGTGAAATTTTTGATCAGGATGATTTAACAGCGGCGCACCCGACTCTTCCCATGCCTTCTTTAGTGAAAGTAACGAATCCGGCTAATAATAAAAGCTTGGTTGTGCGTGTTAATGACCGCGGCCCTTTCCATAAAAACCGTATAATTGATTTATCAAAAAAATCAGCGCAGATGATTGATATATTGAGCGTTAAGCCGGTAAGAGTACAATTTTTAGCGCAGGAAACAGAAGAATATATTGCCTCAATTAAAGGCAAATCGCCACGAATTGATATGGTTGAGTATAATGAAAATTATAATAAAAAGATTCTTGCCGGAGAAGACAGTAACATTATCAAGTATGAGAATAATGAAATACAGGATTATGCACCGGTTCAATCAGTAAGCAGCAATGACCTTGAAGAACCTGAGAGGCCAGCGGGCAGAGGTGGCAACCTGTTAATAAGTGAGGCAATGGCAGATGAGAATAACCCTGCTGCTCAGGAGGAGCTTTACAAGCAGGCTATAGGAGAATCATTCAGAGGTAAAAAACAAGTGCAAAAGCCTGTGTCTGAAGTTTATCTTGCTGGTAAACCTGTTGAAAGCGCACCTCCTGCATCAAATGTAGAATCAGGAGAGAAATATATTATATTGGCTGGTTCTTACTCATCAAAGGAAAATGCCCAGAAGCTGGCAAAATCTGTTGATTCTATTGATGGTACAAAAGGATTTGCTAAAGTTGATAGCGTTGAAGTTTTTGGAAAAAAATGGTGGCGGGTGAATGTTGGGCCGTTTTCAAATATGGATAAGGCAGAAAATGCGCTGGGATTAGTACGTGAAAAAGGCGTTCATGATGCGCGTATCAGTCGCCAGAAATAATAATTACCAATGAGCGGAAAGTTTATCAGTTTTGAAGGAGGTGAGGGGAGTGGCAAATCAACCCAGCTTCGTTTACTTGCATCCGCTTTTGAAAAAGCTGGTCTGCTGTTTTTAGCAACGCGTGAGCCGGGCGGTTCCGCTGGCGCGGAAAGAATTCGTTCATTATTGGTTTCTGGTGAAGTTAATTCTTGGGATTCACTTACTGAAACATTATTATTTAATGCCGCCCGATCCGACCATATAAATAAATTTATCAAGCCAGCTATGATGCATGGAAAAACTGTAATCTGCGACCGTTTTCTGGATTCAACTATGGTTTATCAGGGAATAGGGAAGGGGCTAGGAACGGCCTATATCAAAAGCCTGCACCATATGCTGTTTGGTGGTTTTATGCCTAATTTAACCATCATACTGGATATTGCTCCAGAAGAAGGGCTGAAGAGGGCAGGGACGCGCTCTGACAATGAAAACCGCTTTGAAAAATTAGGCATTGAGTTTCATAAAAAAATCCGCGCTGGTTTTTTAGAAATAGCAGAAATGGAAACTGAGCGTTGCGTAGTTCTTGATGCTAATCAGGATGCGGAAAAGTTGCATAAGCAGATAGTGGAAACCATTAAAACTCGCTGTGGGATAGAGTTGTGATCAGCGAAATAACTCCACGTACTAATACAAGATTATTCGGGCATGAACAGGTTGAAGCGATGCTGCTGCGTGATTTAGCATCCGGCAAGCTGGCGCATGGTATTATTCTGTCGGGAGCGCAAGGAATTGGCAAAGCAACTCTAGCATATAGATTCGCAAGAGCATTACTTTCTGGGCAGTTGGATATGGAGATTTCAGAAGATAATCCGGTTTTTAAGCGCGTTGCTGCCCGCTCACATACGGATTTGCTGGTTATCGAACCGCTCTATGACGCTAAAAAAGATGAATATGCTACTGAAATAACTATCGAGCAATCGCGCACCATAGCCCAGTCACTATCGCTTACACCGGCTGAAGGGCAGTGGCGGGTGGTGATTATAGACAGTGCCGATGTGCTGAATAATAAATCAGCGAATGCTATACTGAAAATTCTCGAAGAGCCACCGCCACAAACGGTTATAATACTTATCGCCCATAATGTTGGAGGGCTGCTCCCAACCATTCGTTCACGCTGTCGTCTTATTAGTTTGCGACCATTGTCGCAGCAAGATTTTATGCTGGCAATGAACCATATAGCTCCAGAAATAAACGAAAATGACCTAAATGCTCTTGGCGTTATATCTGGCTTCAGTCCAGGAATATCTATGCAAATGCGCCAACATAATGTTCTTTCCGCTTATGATGAGATAATTTCTTTGCTTGGTTCACTGCCAAATCTTGATAATCAAGCAATTCAAAGCTTTTGCGAGAAGATAGGCAGCGGGAAAAAAGCACATGCCAACTGGAATATATTTATGCATGTGATGCTCTGCATTCTTGAAAGAATTACCGGAAAATCCGCAGGAACGAGCATTATTCCCATAAATAAAGAAGATGAAGAGGCTCTAGTCAGATTATCTGCCACCCACAATGCAGCAGTATGGGCGACGAAATGGCAGGAGGCTTTGAATCAATTTTTATTGGCACAACGCCTGCATTTGGATTACAAACAGGTCGCGCTCGCATTTTTCCATTCATTAGCGGGGGTTGAAGAATTTACGTTAGCTAGTTAATCTTTCGCCTCTCCCCTTGCGGGAGAGGCAAGATTTTGTTAGTTAACGCAGTTAGCTTATAAAATCTGGTGAGGGGTATTTGTTTATATACCCCACACCCAACCCTCCCCCGCAGGTGGGGAGGGCTAAAAAGGATAGTAACTTGAATAATTTTTATATAACTACACCGATTTATTACGTTAATGACCGCCCGCATATCGGGCATGCTTATACCTCTGTCGCCTGCGATGTTCTGGCGCGGTTTAACCGCTTGTGCGGTAAAAATGTAAAGTTTCTTACAGGAACTGACGAGCACGGGCAGAAGGTTGAAAAATCAGCGGAAAATGCTGGAATTCCACCGCAGGATTTTGTCGATAATGTTTCGCAGTATTTCCGCGAATTAGCCAAGCTTATGAACATAAGCAATGATGATTTTATCCGAACCACCGAACCGCGTCATAAACAAGCAGCGCAAGCCTTATGGAAAAAAATGCAGGATAATGGGCATATTTATCTCGGTGCTTATTCCGGCTGGTATTCGGTGCGTGATGAGGCTTACTATCAGGAGAGCGAATTGGTGAGCGGAAAAGCTCCAACCGGCGCGGATGTTGAATGGGTGGAAGAGCCGAGCTATTTTTTTAATCTGTCAAAATGGCAGGATAAACTACTAAAATATTACGAAGAAAATCCGGATTTCATCGCTCCGGAATCACGGCGTAATGAAATAATCAGTTTCGTGAAAGGCGGGCTTAAAGATTTGTCCATCTCACGCACCAGTTTTTCCTGGGGAATTCCTGTACCTGATGATGAAAAACATATCATGTATGTCTGGCTGGACGCGCTTACTAATTATCTTTCTGCCCTTGGTTATCCTGACGAAAAATCACCTGACTATCAGAATTTCTGGCGTAACTCCTACTCAATGCACATGGTCGGCAAGGATATTATCCGTTTTCATGCGGTTTATTGGCCGGCATTCTTAATGGCAGCTGATTTGCCATTACCCAAAAGGATATTTGCCCATGGCTGGTGGACAGTAGAAGGCGAAAAGATGAGTAAATCACTGGGAAATGTGGTTGTCCCATCGGCTTTAGTTGAAGAATTTGGACTGGATCAGACTCGCTGGTTTTTAATGCGCGAAGTACCATTTGGTAATGATGGTAATTTCTCACGCGAACGCATGATTATTGTTATCAATAGCGAGCTGGCAAATAATATCGGGAATTTAGTACAGCGTACTTTAAGTATGGTAGCCAAGAATTGCGACGGCAAAGTTCCGGATGCCGGTGGAGTGGAAAAAGATGAGCTGGATATGTCTTTTCTTTATAAAATCTATGTGACTGAAAGCAATACGCCGCAGGACATTGAAAACCGTTATATGAATTGCCGGTTCAACGATATTATGGCGGATATTATTGCCATTTCCAGCGAAGCTAACAATTATATTGATACCAAAGCCCCATGGAAGCAGAAAAAAACTGACGTGCGCCTTATGAATGCGACGCTTTATCATCTGCTGGAAGCAATACGCTGTATTGCTATTATGATTCAGCCATTTATCCCGCATTCTTCAGGTAAAATACTTGATTTATTATGTATTCCCATGGAAAATCGTTCATTTTCCTGCCTTTCTACCAATTTTTCTATACAATCAGGGACTCCTCTTCCCCCCCCTGAGCCAGTATTTCCACGCTTTGTGGAGAAGGGGGCATAGTGCTGGTCGATAGTCATTGTCACCTCAATTTCCCTGATTTTAAGGACGATTTGGATGATATTATAGCGCGTGCAAAAGCAGCAGGGGTAGGGGTGATGCAGACAATCTGCACAGAAATGGCAGAATTTGACGAGATTTATGCAATTTCTGAGAAATATCCTGGTATTTTTTGTTCAGTGGGTGTTCATCCTAATGATTCCGCAAAACAGGAAATTGTTATAGCGCAGGAGCTTATAGAGAAAACTTCACGCGGGAGAGTCATAGGAATTGGTGAAACCGGACTGGATTATTATTACGAATATAGTGACAAAAGACTGCAAATAGACAGTTTTCTTGAACATATAAAAGCCGCAAGGGAAACCGGACTGCCGCTTATAATTCACACACGTGACGCTGAAGACGACACAATTAATATACTAAAAGATGAAATAGCAAAAGGTTCATTCAAGTTTTTAATCCATTGTTTTACATCAACAAAAGAACTTGCTGATATATCGGTAAAGCTTGGCGGGTATATTTCTGTTTCCGGCATTATAACTTTTAAAAATGCTCAGGAAATACGTGATGCTTTGCTTGATGTGCCACTGAATCGCTTGCTAATAGAGACTGATTCACCGTTTCTTGCGCCAGTTCCACATCGAGGAAAACGTAATGAACCATCTTATGTGGTGCAGGTAAATAAAACATTGGCGGATTTGAAGAACATAAGCGAAGAAGAATGTGCAAAAATAACCACGGATAACTTTTTCCGTTTGTTTGATAAGGCCGTGATGCCATGAAAGTGACGATATTAGGTTGCGGGCATTCTCTCGGTGTGCCGGTGATTGGCTGTGAGTGCGCGGTATGCGCTTCTGATAACCCAAAAAACAAGCGTTTGCGCGTTTCTGTTTTGGTGCAAGTTGACGGGAAAAACATAGTTATTGATACATCTCCGGATTTCCGGCAACAGGTGTTATCCGCTAATATCAATAGATTAGACGCCGTTCTTTATACACATGATCACGCTGATCACACACACGGAATAGATGATTTGCGTAGTTTCAATATCTTACATAATGATGTTATACCAGTTTACAGTAATGCTGAGATAATAGAGTCTCTTAAAAAGCGTTTTTCGTATGTATTTCTGCCAAAACCTGCCGAAAATGCTACATTCAGACCGAGTTTGAGCGCGAATATACTGCCGGATATGCCGATCTATGAATTTATGCTCGGCGAAACTAGGATTACTGCTTTTGAACAACAACATGGAAAGAGTATAACACTTGGTTACCGGATTGGTGATTTTGCATATTCAACCGATGTAAATTCTCTGTCGGATTCAGCTTTTGAGGCTCTGTCTGGTGTAAAATGTTGGATTGTTGATTGTTTGCGTTATACGCCATCATATAGCCATTCACATTTATCCCAAACGTTAGAGTGGATTTCCCGTGTAAACCCGAATCAGGCTATACTGACCCATATGGCGCATGAATTTGACTATGATAAGCTTTTAACCGAACTTCCGGCTGGCGTTTTGCCCGCTTATGATGGTATGGTTATCGAAATATGACGTATTTTTTCCATAATATATATTATACGACAATTGGATTGTTATGAGCGAAGATAGAAAACACGATGATAATGCTGTGATAAAGCCCCTGATTTCCAAGCTGGCTTCTGGGATTAAGGGTGAATGTACGGTTGCGGGTGATAAATCAATCTCCCACCGCGCCCTGATGCTCGGCTCACAGGTTCTTGGTACAACCAGAATTCACGGGCTTCTTGAAGGTGAAGATGTATTGCGTACAGCATCTGCCCTGCAATCTCTCGGTGTTAGTATCAACCGTGATTCACAAGGAATTTGGACTGTAACTGGCGTTGGTGTTGGCGGCTTGGCTGAAAGCACAGACGTTCTGGATATGGGAAATTCCGGCACAAGCACCCGCCTGCTTATGGGGCTGGTTTCGCCTTACGATTTTACCACTTTTTTTACCGGTGATAACAGCCTTCGCGGTCGCCCCATGGGTAGGGTAATTACCCCCCTGACCCAGATGGGTGCTGGGTTTAATGCTCGTGAGGGAGGTAAGCTTCCTCTCGCGGTAAAAGGCACAAAAAACCCCATGCCGATCACTTATACCCTGCCTGTACCATCGGCGCAGGTTAAGTCCGCTATATTGCTTGCGGGACTTAATACGCCCGGAATTACTACAGTTATTGAAAAAGAGGCTACTCGTGATCATAGCGAGAATATGCTTCGTTATTTTGGGTTTGATGTTAAAAATCAAAAGCTTGAAGACGGTTCTTCATCTATTTCTGTTGTCGGACAGCCCGCACAGAAGCTGGGTGAATATGAGATATATGTTCCGGCAGACCCTTCTTCTGCTGCATTCTTGGTAGTTTCCGCCCTCATTTGCCCTAATTCCGACCTGCTTATCCGTAATGTTTGCATAAATCCGCTGCGAACCGGATTATTCACCACCCTCAAGGAAATGGGCGCAAAGCTTGAGTTTGTTAATGAGCGCAGCGTTGCCGGTGAAGCTGTTGCTGATATTCACGTCAAACACAGAAAATTAAAAGCTGTTACCGTCCCTGCTTCCCGCGCTCCTTCGATGATTGATGAATATCCGGTTCTAGCGGTTGCCGCCGCCTTTGCTGCCGGTGAAAGCATTATGCATGGTCTTTCTGAGCTGCGCGTCAAAGAAAGTGACCGCTTGAGCGCGATAGTCGCTGCCCTGACTGCCTGTGGCGTTTCCGCCAGAGCTGATGGCGATAGTTTGTATGTAAAAGGTTCAGCCGCTCCCAAAGGTGGCGCAACCGTTACCACTAATTTCGACCACAGGATCGCCATGGCATTTCTGGTTATGGGAATGGCGAGCAAAGAGCCTGTAACCGTTGATGATGCTGCAGCAATCGCAACAAGTTTCCCTAATTTTTCCGAGTTATGCAACAGCTTAGGCGCGCGCATTGCTCCCCCTCGCCCCACCCCCTCTTCTGTTAAGGCTTCTTTAGTGATTGCCATTGATGGGCCAGCGGCATCAGGAAAAGGTACTCTTGCCAGAAGGTTAGCAGAACATTTTAACATGGATTATCTGGATACTGGCAGCCTTTACCGCGCTGTTGGTATGAAAATTATATATTCTGGCAAAGACCCTAATAATATGCAGGATGCTCTGGAAGCTGCAAAAACCATTGATGCTGAAGATTTGGCAAACCCACGCCTACGCCAGGAACGCATCGGTCAAGCAGCATCCGTAATTTCAGCATTTCCGGAAGTGCGTGTGGCACTGCTTGAATTCCAACGTGAATTTGCCAAAAAATCCATAATTTCCGGGCGTGGCGCGGTTCTTGATGGGCGCGATATAGGTACTGTGGTTTGTCCGGAAGCAGATTTTAAGTTTTTTATTACCGCTACCTTGTTTGCCCGTGCCAAACGCCGCCATAAAGAGTTGGAAGGTGAAGGTATTCAGGTTATTTTTGAATCAGTTCTGGAAGATCTGCGCGAACGTGACGAACGCGATGAAAAACGCGCTGTTGCGCCATTGCGTCCGGCTGATGATGCCTATATCATAGATAGCTCAAAGCTTGATGCCAGCGAGGTTTTTAAGACTTCCAGTGACTTAGTATTGAAGAAAATTGACTTATTGCCGTAATAAAACTTTAATATATATCGGTTTGACCATATATTATGGTAGTTTATAATGGTTATTATGGTCGAGCAGAAAATAGAATCTGAATCATTAAAAAAAATCGCCTTCAAAGAAGCGTGGAAGGGTCGTACGCGTGCGCTGTGGTCTATTGCTGCAATGGGCGTTGTCGCCGGTGCATTGATTGGTTTAGCTGTACCCTTTATACCTGCAATTGTTGGGATGCTAATGCCTAGCTTAGGCATAACAAGCACTTTTTCTTCGGCTTTAAGCGCGGTTCCAGCATCGATGGCTATTTTTTCTGCCCATGGCATGGGAATTGGGGCATTGGTAGGCGGTATACTTGGAGGGCCATCCGGGTGTGTTGGTGCTGTTGCTGAAGAATTACAAAAACGCAAGGCCTCTAAAGAAAAATCTTGTGATAAAACTACTAGTGCTAACATTCCCGTTGAGCATAAAGAAAAACCTAAACATAGATATATTAATCCAAAAGTAATGGCACTATTTGCCGGATTAGGAGCTATAGGCGGTGCAATTATGGTTGCAAGTCTAGCGGCAACTGGTGGGCTAACAGTGGCTGCTGCCAGTGCTTTGATGCCAGGTGTTGAAACTGCACTCGGTGCAGGAGCTACCGCAGGTGCTGTTGGAACTTACGTTATTGGGGTTATGACATCTTTTGGTGCAATATTTGGATTTAATGGTCCTGAGATTGCTACAGGTATGCAAAATTTTACCGGAAGATTATTTAGCGGAGAGTTATTAGGCACAAGCTGGGAAAAGAAAAAATCTAATGGAATACAAAATACAGAGACATTAGTGGCATCAGTTAATGCACCGAAAATCTCTTTGGTTGAAGAGCATTCCACTTCTTCTCACGTTTCTAAATTAGGTAATCGTGAGACATTCAGTTCATATAGCGATATGATCATAAAATCTGCATACGATACCAAAACAAGCGAACAAGTTCACCATAAGTGATATAAGTACTGTTAACAGGTCATATAAGGCAAAAATGCCATAGCTAAACCTAAAAAATCTCTTGCATTTCCTTATTTTGTAGATAAAAATCACTGTCTCTTTAAACGATGTCAGGGCATGTTCAGCGACGCTCCCTCAGAAATTATTGTTTTTGGATTAACCCAGAGGTGGACGCTGGCACTTCGCAACAATAAATTATCATGAAAGATCATGGTAATGTTAGGAATAAATTATGTCACAAGCTGCACACGCATATGCAAATGTTGAAATAGAAGATTTTGCTGCGTTATTTGAAGAATCACAAACTGTAGGCGGAAAAAGCGAAGGCTCTGTTGTTAAGGGCATCATCGTCGCTATTGAAAAAGACGTTGTTATTATCGACGTAGGAATGAAATCAGAAGGTCGTGTCCCTCTTCGCGAATTCATGGTAAATAATGTTCCTGCTGAACTGCGCGTTGGCGATGAAGTTGAAGTTTACCTGGAAAAAATTGAAAATAAGAATGGCGAAGCTATCTTGTCACGCGAAAAAGCACTGCGTGAAGAAGCATGGGTTAAGCTGGAGAAAGCCTGCGCTAATTCTGAGCGCGTTGATGGTGTTATTTTCGGTCGCGTTAAGGGTGGATTTACCGTTGACATCCAAGGCGCAGTTGCCTTCCTTCCTGGCAGTCAGGTTGACATTCGCCCTATCCGCGATGTCACCCCGCTTATGCACATCACTCAACCATTCTTGATTTTAAAAATGGATCGTAAACGTGGAAATATCGTTGTTTCCCGTCGTGCGATTCTTGAAGAGTCACGTGTTGAAGCTCGTAACGACCTGCTTGGCAAAATTGTTGAGGGTCAGGTTCTTGATGGTATCGTTAAAAATATCACCGATTACGGTGCGTTTATCGATATGGGCGGAATTGACGGCTTGCTACACGTTACCGATATTTCCTGGAGACGCATCAGCCATCCGACCGAAATACTGTCTGTCGGTCAGACAATCAAAGTTATGGTGACTAAATTTGATCAAGGCACCAAGCGCGTTTCCCTCGGTATGAAACAGCTTGAATCCAACCCTTGGCAGGAAGCGGCTGATAAATACAGCGTTGGCACTAAGCTAAGCGGTAAGATCACGAACATCACCGATTACGGTGCGTTTGTTGAGCTGGAGCCAGGCATTGAAGGACTTGTTCACGTATCTGAAATTTCATGGGTTAAAAAGAGCTCACATCCTTCCAAACTAGTTTCTGTAAGTCAGGAAGTGAATGTTGTTGTTCTGGATATCGATGTTTCCAAACATCGCATCAGCCTTGGTATGAAACAATGTGAAGAAAATCCTTGGGCTGTTTATGCTGATAAGATGAAGGTTGGCAATGTAATCGAAGGTGAAATCCGTAATATAACCGACTTTGGCCTGTTTGTAGGTCTTGGAGGCGATATTGACGGTCTTGTTCATCACTCCGATTTAAGCTGGTCTGAATCTGGTGATGCTGCCATAAAGAATTATAAAAAAGGCGAAGTAATCAAAGCGAAAATTCTAGCTATTGATATTGAAAAAGAACGTATCAGCCTTGGCGTAAAACAACTTACTGATGCACCTGAATCACAAGAAAAATCTGGTGATTCTTCCAGTGATATTCAGAAAGGTTCTACTATTACCTGTGCTGTTTCTGAGATTCATGATGATGGTATTACCGTAAAAATCAATGACACGGTAAGCAGCTTCATTAAGAAAGGGGACATTGCGCGTGAACGTCAGGATCAACGTCCGGATCGTTTCGCAGTTGGTGACCGTGTTGACGTGAAAGTTGTTTCTGTTGATAAAGCCGGCAAGGTTGGCGTATCTATCAAAGCTCTGGAAATGGATGACCATAAAAAAGCTATCAGCGAATATGGTTCTGAAAACAGCGGTGCGTCCCTTGGTGATATTCTGGGAGCTGCCCTAAGTGCTGCCAATGAAGGTAAGAAAAGTAAGAAGTAATTTGGTGAATGGTGGATAGTGATTGGTGGTTAGTAAATAATTGCTTATCACTATTCACCGTCCACTATCACTATCTACCGTACGCAGGAGAATAAAATGAGCTTAAACGCTGACTCGCTTATTGATAGACTTTATCTAAAAGGGCAAATTAATAAGTGGCGGGCTTTAGCTATAGTTTTTGCCGTTTTGGTGCTTTTAATCAGCGTCCGTGGCTCGCTTACGGCAAAAATGGTAGATGGTGATTATATCGCTCGTTTTACTGTCAGCGGTATTGTTGGCGATGACCAGAAAATTTATGATCTTATTTCGAGCCTGGAAGATGATAAAAAAGCGAAAGCCGTCATTGTCTGGCTGGATACGCCGGGCGGTAGTGCTGTTGGCGGTGAAGAAATATATTTAAGACTACGCAAATTATCTGAAAAGAAACCGGTTGTAGCGGTTATGCGTTCAATAAGCGCATCGGCTGGCTATATGATTGCCCTTGGAACTGATTATATTTTTGCTCGCTCAGGAAGTATAACCGGGTCCATTGGGGTACTGATAGAAACGGCAGAAATAACAGAGCTAGCCGAAAAATTGGGTATAAAACCTATTGCTATCAAATCCTCACCTCTGAAAGCCGCCCCTTCTCCGTTCGAAAAATCGTCACCTGAGGCGGAAAAGGTTATAAAAGACATGATTATGGACTTTTATTCCCACTTTGTTGATATTACGGCAGAAAGGCGCAAATTAACCCGTGAAAAGGCTCTAAACCTTGCTGATGGGCGGGTTTATAGCGGAAAACAAGCTGTTGATAATAAATTAATTGATGCTATCGGTGGCGAGACAGAAGCCAAGAATTGGTTGGTTAAAAACCGTAATATTCCTGAAAAACTATCGATTGTTGATGTGGAAATAGAACAGGAAGACAAGCTCTTAGACCGTATTATGAATGGTTTAGTAGGACAATTTTGGCAAAAAAGCAGAGTTGGACTTGACGGATTGCTTGCATTGTGGCATCATGAACTCAAGTAACTTATTATAGTTTAATAGTTTATTGGGGATATAAATGACAAAATCTGAACTCATTCTTCGCCTTTCCAAGCGTTATCCGCATCTTTACCAGCGTGATATTGAAACTCTGGTTTCTACCGTGTTTGACGATATATCAAATACACTTGTTGATGGCGGTCGTGTTGAACTCCGTGGCTTTGGTGCTTTTTCCATACGTCGTCGTGATTCACGCAAAGCACGCAATCCTAAGAATGGTAAAGAGGTAAATATCGGCGAACGTTACGCCATTTATTTCCGCACCGGTAAGGATCTGCGCGAGCGCATTAATAAAGCTCCGGTGATAATTAATTAGACTTCTTCACTAACTTATTTTATCTTCAAACCTGTCCGCTATACGCGCTGGTTTTTCCGGTCGCTGTCCGTGTTTTTTGTATAAATAAGTGAAGAGCCTAAACGTGAAATTGATAAAATTTTTTCTTATCTTCGTACTGGCTGTAGTTTTTATTGTTCTCTGCGTGGCTAACCGCGAGATGATAACTCTATCCCTCTTCCCGTTCCCCTACTCTGTCAGCATCCCTGTTTTTATTTTGTTTCTGCTTTCTATGGCAGTTGGCGCGGTTATAACTGGCTTTATGCTGAATATTCAGATTTTCAGAATGCGGCATCTGGTAAAAAACACCAAACAAAGAATGCAGGCTGTGGAGGATGAAAACAAGTCTTTGCGTAGTGAGCGTGAGTTTATCTTGCCTGCTCTTACCGATAAATAAACATAGTCAACATGACCATCGCTGTAAAAATTTGCGGTCTATCTGATGAGATTTCAGTACGAGCCGTAATAGAATCTGGAGCAGATTTTGTTGGTTTTGTGCATTATCCAAAATCCCCACGTCATGTTTCGATTGAAAAGGCGGCACAACTTAAATCATTGCTACCAGAATCTATAAAATCGGTTATGGTTGTGGTAGATCCAAACGACGAATTGCTTGTGGAAATAGCCAGTGAAATGCAGCCAGATTATTTACAGTTGCATGGAAATGAAACGCCAGAAAGACTAACCGAAATCCGCAAAAAATTTCCACAAATAAAAATAATAAAAGCCGTATCAGTGTACAATTCAGTGGATATAAAAAAGGCAGAAGATTTTTATGATGTTTGCGATTTTTTGTTGTTCGATGCCAAACCAACAAGTGGCAAGATGATGCATGGCGGTAATGGCATAGCCTTTGATTGGAATATATTGGCTGAAAGACAAATTGCTCTTCCTTGGTTTTTATCAGGCGGTCTTAATTCAGAAAATATTGCGCAGGCTATAAAAATATCAGGCGCAAAAATGGTTGATGTCTCTTCTGGTGTTGAAAGTTCTCCTGGTGTAAAAGATGCTGGGCTTATCGAAAATTTTGTAAAGGTCGTGCGCGGATGCAATTAAACAACACACAGCCGGATATAAACGGTCATTTCGGGATTTTTGGCGGAAGATATGTCGCTGAAACACTGATGCCGCTTATTCTGGAAGTTGATAAGGCTTATGAAGCAGCAAAATCTGACCCAACCTTCCAACAGGAAATTGATTATTATTTCACTCATTACGTTGGTCGCCCTTCCCCTCTTTATTTTGCTCCGCGTTTTACCGAGCATTGTGGTGGCGCAAAGATTTATTTCAAACGTGATGAGCTGAATCACACAGGCGCACATAAAATAAATAACTGCATCGGGCAAATTTTACTGGCGAAACGACTCGGGCGTAAACGTATCATCGCTGAAACTGGTGCTGGGCAACACGGCGTGGCAACCGCCACTGTTTGCGCGTTATTCGGGCTTAAATGCGTTATTTACATGGGTGCTAAGGATATTGAACGGCAAGCACCCAATGTGTTCCGTATGAAGCTGCTTGGTGCGGAAGTTGTTCCGGTTGAATCGGGAACTAAAACATTGAAAGATGCGATGAATGAGGCATTGCGCGATTGGGTGACAAATGTGCATGATACTTTTTACCTGATTGGCACTGCGGCTGGCCCCCACCCCTACCCTGCCATGGTGCGGGATTTTCAGGCAATCATAGGACGGGAAGTACGCACGCAAATGCAGGCTGCGGAAGGTCGCCTGCCTGATACTCTGGTGGCGGCGATTGGCGGTGGCAGCAACGCTATTGGTTTGTTTCATCCTTTTATTGCCGATGAAAGCGTAAAAATGATTGGGGTGGAAGCGGCAGGGCATGGACTTGATTCAGGCGCACACGCTGCCTCTATAGCCCGTGGTAAAGCGGGCGTGCTGCATGGTAGCCGAACATATCTGTTGCAGGATGACGATGGTCAGATTCTCGATGCTCATTCCATATCGGCGGGGCTGGATTACCCGGGAATTGGTCCGGAACATTCATGGCTGCATGAAAGCGGGCGGGTGGAATATGTAGCGGTTACCGATGATGAAGCACTTGCCGCCTTTCAGCTGGTTTCAAAACTGGAGGGCATAATCCCTGCCCTTGAGCCATCCCACGCACTGGCGTATGTGCAGAAAATAGCTCCTACATTACCTAAAAATCATTTGCTGGTAGTGAATGTATGCGGTCGTGGTGATAAGGATATTTTTACCGTGGCTAAGGCTTTGGGGGTTGAGTTGTGAAAACACGTATTGAAAAAACCTTCGCTAAATTAAAAGAACAAAAGCGCACTGCCCTTATTCCATTCATCATGGGATATGATCCAGATATGCAAACATCGGCTGAAATACTCGCTGCTTTGCCCGCTGCTGGCGCGGATATTATTGAAATCGGCATGCCATTTTCTGACCCTATGGCTGATGGTCCTGTTATTCAGGCGGCAGGTTTGCGCGCTCTTAAAGCTGGAGCGACTGTTACTGGAATTATCGAAATGGTACGGGATTTTCGTAAAACTAATAACGAAACACCAATAATTTTGATGGGTTATTTCAATCCTGTCTATCGCTATGGATTGGACAAATTCTGCAAAGATGCTGTTATTGCTGGTGTAGACGGTATGATTATTGTTGACCTACCACCTGAGGAAGAGCAGGAAATCCGCCCGCATTTAACTGCTACTGGACTCAATCTAATCCGCCTGATTGCACCAACCAGCGATAATGAAAGATTGAAACTGCTCACTGCCTCTGCCAGCGGATTTGTGTATTATATATCTATAGCGGGAATTACTGGAGCGAAAACTGCTGATAGCGGAGCTTTAGAAAAACAAATTGATAATCTGCGTGGCTTTACTCAGCTTCCTGTAGCAGTTGGATTTGGAATCAAAAACCCCAGACAGGCAAATGATGTTTCCAGATTTTCTGATGCCGTGGTGGTTGGTTCAGCACTTGTGGACGCTATACACAAAGCCGATGACAAAATAAAAGCAGCAAAAGATTTTATCAGCTCTCTGAAATCCGCGCTTAGCTAACAGTGCCTAGGCAGTTTTCTTGGATTTATTATCTTGCAGAATACTGTTAATAAATTCGCGCCCGTTCTGATTATCAACGTAATGAATCAGTGTTATCACCACTCTCTGGTCAAAATAATTACCTGAATTATCCAAAAGGAATTTGTTAGCTGCCTCAATCGACATAGCATCACGCCATGAACGCGGGCTTATCATGCCGATGAAGGAATTGGCAACTGCTATAATACGTGCAGGCATA
The DNA here is from genome assembly GCA_038043465.1 of Pseudomonadota bacterium. Taxonomy (GTDB): domain Bacteria; phylum Pseudomonadota; class Alphaproteobacteria; order Rickettsiales; family SXRF01; genus SXRF01. Next base: position 148,046 of record JBBTBX010000002.1, read on the forward strand.
AGAATTTTTTCTCCTTTTAACCCAAGCGGCCCCGCTCCATTCCATCTTTCCTGCCATTGTTTAAGAATTTCTGCAACTGGACCATCAAAGGAAACTTTTTCCAATAAAGATGACGCTGTATCCATCGAATGCCGTATTATATTCTTTTCATCTTCATTTAACTGACCGGTTTTAGTTAGAAGCTCCGTCGGAACTACTATTTTTCCTATATTCATAAGGCTGGCAGCAGTTCTTGTAGCTTCTACTGTCACGCTATCCAATTCCATATCGCTTGCGATCTGATAAGAAATTTTTGATACCAGAAGTGAATGATTAGCTGCAAATGGGTCACGCTTATCAACCAGATTAAGTAGAGTTTGCACCAGTTGCTTCTGTGTTGAAAGCCTGCGTTCACGTTCGTAATAAACCTCACTGATATCCTGCTCTACTATCAGCACCCCAGATGTTTTTGGAGGCAGGTTAGATACCGGTATTTCCTTGATAGGTACGTATCCGGAACGAATGACAACTTCTCCTCCACCGGTATTTTTATGATAGACATCATACGTTGAATAGCCATTTTTCATAACTGTGGAGCATTTTTCTTCAATCCGTTCAGCATGGATTGTGCCTTGCACGTCAAAAACAGTTTTACCAGCTATGCTTTCTACAGACATTCCTGATTCTTCAGAAACTTTTTTATTGGCGAACCAATATCTTTGATTGGCATCAAGTATATATATGGCTTCCGGTTGGTAATCCGTAACCAGACGCAACAGATTTTCCTGTGCCTGAGCCTGAATCGCCACCTTTTTGAAGTAGCTCGATGCCATAAGTGCATGACGTGAATAAGCATACCACCACATAGCGATAATTATCAGAACTATAACGGCAATAATAAGGGTAAAGGATGTGACGAGAGCGGCGCGATGCGCACCACTATCAGAAAAAGCTTCATCCTTATCCACCTTCGTAATTAATTTCCAGTTAGTGCCACTTATATCACGAGATGTCGCCAAAACTGCCTGTTCACGATAGTCGCCAAGTTCAGAAGAAAAATTATCCTTGCCACTTGTAACATAAGCCTCAGCATTTTCTTTGGGATTAAGCTGATTTTTTTTTACCAAGGCTTCACTTCCATCCAGCAGAGGTGAAATATATTCCATTTTATCCTTGGTATCTTCAACCATACGGAGCAGCAATGTCTCAAGAGTTTTCTCAGTAGCACCCGGTTGTTTCAATAGACCAAATAAATTATCGCCTATTGTTTTTATGGCGACAATTCTACCTATCTGCCCTGCTGCATTATGCTCTCCCTGAATTGAATAAATTGGCACTGAAAAACCCATATACAGAGTCCCGTCAGAATCCTTCTGCAGTTCAATAAGACCTTCTGTTCCTGCCCCCTGTTTTTTTGCATGTTCCAGAACTTTAGTTACGGAGGAATTTATAATCTGCGTACTAACAACTATCTGGTTGTCATCATCTATAATAGCAAGACCGCTTTTGCTATCAGCTACCACATTCGCAGGAATGGAATCAATGCTGTTAGTTCCTATAAAACCTGCGCGTTGCGCGGTAAATACCAGTAAATTCCTTAAATAGGATTTTTGTGATAGTTCGGAATCACCACCTTTATTTACCGCTTGCGGAATCATCTGCAGTTCAGTCAGATATAGCTTAAGAGATGGATTATCCGCCAGCGTACGTAATTCAGCAAAGTTACCGGATATAAAACGGCTGACATCTTCTTTCCGGTTTTCCGCAATTAAGTTCAGCTTTTCCTTCCACGACTGCACATCGCGCACATAATCATTATTATTAAAACGGGATATAAGCAGAAGACCAACTATAATAATACCAAACACCATTAAAACTATGGCATAAGTCCATGGTGTTTTATATTCTTTTGCTGCTTGAGAAAATTCCTCATGTGAGGGGAGTATCTCTGTCATTTTATTTCTCCTTTATAATGTCTTATGTAGCAAATTTATTTAGCAATATGAAGAAAAATCTACATTCTCGGGCGATATGTCCACCAGTAATCCTCATTTACTCCATATATTGGCCGGTAGTGGTATATATTCATTGCCGGAATAACATGCTTAATTTGATTATCGAGAATTATCATATTACTATCATCATCATATACGCCAAGTATAGCGTGAATGATGCCGCCAAGATTTAAGTCCTGGACTATAATAATCCGCATCCTATCCTCTGAAATGCCAAGTGCGCGCAAGGAATAATACTTGGAAATAGCATAATCTTCGCAATCGCCACTCACTTCCATAAATTCGTAAGGTGTTTCCCAATAGTCATTAATCCCCCAATTTAATTGATCAACTATATATGGATGAGAATTAGACCAGTCATTCACTTTATCTAATTGCTCCTTTAGGGGCTTGCCTTTTAATTCATCAAGCATCTGCCCCCACCCTTTTATCGCGCAAGGATGATAACGGACAGTTCCACAATCATCATCTGCAATCCCCTGCTGATTTTCAAAGCGGGTCATCACGCCTGTCCATTTAGGAAATGGAGTAAGATTCCCAAACCTCAATTCACTCATATCAAAATAGGAATTTCTGGATGCGTATGATCGCGCGGAATACAATGTAACCGACATAAAAATGCAAAGCAGGATTACACCCATTCCAACTGAAAAGTTGGGATGGGTATACGAAAATCGAGGCCGAAAGCCCGATTTTTCGACGCGTAGCAGGCGTACGAACTTTAAGAATTCCCAATTCTTGAAGTGCAAAAAATATACTATAGAATTTTTTTTATAAGGATGATTCATAATGTGGCTTTATACTATATAAATTGAGCTATACCTCAAACTTTTCTTCTTTGCCATTGTGTTTTTTTTATCACACCAAGAACATAAATATATGCCAAAGAAGTTTTTCTTTTACAACAAACATTAACTGATATTCTGAGCATATATTTCGGATACGTAACAAATAAACTCTAGAATAATTAAGGGTTGCAGAGAGTTATTATATATTCCATATGCGAAATGAACATGCTGTTATTTTATTTATAAAGCTGTAATCTATATTGTTTTTGCGAATAAGTGGTTTTTCTCATTAATGGAAAATTAATTATTAATGCGTATAGAATGGAGCTATATTCATTTGCATGGTGTAACTGGATATATGTAATTACATTAATGGAGTATATTATGACTATTGCAAAAAAATCTGCTAAAAAGCCAGCTGCTAAAAAAGCTGCTGCTAAAAAACCAGCCGCTAAAAAATCTGCTGCTAAGAAGCCAGCTGCTAAAAAGTCTGCTGCTAAAAAACCAGCTGCTAAAAAAGCTGCTGCTAAAAAACCAGCTGCTAAAAAAGCCGTTGCTAAAAAAGCCGTTGCTAAGAAACCAGCTGCTAAAAAAGCTGCTGCTAGAAAACCAGCTAAAGTTTCTAAACCAAAAGCTAGCTTGAGCTTAGCTGCTAAGTCTCTTTCTGGTAAAAAAGTAACTCCAATCCGCCTCTAATTGACGGAAGGGTTAGTTTATAATAAAATAGGGGGTCTCAATTGAGACTCCCTTTTTTTATTTGTATTTGTATGATCACAGGCGCAGATATTAAAAGTTAAGCCTGTAATTCATCATAGCAGCATTTTTGCGTACACTATACTGCATGTTAGAATTTTCAGGAGCATAGTGCAATTCGAGCTGTTTTATCCCTATTTTCCCTTCTGTTACATAACGCAGAGATAAATTGCCGCCTGTTATTTGCTCTTCATGCAGCAGGAAATAGCCGTCACCGCGACGATTCCCAATTTCATTCGCCAGTTTAGTTATTTCCGGATCGGATATGCCGATAGATCTCAGCATCTCCAAAATTTTATCTACTTTTTTTTGTTTGAGGTTGGCATTCGCATATTTGCTTTTATGCTCTAGGTTTTCTGCGGCCACTGCCACGTGATTTTCTATCATAACGAGTAGGAGTGCCGCAACAACTACTGATATTATTCTCATATTTTAAATCTATCATAAAAATGCAAGAAAAACAATAAAATTTTACCGTTATTTAACTATATATTAATTTATGCTGCGGTGCAAAAAGCTACATGCTTACCCCCTCGTCTATTGTCGTTATGTATAAGAATTATACATAACGGCTATGAAAATCGAGACCGAAAGCCCGATTTTTCACGCGTAGGCAGCGTATCTTCAAATAAGATGCTGTACAGTTCTTATTTGGAATTACTATAGTAAAGACCTCTGCATAATGCGTTTTTCGTCATTGCGAGGAGGCGAAGCCGACGTGGCAATCCAGTAAAATTAAGCATCATAGAAAGATGGATTGCTTCGTTTCACTCGCAATGACGCATTATGCAGAGGTCTTTAGTATTAATTATATGTCCATATTGTCCACAGCCTTAGCTAACATGGTTTTACGCCGGAAATAAGCATTTACAGCATTTTCCAGTTGTGGCCAGCATAAACCTGTCTGCCCTTCAAACTGCTCATTAGCAATTATAAATACCTCCATTGCTTCCCTATTGGTAAGATTAGGCAGGTTATTTTGCTCACAGATGAAGTGAATATCATCAATATGCCACAAATTATCCACAAAATAACCATGAGATTTAAGTAATTCTCTAGCAAATTCAACAATTTTTACGTCTAATCCATTCATATAATTTTAATCCCTTATTAATAATAATTGCGGATATCTTAATAAAGATTAATTATTAATATTTAGTTAATATTTCTTAAGAAAATACATTTTTTTGCATATTTTTCTATTTTTTTTCTATTTTAAGGGTTTTTTCAAAAAATATTTCAAACAGGGTGTTGTCATTCCATTTTTATTTCCTATATCTCGTTCATCAGTCAATATGAACAAAACAATTTATAATAAATCAATTCTAAGGAGAGTCTCTCATGAGTAAAATTATCGGTATAGATCTTGGAACAACAAACAGTTGCGTGGCAATTATGGAAGGAAGCCAGATAAAGGTTATTCATTCCCAGGAAGGACGTAATGTGGTTCCATCGGTTGTGGCACTCACTGAAAATGGCGAACGCCTGGTCGGTGATGGCGCGCGCAGACAGGCGGTTACTAACCCGGAAAATACACTATTTGCTATTAAACGCCTTATAGGTCGTAATTTCTCTGACCCAATAGTGGCTAAGGATATGGCTCTTGTACCTTATAAAATAGTAAAGGGCGATAATGGCGATGCATGGGTGGAAGCGCGTGGTGATAAATATTCTCCAAGCCAGGTTTCGGCATTCATCCTTACCAAAATGAAAGACGTTGCTGAAAATTACCTTGGCGAAAAAGTAACTCAGGCAGTTATTACCGTTCCTGCTTATTTTAATGACGCACAACGTCAGGCGACCAAGGATGCCGGACGCATCGCCGGTCTGGAAGTTTTGCGTATTATCAACGAACCGACAGCTGCTGCCCTTGCTTATGGCTTGGATAAAGATAAGAAAGATGGAAAGACCGTTGCGGTTTATGATCTTGGCGGCGGAACTTTCGACGTGTCCGTTCTAGAAATTGATGATGGTGTTTTTGAAGTTAAAGCAACCAATGGCGACACTTTCCTTGGCGGTGAAGATTTTGATAAGAGGATTATAGATTTCCTGGCTGATGAATTTAAGCGTGATCAGGGAATCGATCTGCGTAATGACAAGCTCGCGCTGCAACGCCTGAAGGAAGCTGCGGAAAAAGCTAAGATTGAGCTTTCTAATTCAATGCAGACTGATGTTAATCTGCCGTTTATCACTGCCGATGCTTCTGGCCCTAAACACATGAACATCAAGCTAACGCGTGCTAAACTCGAAGGTCTGGTTGACGATCTGATCCAGAAAACCATCGCTCCTTGCAAAGCAGCCTTAAAAGATGCCGGACTAACTTCTAAGGACATTGATGAAGTAATTCTGGTTGGCGGTATGACTCGTATGCCAAAAGTTATCGAAGTGGTGAAAGAATTTTTTGGTCGTGAACCTCATAAAGGTGTAAACCCTGATGAAGTAGTGGCTATGGGCGCAGCTATTCAGGGAGCAGTGCTAAAGGGTGATGTTAAGGACGTGTTGTTGCTTGACGTGACTCCTCTATCTCTTGGTATCGAAACATTGGGCGGTGTATTTACGCGCCTTATTGATCGCAATACCACTATCCCAACCAAAAAATCGCAAGTGTTCTCAACTGCCGATGATAACCAGACTGCTGTTACCATTCGTGTTTTCCAAGGTGAACGTGAAATGGCATCGGATAATAAATTGCTAGGGCAGTTTGATCTAGTGGGTATTCCTAATTCTCCGCGCGGTGTGCCACAAATTGAAGTTACCTTCGATATTGACGCTAATGGTATAGTGAATGTATCGGCAAAAGATAAGGCAACCGGCAAGGAACAGCAAATCCGCATTCAGGCTTCCGGCGGACTTTCTGACGCTGACATCGACAAGATGGTAAAAGATGCACAAGCGCATGCCGAGGAAGATAAAAAACGCCGCGTGCTGGTTGATGCAAAGAACCATGCTGACGGGCTTGTCCATTCCGCTGAGAAAAACCTCAAGGAACATGGCGATAAAATTCCGGCAGCCGACAAGGAGACAATTGAAAAAGATATAGCAGCTTTGAAGGAAGCTTTATCCAGTGACGATGCTGAAAAAATTGAAAAACAGACAGAAGCCCTCACCCAGTCTTCAATGAAAATCGGTGAGATAATCTATAAAGCTGAGCAGGAAAAGGCTGCTGCTGGTGGTAACGCTACTGGTGATGCATCTTCAGAAGGTGGCGATAACGGCACAGTAGTTGACGCTACTTATGAAGAAGTTGATAAGGATAAAAAGGCTGGCTAAAAATGGATAGATAGTGGCTGGAAAATGGTATAAAATGCTGTAACCAGCCACTATTATTAGGAGTGTTTTATGAAGCCAATTGATATAGAAAATTTTGATTTTTCACATCTTAGTCTTAATGAAAGAGTTATGCTTGCAGAAAGATTATGGGATAGCATCGAAGAGCATGTTAAGCAAAAACCTCTTACTGACGAGCAAATGGATGAAGTGGAAAACCGTATAAAATCTTATAAAGCAGGAGAAATGGAGACTTCTACATGGGATGAAGTAAAAAGCCGATGGGACTCTTTATAAGTTAATTTGATGAAATATAAAATTGTAATAACAAAAGCTGCTGACCGTGACTTTATAAAAGATTTTTTGTGGTACGCTAAAGAAAACTCTGATTTAGCAAAAAGATTTAGAGAAAGTATCAAAAAAGAGATAAAGTTTTTATCGGATGCGCCTTTTGCTTGTGCATTAATTTCAAAAGAAGCAAGACAAGTCATATCTCATAAATTTCCCTATCGTATAATTTTCATAATTGAAGATAATAATGTTGTAATAATTGCAATACTGCATGTAAAACGCTCTCCAAGCATTTGGAAAAAACGAATCACTAACCATTAAGAAAATTATCATAAGCCATGACAAAAAATTACTACGAAATACTCGGTGTTTCCAAAAGCGCATCACAGGATGAATTGAAAAAAGCTTACCGCAAATTGGCGATGCAATATCATCCGGATAAAAATGCCGGCAATAAGGAAGCAGAGGAAAAATTCAAAGAAATCAGCCATGCTTACGACATACTTTCTGACGAGCAGAAACGCGCGGCTTATGACCGCTATGGTCATGAAGCCTTCAATCAGGGAGGAATGGGTGGCGCGTCTGGTGGAGCTGGTATGGGAGGTTTTGATTTCTCTTCCGGATTTGCCGATATATTTGAAGATTTATTCGGGATGGGCGGTGGCAGACGTGGCGGTGGTGAGTCGCAATCTACTGCCCGCGGGGCTGACCTGCGCTATAATCTAAGCATATCGCTGGAAGAAGCTTTCACTGGCAAATCCGAAACTATTAAAATAACTACGGCTGCATCATGTGATACCTGCAGCGGTAGCGGTGGTGCAAATGGCAGCAAACCTGTTATCTGTACAACTTGTAACGGCAGCGGAAGAGTCCGTGCAACTCAAGGGTTCTTTACAGTGGAACGCACCTGTAGCAGTTGTGGTGGAATGGGAAAGATTATTAAAGACCCATGTAAAACCTGTGCAGGAAGCGGGCGGGTACGCAAAGAAAAAACATTGTCAGTCAATATTCCTGCCGGAGTTGAGGAAGGCACGCGCATACGTTTAAGTGGTGAAGGTGAAGTTGGTGTAAGGGGTGGTCCTGTTGGTGATTTATATATTTTCGTCAGCATAAAACAACATGGCTTGTTTGCGCGTGATGGTGCGGATATTCACTGCAATATCCCTATAAAAATGACAACTGCGGCTCTGGGCGGCTCAATCGAAGTTCCTACTATTGACGGAACGCGTATAAAAGTTACGATACCGGAAGGAACACAGCACGGTCACCAGATGCGCCTGCGCGGTAAAGGTATGTCGATTTTGCGAGCTGGCAGCCGTGGCGATATGTATATCCATACTCTCGTTGAAACACCGGTTAGACTAAGTAAAAAGCAAAAAGAATTGCTAAAGGAATTCGACAAAGGCAGCGAGAATGTCAGCCCGCAATCAGAAAGTTTCTTTAATAAAATTAAGGATTTCTGGTCGGATTTGAAGGAATAGGATTATCCATAATATAAATTATCCATGAATATCAATGCATTAACTCTGTAACTTGCTTAAATTTCATTAAAAATGTCATGAAACTGTAACTTTACCTTAATTACTCACGAAGTATATTATAGTAAGAACCTTAATTTCTGAAATAATATAAGTTTATGGGAATATTAGAAAAGTTATTTAGACATGCCTCGTAGAGAAGAATCTCCTATACATTACTCCCCATATGATCCTGAGGCTGGAGCAGCAGGATCTAACCATCTTGCTGAATATGGTCATGTACGTCCAGATAGAGAACTTGGTTATAGATTCCAAGATGCTGGTCGTGGTGCTAAGTTCGATGCTGAAGGGAACATACTAACTAATGCAAATAGAGAAATTATTGTTGTAAGCCCCGATAGGGATCCTGTTCTTAAAAAAGCAATTGAAGAAGCTAAAACTTCACTATCTCAAATACCCTCACATGAAGAAAAAGTTAAGTATATTGCTGATTACGTTGATAGTTTGATGAAGGAAAAAAACGCTGCAAAAAATGAGCAAATTTTAGAGAGTATAGTCGGCGGACCGACTGAAGGGAAAAAAGTATCACTAGGTCAGCTAATTGAGAACGGAACAGGTGTTTGCCGTCATAGGTCATTATTGTTCAAAGCAATTGCTGATGAAATAGGGATACCAAGTTCTGTTGATAAAGGCAGTTATGTAAATGCAGATGGCACTAAACAAAATCATCAATGGAATAAAGTTGAGCTGCCAAATGGAAAAGATCTTATTGTTGACACAATGAGCAAGAGTGAAAAAGTTATTGGCATGGGTCACCCCAGAGTCAATATTTATAGGGATATTAATGGCAAGCCACTATATCAAGATGCGTATTCAATACAAAATGCACTTACAAGTAAATCTAAAAGTGGTGACGTAATAACTTATAAAGTAAGTGAAAATGGAGTTGATTTTGGGGCTATTGCGATTAGAGGAAGTGCCGAAGAATTAGGAGATTTAAAGAAAGCTTTAAACAAAGAGGGTATCAAAACAGCAGAAGTTAGAACAGATAGTACTATCGGTAATTATCTTAGTATAAGCAATAGGCGTGATTTCAGAGAAAGATTTGAATTTGAAAGTGTTTCTGTCTATCCTCAAGTGCGTACGTTACAAGAAAAAATTACAAATAAATCTGCTTCTGGCGATGTCGTATCTTATAATACCAATAAAGGCACTACGTTATTGATTAGAGGTAATACAAAGGAATTAAAAGGTTTTGAAGATCAGTTTGCAAAAATTGGAATTAAAACAGAGATAGGAAGTGATGCCAGGCTTGGTGAATATATACGTCTAAAAAGTGATAGTGTACGTGAATTCCACATATTATTTGATGTTAAACCTGTACCAATAACTGAAGCAATATCTAAAGCTGAAGCAATGTCTAAAAATCCTGATGCCACTCCTAACAAAGGCGGCATTAAAGCAGCAATAGAAGATGGCAAAGGTCTTCTTAAAAAAGCTTTTAAATTATTCCCCGGTGTTGCAATTGTTGCTGTTGCCCCTGAAGTTTTTGCTAAAACCACTGAGATTGCTGATGACAGAACAGCGAGTGTGCAGGAAAAGTTGGTTTCATTTGGACATAACTTTCTTAGGGGTGGAGCTGATATCACTTTGGGAGCTATTGGTGGTACAGCAGCACAAGAAGGCTTAGAGAAAGCTGCAATGGCAATGGGTGCCAAAAAGGAACTTCTTATACCGCTTGATAGAGAAGGACTAGGGATTAAAAACAGGGATGATGTGGCCCAGCTTAAGCAAGACGCTGGCAATTACAGGGAAAATTTCGGTAAACCAAAAGAAATAATGTCAGATGTCAAATTCGCTAAGGCTATGCAGGAGGCAAAAGATAAAGGTTTAACTGGTAAAGACTATAAACCTGTTGAATCTGATCAAAACATGAAGCCCGTAGTAATAGCGCAAAAAGCTCCGCAAGTCTCTTCTGATAAAAGCATGCTAATTAATTAAGCCGCTAAATTTTCTTCTGCTATGGAATTACTAACGCCAGCAACATAAGCGGTACGCTCATAAAAATCTATCACTTCCTGTTTAACTGCGACTGGGTCGTGCATCGTGTTAATTCTTTGGCGGTATTCGGCAGAGCCATAAAGCCCGCTGGAATACCAGCCTAGATGTTTGCGGGCGATCATAACGCCATTGGCTGCGCCATAATGCTCGAGCATTTCATCGTAATGCGCCAGCACGATTTCGCGCTGTTCGGCAAGGCTTGGCGGCGCAATTTTCTCTCCGGTTTTCAAATAATGGCAAACCTGCGCCGGAAACCATGGGCGACCATAACTGCCACGCCCGATCATCACTCCATCCGCGCCTGACTCAGCCAGAGCCATCTCCACATCATCAAAATTATTGATGTCACCATTCACCACCACCGGCAGTTTCACCGCTTCTTTAACACTCCTGACAAAGCTCCAGTCGGCATGACCTTTATACATCTGGCAGCGTGTGCGCCCATGCACGGTGAGCAGTTTAATCCCTACATCTTCAGCAATTCTGGCAATTTTTGGCGCATTGCGGTTGCTATCATCCCAACCTGTCCGCATTTTAAGGGTTACTGGAATTTTAACAGCCTTAACCGTTGCTTCCAGAATTTTCGCGGCAAGTGGCTCATCGCGCAGCAAGGCTGAGCCGGCATTGCCACCCACAACTTTTTTAACCGGACAACCGAAATTGATGTCGATCATATGCGCGCCGCGATCTTCATTCAGTTTTGCCGCCTCACCCATCACTTCCGGATCACACCCGGCAAGTTGCACGGCAAAAGGAAACTCAAGCGGTGAAAAACTAGCCATGCGCATAGTATTTTTTGTCTCGAGTATCATTGCGCGTGAGGCAATCATTTCTGAAACCACCATCCCTACCCCGAAACGCTTAACCAGTTTGCGGAATGGCAGGTCGGAAACTCCGGTCATCGGCGCGAGCCATACCGGATTTTCAATATTTATGTTGTCTATCGTTATAGTCATAAAATGTTACTAGTTACTGGTTACTAGCAACTGGTTACTAGTAACAAAAAATGTTTATTGTGTTTTTAAAGAAAAGTACGATAAAGTATTTCCTAAACAATTTCAAGGATTTCAGCCTATTATTATGCCGGAAAACAGGAAAAAACCAAAAACCATAGCCTTGCTGGTCGCTGCCGGACACAGCGAAAGGATGGGGGGTGGCGTACCAAAACCCTATATAAACCTTGGTTCTGAGAGCATTTTGCAGCGTACGGTAAAGGCATTCCTTGCCCATCCGGATATTGACGGGGTGCGGGTGGTTATCCGCCGTGAACACCATCCATATTACCGCAAAGCCATAGGCGGGCTAGCAATTATACCCTGCGTTATAGGTGGTAGTTCCCGTCAGGAATCGGTGCGACTGGGGCTGGAAAGTCTTGCCGAGCATAAACCTGACCGCGTTTTGGTGCATGACATCGCCCGCCCATTTGTAAACCGAGCTCTTATTTCCAGAGTTCTGGCTGGTCTTAATGAGCATCAGGCGGTTATTCCGGTTATTGCAATAAATGATACGATAAAGCGCGTGGAAGATGGTGTGGTAACTGGTACTATTGAGCGCGCCGGTGCTGTGCAGGTGCAGACACCGCAGGGATTTGATTATAAAATGCTAGTAGACGCGCATAAACAGGCGATTGGTAAAGAGTTGACCGATGACGCAGCGGTTTGTGAGCTGGCGAATATAAAGGTTTTTACGGTTGATGGTGAAAATGAAAATTTTAAAATCACCAATGCAGAGGATTTAAAACGTATGGAAAATAATCTGATTCTGAATTCAGAAACCCGCGTTGGCATAGGTTATGATGTGCATGTTCTGGCTGAGCATGATTTGGAAACTCCGATTATCCAGCAGAATATAAAACTGTGCGGGGTACGCATTCCTTTCAGCCATTATCTGGTTGGGCATTCAGACGCAGATGTTGGGCTGCATGCTATTGTCGATGCTATACTCGGCGCAATCAGCGCGCAGGATATTGGCGCGCATTTCCCGCCTACTGACCCAAAATGGCAGGGCGCAGACTCGGAGCGTTTTTTATTGCATGCCTACGGATTGCTGAAAAATCGCGGTGGTGAACTGGTAAATATCGATGTGACGCTGATTTGCGAACGTCCGAAAATTTCTGTACACCGCGAAACCATGATTGAGCATATTGCAAATATACTAAAAATAGAAAAGCACCGTATCAGCGTTAAAGCTACAACCACTGAGAAATTAGGCTTTGCAGGGCGTGGCGAAGGGGTTGCAGCACAGGCAGTTGCGACTGTGAGGTTGCCGCGATGATTTTTTCTTGTCATTCCGAATGTAATGAGGAATCTTTGCTTTATAATTCATTTTACAAAGATCCTTCGGCTACGCTCAGGATGACAAAACTTAAAGGCTGAATAATGACAGAAGAAAAGCAAAAGCTTCCAATGGGCAAAATCTGGTGGTGGGTGGCGACGTGGTTTGGATCAGGACTTGCGCCGAAAGCCAGCGGCACTGCCGGTTCACTAGCCGCCCTTCCCTTCGCCTGGGTTATCCAACAATATTATGGCAATTTCTGGCTTTTTGTAGCTTCTATTATTTTATTTTTTGTTGGCTGGTGGGCTTCTAATCAATATATGAAATATTATCCGGAAAAGCACGACCCAAAGCAAATTGTTGTCGATGAAGTGGCGGGGATATGGCTGCTGCTTGCCACTCATCCGGTCACATGGGAAGGATATGCTTCCGCCTTTATTTTATTCCGCTTTTTTGATGTTTTGAAGCCATGGCCGATCTCGGTTGCTGACCGCAAGATCAAAGGCGGATTTGGGGTTATGTTTGACGATCTTCTAGCAGCGATTTATCCTATGTTTTTTGTTGTTATGTATTTCATTCTTAGATCTTATGTTTCCTGATTCACAAATAAACCAAGCAACTGCTTTGCTAAATGCTTACAAAAGCAGAGGGCTGAAACTCGTAACTGCCGAATCCTGCACCGGTGGTTTGATTTCAGCGTTGCTAACGGAAATTTCCGGTTCGTCAGATGTGTTTGAATGTGGGTTTGTGACTTATTCCAATGAATCAAAAATTAAACTCCTGGAAGTTGATGAAAAGCTTATTGAACAACACGGCGCAGTCAGCGAACAGGTTGCATCTGCAATGGCGCAGGGAGCAATTGCAAAGACTGGGGCGGATGTTGCGGTTGCGGTAACAGGAATTGCAGGGCCAAGCGGAGGTACAACAGAAAAACCTGTTGGCTTGGTTTATATTGCCGTTGCTACGAAAAATAAAATCACTTGCGTAAAAAATATTTTTAGTGGTAGTCGTGATGATGTTAGGCTACAAAGCGTCGGCAAAGCATTAGAGATGCTATCAGATATTTAGCCATATATCTTGACATGATAAAAAACCTATATACTATATGTTGTGTTTTACGGTGCATTGCTGGCATCCAGCTCGCAATGCTTAAAAGGGAATCCGGTGTGAGGTTTTATTCAATTCCGGAGCTGCCCCCGCAACTGTAAGCGGCGAGTTTTTATTCATCACGCCACTGGAGCGCAAGCTCTGGGAAGGCAGGATAAAATACGGCGACCCGCGAGCCAGGAGACCTGCCGGAAGACATATTGCTAACCATCGGACGGGGTGCGCCGAGTGAGGGCCGTGACAAGATAATTGTCTGCGCTTGTCACCGTCGCCCTTTCCAGGAACGGAGGGTTCATGCTTGCTAATGCCTATGATTTTGACCGCAATGGTAATCTTATTACCTTTGATCCGACACGTAAAATAGTCCGCTTTCCAGAAACACAGGAAGAAAAAAAATTATACCGCAAAGCGGCAGAAGATCCGCAATTGCAAAAGGTATATCCGTCTTCAGTGAAGCTTGATTATTCGCGTGACGCCTTGCTTACCGATTTTGGCAAAGCTACGCTTGATGACCGTTATTTGCTAGAAGGTGAAAACTATCAGCAGATGTTTGCCCGTGTTGCCTGCGCTTATGCTGATGATGCAGCGCATGCTCAGCGGCTTTATGATTATATTTCTCAGCTTTGGTTTATGCCATCCACCCCTATTCTCTCCAATGGCGGTGCAAAACGCGGTTTACCAATTTCCTGCTTCCTGAATACTGTAAGTGATTCACTGGACGGGATTGTTTCCACTTGGAATGAAAACGTGCTGCTTGCCTCCAATGGTGGTGGCATTGGTACTTATTGGGGATTTGTGCGCGGTGTGGGCGAGCCTGTCGGGCGCGCCGGAAAAACTTCCGGTATCATTCCTTTTGTGCGTGTTATGGATTCACTGACATTGGCAATTGCTCAGGGCAGTTTGCGTCGTGGTTCGGCGGCTGTTTATCTGGATATTCATCATCCAGAGATTGAAGAATTCCTTGAAATCCGCAAGCCCAGCGGTGACTTTAACCGTAAAAGCCTGAACCTGCATCATGGCATTAACATTACTGATGAATTCATGGAAGCGGTACGGAGGGATGCAGAATTCGGTCTGCGTTCGCCAAAAACCAATAAAATTCTTAAGCATGTAAATGCCCGCCAGCTATTCCAGAAAATTCTGGAAATGCGCCTGCAAACTGGTGAGCCGTATTTGATTTATATTGATACTGCCAATAAATCCCTGCCCAAGCACCAGCGCGAACTTGGCTTAAAAGTACGCATGTCGAATTTATGCAGTGAAATCCTGCTGACAACCGGTCCTGACCATCTTGGTAAAGACCGCACTGCTGTTTGCTGCCTTAGTTCGCTCAATGCCGAGACCTGGGACGAATGGCATGATAATCCGCGCATAGTAGAAGATGTTCTACGCTTTCTTGATAATGTATTGCAGGAATTTATTGATACTGCACCTGATGGCATGGCGCGTGCCAAATACGCCGCTATGCGTGAACGCTCGGTTGGACTGGGGTTGATGGGCTTTCATTCTTTCCTGCAACAGAAAGGCGTGCCGTTTGAAAGCGCGATGGCAAAATCATGGAACATGAAAATGTTCCGACAGATCCGCCGCGCCGCTGACGCAGCTTCTGTTGCCTTGGCTGAGGAACGTGGTTCTTGTCCGGACGCTGAGGAACGCGGCATAAAAGCACGCTTCAGTCACAAGCTTGCAATTGCTCCCACCGCCAGCATCAGTATTATCTGTGGCGGAACTTCCGCCTGCATAGAGCCGATCCCTGCCAATATTTATAATCACAAAACCCTTTCCGGAAACTTTGCAGTAAAGAATATTTACCTCGAAAAACTTCTGGAAGAAAAAGGCATTAATAGTGAATCCACCTGGCAATCTATTGTCGAGCATGAAGGATCGGTGCAGCATTTGCCACAACTTTCGCAGGATGAAAAAGATACGTTCAAAACTGCTTTTGAAATTGACCAGCGTTGGATTGTCGAATTTGCTGGTGACCGTGCGCCTTATGTCTGTCAGGGGCAGTCTATCAATTTGTTTCTGCCAGCCGACGCTGATAAATGGGATTTATTCATGCTGCATTGGACGGCTTGGGAAAAAGGTGTGAAGTCGCTTTATTACTGCCGTTCAAAATCTATCCAGCGCGCTGAATATGCTGGCGGCGGTGAAAAAGAAATCAAAACCCTGAAAACTGAAAAAACCGATTATGAGGAGTGTTTGGCATGTCAGTAATTTACGCAAAACAAAATCCTCTCGAGCTGCAGGGCAAAGGCAAAATCGGTCTGCTTGAAACTTCCGGCAGTTATAATGTTGACCGCTATCCGTGGGCTTATCAGGCATGGAAACGCCAGCAGCAGATTCACTGGATGGGTGAAGAAGTGCCACTTGGTGAAGACATCAAGGATTGGAACGGAAAAGCACTCAGTGAAAGTGAACGCAATTTGCTTACGCAGATTTTCCGTTTCTTTACGCAGTCGGATGTAGAAGTCAGCGATAATTATTTCAAGCGTTATATTCCCATTTTCCAGCCACTCGAAATCCAGATGATGATGGCGGCATTTACCAACATGGAAACGGTGCATATCGACGCTTACGCGTTGTTACTGAAAACACTCGGTATGCCCAACACTGAGTTCAAAGCATTCCATTCTTACGCTTCCATGCGTGCAAAAACCGATTATATGCACAGCTTCGGCACTTCCACCTGCTCCGATGTTGCACGTACGCTGGCTATGTTTGGCGCATTCACCGAGGGTATGGCTCTTTTTGCCAGTTTCGCGATGCTGATGAATTTCCCACGCTTCAATAAAATGAAAGGCATGGGGCAAATTGTTAGCTGGTCAGTACGCGATGAATCATTGCACTGCGAGAGCATTATCCGTCTTTATCATGAATGGGCGCAGGAGACTGGCGCGGTGACCAAAGCAGTTGCCGATGATATTATAGATGTTGGTAAAACTATGGTGGGACTCGAAGATAAATTCATTGAGCTGGCTTTTGAATTTGGTGAAGTGCAAGGGATGAAGCCGGATGATATAAAAAACTATGTTCGTTACATTGCCGACTGGCGACTTACCCAACTCAAACTCACCCCGGTTTATGGCTATTTCACCGGAACATCTGGCGAGTATAAACAAACCAGAGAACATCCTCTGCCGTGGCTTTCCGCCATGCTTAATGGGGTTGAACATGCCAATTTCTTTGAAGCCCGCTCCACCGAATATTCCAAAGCAGCAACGCGCGGCGATTGGCACGGCGAAGGCGGGGTATGGGCAGCTTTTGATAATATGAAAAAACAACTGGAGGTTGCGTAATGTACGAAAAAGAACTGGTTATCAAAGTAGTTGCTATGCCCTGCGACACTAACCCCGATGGCGATATGTTCGGCGGATGGATTTTAAGTCAGATGGATTTGGCGGCATATCTCCATGCTCGCAAGCTGGCGCATCACAAGATCGTTACCGTTGCCATCGACAATATCGTATTTCATCGCCCGGTTCTGGTTGGTGATTGCCTGATTTGTTATGCCACAATCGAAAAAGTCGGGCGCACCAGCATTGCGGTAAAAATTGACGCGATGGTCGAGCGCAAAGAAGGTCACAAACAGGAAGAGGTGACTGAAGGTCGCTTTACGTTCGTTGCCATTGGCGAAGATAGAAAGCCAGTGCCAGTTAAAGTATAACTACGCCCTGAGCATCCTGTTATTATATGGTGGCATAAGTTGTAGCGTTGAACCGATGTGGTTTAAGGCAAATAAACCTATTAGCGCGCCAACATTAAGAACAAAAATTCGTGACTGAATGGCAAGCGTATAATTTTCTACACCACCAAGCACCAGTGAGGCAATATAACCGCTTGCTTCATAAGCCACAAAAGCTACCATAAAAGCTAAAGTGATGCTCAGTACAGGACTTGAATTGCTAAAACGTGCTACTATCCAGCGTGCAGATAGCAGTGAAATAAGCGCGACCGCGCCAAGTGCCGCTCCCCATGCGAAGGTATTTGCATCCCACGGGTAATCCATGAACAGGAAGCCAGTGAGTTGATTGGCGAGCCATACACCAAGCATAAGGAGTACTGCATCACGGCGAGGTAATGTAAGCGCAGTTGCAGCAGCAAAAGCGGCAAACGGAACGGCGCATTCAAACCAGAAGGTAAAGGCAACGCTGGAAACAATAAGCAGCGTTAGCCAGAGGGGACGACGCCAGTCTTGAGCCGGTGAAAGTGATGATTGCATAGTAACTCCTTTAGGTTGATGATTATAGTTTTAACGTGGCAAACGAGTGACTAAACGCTTAGTGTTTGCCTGCACTGCAGATGCCCATTTCTTGGATTCCCGCGTAGGTTTATCACTAACGGCATCTTTATCCGATGTTTGCGCCTCTTTTTCGGCAATATTAGCTTTTCGTTGCAGTTTTCCAGCACCAAGCTGCCATTCAGTAACAACTTTTTTGCTTTCCAGATAGTTGGAAACACCCATGCACGCTGCACCAAAAGCCGTCATGACAACAGCAATACGGTTGAATTGCTTATTGCCCATAACTGCTTCAGTGCCTTTAGCCGATTTGAAAAGCGGTTTCCCCTGTTCGGCAGCACTCAGGATTTTTGATGACAGCACGCTTAGAACGCCGATATTGGTCGCACCCGCTATGGCAAACAGCCATGATGATATGGCTGAATAAGTCGTATGATCACGCATGAATTTTTTTTCAGATATAGTTGCCGCTTCCTCATGGGCAGGGGCAGAAGATGTTTGTGGTTTCTTTTCTGAAGTTTTTTGTTCTATTACTTCGCTCATATGCTTACTCTTTACTTGAGAAATTATTTAAAGATTTCTGTATATTATTAGTATTGGCGTTAGAAGCAACCACCGTTTCTTCCATTTGCAAAGGCATGACATATGCGTTCTGGAAATCCATGCGGTAATCAGTCATGGCATAATAACAAATCAGATTTCCCGCTTCATCACCGGACTTGTCAGTAACAGAAGCGGTGAACAACAGCCCACGCTGCAGATTCCCATCTCCTTTCCAGAATAGCTTATCATAAGTATCCAGCGATAATTGCTCATTGAAAGACAGGGAGTCATTCAAGGCATATTTAGACCCGTAACGCGAATTAAATGCTTCGATGCAGGATTTTTTTTGCGCGCTATCAAAATTGGTAAGCGCGGCGGCTTTATCCATTTCAAATAATTGTTGCCGCAAATTGCTTTGATTGCCCGCCCAGGATACCGAGCTGATACATATAATACATAAAATTGTGCAAATAATTACTTGAAGATTTAAATTAAAACCAGTCATAAAATACACTCCATAAACAGTTATACATACGCTATTGCCAAATGGCTTTAGCGCGTGTCACTGCATAAAGAGTTGGGCTCACCCCAATCATCACTCCTAGAAAACACCCCGTTTCCTGAGTATGCGTGACACCTGATAGTAGGTCTCCTGACTTGCGGGTCATCACCTTCGGCTGTCTTCCCAAGTATCGCTACTCAGTGACGGTGTATCATTGCCTAAGGCTTGCCGCTTACAGTTGCGGGGGCAGTTCCGGATTACACAAATAATTGTGGCACCAGATTCCCTATTAATCCCTTGCGGGAACTATCAAGGAGTAACATAACGCAAAATTGGATAAGGTCAATCTGATAGTTATAAGGTGTAATTTTATGCGAGCTGGATTGATAAATGACCTTCTGGTCATTTGCCCTATAGGCTGGCATCCAAAATTTCTGCTGAAATTTTGTCGAACCATATGGTTCGCATACCAACTCGTAGAAACACGAAAAGGAAATATAGATTTTCATATTGATGGTGTGGTGGTGAAAATTTTGAGAAATTTGTAGCTATTACGCATCCCCCATTCATCTACCTCTAGTGAGGGATGAATGAAGGATACGAAGTGGATAAAATTCTTAACTACAACAAGAAATCGCTCGCTGCCAGGGTATGCAGTCCGGTTAGTTCGATTTGCATATCGAGCGTGCCGTTACTATCAGCGTCTATGCCGATAATAGTGTTGCCGGAAACTTGTGCATAATTAACCCCAGCTACTGAACCACCCAAAGCACCTGTGCCTTTAAAAGTGAAGCTTCCGGCGAAATCAGTAAGGTCGATTTTATCAGTGCCTTTAACGAAATCAGTGATAATGTCACGTACACCTGTCGCTTTTCCAGAATCAGTTATTGCGCTGAATTTAAACACATCAGCACCAGCACCGCCAGTCATGGTGTCTTTTCCAGTCCCGCCAGTTATAATATTGGCAAGGGTATTTCCCAGCAATGTATCGTTGTAAGTAGAACCAGTTAGATTTTCGATATTAGTGAGTATATCGCCGGCAGCAAAGCCACCAGATTGCGCGGTGGTAACAGCCAGATTTACATTCACTGCCGCTGTGGAGTTAGCGTATGAAACTGTATCAATCCCTGCCCCACCATTGATGTTATTAGCAACTGAGCTGCCTGTAAATGTGTCGTTCAAAGGTGAACCAATAATGTTTTCAATGCTGATTAGCGTATCGTCCTGAGCATGACCGCCAGATTGAGCGGTGGTGATTCCGAGATTTACATTAACTGCGGCAGTAGAAGCTGCGTAGGACACAGTATCAGTTCCCACCCCTCCATCAAGTATATCAACTCCGGTGCTTCCGGAAATTGTATCATTACCATCAAGGGCATAAATTACTTCATTACCGGCGATTCCAGCCAGGATGTTATCCGCTGTGGTTCCGGAGATTATTTTAGCGACATTAATTTTGGCAGTGGCAGTGTTTGAAATAATACCGTTAGAATCTTTAACGCTATAGGTAAAACTATCCATACCGTTATATCCTGCGGTCGGGGTATAAAGGATTGTGCCATCGGTAGCATTAATGCTCACTGTGCCGTGTGCAGGAGTGGTCAAACCAGTTATACTGCTAGCAAAGAGAACTGTCTCAACATCATTATCATTAGCCAGAACATTAAGTTTAGTCGCGGTGTTTTCGACAACCACAAAGCTGTCGTTAGTCGCCACAGGAATATCGTTTACCGGTGTCACCGTAGCATCAACAATCAGAGTGCTGGTTGCGCCGAATGAATCGGTTAGTTTTATGGTGATTTTATCAATCCCGTTGTAATTAGGCTTTGGAGTATAAGTTATCATATTGCCGGCAAAGCTGATACTGGCATTAGGTGAGGAGACGGAATTGATGGTAAAAGCATTGCCGTCCGGATCATAAAAATAGCTATTCACATCAAAAGTTGCTGGAGTATCTTCAGTAAATGTAATGGTGCTGCCTGTCTTAAATTTAGGAGAGTCATTAATTAGAGTTACATTTATTGTAGCTGTAGCAATGTTGGAAACCAACCCCTGCGAATCAGTAACTGTATATTTAAAACTATCCTGTCCGTAGAAATCAGCTTTTGGTGTGTATAACACCTTGCCATCACTTTGGATTGCAACTGTACCATTTGTCGGCTGGGTAGTTATTTTAATATTAGCTGCCGGGAAGAAACCATCTTCCACATCCGAATCATTGCTCAGAATAGTTATAAGGGCGGTGCTATCTTCACTGATTGTGATGACATCATTAGTTGCCACAGGCGCATCATTTACCGAAATAATCGTGGCATTTACCGTTTTGGTATCAAAACCACCATTGCCATCAGAAATCGTGTAGGTGAATGAATCAGTGCCGAAATAGTTTTTGGAAGGAGTATAAAATAACTTACCACCGGAAATGCTGGTAGAGCCATGCGCCGCACCGCCAGCAGAATATATAGTCATGGTATTATTTTCTATATCAGTCGCACCAACCAGAGCCAGCACTTCAACTGGTGTATCCTCATTGGTTGTTATAGTTTTGTTCAGTCCCACCGGAGCATCATTAACCGGTGCCACATTAACACTGATAGTTTTGCTCTGGCTTACACCGGCTGCGTCTTTATAGGAAATAGTAAAACTATCAGTGCCAAAATAATTAGCTTTTGAGGTGTAAATTATATCACCGCTGGTATTTACAGAAGCTGTGCCATTCACGGCAGCCCCTGAGATAATAATATTTTTATAATCAGCACTACCATCATTTTTATTAAGCAGTTTTATTTTTGTGGCTACATCCTCATTAACTACCACATAACCATTCACAGAATAAACCGTGGATACAGGTTCAATAGAAGCCGCATTGGTCAGGTTGAATTTTGTTCCATCAGCAAATTGGATATATTCCATGCGGTTATTGTCGGTAGCGAAAAATTTGCTGACTAATATAGAATCGGTTTTCCCCTGAGTTACTATACGTAGATCATCACCAACCCGAATCATTGCCATAGTAGAAGATAAAATACCAGTACCCAGCACTATTTTATCGCCAACACCACCGGATTCGGTAAGAATATCACTACCATAACCAGCGTCAAAATTATAGGTATCAACTCCACCGCCACCTCTTAAAATATCATTACCGATGCCGCCATTGATAATATCAATATCTTCACTGCCATAGATATAGTCATTACCCGCAGCTCCACTCAGATTGTCGGCAAAAGGTGTTCCGATTATTATATCATCTGCCGCACTGCCAGTCACAGTAATTGCCTTGGTGATATCAATGATTCTGCCATCGGCAAATTTAAGGGTTTCTACCCGGTAATTGGAGTTAGTGAAGAAATTATTGATAGTTACTCGGTCATTGGCACTGTAGCTTATAATTAGATTAGTTCCGGATGCCTCCATCAATATATCCTGCGGTACTATCCCAGCCCCAAATACTATCTGGTCAGCACCCGTATAATCAGAAAGCGTATCCTGTCCATCACCAATGTTGAAGATATAGACATCGTTACCTGTGCTTCCATCAATAATATCATTGCCTTTGCCAGCGTTAATAGTGTCATTACCGCTATAGCCATAGATGGTGTCGTTGCCAATATTGCCAGTTAAATTATCATTAAAACTAGCCCCCACCAGAGTTTCACCGGTAGTTTTAGTGCCAAGTAAAGTAAGCCCACCTGATAAATCTAATATGCTGCCATCAGCGAATTTAAGGCTTTCGATTTTATAGTTGCTTCCAGAATTACTAAAAAAGCTTTTTAGTGTTATCTGGTCGCCATTCGTTCCAACTTTAATAATCAGTGACTGGCTATTCGCATAATCGGAAATAAGCTGAATGCCAGCCTTGGCAATCCCCGTGCCAAACACTATCTGGTCGATTCCGGTGTAATCAGTAATCGTGTCCTGCCCGTCACCGACATTGAAGATATAAGTATCATTGCCGCTATAGAAACTGCTGTTATCAATAATATCATTACCTTTACCGCCGGTGATAATATCATTGCCTTCATTACCGTAAATTGTGTCAGCTCCTATATTTCCGGTCAGGGTATCATTGGAATATATACCGTACAAGGTTTCGCCTGTGGTTTTTGTCGCGCTTAAAGTTAAACCAGTTGTTAAATCCAATACACTGCCATCAGCGAATTTAAGGCTTTCGATTTTATAGTTGCTTCCAGAATTACTAAAAAAGCTTTTTAGTGTTATCTGGTCGCCATTCGTTCCCACTTTAATAATCAGTGACTGGTTATTAGCGTAATCCGAAATGAGCTGAATATTGGCTTTTGTTATCCCCGCGCCAAAAACTATCTGGTCAGTTCCGGTGTAATCAGTAATCGTGTCCTGCCCATCGCCGACATTGAAGATATAAGTATCGTTGCCGCTATAGAAACTGCTGTTATCAATAATATCGTTGCCTTTTCCACCATTTATCGTGTCATTGCCTTCATTACCGTAAATGGTATCCGCCCCGATATTCCCGGTCAACACGTCATTAGAGTATATACCGTACAAGGTTTCGCCTGTGGTTTTTGTCGCGCTTAAAGTTAAACCAGTTGTTAAATCCAATACACTGCCATCAGCGAATTTAAGGCTTTCGATTTTATAGTTACTTCCAGAATTATTAAAAAAGCTTTTTAGAGTTATCTGATCGCCATTAGTACCAACCTTGATAATCAGCGACTGGCTATTAGTATAATCGGAAATGAGCTTGATAGATGCCTTGGTTATCCCCGCCCCGAACACAATCTGGTCAGTTCCGGTGTAATCATAAATAGTGTCTTGCCCATCACCAATATTGAATATATAACTATCATTGCCTGAATAATAGGTGCTACCACCATCGATAATATCATTACCCTTACCACCAGTGATAGTGTCATTACCTTCATTGCCGTAAATTGTGTCATTACCGATATTGCCAGTCAGCACATCATTAGAGTATATCCCAAACAAAGTTTCGCCTGTGGTTTTTGTACCAACCAGCGTTAAACCAGTGGTTAAATCCAGCACACTGCCATCAGCAAATTTAAGAGTTTCGATTTTGTAATTACTGTCTTGCGTATAAAAGAAATTCTTTAAACTTATCTGGTCGCCATTCGTGCCAATTTTTACAATCAGCGACTGGTTATTAGCATAATCAGAAATCAGTTGAATATTGGCCTTGGTAATCCCCGCACCGAACACAATCTGGTCAGTTCCAGTGTAATCATAAATAGTATCCTGCCCGTCACCGACATTAAAGATATAGGTATCGTTACCCGAATAGAAACCACTTCCGCCATCGATAACATCATTACCCTTACCGCCAGTGATAGTGTCATCGCCAGTACCACCAACGATATTATCATTCCCACCCAGCCCCTTTATCACATCATTTTTTGATGTTCCAGTTAAGGTTTCCGCCAAATCCGTGCCAGTCATGAGTGAGCCGATATTCGCAAGGCTGAGGCTGCTGCCATCGACAAACTCCAGCGTTTCCACGCGATTGGTAGTAGCAACATAAAAATTCTTGATGCCTATCTTATCGCCAGCCGTACCAATATTAATCACCAAATCATTTCCCACCTGCGCGTATGACACATCCGCCGCGCTGATGCCGTCACCCAGCAAAATCTTATCCATCCCCGCATTATCATCAATCGAATCCTGCCCATCGCCACGGCTAAAACGATAAATATCATTACCAGCGTCGCCTTTCAGAATATCATTGCCCTTACCGCCCACAAAATAATCATTCCCAGCGAAGCCATAGAGTTCGTCGTTAGCGGCATCGCCATGCAGTATGTCATTTTTGGTTGTGCCGTAGAGTATGTCGATCTCCGATGTGCCATAATTAAGCCTGCCATCGAAGGTGAAGCCGGAAGGAATTGCCAGGGTTGCAATGCTGGCTGTCAGCGAATCAAGCTTACTGTCGAACGCAGCATCATTAAACTGGTCCTTGTTGAGTTTCAGGATATTTTCGGCGTAATAGATATAATTAGTGAAGCTGTCTGAGTTTATGGCTTTGGCTTTTATCGCAGCGATAGCTTCATCGAGCGTGCTGCCGATGGTGAGTTTGTCGCTGGCGAAGTCGTAACTGGCATTAGGGAATACATCATGCAGCACCGATTGCACCAGAAACTTATTCAGGAAATAATTATAGAACATGTCCCATGCCTGCTGCGCCAGCGGAACACCAGTTTGAGTGCGGTTGAAGAAATCACCACCGGTAATCTTCTCCATGAAGGCTGTCTTTTTGGCAGAGAATGGTATATAACCAAAGGCGGAATCATAAACATCAGCACTGGTGACATTCTGGACACCCGCCCAGCGGAAGAGGAACGCCTCGAACTTGTCGCCAAGCAGATAGAAGTCTTTAGGCTGGGTGGCTGCAAGGTCTTTCGCCATCGCAAGTAAAGTCGGGTCGAGAGTCATTGCTGCCTGCCATGAATAGAGGCTGCCGTAACCACGGGAATAAGGAAGCAGTAAACTATCAACGCTAAGTTTGAATGTAGAAGGCAGGGTAAAGTCAGGATTGGTAAACACAGTCGGAGTTTCGAAGCCGAAATTAATCTCATGGATGTTTCTTACGTTGCCATTGGTAAATTTAACAGTGGAAACGGCAGTCTGCATGTTTCCGGAGATTGTTTGTAAATTAGCATATTTAATAAGAGATATTTCTGTCACACCGTTAGCCGTCAGTGTGGTTAATTCTCCGGTGTCAACTGTTCCATCCGCATCTTTATCATTCCACAGTTTTAATAACGAGAATTGAGTATCGGTAGCATTAATTAAATTGTCTTTATTGGAATCATATTTACTCAGTTCTGCAAAACCGTTGACGCTAGGATTGCCGAACATTTCATTAACATTATCAATATTGCCGTTGGAGTTTTTATCAACTACTAAGAAAACATCGTCACCATTCGCCTTAGTCCATCCGGTATTCTCTTTCGTTCCATTACCATCGAGATCGAAGAGCGCGGTTGCAGTTTGCCACGAATTAAGAGCAATACCATTGCCATTTAGGTCAATAATGAGTGGATCGATTAAACTTGCCGCACCCGCCTTAGCGAAGACCTCATTCGCCTGCTTAATCAAAAGATCAGCATTCGCAGCGTTTTTTTCTGCATTATCGTCAATCCCGTCACCATCCAAATCCACAAGCTTCGGTATCGTTATCCCCATGAACGTATAATCAGCCTTCGGATCGTAAGTCGATTTGAAGAAGTTTTTGATGATTGCGGCAGAATCAGAGTCGGAAGCGGCAACCAGATCATTACCCTGCTTCTGGAAAATGACATCACCAAGCTGATAAAGATCCCTACCGACAGCTTTGGCAGTGCCAGTAACGGTGGTATTATTAAAGACGATTTTATCTCCATTTTCTGCATCGGTGATGGTGTCTATTCCTTCGCCACCAGCAGATAAAAATATGTCATTCCCTGCCCCACCAGTCAGCGTGTCCTTCCCACCACCGCCAATGATAATATCATTACCGCCACCACCAGAGATAGTGCTGATTCCTTCGCCACCAATCAGCAAATCATTTCCACCTGAGCCATTAATTAAATTATCACCCTTACCATCAACAAACAGATTGACTTTTCCTGACGCTGGAACTGTCAGGATATTAACTGTAATGTCCGAATCTTTGGTCGCCAGTACAACATGGTCGAACACACTGTCAGCACTACTGCCCCACTGACTCTGCATGACGCTGCGGATAGTGGAAGCAGACATGGAGCTTCTGAAAAACAAATCATCAATCAATGAAGAACGGCTAAAAATATTGCTGGTATTACCCCACAAGCTATTGCCCAAATGAATATCCAGTTGCTCACCATCGCCAGACAGTTCCAGCACGCCATTTACAGCAGTAGGAGAGTTGCTTTGCAGAACTTTATCAAGCGCAAGTTTGGCAGCAAATTGTGTGAGGATGCTGGTGATTTTTGGTAAATTATTGTATAGAACTTCTGAGTTTGAAAATATCGAAGGTAGAGCCTTTCCCAGCTCATTGGCATCATTAAACATAGCGCGGATGGCAGTATCGCCGAATATACGTTGACCCTCATCAATCGCGCTGTAGGCAA
>JBBTBX010000003.1:0-67882 GCA_038043465.1 Pseudomonadota bacterium
AATCTAATCTCATACTACGAGATTAAATCTGGACCAATTATAGGGGGGCAGGACAATATTTTTCGTATCTTGTGGCAATTTTGCGGAAGTGCTTGAGTTTTGAGAAGCAGCATTCAATGAGATGTCTCTCCTTATAAACTTCCTTGTCATAGTGTCGTTGCTCGATGCGGTTTTTCTTTGGTGGGATGACGGGAATCGCACCATTTTTCTGAATATAATCAACTATTTCATTACTGTCATATCCCTTGTCAGCCAATACGTAGTTGGCGTTGTGGTTCTCCAGCAATGTTAAAGCCTGCGTACAATCCGCCACTTCTCCGCCAGTGATAATGAACCTTAGTGGATTGCCGAGAGCATCGCACAGCAGATGAATCTTGGTGGTCAATCCACCTCGGGAACGCCCCAGAGCCTTGTCTTTGTGTTTTTTTTAGATGTTGCAGCTTGTTGATGGGCGCGGATGATGGTGGAATCAATCATCACATATTCATTGTCACGTTCTTTGGCGAGCATAGCAAACATTTTTTCCCAAACGCCTTGTTCTGCCCAGCGCAGAAAACGTTGATGAACGATTTTCCATTTGCCATAGCGTGGTGGCAAATCACACCATCTGGCACCACTGCGTAACGTCCAGCACACACCATTTACAAAACGCCTATTATTCTGGCGCATTGCACGGCAATCAAGGATTTCAGCCAGTATCGATTCCATCTTGCGCCATTGTGACGCGTTTAATTCGTAACGTGATGTCATGTGCGACCTCCATAAATGAGGCACAACAGTATGAAAAATATATTGATATTACGTTAATTGAAGATACAGCCTAGAAAAATAAATGCACAACCTAATAATATGGAAATCAGGGCAGCAATTTTTTCTTTAGAAATTATTTTGGGAATATTGGTAGATTTAGAAATAGTAGTATTCATAAAAAACTCGATCCCATTTTAATTTTCTTGAACAATAACTCAAAGATAAACCATTGCCATCACATTATTTGGGTAGGGTAGCTACGTCAATTTTTTTTATGCAGCAAGCTCTTTAAGTATCGCATCACCCATTTCGCCGGTGGAAAGTTTTTTCTTTCCGTCCTGCATAATGTCGGCAGTGCGCAGACCTTTGGCAAGGACAGATTTTATCGCCGCTTCCAATTTGTCTGCTTCTTTCTTCATATCAAACGAATAGCGCAGCATCATGGCGAATGATAAAATAGTTGCGATCGGGTTGGCTATGCCTTTTCCAGCAATATCAGGCGCAGAACCGTGTACTGGTTCGTACAGTGCAGGTGTTCCTGGTTCACCAAGCGAAGCCGAAGGAAGCATCCCCAGAGAGCCGGTGAGCATAGAAGCAACATCCGATAGAATATCTCCGAACATATTATTTGTAACCATCACGTCAAACTGTTTTGGGTTACGCACCAGCTGCATAGCGGCATTATCAACATACATGTGCGAAAGCTGGATATTGGGATATTCCGCTTGTCCGACTTTGATAATTTCTTCGCGCCACATTTCGGTGCATTCCAACACGTTGGCCTTGTCCACCGAGCATAATTTTCCACCCCGTTTTTTTGCTAGTTCAAAAGCAGCGCGGGCAATACGGATAACTTCTGGTGAGGTATAAACTTCTGTGTTGATACCCCTGCGAGTGCCGTCAGGCAAGGTTTCCACGCCGCGTGGCTGCCCGAAATAAATTCCGCCGGTTAGTTCGCGCACAATCATAATATCAAGCCCAGCAACCACTTCATGTTTAAGGGTGGAAGCATCAGCCAGCGCATCAAAGCACACAGCAGGGCGGAGATTGGCAAATAAACCGAGGGCTTTGCGGATGCCAAGCAAACCTTTTTCTGGGCGCGAAGCAATCGGCAGCGATTCCCATTTTGGCCCACCCACTGCGCCAAGCAGTATTGCATCTGATTTTTTAGCAGCAACCACGGTTTCATCAGGAAACGGAGTGCCAACCGCATCATAAGCCGCGCCACCTAGAAGCGCATCGCTGGTGGTGAATTTTACGCTTCCGTTATTGCTAAACCAATCAATAATTTTTTTTGTTTCCGCTATAACTTCAGGTCCAATGCCGTCACCTGGCAGGAGCAAAATATTTTTTTTGGTCATTATTTTTTCCTCAATTTTTATTCAATAATTAAAATTTCATTTCCAGAATTTTATATACAGAGTCATCATTGCGCTTGCCAATTACATCCACAAATAACACATCATTTTCTATATGATAAATTATTCTATATTCGCCCACACTAACTCGACGCAAGCCAAGAACTCGTCCTTGTATCTGTATTGAATCATGTGGATATGGATTAACTACAAGCTTGTCAATAGCTGCAACTATCTGGCGTTGGTGTTTTGCTGGGAGTTTAGGAGTAAATTTTCGCGCTTGTCTTGAAACCTCAATCTTTAGCACGATGCATTTCCTCAAGCCAATTCTGACTTTCTGCCTGTGAATGATAACCTTCTTTTGCTGCGGTTTCAGCTTGCTCACTCCAATACATATCCTCCAGGTAGCGTTCTACAGCCTGCTTTACAATAGTTGTTTGTTGCTCCTGCGTTGAAGCCCCAAACTTGCCAAGAATAGCAAGAACGCCGTCAGGCAAAGAAATATCAAAAGTAATATGCTGCATTTTATCCTCAAAAATCAAAATTTGTAGTATTTGGCATATTCTAACCAAAAGTCATTGGTTTTGCAATAAATCCTTGAAACTATCTCCGAGTTTTGCTGGTATAATAGTTATATTATCCCAGACTTTGCCGGAAACATACGGCTCATTTGCCAGCCAAGCGTCCAGTTCCTTGCGCGACTCGTAATTCACGATAATGTTCGAGCCAATCATTTTACCAGCTTCATCCAAAAGTGCAGCACCGCAGATCATATTGCCATTTGCCCGCGCCTGCGCCATTGCTTCGGTGTGCGCTGTGCGTGCTGCCATGCGCCTTGCCATCGCGCCTTCATCTTTGGCATCATAAGCTATAATCACAAATTGCTGCATATTATCTGACTTTCAATAATCGGCGTTGTTATCATTCGGATAGGCTTTTACACCAAATTCCTAGCTTCTCAACTCACTTTTTGCATGTTTAATGATTTTCAGGGCGGAGCTGCCTCCCAGCCAGGCAATGCCAAGTGCTACCAGAAAATCCGGCCACATTGAATTAGTCGCATAGACAAGAAATGCTGCCGCCAGAATCATTATATTGGCAAAAGCATCATTACGGCTGCATAACCATACAGACTGCATGTTACTGTCGCGCCCACGCGAACTATAAAGCAGAAAAGCACTTACTACATTGACAATTAATGCTAATGCTCCCACCCAGCCCATTGTGCTGTATACCGGCATAGTCTCAGAGGTCAGGTTATGAACCCCCTGCATCAAGGCTAAACCAGCCAGAACCAGCATTAATGTTGCCTTAAACAAGGCGGCTTTGGCGCGGATATGGATATGTTTTTGTATAACATATAAGGTGATAATATAGCTCAACGAATCACTGAAAAAATCCATGGAATCGGCAAGGAGTGCGCTGGAATCGGCAATAATGCCCTGCCATAACTCAATCACAAACATAACAAGATTAAGCACCAGAACAACCCACAGCATTCTACGGTCGTGGGTTATATGGTCATGATCATGCGTGTGACATTCCGACATTTACGCCGCCAGCCAAGGAGTCACTTCTTTCTGCTTGGCTTCGTAGGCTGAGATTTCTTTAAGCTTCTGCATGGTAAGACCAATATCATCAAGACCATTTATCAGGCAGTTTTTACGGAAAGGTTCGACCTCAAAAGAAAATGGAGATGTATTTTGTCCTTCCGCCTGCACGATCTGTTTTTCTAAATCCACGCTGATTTTTTTGCCGCTCTCTGCTGCTTGCATTAAAAGTGACACTTGCTCTTTTGGCAGTACAATTGGTAATATACCGTTTTTGAAGCAGTTATTATAAAAAATATCGGCATATGATGTGGCAATTACGCAGCGAATCCCGAAATCGAGCAAAGCCCACGGTGCGTGTTCGCGCGAAGAGCCACAGCCAAAATTCGCGCCGGAAACTAAAATTTCTGAGTGGTCATATGGCGCGCGGTGCAGCACAAAATCTTCAACGCGCGAACCATCAACGCGAAAGCGCATTTCATAAAATAAACCTTCTTTAAGGCCGGTGCGGGCAATGGTTTTCAGGAACTGCTTGGGAATTATCATGTCGGTGTCGACATTATCAATCGGCAGCGGCGCGGCAATGGCGGAGAGTGAATTAAATGGTTTCATATCAAGTCTTCCAAGGGTCTAAATCAATCGGTGTAAGGTGAGTAGGCTGCGCTGGTTTGCCATAATCCAGTTCATCCCAGTTGACTATTTGCGTTTCCCTTTTTTTCTCGTCTTTCTTTTCTTCTTTTTTCTTTTTAGAGAAGAGTGATTTAATTGAGCTGAAAAATCCCATTATTTTATCTCCCTTATATCCGCCAGTCTTCCAGTCACCGCTGCGGCAACTGCCATAGCTGGTGATAACAGGTGAGTGCGACCGCCGCGCCCCTGCCTGCCTTCAAAATTGCGGTTGCTGGTAGAGGCGCAACGTTCGCCGTTTTCCAGCTTGTCAGCGTTCATGGCGAGGCACATTGAGCAACCCGGTTCGCGCCACTCAAAACCTGCCGCGAGGAATATTTTATCCAGCCCTTCTTTTTCCGCCTGTTCTTTAACCAGACCGGAACCGGGAACGACCATAGCCAGCTTTACATTGCCCGCCACTTTGCGTCCCTGCGCGAATTTTGCAGCTTCCCGCAGATCCTCGATGCGTCCGTTGGTGCAGGAGCCGATGAATACTTTATCTATCACTATATCGGTAAGTTTCATTCCGGCGGTGAGCCCCATATATTCCAGTGCCCGCGCTTTGGTTGGCGTGTCACCAGCGGGAACGGTAGCAGTTATAGGCAGCACATCTTCCGGCGATGTTCCCCAGGTTACTTGCGGGGCGATATCGGCAGCGTTTATAATAACTTCCGCATCATATTTCGCGCCAACATCTGATGGCAATGTTTTCCAGTAGGCAACGGCTTTGTCAAAATCAGCACCGTGCGGCGCGTGGTTACGACCGCGCAAATATGCAAAAGTTTTTTCATCAGGTGCGATGAGACCGGCGCGTGCGCCCGCTTCAATCGACATATTGCATACTGTCATGCGCCCTTCCATCGATAAATCTCTGATAGCTTCGCCGGCATATTCTATCACATAACCTGTCCCACCAGCAGTGCCTATCCTGCCGATGACAGCGAGGGTTATATCTTTAGCGGTAACGCCTTCTGGCAGTTTTCCATCAACCCGTACCAGCATGTTTTTTGCGCGGCGTTGAATTAGTGTTTGCGTGGCAAGAACATGTTCAACTTCTGAAGTGCCGATGCCAAATGCCAGCGCACCAAATGCGCCGTGGGTGCTGGTGTGTGAGTCACCGCAGACGATAGTCATTCCCGGCTGGGTAAAGCCCTGTTCAGGACCTACGATATGCACGATGCCCTGACGTTTATCATCCATCGCATAATGGGTGATACCAAATTCCTGAGCGTTATCTGCCAAGGTCTGCACCTGAATACGCGAAGTCTCGTCCTTGATAATGCCTTGCTTGCGCTCAGGCGTAGTCGGTACGTTGTGGTCGGGAACGGCAAGCGTCGCATCGGGACGGCGAACCCTGCGCCCACTTACGCGCAGCCCTTCAAAAGCCTGTGGACTGGTCACTTCATGCACAAGATGGCGATCAATATATAACAGGCAAGTGCCACCATCCTGCTCAGATACAAGGTGGGAATCAAAGATTTTATCAAAGAGAGTTTTCATAGAAGATAATTAGATAAATAGATTATTAGATAAATAAAAATAGCACCAATTATCTAATAATCAAATCATCAATTCATCTAAGCTTCAATCTTCTTCGCATCGCGTTTTTCGGTAATGCGGGCAGCTTTACCGGTGAGACCACGCAGATAGTATAATTTAGCGCGGCGAACTTCACCTTTACGCACCAGTTCAACGCTTTCAACGCGTGGTGAATAGGTTGGGAATACGCGTTCAACGCCTTCGCCGTGGCTGAGTTTACGCACGGTGAATGAAGAACGTACGCCGGCGTTTTTCTTGCCGATGCAGATGCCTTCAAAAATCTGGGTACGTTCGGTGTTGCCTTCGATAATGCGCACGCCGACTTTAATGGTGTCGCCCTGGGCAAAATTATCAATACGCTTGCCGGCTGCGAGCTTTTCCATGTTTTCTTTTTCAATTGTCTGCAACAAATTCATTTTACTATTCCTTTTCTTTCTTTATCAAATCCGGGCGACGAGCTGCAGTTATAAGCTTTGCCTGCTCAAGCCGCCACGCTGAAATCTCTGCATGATTGCCGGAAAGTAAAACTTCCGGAACCGACCTATCATTCCAAAATGAGGGGCGAGTATAATGCGGATATTCCAGTAGTCTAGCAAATTCTGAAGCGGATGCAAAACTTTCTTGGGACAGGGCATCTTCCTTGCCAATTACCCCGGGAAGCAGGCGCACACAGGCATCCATTATGGCTAGGGCGGCGATTTCCCCACCAGAAATTATGAAATCTCCGAGGCTTACCTCCAGCATATTGTGATGGTCGATAATCCGCTGGTCAACCCCCTCAAACCGCCCACATAGAATGATAAGCTGTTCATTTTTAAGCTTTTCTATGAGCGGCTGGGTGATGGGGATGCCCCGTGGCGATGGGTAGATAATGGTGGTTGGCGGTTGGTGACTGGTGGTTGGGAAGAGTGTTTTTGCATGTTCTATAGCCACGTCCAGCACCTCCGGCTTCATCACCATGCCCGTGCCACCGCCATAGGAAGGCGCGTCTACAGTTTTGTGTTTATCAGTGGCGAAATCACGAATTTGCAGAGTTTTTAGCGACCAGATGCCTTTTTCCAAGGCTTTTCCCGCAAGCGTTTGCCCAAGCGGCCCGGGAAACATCTCAGGAAAGAGGGTGAGAATAATGGCTGAAAAAAGAGTTGGGGAATTCATAAAGATAGTTTTTTCCAAAATCAGCCTTTTAATTCCGTCCGAATGAATCGGGTTTTTTTGGTAAATCTCTTATATAGGGTCTTTTTTTAGGCTCTCTTGTCGCATCTTCTGCCTTTAATTGTTCTATATATCTTTTGTTATGCTCAACTGATTTTTTATATTCTTCTGTCAGTGCATCCAACGATTTTATAGTGATAATTTCTGCATTAGGGAATTTGGTTTGTAATTCGTCCGGCGCGACTACTATGGCTGGTGCAAATGAACGAATGGAACTTTTCCTGCCACTCCTTTTCTCGTGAATACCAGGTATAAGTATATTCTTATACAATTCTTCGCAAGGCCTTTTGTAACCGGCTTTGTCAATGATAAAATTAGCTATTTTAAACTGGTTGTATTTTTCATCACTATAAGTGCATGGGAAAACTACTAATTTACTTTCATCTCCAAAATCCTGCGGAGTAATTGCGGGTTGTCCGACCGTAGTGTTTAGCTGTCTGAATTCTTCATTGCCTAATAATATTATATCACTTATTGCTACCAACCGTACCTTTGTAGGTTGGTTTTTTTTGTGTGTATCGACCATATAAATGCTCTCACCTATAAGTTAATTTGCCACAGTCTAGCATTTATAACTTATTAATAAAATTAATTATAGTAATTCTGTATAATAATTATACAGAATTACTATGAAAATCGAGTCCGAAAGACCGATTTTTCGCTGCGAAGCGAGCGTAACTCCAAATAACAATTAATATATCGTGACAATGGTAAAATGGTGCAAATCACAATTTCACCATATAATTCAGCATCTCAGATTTTATTCGTCCACGCAGTAAATATAAAGCAATTATGTTGGGCAGTGCCATGCCGAGTATCAGCAGGTCGGAAAAATCCAGCACCACGCCAAACTGCATAATGCCGCCGAGGAATGTGGCAAGGCAGAATATAACCTGATACAGGCGGATATAGCGCGCACCAAACATATAGCTCCAAGCGATCTCACCGTAATAGCTCCAGCCAATAGTGGTGGAGTAGGCAAAGATAAAAACATTCACCGCAAGCATTATAGGAAACCACGGCGAAACAGTGGCAAAGGCATTGCTTGCTATTGCCACTCCGTCATTGATAGTTGCACCGGCATACGCGCCGGTAATTGTTACGATCAGACCGGTAAGCAATGCAATCATAGCGGCAAAGAACGGCTCAAGCAGGGCAACGGCAGCTTCCCGCGCCGGTTCTTTTGTGCGTGCCGTAGCATGGGCGATAGGAGCCGAACCAAGCCCGGCTTCATTGGCAAAGCTGGCTCGCTTAAAAGCCATGGCGAGCATGGCTATAAAACCGCCGGCGGCAGCATTTCCGGTGAAAGCATCCTGCATGATGAGCATTAAGGTATCCGGCAATTTATCGATATTTGCACCCACAATAATTACGGCACAGATCAGGTATAAAATACCTTTAAGTGGTGATATTTTCTCTGCCACGCGAGCTATGCGTTTAATGCTGCCAACCAGAACTGAGAACACCAGCAGGGCAAATAGCAGGGCGATAATCCACTCATATCCGGCAAGAGTAGGAAAGGTCGTGGTCATAACTTTAACGGTCTGGTTTGACTGAAACATGTTCCCACCACCAAGCGCGCCGCCCAGACAAAAAACTGCAAATACTACCGCGAGGAATTTACCGGCTTTAGGAAGACCAATATCAGCAAGTCCTTTCCTGATATACTGAAAAGGGCCACCGAATATTTTGCCGGTTGCATCCACTTCGCGGTAGCACATGGAAAGCATAACTTCGGCAAATTTTGTCGCCATGCCAAAAAAGCCGGCTATCACGATCCAGAATACGACACCGGGGCCACCAACGGCAACCGCAACCGAAACACCGGCGATTGAACCAAGACCAACCGTTGCGGCAATCGCCGAAAAAAGTGCCTGCAGGTGGCTTACCTCGCCGGTTGCATCCTGACTATCATATTTACCGGCATATTTACCGGAAACAACTTTCAGAGCATGCCGGAACAACCGGAAATTAACGGCACGCAGATAGATGGTGAAAAACACGGCAGCCACCACCAGCCAGAGGACAATAAAGGGAAAACCACCAATGTCATAAAAAAGAACCGAGGACATCGCGGCCACTAACTGGTTAAAGAAAACCTGGCAAATATCCAGCCAATAATTACCTGCCGCCTGTTCCATAGAATCCCTACTGCCTTGATTTTATTTGTTAATTATTGCAGGGACTATAACAAACCGCTTATGAATTGCCACAAAAATGTCATATTTGAAGGCTGGA
Source organism: Pseudomonadota bacterium (assembly GCA_038043465.1). Taxonomy (GTDB): domain Bacteria; phylum Pseudomonadota; class Alphaproteobacteria; order Rickettsiales; family SXRF01; genus SXRF01. The sequence goes on from JBBTBX010000003.1 coordinate 9,317, forward strand.
TGAAGAATTGCCGTCATGTTAATATTTCCTGATGAGCGAGGATAATAACTATTTAAAACAGGAAAGTTTGCGCGCTGCCGGATATAGCTATCTGGTGGGCGATGCCGCGCTTTTTGCCTCGGGCATGATGAGTGGGCGCAAACATGAGGCACTTTCCGGTGTCATGTACACTGCTGGTGGCTTGGTGCTGGCGCGCTACGGCAGAGAGAATGCTGAGCGCAGGTTGCAGACGCTACAAGGTAAGCTTAAGGAATATTTTACAAATGAACATATAGCTATTCCGCAAGGCTCTGAATTAAATTCAGAAATGCTCAAAAACGAAGGCGGCATCATCGACCGCATTGAAGATTTCATGTATGCCTACCCATCGCAGATTATAAATACCATGTATGCTCTTGGCAGTTTCTCGATGATCCGTTCGGGTATGAAGCATAATAAGGGGTGGGATACTGCCTCAGGCGCATTAATCGCGGCGGGCGCATTGGCTGGATTGCTGATTCCTGAAAAACAGCCTGACCCTAATCACCGCGCCGAAGGAATAGTTGGCAAGGCATGGGAATGGGCTCAGGAAAAACCGCTGCGCGCTTCCGGATATTTATACATGGGCAATAATGCAGCACTTGTTGCTAGCGCATTTAAGGAACGGGCAGAGAATCCACAGCAAAAAAGCTATCTACTAAAATTCATGACCGCCGCGAGCTATATGGTGGCGAATGGGTTGCTGTCTATTTCTTCAAAGGACAGTGCGTCTTATATTGATAAAGATGACAATAAAAAGGCGATGGAAAAACTGGAGACCACCGCCGCGCGGGTGATCGCAGCCCAGCCGGAAGAACTGAAAGCGCAGGTAATCCAGCAGACAGCGGGGTTCCTCGCCGCGCAGCCGGATATCAAACTCTCCGCCACGCAAATTGCGAGCGATTTAACGCAGCGCATCATGGAATTATCCATGCAGCAAAATAAAAACTGGCAGGGAAATATTGGGCAGCAAAGGTGGAATCAAACACAAACTGCCATTTATTGATAAGATTAAAATGGTTATGCTGTGTCGACACAGCCTAGCGGTTATGCAATAACTTCCCCTATCACAACCAGAACCGCCCCTTCCATCTTTGCCTCTTTTACAAGCTGTGGCAGAGTTGTAATTGTACCTGTAACAACGCGCTGGGTAGGCAGTGTAGCATCCATAATCGCCAGCGCAGGAGTAGTTGCGGGCAGACCGAATTCCTGCAGCTTTTTGCTCAGTTCAGCCAGTGTTTTTTTCGGCATGTAAACAACAGTGGTTGCACCAACATCAGCTATAGCCCGCCAATCCACCCCTTCTGGAAGCCCGCCATTATGATCATGTCCGGTTACAAATTGTAGGCGGCGAGCCGATTCACGGTGCGTAAGCGGAAAACCAAGCATAGCGGCAACAGCTTGCGCGGTGGTGATACCGGGGATTATTTCCAATGCAATTTCCGCCTGTGTTGCGGCTTCGATTTCTTCCGCCGCCCGGCTGAAAATAAGTGGATCACCACCTTTCAGACGCACCACAATTTTACCGGCGCGGGCAAATTCTATCATCATGGAATTAATATCTGACTGGCGGCAGGATTTGCCATCATATCCTTTTTTACCAACCGAAATTTTTTCTGACTGTGGATTTACCATAGCAAGAACATCGGCAGAAACCAGCGAATCATAAAGCAGCACATCGGCAGTTTTCAGCACGCGCAGTGCCTTAAGCGTAAGCAGCTCCGGGTCGCCACACCCCGCCCCTACCAATATTATTTTTCCGGTCATCTTGTTATTAAATGATTATCTCTTCAGCATCGCGCCAAGCAACCCACGCACTACCTGCCTGCCTATCTGCGAACCGGCAGCCCGTATGACACTCTTAGCCAGAGTAGTTACCATACCTTCCGGCTCACGCCCTCTTGGTTTTGCGTTAGCAGAACGTGGTGTGTAATTGCTAGTAGCTTGCGAACCACCGGAACTGGCAACACCTGCAACCGCACCGGAAACCGCACCCCATATTCCACCCGCATCAGAAGCAACGCTTTTTTGCACTTTTACATTCAACAGCTCATATGCTGATTCCCTATTCATCAGCTCATCGTACACGCCTTTAATCGGACTTTGTGCAATAATAGCTTCACGCTGCGCTACAGGCATTGCTCCTACTAAAGAAAGCGGCGGGCGTATGAGAGTTTTTTGTACAATGGTAGGTGAGCCTTTAGCATCCAGCACCGAAACCAAAGCCTCACCAACACCAAGAGTAGTGATAGCTTCCTCGGTTTTAAAAGCTGGATTCGGGCGGAATGTCTGCGCCGCCGCCTTTACACCCTTTTGATCCTGCGGAGTGAAGGCACGCAGCGCATGCTGCACACGGTTGGAAAGTTGCCCAAGAACATTAACGGGAATATCGGCAGGATTCTGGGTTATAAAATACACACCAACACCTTTCGAACGGATCAAGCGTACCAATTGTTCAATTTTTTCAATTAAAGCTTTGGGTGCATCGTTAAACAGCAAATGCGCCTCATCAAAGAAAAATACCAGCTTTGGTTTTTCCATATCACCAACCTCCGGCATATCCTCAAATAATTCGGAAAGCAGCCATAGTAGTAGCATGGAGTAAAGCTTCGGTGTCTGCATCAATGTCTCAGCAGAAAGAATATTCACCGCCCCCTGCCCGTTAGGAGCTATACGCATGAGATCAGAAATGGAAAGAGCCGGCTCACCAAATAATTGTCTGCCACCCTGCGCTTCCAAAGTGAGTAAGGCACGCTGAATTGCCCCCACAGAAGCAGCTGTAATATTACCGTACTGCGTGGAATATTCACCAGCATTATCGCTGATATGCGTAAGCATGGCGCGCAAATCATCCATATCAAGCAGCAACAAACCTTCCGCATCCGCCACTGCAAAAGCTATATTTAGAACACCTTCCTGCGTATCATTAAGTTCCAGCAAACGGGAAAGCATGAGCGGCCCCATCTCGGAAACAGTTGTACGCACCGGATGCCCGTTTTTGCCAAAAACATCCCAGAAAATTACCGGACATGGCTGATAATCCAGAGGAAATCCAATCTGTTTCGCCCTTTCAACTAATGGTGGCTTGGGAATACCAGCCGCCGCAAGACCGGATAAGTCACCCTTTACATCGGCAATAAACACCGGAACTCCAGCCTGAGAAAATCCCTCGACCAGCCCTTGCAAAGACAAGGTTTTTCCTGTACCTGTCGCTCCCGCAATCAACCCATGGCGATTAGCGTATTTAAGCAAAAGCGGATGCTCATCAGCTGCCTGCCCCAAATATATTCCATTATCCCTGATAATCATAAAATCTCCTACTGTTACTCTTTCAAATCTGGTGGCAAGCGAGATATAGTGCCTTTTTGTACTATTTCTGGCCGCTCGCTAATTGGTGGTCTGCCATTGGCAGACTGCGCATAAACCCTGACATATTCCAATAAGTCTGGTATATCCTTGTCGGCATTTAAATCACCTATCATATACAACCATTTCCCTGGCTGGGAAACAGTAACTGTACATGGTCTTTTGCACACAGAAAAACACTCAACCGACCGTAAATTGATCTTTTTACTGTCAACCTGCTCTGTAAGAGTCGTATAAAAATCCGCCCCAACATTTTGTCCGCCACCATCAGAACAGGTAACACAAACCTGCAAATCAACCTTGTCATCAATAGTCATTTTTTACCAGCTATACTCTTCTCATTTCAAGAATTGGCGTTGTTAACCTTCAACTCGTGTAGTTTTTCTACACTTCGTCTCGGTTGTCTAGCCAATTCTTAAACTGCTTTGAGTATATCATCATTTCTTCAACATATTGCAGACCTAAAAACCTGTTTTGTTGATATTCCAAACTTTACCGACAAATATTCTGTAATGCAACGTACAAAAGACCTCTGCATAATGCGTTTTTCGTCATTGCGAGAAGGCGTAGCCTTCGCGGCAATCCAGTAAAATCAAGCATCATAGAAAAATGGATTGCTTCGTTTCACTCGCAATGACGCATTATGCAGAGGTCTTTACAATAGCAAACTTTGCTGTAAGGCATAAACCATATGCTAAGCATCAGCTAGACCATACTAATGAGTCCTAAAATGATATTTTTTTTATTAAGAAAATAATTGCGTCAATATTAACATCTTGTTAAACAAACAATCATAGAATGACCTTATTTTCCTAATTTTGTTGACATAACCATTATCTAACGGCAGTCTGTATAACATTATGAGCAAACAACCTAATACTGCTAAAGATACGCGCAACTGGTATAAAGACAGATATCAGTCTATGTTGCTACAACGCCGCATGCTCATGATTGTTACCATAATATCAATGATAGCTACTCTGTTATCAATGATTGTGATAGCCCGCATTATTCCTCTTAAAGGTGTGGAACCATTCCTGATTCAGGTTGATTCAAGAAGCGGTATCACCCAGATGGTTGACCCTCTCACGGTAAAAGAAATAACCGCTCTTGATTCTATAAATAATTTCTTTATAGTTCAATATGTAAGAGCGCGTGAAGGCTATAACGTGCGCGATATCTCCAGTAATTATGTTACTGTTCGCGTAATGTCCGAGGCAGGCAAGGTTTATGGGGCTTTCAGGCGCGAAGCAAACCCCAGCAATCCCCAGAGCGTGGCGGCACGTATGGGCGGGGCTGGCTCAAGAACGGTTAGATTCAAGTCAATTTCTTATATTAAGCCGAATCAAGCACAGATACGCCTTTTAATCGAGGAAACCGCGGCCAATGGTGGAACACTTCAATATCATAAAATTGCCTCGCTGGTATTTGAATACGCCAAGCTTGACCTAACCAGTGAAGAACGTTATATTAACCCATTAGGTTTCCGTGTAACGGAATACCGCTTAGATGAGGATGTATTACCAAAATGACAACACGCAATTTAATAGAAAATATTCTGCCTAAGGCATTGCCGCTAGCTATCGGTTTTTCTATAATTTATTCAGGAATCACTTATAATTCAGAAGCTCTGGCAGCAGTCAATATTGACCATGCCAGATTGTCTATGGAAGAATCAGCCAGCGATTCTGCTATTGCTCCGGTGAGGAACATAAAAAGGAAACCACCAAAGACTGCCGTGAACAACTCCCCAGAAGAAACAGCTCCTTTCGATATGCCTGATGATGCTCCAACTTATGCTCCGTCTGATTCTGACTCCAAGGTTAAAGAACTGGTTTATAATGAATCAAACGTTTATGTTGTCCGGGCGAAACACGGATATCAGACCAATATAGTTTTTGACTCAAGGGAAGAGGTGCAGACTATTTCCATTGGTGACCGCAGTTTGTGGCAGGTTATTCCTGCCAGTAATCGCCTGTTTATTCGTCCTATGACCGAAAACATCTCTACAAATATGACAGTGCTTACTAATAAACGCTCTTATGAGTTTGACCTGAAATCCTTGAATGAAGGTAACGATAGTAACGTCTATGTATTGAAATTTACTTATCCTGAAGCTAATCCGTTCGTAGCAGACAATCTTGGTGTCGAGAATGTTAAAACGGATGCGAATGCATTAGTTGCACCTGTGGCACAGAAAGAAATTACTCCGGGAAAATCTTCTTCAACAGCACCGGTCTCTGAAGCGGCAACTCCAGAGTCAATAGGATTACTGCCAATACGCTTTAATTATAGCTATACTTATTCAGGACCAGATGTCATAGCCCCTACGCAGGTATATGATGATGGGAAAAATACATTTATAAAATATAAATCCATCGGGAAACTGGTACCTGAAGCATTTATAATAGAAGCTGATGGTCGGGAATTACGAATTCCGGCAACAGTTAGTGGATCTTCTCTCATAATAGACGGTGTCGCCGGTGAACTAGCGTTACGCGACTCTGATGGTGAGATAAGAGTTTATAACGAATCATTAAGCGGACGCTAATTTATGGACAACAAACCGCCGTTTTCAGACGATAACAACTCCTCACAATCATCCCATGATTTCTCTCAGGAAGTCGATGATGATGTAGTTATTAAGAATAACAGTGCCATCAACAAAAAAAATATGCCGATAATTGTTATAGCGGTCGGCTTGATGGCATTTGGCATTTATATGTTCTCTTCTATATTTGGTGAACCTGAGAAAACAAAAGGTCCTAACCCTCTTGAAGTTGGCGACAAAACCGTTAAAGTTGCTGCTGGCAGTAAAAAAGATAATGCGAATGATATCACCGCTACAACTGGGGTAGACCTCCCACAACCACCTGTTGCCATACTGCAGCCGCCTCCACCAGCCGAACCTCTGAATAATTATGCTCCTCCACCAATAGCGCCACCTGTGCAGCTAGATCTGGATTCTTCTAAGAACAACAACACTTTGGCTGGAATCACCAGAGTTCCGACTATATCCGATGAACCTCCACCACCGCCCCCTCTTCCGGCTTTAGTTCCACCTACTCCTGAGATCACCAATATCGGGAAAAGCAAGACTGTTAATACAAAAGATAAAGACACAAAAAAACGGATTCGTTCAAATATGATGGTTCTGGATGGTGGCAAATCAAGTAGCTCTTCTTCAGCTAGAACCGCCAGCCCAACAAATGATCCAAACAGTACCTTTGCTGATAATGTTTTGAAAGCTACAACAGCCGAGAAGGCAGTAGCTACGGGTCTGAGTAATTTGAACATGACCATAGCTCAGGGTAAGATAATAAACGCTGTGCTGGAGACAGCAATAAACACCGATTTGCCAGGAACTTTGAGGGCTATTGTCAGCAGAGATACGTACGCTGAAACAGGTAGAACAGTTTTAATTCCCAAAGGTTCAAGACTGATAGGAACCTACAACACCGGCGTATTACAGGGTCAGAACAGAGTTATGATTGTATGGACGCGCGTGATACGCCCTGATGGTATTGATATAATGATTGGCTCTCCCGGCGTTGATGAGTTGGGACGTGCTGGCGCTGCAGGTCATGTGGATAATAAGCTTTTTGACATATTCAGTAGTGCAATACTTACTACGATCTTTACAATAGCCGCAGCAGCCGGTTCCGATGCCATATTGCCGGTTCAAAATGGGCAATCTTCAACCACTACTACTAATCCCAACGGTAATACTACAACAACTTCAAGTCCCGCCCAACAAGCAGCAGCAAATGCAGTTACGGATTTTGGTAATACAGGTAAACAGGTCGTCCAGAGACTGGTCGACGTTCGTCCAACCATTACTATCGATCAGGGTACTTTAGTTAATGTATTTGTAAATAGAGACCTGACCTTCCCTAGCAATCTGGACGGTGGTGTTTTCATTCAATGATGTAGAATTAAATGTCAACAGCCTCTCTAACAGCCCTTGATACTTATCTTGCTCCGCTTAAGCAATATTTCGACATGCCAAAAGTGAGTGAAATTTCTATCAATAAACCTGGTGAAATCTGGGTGGAAGTTGCCGGCGACATGGAATTATATATCGTTCCAGAATTAACTCTGGAACATTTAAAAGCTCTTGGAAGGCTAGTAGCTCAATCGACAGAGCAGAATATCAGTGAGGAAACTCCAATACTTTCTGCCACTCTGCCGCAAGGTTTTCGTATACAAATAATTTTCCCGCCAGCTGTCGAACCTAATTCTATTGCGATTTCTATTCGTAAAGCCACCACCGTTAATCTTGATCTGGATCAATATGAAGCTCTTGGCGCGTTTCAATCAACTGTCGTGCAACATGAGTCTAATCCTGTAGACCAGGAATTACGTGCCCTGCTTAATGCTGGTAGCGTCAAAGATTTTATCAAAAAAGCGGTTCTTGCCAAAAAGAATATAATTATAAGCGGCGGTACTTCCACCGGTAAAACCACCTTCCTGAATGCAGCACTAAAAGTTATTCCGTCCACAGAAAGAATAATAACCTGTGAAGATGCAAGAGAAATAATGATCCCGCATATTAACAACCGTGTACATCTTCTCGCATCAAAAGGTGGGCAAGGTCGTGCAAAAGTTGACATGCAGGATTTGATTGAAGCCTGTCTCCGTTTGCGGCCGGATCGCCTTATGCTCGGAGAGTTGCGTGGTAAGGAAGCTTTTTCCTTCATGCGCGCGGTAAATACCGGTCACCCTGGTTCAATTTCTACTCTACACGCTGATACACCAGCTCTTGCCATCGAGCAGCTTATACTCATGATTATGCAGGCTGGCCTTGGAATGAACCGCGAGCAGATAAGAAACTATGTGGAAAACGTAATCAATATCATAGTGCAGTTGAAACGTGGGGCGCACGGAATGCGCTTTGTTTCCGAGGTATATTTCAAAGAAAGTTTATAAGCTAGGCGGATATGGCAGAAGATTATAAATCCACTAACGCTAACCGAACCGCAGCAAACAGTGCTTTGGTGTGGATAATAATTACTTTCATTATAGTTGTTCCAATAGGTGTAGGGCTGGTAATCAGCCTGTTTATGTTTTATGGCAAAGAATTTGTTGCCGTTGGAATAAATCGCCCGGACATTATGGTACGGGAATATATGAAACTTCTCGAATATTGGTGGACGTATCGTACCAATCCGCACCTGCCGCAGGATTTTATGCCAAAAACCATTGGTCCTCCAGGTGCCGGAGCAATTCTCAGCCTGATTTTGCTATATATGATGCGTGCGCCACTTACCGATTTCCGCCCATTCAAATTGAAAGAAAGCGTACACGGTGATGCTCACTGGGCAACTGAAGCAGAAATCCAGAAAGCTAAACTACGCGCCAGAAAAGGTATGTTAATTGGTCGCACCGGTTCCAGTGATTATCTTATTGTTGATGACTTCCAGCACGTATTACTCTTTGCACCAACCGGATCGGGTAAGGGTGTCGGCTTCGTAATTCCCAATTTATTATTCTGGGAGCAATCAGTGGTGTGCCATGACATTAAAATGGAAAACCACCAGATAACCAGCGGCTACCGCAAGCGCATAGGACAAGAGGTATTCCTGTGGAATCCTGCTGATCCTGATGGTATCTCCCACTGTTATAACCCGCTTGACTGGATTTCAGAAAAACCTGGGCAAATGGTGGATGACGTGCAGAAAATCTGCAACCTGATCCTGCCGGAACAAGAATTCTGGCAGAATGAAGCGCGCTCACTGCTGCTTGGCGTTATCCTATATCTGGTTGCTGTTCCTGAGAAAGTGAACAGCTTTGGCGAAGTGGTTCGCACCATGCGCTCCGACGACGTGGTATATAATCTTGCGGTAGTGCTTGATACTATCGGCAAACGCATCCATCCTGTAGCTTATATGAACATCGCCGCCTTCCTGCAGAAGGCCGATAAGGAACGTTCCGGCGTTATTTCAACTCTGAACTCCGGTCTGGAATTATGGGCAAACCCGCTGATTGACGCTACCACCGCTCGCTCTGATTTTGACATGCAGCAGCTTAAAAAGCGCAAAATGAGTATTTTCTGCGGCGTTACTCCGGACAACTTAAAGCGCTTGGAGCCGTTGCTAAAAGTATTCTATCAGCAAGCAACTGACTTCATGACCCGCAATATGCCGCGTAAAGATGAGCCATACGGTGTATTATTCATGATGGACGAGTTCCCGTCACTTGGTGAAATGCCACAATTTCAAGTTGGTATAGCTTATTTCCGTGGTTATCGGGTGAAGCTCTTCCTTATCGTACAGGATACACAGCAGCTCAAAGGAATTTATGAAGAAGCCGGAATGAATTCTTTCCTCTCCAACTGCTATTACCGCATTACCTTTGCCGCCAACAACGTGGAAACCGCCAACCTTATTTCCCAGCTTATCGGCAATAAAACTGTGCAACAACATGCGCATAACCGACCTAAATTCATGGATATGAACCCAGGCGCACGTACTGTCAACACCTCAGAAGTGCAGCGCGCCCTGCTCCTACCACAGGAAGTTATCACCCTGCCCCGCGATGAACAGATTATCCTTATTGAATCTTTTGCACCAATCCGCACCAAAAAGATTTATTACTATCAGGACAAAACCTTTACCCGTCGTCTCCTGCCACAAGTGCCTATTCCACAGCAGGAGCCTTACGACCCGCGTAAGAGAAAAGCAGCTGAAGCTCCGGAGAAGCCAACTGAAACCCCAGCTTCTGAAACTTCTGAGGAAAACTCTGAAGCTTAGGAGTTGTGAGTTAAGAGTGCTGAGCATATTCTATACTAAAGACCTCTGCATAATGCATTTTTCGTCATTGCGAGAAGGCGTAGCCTTCGCGGCAATCCAGTAAAATCAAGCATCATAGAAAAATGGATTGCTTCCTGCCACGCTACGCTCGCAGTCGCAATGACGCATTATGCAGAGGTCTTTACTATAAACTCAGCACTCACTACTCAGCACTATAATTCCTACAACACTTGAAATATAAGATTCCTCTCCATAGATATATAAGCGGTTTCAGCTATAATAAGTGGGGATATATTGATGAATAAAAATAATGCCGCCGAGAGTTTTATAGAACGCAGCCTGTTCGCCAGCCGCTGGCTTATGGCACCGATGTATCTTGGGCTGGCAGCCGCCATTGTGCTTTTGCTTATAAGCTTCATGCAGGAGCTTGTGCATTTATTTACAGCCCTGCCTAACCTCTCTCAAAATGATGTCGTGCTTGGCATATTGTCGCTTATTGACCTGTCGCTGGCGGCCAATCTTCTGCTGATAGTAATTTTTTCCGGCTATGAAAATTTTGTTTCCAAGATTAATACCGATACCCATGAGGATAACCCGGAATGGAAAGGCAACGTTGATTTTTCTACATTAAAGCTCAAGCTTATCGCTTCAATCGTAGCGATTTCTGGGATTCACTTGCTCAAAGTATTTATGGATGTGGAAAAAACTTCAGAAAGCAATATCAAATGGATGATAATAATCCATGTTGTTTTCGTGGTTTCCGGAGTTTTCCTTGCACTTATGGATTTGATAGCCGCACAAGCCAAGAACTTGAAGAAGAAGTAAAGCCAATCGTCATCCCGAGTGAAACATTACTCCATGTGCTGACCGCCATTGATGGAGATAGTCTCACCAGTTATAAAGGCTGCTTCATTCGCCGCCAGGAATACAACGGCACGCGCCACCTCTTCCGGCTCACCAAGACGGCCGACCGGAATACCCTCAATAATCTTTTTCATCACATCTTCTTTTATGGCTTTCACCATATCAGTTGCGATATAACCCGGAGCAATAGCATTAACTGTGATGCCACGGCTGGCAGTTTCCCGCGCCAGAGCCTTGGTGAAACCAAAAATACCCGACTTTGCCGCTGAATAGTTGGTCTGCCCGAACTGACCAAGTTGTCCATTCATTGAACTGATATTGATGATACGCCCGAATTTATGCTCGCGCATGGAGTCGATCACTGCCCGCGACATGTAAAAACATGAATTGAGATTAGTATCTATAACCTCGTTCCACTGCTTGCCATCCATTTTATGCATTGCGCCGTCACGGGTGATGCCAGCATTATTTACCAGTACATCAACATGCCCACCAAGTTTGGCAGAAACTTTTTTCATGCCTTCCACGCAGGCATCATAATCCGCAATATCCCATTTGAATACGGCGATGTGGTGCTCTTTGCTGAAAGCTTCCGCCACATCATCGCGCGCTGCATAAGTCGCTGCCACTTTGTAACCGGCGTTCTTAAGTGCTATGGAAATCGCAGCACCAATGCCGCGTGTACCACCTGATACTAATGCTATTCTTTTGGTGGATGGTGAATGGTGTTTAGTGGATGGTGTTGTCATGATAATTTCCTTTCTAACGATTGATATAGCCTTGTAAGCATTTTTCCGACACTGTTCGCAATTGAAATTAATTGTTCAAGCGTATCACTATCTATATATTTACGCCTTTCACTTAAAATTAATTGGGTTTCTAATTCTGCCAATGAACCACGAGCGATGTTTATGAAATACAGCAATTCTTTTGTTCCCGAACGTGCGCTCCCTTCTGCTATATTTGATGGAATAGAAACAGCTGCCCTACGAATCTGACTAGCTAGTCCATACATCTCGTTCTTTGGAAAAGTTTCCGTTATATCGTAAATCTTATCGGCTAAATCCATAGAGATTTTCCACACTTCCAGTTCACGATAACTTTGAATTGCCACGTTCTTCACCAATCACTATTCACCGTCCACCATTCACCAACTACGCTCTTTCAACGCACATTGCTATGCCCATGCCGCCACCAATACATAGCGTAGCAATAGCTTTTTTTGCATCACGGCGAGCCATTTCATAAAGCAGTCCAGTCAGCACCCGCGCACCAGACGCGCCCACAGGATGGCCAAGCGCAATCGCTCCACCATTGACATTTACCTTGCTTAGATCCCAGCCCATCTCACGGTTTACTGAAACAGCTTGCGCAGCAAAAGCTTCATTGGCTTCAATTAAATCCAAATCATTTATTGTCCAGCCAGCCTTCGCAAGTGCCTTTTTACTGGCAGGGATCGGGCCAGTTCCCATAATAGCTGGATCAACGCCAGCATGCGCCCATGATTTAATAGTAGCCATTATTTTAAGGCCGCGTTTGGTTGCTTCGCCGCGCGTCATAAGCATAACCACCGCTGCGCCGTCATTAATTCCAGAAGCATTGCCTGCGGTAACAGTTCCATCTTTATCAAAAGCGGGTTTTAATTTAGCAAGGGTTTCGGCAGTGGTATCTGCTTTTGGATGTTCATCAGTATCCACTACCACATCACCTTTGCGGCCCTTAATAACCACAGGCACAATTTCATCTTTGAATTTTCCAGCTTTCATAGCTGCTGCAGCTTTTTGTTGCGAACCAAGGGCAAGAGCATCTTGATCCTCACGGGTGATACCAAATTGTTTAGCAATATTTTCAGCGGTTACGCCCATATGCACATTATGGAAAGGGTCAACCAACGCGTCATAAAGCATAGTATCAACCATGGTTGCACTACCCATTTTTACACCATTGCGTAGAGGCACGGCGTGTGGTGCCTGACTCATGCTTTCTTGTCCGCCGGCAATAACGATAGTGCTATCGCCATTTGAAATAGCTTGCGCGCCAAGACAAACAGCACGCAGACCAGAACCACATAATTGGTTCATTCCCCAAGCAGGAACTTCCTTAGGAAGACCCGCGCCAAGCGAAGCCTGACGTGCAGGATTTGGTCCTGTGTGCGCGGTTAGAATCTGCCCTAAAATAACTTCGGAAATATCACTGCCGGCAACGCCTGTACGGTTCAGAATTTCTTTGATCACAACTTCGCCAAGCTTATGGGCAGGAAGCGAGCTGAGCGCACCGTTAAATGTTCCCACCGCAGTACGCACAGCACCCACAATTACAATATCATTATCTGAACCAGCAGCCATGTTTTTCTCCTATTATTTATGATAAATAGATGATTGGATTATTGGATGATTAAGTCTGAGTAGTCTACATCCAATTATCTTGCTTCTGCCCTTTATGTAGGTAAGCAAGTTTCATTTGTCCAGTAATTTTATAATAAATTCGCAAGGCTCATGCTGCATTGCGGTATGATTCTGGGCATTGTCACACTACGAAACATCTTATCACATACTACTTGATATTATGGGATGCTTAATTTAGCTTGGATTACATATTCCACTACAAAATGTTAGGTATGATAATATGAACGCAAACAACAGCTATGGTTTAATAATCACCCCACCAGAAGAAGGCGCTCTGGCTGCCTGGAACGCTCTTGAGCCGCTGATGAAAGCTCTTGCCATTCCCAACAAAACTGCGCCGATGGATCTGGCAATAAGGGTGTTGACCAATGGTGAAGCTGTGGGAAGTGCTATCAAACAAGTAAAAAATGACAAAAACGCTGTTTATCTTAAAGGTCCGGGAATAACTCCTTCTGATAAACAAATGCTGGAAACAATTACCAAGCTGGAACAAAAAAACGCGCTTAAATTTTCACTTAACGACAAAAAAGCGGAAGCGGAATTGCAAGCAAAAGTCGATGCTTTGCGGGCTAAAAACCTGCCTATTGAACAGTTTGCCGCCGAAGTAAAATCCTACCTGAATAAAATAGGAAGCCCCAATGCCAAGTGGCGTGATGATTTGGAAGTAACTCTTGAGCGTGGCGTATCAGATGAGCTTGCCAAACGTTCTACCTATAAGCCTGCTGTTTGGAACAAAGAAACACCGTTTGAAGTACTGGCAATGGCTGCCAATGCAGCGAATACGCTGGATGGTAAAATATCTGGTGGCAGCATGAAAATTATTCACACAGCCACCGACGGCAAGGAAAAAATTACTGAAGAAAAACTCGGTGAAGGAAGTGCCGTACGCCTTTTTACCAGCAACGCAGGGCAAGTTTCTGATTTTATCGATGCTAATGTCGCAAAAATCAATGGTGTGCAGCAAATAATGCACGGCTCGAAGGCAACGGTTATTGCGGAGTATGATGTCGCACTTAACAAAACACTTTCTGGGAAACTTCACGCCATCGGCGCAAGCGAAAAAATCGCCGACTACGCGCTGGAAAAAGACAAGGCAAAGAATATTGTTAAAATTGACGGCGCACCACAACTCGCCACTGGTTTTCTGATTGATAATGTGCATGCGATACTTGCAAACAAAGCACCATCCGTGCCTACCGTCATGATTTCTCTGGATCAGTCATACGCACAGTCGGTCAAGGAATTCTGGACACTTGTTAAAGAAAATGGTGGCTTTAAAGCCCCTGAAAACTCTTCGATTATTCGTCTGTCAGCAACCAAAGACCATTACAAACCGTTCCAGTTCACAGGTGGAAATATTAAAGTTATTGACGGCACTGGCAAAGAAGTTTTCTCCAAAAATCTTGGCGAAAATGACTATGCGATGATAACAGCACTGGATATGGATAGGCTGAAACAATCAATAAAAAATACTTTTGCCGATGCGAAAGCCAGTGGCAAAAAAATCATTTTTGCTTTTGATGATGATGCTTACTATCAAACCGCCCGCGATGAGGTGAATGCGATCTCCGCATCCTACAAACAGGTGCAGGCAGAAACGCTGAAATCGAGTGTGGCTGCTGCTAAATATTTTACCGCTGGCCTAAAAGATACATTGCTGGTTTGCTCCAACATCATGGGCGATTTTTACACCGATATTGAACTGGCAGGCAAAGGTACATCATATTCAGTTGGCACGCTTGGCGACGGGCGCAAAGCAGTTGAACTGGGTACAGGCGGCACCGCTCCCGACCTACTTGGCAAATGGAAAGAAGAAGGTGTCCTGCAATTTAACCCAATGGCTTTTGTCGAAGGGCTTTCTTACGGCGTAAAATATTCTGGTGAACTTATGGCGCGTGACGGAAAAGATTCCAGCATTGCTACCACCACGGCTGCGGCACTGGAAAAAGCCCTCTATGCTACCACTGACAACGGCATTATCCTGCCTATTTCCAAAGGCGCATTCACCATGAAAGCAAGTGCAAAAGAAACCAGAATCAGCACCCACACTTTTGTAAAATCAGTGGAGTTGGAAACTCTGAAAGAATTAAAAGGCAAACATCCAGCAGCAACTGATGCAGCCATTATCAAAACTGAAAATGACCTGAAAAAAATGATGGCTTATGACGCAGCGGTTTTTGCAATTCTTGCCAGTGATAAAGCCGATAGTTGGAAAGCAAGTAACAAAGCCTATAATGAAGCACGCGAGGCAGCAGGAAAGATTGACCCGTTCAATCCTAATTATGATTTAGGTTTCGTGCTTGAGGAAAATTTGACTATGGAAAAACTTCTGGCACTTCAGGCGGAAAAAACTAAACTTCTAAAAGCTGCATAATTTTTTATGCCCTACTTGAACTTACGCGATTTTATTGAAGACCTTGAAAAAAATGGGCTTCTGCAACGCGTAAAAACTGAAATTTCCACCCATCTGGAAATGACCGAAATAGGTACGCGCTTAATCGCCAGCGGTGGTCCTGCTGTGTTGTTTGAAAATGTCAAAGGCAGTAAAATCCCAGTACTCATAAATCTGTTTGGTACAGTTGAGCGCGTGGCAAAAGGCATGGGCAAAAAGCCGGAGGAGCTGCGCGAATTTGGCAAAACCCTCGCCTTCCTTAAACAACCAGAACCACCAAACGGCTGGAAAGAAGCATGGGAAATGTTGCCGATACTAAAAACCGCTATGGCGATGAATCCTAAAGCTGTAAGCAAAGCTCCCTGTCAGGAGGTTGTGCTGACTGGTGATGATATTGATCTGGGAATTCTTCCCATACAGACCTGCTGGCCTGGTGAACCGGCACCGCTTATAACTTGGCCGCTGGTAGTAACTAGGGGATTGACCCCTGATACCTATAATCTCGGCATTTACCGGATGCAGGTGCTTGGTAAAAACAAAACCCTGATGCGCTGGCTCAAACATCGTGGCGGGGCGCAGCATCATGCCATTTGGGCAAAAGAAAAGCACGAACCTATGCCCTGCGCGGTGGTAATAGGTGCTGATCCAGCGACAATCCTTGCGGCAGTTACTCCGGTTCCTGACACTCTTTCTGAATATCAATTTTCAGGTTTGCTGCGTGGTAAAAAACTGGAGCTGGTTGATTGCAAGACCATTCCCCTGCAAGTTCCAGCGCAAGCCGAAATAGTACTGGAAGGTTACGTTTCTCTTGATGAATACGGTGACGAAGGACCGTATGGCGATCATACTGGCTATTATAATTCCGTGGAAAAATTCCCGACCTTCACCATAACTGCGATTACTATGCGTAAAGACCCTATTTACCACAGCACCTATACTGGACGTCCTCCGGATGAACCGTCAGTTCTTGGTGAAGCCCTCAACGAAATATTCATTCCGCTCCTGCAACAACAATTTCCTGAAATTGTGGATTTCTGGCTGCCGCCAGAAGGCTGTTCTTACCGCGTGGCGGTGGTATCTATCAAAAAAGCCTACGCTGGACACGCCAAACGGGTGATGATGGGCGTATGGTCGTATCTCCGCCAGTTTATGTATACAAAATGGGTAATTGTAGTTGATGACGATATTAACTGCCGCGATTGGAAAGACGTAATCTGGGCGATTTCCACGCGCATGGATCCAGTGCGTGACCTAACTTTAATTGAAAATACCCCAATTGATTATCTTGATTTTGCCTCGCCGGTTTCCGGACTGGGCGGAAAAGTAGGGCTGGATGCCACCAACAAATGGGAAGGCGAAACCACCCGCGAATGGGGCAAGAAAATCCATATGGAACAGGAAGTAGTAGATAAAATCGATAAAATATGGGATGAGCTTGGGATAAAGTGATTTTTACTGAACCGATGCTGATTTATTGCCAGATTTAGCTGACACCGGTATATTTGGCGCAGTAATATCCTGTCCAATTGCATCAGTACTAGGTACATCATGTTCAGTAATGTTTGCTTCCTGTACACATTTAGTCCGCACATGCTTTAATAAATTACGTCCTATAGATATATCTTTTAATATCTCTGCATCTTTTGCACCAAAATACTCCTTTATAATGTTTTGCATCATTAAATCCACTTGTTCAACTAAATTGCCGATAGTTTTGTTATCGTCATGCCTGTACACTTTTTCATTATTATATGTACTATATACATTCTCTGGTGGTATACCACCAGCAATTCTTGCTTTTTCCATTGCTCTAAATAAGTGGTCATTTTTATGCATTGTTTCATCATTATAATTATGATTCATAAAATTACTGAATAACTGCATCAGCCCTGCTTCTAATTCAGGAAATTGTTCTGGTGATTTTTCCGCAGATGCTTTTTTTCTTATATCAACTTCTTTAATGAGCCATTCTACTGATGGGTGTATGTCTGACTCTTTAACTCCACCGTATTTACAGTAGGTGTCACCATTATGTGGTTTATTGCCATCAACAGACCTATTATCAGATGTAGTAGTCGGCTGAAATAGAGCAGTCAGGGGTTTAAAAATATCTGTAAATTTCCATTCGGACATAACTTAACTCATCCCATTTACGTTAAAACACAGTCAGCATAGCCTAAGCACCAATAAGTATGAAGTTAATTTTTGTTATAATTATGTGACAATAGGTTAAAGTAAGAAATACATTAGCCTAAGAATAAGCCTTGGAAAACAGGAAGTTGTTGATAAGATTGATAAATTATGGGTAGAAATGGGATTTTCCCAAAAATAATATATAAATATTAAGCAATTTGTTAACTATAATCTGCTATTATTTGACACATAAATAAATAGAGCAGCACCAAATGGATTCCCAGAAATCAGATACCAATATCTCGAATTTTGCCAAACAAGCATTAAAACTGATGGAAGAGCGAAAAATATCGCCCAATCCGGAAAATTATGCTGTTTGGTTTCAATATGCCCTCGGCGATAATAAAGAACTTAACCACGAGGTTAAAACCATTGTTGAGAACAATCTTGAGTTTACCAAAGAAAACAACTCATATCTCTATCATAAATATGTTGTTTCTAACCGTAACCAGAAAGTTCTGGATGACGCCACCATCAACACACAAAGAATATTGGCAGAGGCTCTGAAAATAGTAACCGATTTTAGTGGCGAAACAAAACATTATAATCAGGACACTGATAAATATATCGAACATATCTCTCAAGAATTTGGAGATAATGAAGATATAAAAAACGTATTTAAAGAGCTGGTTGATGCCACCGCTAATTTGCGTAAAAGCGGTGAAAATATATCACTTAAGCTTGAAGAATCAACACGAGAAATAAACCATCTGCGCAAAGACTTACAACAGGTAACAGTCGAAGCACAACGTGATTTTCTGACCGGAGTCTTCAATAGAAAATCTTTCGAAAGATTGATTGACGAACAAATGCTACTCGCCAAAGAAGAAAAAAAGGATCTGTGCCTGATAATGATAGATGTCGATCATTTCAAGATGTTCAATGATAAGTTTGGTCATTTACTCGGAGACGAAGTGCTGAAAATAGTCGCCCGCACCATAACTGACACTATTAAAGGTCGTGACGTAGTCGCACGTTTTGGGGGCGAAGAATTTGTAGTATTTTTGCCGGAAACACCAATTGAAGGTGGAGAAAAAGTTGCCGAAATGATAAGAAACGGTATAGCAGGCAAATCTTTGAAAAGGCGTGATACGGGAGAAAGTTTTGGAAGCATTACCGTTTCCCTTGGAGTTTCGCGCTTCCGCCATGATAACGACACTCTGCTTACCATGATTAAAAGGGCTGATGACGCTCTCTATTCCTCAAAACATAACGGACGCAACCGCGTTACCCGTGAATCTTAAAAAAATACCGCAAAACCATTGACTTTTGTCCTGATGCACCCTAAAAACGTCACTCTTTTCGTTTTCTATTCAATAGAGTTGGCAACGAATGGGTTCGTAGCTCAGGTGGTTAGAGCGCACGCCTGATAAGCGTGAGGTCGCAAGTTCAACTCTTGCCGGACCCACCATGCTTCGCCCTTATGGGCTTCGCGTGGCACAGCCATGCGAAACCATTAGGCAGAAGCAGTTCTTGGCATAGGGCTTTAGGGCGATGACGGGCTGGAGCAATATATGTGGTATGTTCAACATGCACGGCTTATAAAGCATGCTTATCCAGCCGATTCTTGTCAGAAGGTTTGGTGTCAATGCAATACGGGCAGGTTACATGCTCATCAAAGCTCGGCCGCGCTCTGTCTTCCGGAAGCAGTGCATGACCGCAGGCATTGCACATGCTGGCGGTGGTGGTTGGAACTAAACCATGCCCAACCGCAACCCGCTTATCAAACACGTAACACTCGCCTTCCCACAGGCTTTTCTCTGCAGGAACTTCTTCCAGATATTTCAAAATTCCACCCCTCAGATGATAGACCTCTTCAAAACCTTCATCCTTAAGCCATGCGGTCAGCCTTTCGCAACGTATTCCGCCTGTGCAGTAGGTGGCTATCTTAGCTTTTTTCTTATCAATCAGATGGGTATCGATAAAATCGGGAAGATGTTTGAAATTCGGAATTTCCGGCACAATCGCATTTTTAAATTTGCCAAGATGGGTTTCATAACTGTTGCGTGAATCAATAAGTATCGTATCCGGATCAGACAGCAGTTCGTTCCACTCCTGCGAATTGAGATGCACCCCAGGATTAAGCGGATTGGCTGGTCTGCCCATGGAAATGAGCTCTTTCTTCAGGCGAACTTTGGTACGCACGAACGGGTCTTTTTCGCTGTAGCTTTCCTTATATTCAAACTCGCTACCGATAATTTCCTGAGTCAGATACTCAACCAGAGAATCTACAGCGTCGCGTCTTCCGGCAACCGTTCCATTGATACCTTCATGGGCAATAAGGATCGAGCCTTTGATACCGCGCTGCTTGAGGAAATCAAGAAGCGGCAGACGCTTTTCCTCAAAATCAGGAAAATCAAAAAAATGATAAAAAGTAGCAACTACAAACATGTCATTTTGCGTAGTCATATATCAAAACCTATCTGAACCCTTTCAACAAATCTTTTACATTATCTTTTTTAATAGATTCTTTTATAGTTTTTACCGTGTCTTTTATTTTTTCCGGATCTTTAAGCGCATCTTCAGCAATGCTTGCTAAATCTGGAGTGAATTTCAATTTCTCGAAATTCCCTTCAACTATAACCGGAATATCCAGACCAGCTTTGTCTTTCCCACCCTGCCCCTGAAGCGTTGCAACCACGCTCGGAATCAAGCGGTAATTAACATAACGGTTAGGCAAGTCAACTGTTCCTGTGCCTTTTAAGCGTAAAAGCGGTGCTTTCATCGCTAAATCATCATTCTTTACAATACCTTGAGCTATTGTATAACTTCCAGAAAGCTCAGAAAATTTAGTTTTATCACCTGATGTATCGGCTCCAGTCACCATCGCTTTGGCATTAGAGACAAGCTGCGCGATATTGACTCCACGGATTTCCCCATCATTTACCTTGATATTGCCCTTGCCGTTTAAGGAGGAAACTATATCACGCTGCGAAGCCCCATGCCCAGTGATGCTGGTGGTTAAATTTGCTGTTCCTGTCAGCCTGTCAAACTCTGCAAAATCCTTAAGCAGCGGCTCAATCTGTACATTATTTATGTCAAGATTAGCGGAAATTGCGTTGCTGGCATTTGCCGTTGCTGAAACTTTCGCGGTTCCACCATAAAACCCGACATGCGGGATATTAACTGCCAGTGCCCCATTTTGCAGTTGCAGATTCAGAGACAATTTGCTGAGAGTCGTTGCCTGATACAGCAGGCTCGCAACTTCGAGTGATATCTTGGCATTTACGGCTTTAAGACCAGAAAGATTTATAGGCTTGGTGTCCCATCCCTGCGGCGCAGCATGAGCTTCACTTATCAGTGATAGAGAAGCTTGTTTTTCATCTTTTGGTAAATAATGGTTGAGGTTGATTTTATCGCTTGCGAGCTTGGCTTCTATAGAAGGTACTCCGCCAGCAAAATTTATTTTCATATCACCGTTTAAAACAGCATCATCCAAAGTTATTTTTGCTTTGCTTAAGGAACATTCAGATGTGCTGCAGACAATAGAACCTTGCTGACTAAATGCAAGAGCCGTATCACCTTTCCAATCCATTTTCTTGCCCGTCAGACCAGAAAGTGCAACCAGAGATGAGCTGTTCAAATCAATAGAACCGCTTGCACCACTCATACTGGCTTTACCATCAAACACCAGAGAAATAAGCGAACCAATTTTAATGTCGGTTTTTATTTTGCTATCGCCACCTTCAGCTAATTTGAAAGGCTGTTCAGCATGAAGTGCTAATTTTATCTGCTCTTTGTTGAATACAAGCTTAGCAGCCACATCCAGCGGAGAATTTGGCGATGGCATACCAATATCAAGACTGGCATCACTCACATTATATTTCTTACCAGTTTGCAAATCACTATAGGTGAAATTTCCATCGTTAATTACTATTTTACCAAGAGAAGGAAGTGGCGCGTTAGTATCTTTCGTTGAGGAAGCAACAGGTGCGTCTGCACTTTCTGTCTTTTCGGTTTTTTGTGATTGAAATTCCCAGTTAGCCACACCTTGCTTGTTTATCTCCAAATGAATTATTGGCTTATTTATAATGAATTCTTTTACCTGCACTTCTTTCTGCAACAACGGCATTAATGCCACCGCAATGGTTATGTC
Organism: Pseudomonadota bacterium; assembly: GCA_038043465.1. Lineage (GTDB taxonomy): Bacteria > Pseudomonadota > Alphaproteobacteria > Rickettsiales > SXRF01 > SXRF01. The sequence goes on from JBBTBX010000003.1 coordinate 31,403, forward strand.
GCCGATCTCCGCCATATTTTTGCTGCTGTAACCCTCAGGGTTAGATAAGCTCACCTGCTTCAGCGTAACCCCTATATTAGGCCACATGCTGGCTTTTATGTCGCCAGCGATTATCAAATCGCGCCCAGTCATTTCTTTTATTTTTTCACTGGCTATTTTTTTTACATTATCAAGCGGAATGAAAAACGGCGCGGCGACCAACGCAGTAACCAGCAAAAGAGCAAGTATAAAAATCCATTTTATAAAACGTTTCATAAGGTATCCTTCACACAATTAGGTGTAGTTAAAAAACAGTAGAAAATATAAACAGTAAGTGGCATAGTTACGCTCTGCTCATTCCAAATTGGAGTCACACATGGTCATAAACATCAATCCCAACCGCATTAATATTCAATCTGGTGGTGCTGGTAAATCATCAGCTGGTCGGCGGGAATCGGCATCTGAAAACGAGCGCATTATCGTTCCCGCAAAAGCAGATGTCAATAACATCCCTGCACCTGAATCATTGCAGACCATGATCCGCAGCGCGGTCGATGCGCTACGCAAAGGCGTGTTCTGGGATCGCGGAACTATCCTAAATCTGGTTGTTTGATATAATTCTGTGGAGCTAAGTTGCAGTTGGCAACGCAGCGAGTGTGCGGAATAACTTTTCCACCGCAATTACCGTAGCAAATATTGAAGCTGCCATCGCATTGTATTTTGCATTCGCTATCATCACAATCTACGCCATTATGGTGTCTGAAACTTGATATATTGCGCTTGATTTCTTTCCCCTGCCTTGTGCGTTCACGTACATAATCATCATAATCAATTTTGGCTTGCAGACGGTTATTTTGTTCCTGTATGGCGTTCATCTGCGCGCAATTTTGTTGTTGTGCAGAGCATGAATGATAGCACATTTGTTGCGCTGACAGGCAGTTATTAGCGCAATAGCGACCGCTTTCCGTGCGTGGTGCAACCAGTTCTATATCGGTGCGGTATTCAGGCTGCGGAGGCCCACAAGAAGCAAGTAGGAATATGACTGCCAATGATAAGAATTTTTGTAACCGCATTTACTGCTCCCAATTTTTCTCGATGGAACAGTTTACAATTAAATATAACCTTGTTCAAATCAAATATGGGACAAGATCATATTATCAATTTTTGACCGCGGCTATTCGATGATCTCAACAGTACTCTCTCTGCCATCACTAGCTTTAATTAACTCAAGCACTTTGGCAGCTTTTACACGAACAATCCGCATTTCTGGTGAATTTATAAGTTCGCGTTCATCGCGATGATAGCCAATACCATCAACTGTCTTATCTAAATCGCGTAACGCTTCATCAACCTCTTTTCCAAAGACAATTTCATTAGCATCGAGTGCGTCTTCTAATCCAGTATCCATAAAAACCGCTTCTACATCCTCACTGAAAGAAGATGAAAGCCCTTGGTCATTCTCAAACCAAGCGATTTTCTGGAAATGGTAACTTGCCAAATCTTCTAATCCCTTAATTATATTGGTTTTATATATTTTCATTAAAAAAATCCCTCATTAATTTTAAAATCCTCAATTGGTATGTGTGATTCCTGAGATTTCTGTGGAACTTTATTACCATTCACATCATAAGACTGTCCATCCTTTTGAACTCGAACATTATCATATCTTTGCCCTGGATTAGAACTTTGCGGATTTCCCTTCTGAACTTTAATATAAGTTCCATGATTTTTTGGATCAGTGTATACTACCCCATCACCATTTTTAGTAGGTTTTGTCTCCCAATTTTTTGGGATTCCTTTAGGACGTTTAGTGATATCGGGTTTAGGCTTCTCCGCAGGTTTTTCAGATGGTTTTGGCAATGGTGGCTTATTTCCACCCACCTTATTTATTATCCTCTCACCAATTTTTCCTAATTTTCCTACAATTGCAATACCTATCTTTGCCACTCTTCCCTGTGGTATTAAGGAAGCAAGCAGCAATGTAATATCCAATATTTTGTCTCTTAATGAATGATCAACAGGTTCACCGTTTTCATCAGGAAACGGCTCTGCCGAGCAGCGGCAATTTTCTTCTGTGCCTGGTCCGTCACCATCTTTCCACTCAAATACTTTGCCCTCATTGGCAGCATGTTCAGGGCGGACGCGATCATCCATCGCCGTGCGCCATACATATTTCTTTATGCCAAATTCCTGCTGGCGTTGTTCATCCATATTCTGCTTCACAGACATCACATGGCGATTTTCTGTGGCATTCAGGTTCATGACAAATTCGCCTTTATCAACCTGCGGTAAGGTAGTAAAACGAGACTCTAATTTTTCCAGTTTCTTCAAAAATTCCAGCGTGTTTTTTACAATCTCGAATTTGAGATATGGCTCGTCCAGCGTGATATTTTCCACGCCTACCTTATCGCGCATCTGTGACAAAAACTCTTTCCAATGTTCGTCTATAGCAAGCTCGGTAGTGCGCTGCGCATTCTTCATCGCCTCTTCAATAAGCTTACTCTGCTCATCCGGTGGAATGACTATGGTTTTATATTCAGCCCCAGAAGTTACAAAATGACTATAAGTCATAAATTGATTGTATTTCTATTTTTCCTTCCTCTATAATCCGCGCATGACTTTTTCCTACGAAGATCCTTTTTTACTTTCCGAGCAGCTTTCTGATGAAGAGCGCATGGTGCAGCAATCAGCGCGTTCTTATGCCCGTGACAAGCTTATGCCGCGGGTGCTGGAAGCCAATCGCCATGAACGTTTTGATATTGAGATCATGCGTGAGATGGGTGAGCTTGGATTATTTGGTGCAACCATCAAAGGTTATGGTTGTGCGGGGGTTAGCAATGTCGCCTCTGGCCTGATATGCAAAGAGATCGAGTGGGTTGACTCTGGTTATCGTTCGGCTCTTTCGGTGCAATCCAGCCTGGTTATGCACCCGATTTATAGCTTTGGCAGTGAGGCACAGAAAGAAAAATACCTACCCAAACTGGCAAGTGGCGAATTGATTGGTTGTTTCGGGCTTACCGAGCCTAATCATGGTTCTGACCCGTCTAGCATGGAAACCCGCGCTAAAAAAGTGGCTGGCGGATATATATTGAGTGGCGCGAAAAACTGGATAACCAATTCGCCAGTTGCCGATGTGTTTGTGGTTTGGGCTAAGGTTTTCGGCGATAGCAAAATTCCTGACGGTACTATTAAAGGTTTTATCCTTGATAAAGACATGAAAGGTCTTTCCGCGCCAAAAATTGAAGGCAAATTTTCCCTGCGCGCTTCGGTAACTGGTAGCATCGTTATGGAAGATGTGTTGGTGCCGGAGGAAAATATCCTTCCCGAAAGTGGCGGGATAAAATCACCGTTTTCCTGCTTGAATAAAGCGCGTTATGGCATTGGCTGGGGTGCACTGGGGGCTGCTGAATTTTGTTTTGAAGCCGCACGGCGTTATACGCTGGAGAGAGTTCAGTTTGGTAAACCTCTGGCGATAAATCAGCTTATCCAGAAAAAGATGGCTGATATGCTAACCGACATTGCGCTTGGTTTGCAGGCTTGCCTGCGGGTGGGAAGGTTGATGGATGAAAATAAATCTGTACCCGAAATGATTTCGGTTATAAAACGTAACTCGGCGGGTAAAGCACTGGATATTGCCCGCGTGTCACGCGATATGCATGGAGGCAATGGCATATCAGATGAATATCATGTCATCCGCCACGTTATGAATTTAGAGAGCGTGAATACTTATGAAGGCACTCACGACATTCACGCCCTGATTATTGGCAGGGCGATAACCGGTTTGCAGGCTTTTAAAGCGGAATAATCTAATGAATTGAGTTGGTGAGTGGCTGCAACTCGACAAGAGCTTTGCGCATAGCTTCCTGATCGGCGTAGCTGTATTGCTTGCCAAAATGTTTATCAAATTTTTCCTTATCTTCATCTTTCTCCGAAGGACGACCTTGCACTACTCTTTCCTTCCATGACAGTGGCGACTGGGAAATGTCATGTATCTGATCCAACCGCGCCTGTTCTTTGGTCAAGTTGTCGGCTGGGGATTCATCTTCACGGATACGTTTGAGCGCGTATGCTTCACGTTTTTCATCGGCGAACGGCTTTTTAAGTATTGAATGCCATACTTCCGATGCTCCGGCTTTAAACTCTTTGGCATTTAGTTTAGCTGCACCATCAATCATGCGCTCCAGCGAAGCATCCATCCGCCCATCATCCCATAACCTTGCCGCTTCACCTTTGGCATACATATATGGAGTATAGGACATTGCCGAATTAATATAGGTGTTAGTATCTTGCCTATCTAATCCAAATTTGCCCACGGCAGAATCGCTAAACCAACCACGAATTTTGTTTTGCCCACGACCGATAGTATTAATAACCGGATTACCTACATTTTGTTTATAATGATCAAACCCAGCGGGAGGATTTATAGCAGTGTTAGCCTCTGGATTAATAAGCAGCCCCCTATAGGTGGTTTGCGGGGTACGGAACACATGGAAAAAAGGCACGGCAGGAGTCATATAAATCCCGCCTTTTATAATTGAGCGCACAACCCATTTAAATGGCTCGCTAATCTTTTCGCCTATAGTTTGTTTTTTATCTTGCTTTTCCGAAGCACTGCCATAAAGCGTGGTATTGAGACCATGAATTTTGTTGGCGATATGGTTATATACCTCACGATACATCAGCGTGCCGATATTATACACCGTAAAGCGTCCTTGCAGGTCAAGCATGCCTTCCAGATTGTAATTGCCGGTTACCTTGCCGTCTTTATCGATTTTAAAACTGCCGCCATTACGGGCAAGATCGGAATCATAACCAAAACCAGGGCTGTGTTTATTTATAAAATTGCGCTGTGCGCGTAAGTAAAAAGAATAAGGCACTGATACTGCCCAATCTTCGCCACCGTTATAGCTTACATAACGCCACGCCGATTTTCCCGCTTCTTTAAAAGCTTTTTTGTAATCTATTTTGCCATTTTCATCTTTCCAATCATGCTTTACCTTGGAATCCATAATGTTAGCTATGTCGCGCCCAAACGCATCAAATACACTGGCGCAGAAGAAATCGAACGTAACAACAACGGCTTCATGCCCAAGAGACCTTCCGCCATTATTGGTAGGGCGGAAATTTACAAGATTTGCAGCTTGCGCCTCAGTTTTTCCAAATGATTTGGCGATAAATGTTATCGGTTTTCCGACAAAAGTATCAATTGATTTAGCAATATATTGCAGAGGTTTAGATGATTTTATCTCAGATAGTTTCATGTTGGCTGAATAGCCACTCATGGCACCACCACGACCTACATACCAACTGCCAAGCGCAAAGCCAACAGAACCCAAAACACCACGGGAAAACAGGCGGATAGCTGCTCTGCCCTGTGGCGTGGAATCCCAACGCAGATTTTTTTCTGCATCTTCCCAGTTTTTATATGATAATTCAGGGCTATAGTCACTAGTAGTTGTTTTTAATACACTGGAATCAGGCGTAGCAGAAGCCGTTGCTGGCGACGCGGTAGAAATACCGTCTTTTTTGCCAACTTCATTGTCTTTATCTTTATCAGACAACAGCTTATCCATATTTTCTCAAATTTTACACGCTACCATAAATTCCCATATTATCCCATAAAATGACGGTAAAAACCCAGAAAAACCCACACTTTTACCATCATAGTTTATTTATACCACGCCTCCAAACTGGACGCTACTAAATCCACTCCGATTTTTGTGAATCTTTTGTTACAGTGGCGTAATAATTAACGGTTTTTAGGGGATAAAAATCCCCTTTATGACAGTTGTGTTAAACTTTTGTTTTGCAAGCGATATGCTATTGAGCCAGTGGCTTCCGCGTGATATTTTAAAAGGTGGAATATTGTGTAAAAATTTGAGACCAAAAACAACATGGGCTGGCAAAGCAAAATAGTGGACGGAGTCAAGGCAACCGGCGAGTATGTCGGTAGCTTTATTTCGCGCAATGGTCATGCACAACAGACCGTACCAGCGCAACACCGCCTTTCTTCCATAGCCGGAATGTATTTTGGATGGGTGGGTGGCGACAAAGTACGCGATGCATTATTTGCCAAAAACCAAACCAGCGAGGGCGAATTCGTTGAGGTTAAGCGCGAAGATGTTCCTTTAATTTTGCGCCCTATATATCACAAAATTGAATGGAATCCACACTCTGAAGAATCTAGCGAAAAATGGAAGAAATTGCTGCACCAAACTATTCCCGCATTTACCGCTGCCGCCGGCACCATGGCAGGAAGCGCACTGATATTCCAACTTAACGGACGGTCAGCCGCTTTTAAGGAAACAATGCGTAAGATGAAAAATGGGGAAGCGGTAGGCTTTCATGAGGCAGATACCGCGACGCAATTCGGGCAATCTGGTATATATACTTGGCTTGCCGCCGCTACCGCTGGTGCCGGTGCTTCTTCCGCAATTCCAATATTATTTAGTCTAGGTATTAGCGGACGCTTTGCTGCCGCCAATGCCGCAAAAATTAATCTTACCAACTCAATCGGGGGGAATTTAAATTCGGAAAGAGCCTTGGGTGAACGCATGGATAAGATAGTTTTTTACGTAAAATCTGCCATTAACTCTGGCGGGAAAATCAGCAGAGATTGGTCAAAAATTTTTGTAGAACAATCCTTAGAGCCAAACTTCGGTAAGGTTCTAAATGTTCCCGGAGAAAAAGAAAAGGCTATTGATATAATCCATAAAACTGTTCAGGGAATATATGATAAACAACACAAGTCAGGTCTGCGTGGCGAAAAACTTATTGGTGCTGTTAGTAAGGAAATTAAAAATCACTTAGGAATTATCAAACCAACTATTAACAGCCAAGGAAAAACAGAATATCACGGTATTGAGAAATTCGTGCGCGAGAAACTGGGATATAATTTCAGCAGTGCCATACTTGGCAATGCTATTCCATGGTCAAGAAGTTTGAATGAGGGCTTTACAAAACTTACAGGCATAGGAAAAGGATCTAGTGCAGCACGAACTGAAGAATATATCAGGCAACAGGAACGCAATGCAGCAAACCCTATACTGGGGAGAGGTTAGGATATGGAGGCAAGCAACATATTCCCTCAGACTCACAACCGAAAACCGGTTCCGGTTGCAGGTGGTTCGGAGATAGAGCATGCAAGCCCGGATGTTAACGGGAAAAGTGCCGCTGAATATGTCTATGAAGCAATGGCAATGCATGAGAAGCCGCACAAAGGTATGGGAACCCCTCCACCTAAATTTCTCGAATGGATTGGCAATGCGGCTCTTTCTAATGCACCAAAAACCAGGTTTTCTGCTGCAGCAGGGCTTACTGCCGGTCTTATAACTGCTGGAACTATTGCCAACATCGTGACCGGATATAGTCTCAGCGGAAAAAAAATAACGAATGTTCCAGCTTTTCTGAAACCATTTAACGGAATTATAAAAGGCTATGAACCAGGAGACATAACCCCACGCAATAAATTCATAAGATATGCACATGCGACGGTATATACGCTTGGCGGTATGTTGGGAATAAAACTTGCCACCGACATGGTTTATAAAAAATCCAAAGAAAAAGATAAAAATCCGATTTTTCTTGAAGACTATCTCGCGCACATTTCTAAAATGCAAAGTGACAATTGGAGCGTTCTTTCTGCTATTTCCGGCGGATTTGGCTCGGCAGCCGGTCTTTTTCTAATACCACTCCCAGGATTTAATTACAGTATAAATATGGTTGGTGGCATCACCAGCATGCAGGATCGCAACACCACTGTTGGCGGTCTGAATAAAATAATCTCCGGAGCGACCACCGATTCTTATCTACGCTTAAAAGAAGGTGCTTATTACCTTGCCAATTATGCCGTGGGAAACCCCGCCAAAGACCCAGAAAAAATCGAATATATCGCTTACAGCATTTTAGGGCCTATTTTCAAAGAACAGCTTACCGCAAAGCATATCAAACAATTCACCGATGCTGTGCATGAAGTGCGCGACCATTACTGGCAGGAAGGCGGCATCCCTAAAGACAAGCGCGCCGAAGCAACCGATACTATGAAACAGGTATTTACCGGCGCAGGGCTTGAGGTTCTGTTAATCGATATGGGACTTAACCCGGCTTCAGTGATGTTTGACAAGGTCAACGGTATTATAGGTAAAATAGGCAATGTCGGAAAGGCAGATAAAATAAAAGAAAAACAGGATGCATATTGGACAGCCCTGCAGGAACGCTTGCCTAAATATGTCGCCGCCAACATCATATCGCAGGAACGGGCTGACTGGGTTAATGAAAGCATTGCCGATATGAAACAGGGCAAACCGCCTAAACCTGCGCCTGTCATTAAATCTGAGGTGGTTGAGGCACAGAAAAAACTGGAAAGCTCACCAAAAACAAAAGAAACTTCAATAGATAAGCTGATAAAATCTTCAACTAAACCAGGGGATTGGCGAGAAAGTATCCTGAAAAGGCGGCAGGAATCAGAGTCACCAAGATTAGTTGCTGAGTAAATAGGCATTAGGGATTGGGCTTTAGGCATTAGGGATTAGAGTGTCATTTCGAGCAAAGCTAGAAATCTTTGCTATTGATTTATAAGTAAAGATTCTTCCCTAACCCCTAATGCCCAATGCCTAATCCCTGGCTTACTTTTCCCTTGCAAATCCTCACAATCTATTGTAAACAGCCAGCTCTTCTTAATTATGAGAGGAAATTCACAGGTTGTGTGACGGTTTTGGCGCGGTGCGCCGGATACCATCCAGTGTCCTTATATACTATATATATATATGAGGAGTCACAACACACAGCCGAGGTTTAACTGGAAAAAAGGATTTTATTATGTCTCTACCCGCATTTAACATGCGCGAGCTTATCGAAGCTGGCGTTCATTTCGGTCATAAAACCAAGCGTTGGAATCCGCGCATGGCACCATTTATTTTTGGTACACGCAACGATATTCATATTATAGATCTCGGCAAGACTGTGCCGCTTCTGCATAAAGCACTCACCGCTGTGCGTGACGTAACCGCGCAGAACGGTCGTGTTTTGTTTGTCGGCACTAAACGCCAAGCAACCGAGCATGTAGCTGAAGCAGCAAAACGTTGCGGACAATATTATATCAATGAACGTTGGCTGGGCGGTTTACTCACTAACTGGAGCACCATTCAGGTTTCCATCAGGACTTTACGCAAACTTGAAGAGCAACTTTCTAAACCGGATAACGGCTTTACCAAGAAAGAATTGCTTTCTATGAGCCGTCACCGCGACAAGCTGGAAAGCTCACTGGGTGGCATTAAAGATATGGGTGGTCGTCCTGATTTGATTTTTATCATCGACACCAACAAGGAAGATCTTGCCATTAAGGAAGCGCAGAAGCTGGGAATACCTATCGTAGCCATACTTGATAGCAACTGCACACCTGACGGTATCACCTATCCGATTCCGGGCAATGATGATTCGACCCGTGCGATTCGCATGTATTGCCGTTTGATTTCCGATGCTGTTCTCGGCGGAATTCAGGCAAGCATTACTAAATCCGGTCGCGATATTGGCGCGTCGGAAAATGTTGAAGCAATCATTTCACCAGCGGAACTTGATTTAGCATCTGAGGGTAAAGATGAAGCTGATAATGCTGAAAGAGGCAAAAAATCCGGTCGCGGTGGGCGCAAAACAGAAGCTCCTGCTCCTAAAAAAGCACCAACCGTTATGGTTAAAAAGGCACCTGGAAAGAAGTAGTTTAGGGGTTCAGAGGTCAGGGTTCAGAGGTCAGTAAATTGACCTCCGACCTCTGCCCACTACTTGAACTAAACACAAACCAAAAAGGAACAAAAAAATGACACAAGTAACCGCAGAAATGATTAAAAATCTCCGCGAAGCAACAGGCGCAGGCATGCTTGATTGCCGCAAAGCATTAACTGAAAATGCTGGTAATATGGAAGAAGCCATGAACTGGCTGAAGAAAAAAGGTCTGTCCGCAGCCGCCAAAAAATCTGACCGCGTGGCGGCAGAAGGTCTGGTTGCTGTTGCTTCGTCAGGAAGCAAAGGCGCAGTGGTTGAACTGAATTCGGAAACCGATTTCGTTGCCCGCAATGAACAATTTCAGGCTCTCACTTCTAAAATCGCTAAACTCGCCCTTGCCGAAGGCGATGATGTTGAAAAATTGCGTGGATCTGTAGCTGCCGATATTACCTCGGCGATCGCAACTATTGGTGAAAATATGACCCTTCGCCGCAGCGCAACTTTGTCTGTAAGCAAGGGTGTTGTTGCAACTTATGTCCATAATGCTATTTCCGCCGGAATGGGAAAAATTGCAGTGCTGGTCGGGCTTGAATCCGATGGCGATGCAGGAAAACTGGAAGCCTTCGGCAAACAGCTGGCTATGCACATTGCTGCTTCTAATCCAAGCTACCAAAGCAAAGCTAATGTTACCGAAAAAGACATCAAGCGCGAAGAAGACGCAGCAACTGAACAAGTAGCTAAATTCTTTGACAAATACAAAGTTTTTGAAAGCTCTGTAGCTAAATACAAGGAAAAAATGAGCGGTGAACGTTCCTTCTCGGAAAAAATTCTGGAAGATAAACTGGCTGAACTTTCGCAGACTGTTCCAAATGTTGACGAGCTGCTTGCTGATTATGACACGCAGAGCAAAAGCGAAGACCGCAAAGAAAAACAGAATGCCGATAAGACCAAAAAACTTCTCGATGTATTTTTTGGAGAAGCAGCGTATATGCTGAAAAAAATCCGCTCTTATGGCGATGACGCTGCAATCAAACAGAAACTGAAACAGATTAAAGTTGAGCGTTTCTTTGAAGAAAGCGTGCTTGAAGAACAGGTTTTTGTTATTGATGGCAAAAGCAAAATTTCACAGGCTGTTGAATCGGCAGCTAAAGATATTGGCGCGCCAGTGAAAATAGCTAAGTTTATCAGCTACCGCCTCGGCGAAGGCATCGAAAAAGCCCAGTCAGACTTTGCTGCTGAAGTCGCTGCTGCTGCCGGTGCTGCTGCTTAAATCTAAGATTAATCCGGATTGGATAAAAAGCTCCTCGCCTAAACACGAGGAGCTTTTTTATTTATCAATAGCTTGCCTGAGAAGAAGCCATAAAAAAAACTGTCACACAATCTTAACTTTTGTTTAGATAGACAACATATATGATAAACCTATCTCTAATAAAAACAGAATTGGCATATTTAAATGGAAAATTATCACACTAAAATAGCTGAAACTTTAAAAACCCTGCTTAAAGAGTTGGATGGTGAACAACCAGCTGGAATAAATATAGGTTCTGTTACTTATAACAAAGACAGCTTAACCATAGAATTATTTCCTGCTACTTTTTTCAAAGGCTGGGAAATAATAAACAATTTACTCGATAACTTCAAAAAAACAGGGATTATTGTAGATAAAGAGTATAACTTGGTAAATGAGGAAGTTATAAATCAGGGAGTGGAAGTTAATGGAGGAAAATGCGATTTAACTTTAAGATATGACCCTCAGAAGAAAAATATTAATATTACTTTTAACCCCAGATTAAACCCGCAAGAGTTATATACGCATCTGATTAACTCTGTTGAGCTTGTCCAAAGAGAAAATGGCGCGAGCTGTACAAAGCCTGCAACACTTGTAAAAGAGGAAGACTCACTGATACAGTCAGATTTATCATGCGAAAAAATGCAAATAATAAATCAATTAGAAAAATTAAAAAGTATGAATCAATGTCATGGTTATATGAAATCATACTATAAAGACTTGGAATATTCTGGCAATGATGAATTTGTTATGAGATATTTACCAACTGGTAATGGGAAAGATGAAGCTATAAGCTTTTTGAAAAAAATCATCAGTGGTGGATTTTTGGATAAAGCTGACCCTAAGATAGATATTAGCCAGCTAAAAAATGGAACTAAGCTTTATTTAACAAATTTTGATTTAGAAACCAAAATACAGGACAACCTGTTTCATGTGGTTTTTAAGCCAAAATTATCTGATGATATAGTTATAAATAATTTAGAGAGAGCCATAAATAGAGCCTTTTCCACTGAAGCACCAAGCGAAAGAGAAAGTCCTGAAAGCTTTGTAAAACGCATGACGCTGGAGTCAACGGATAAGACTGCATCCAGAACTAGAAACTCATTAAATAGATGAACAAAAAATCATGCAACAATCCAGCAAAACAATAAATCCTGATGCCCAAATAGAGATAAAGCTACGGGAATTATTATCTCTAATTAGCACTAATGCAAATGGTGGTCAAAATAAAGCACGTTTAGCAAGATTAGGTAGCAATGACATTATGATAGGTTTTTACAATGACGAAAATGGAAAATCTGCCACCGTCAAGTTTTTGAATAAGCTTAAGGTTGGCTATTTCATAGATGACCACAATTTAAAAAAAACAGAGGATGAAATTAATAACCCCTCAATTCCGGCGCAGATTCTTAGCCAATTTCTGAGAATAACAGCTGACAATGATAATATCGCGATTCTTTTTAACCATCAAAGCAATTATAAGTCGGTCAATGCGGGGCTGGATAAAGCAATTGAATCGGTAAAAAAAGATATAGAAGAAAATAAGAAGCTGGAAACAACATGGAGAGACTCTCTTTCTTCTGATGCAGAAAAAGTTGAATTTGAACTTGGGAAAAAACTTGTGTTAGCCTTTCCTGAAGCAACAAGACAGGTAACAATAACTTACACTGCAACCCAGACACCAGAATATAAATTCCACGCAACTGTCAGCATTCATAATAGAAATGCTGACATGAAAAATACAACCAAATTAATAAAAAATCTAAACTCTACCTTTGGTAATGACGGAAAAGTAGAAATACTGGAAAATGATGATCCGAACAGAATCAACTTTATGGTAACCGGACAGCCAGAAAAACTGTTGCCGCATTTTGAAAAATCTAGCTTTACTAATATTTTCAAAAGTTTACTGCCTTCAAACCACAGATATTAGTTAGCACCCATACGCAAAATTCAAATTGCAACAGTTGGCAAAGCGTACTATTAGTGTACGCCATGAGCAAATTAAACAAAAAATCTACCAGTAATGTTAGCGCGAAAAAGGCAGCAAAACCGCTATATAAGCGCGTTCTGCTGAAAATTTCCGGCGAAGCCCTGATGGGCAACCAGCAATATGGGCAGGATCAGGAAACCATCGAGCGCATCTGTCGCGACGTTAAAAGCGCGCTTACGGTCGGGGTTGAAGTTTGCCTGGTGGTTGGTGGTGGCAATATTTTCCGTGGCATACAGGGCGCGGCTAATGGTATGGAACGCGCCAGTGCCGATTATATGGGCATGCTCGCCACGGTGCTGAATGCCCTTGCCATTCAAAATACGCTCGAGCGCATGGGAGTTGATACGCGGGTTCTTTCCGCTATCAATATGATGCAGGTTTGTGAACCCTATATCCGCCGCCGCGCCGAACGCCACATGCAGCGTGGGCGGGTGGTAATTTTTGCCGCCGGCACCGGAAATCCTTACTTTACTACTGATACGGCGGCGGCACTCCGCGCCAATGAAATGGGCTGTGACCTGCTGCTTAAAGGCACGCAAGTTGACGGTGTATATTCCGCTGACCCGCGCAAAGATAAGAAAGCCAAACATTTTGACCGCCTCACCTATCACGAGGTTTTGGTGCGCGATTTGAAAGTCATGGATCAATCGGCTATTTCGCTTGCCCGTGAAAATCAAATTCCAATTATGGTGTTTTCCATACATGATGAAGGAAATTTTGTTAAAGCCCTGTGTGGACAAGGAAAATTTACTTTAATAACCGATAAGAAATAACCGAGGATTTATGACCGCTGATATTAACGAACTCCGTCGCCGTATGGAAGGCGCACTGAAATCTCTGCATACCGAATTCGGTGGGCTACGCACCGGACGCGCCAATGCCAGCCTACTTGAACATATCCAGGTGGAAGCTTATGGCAGTATGGTGCCGCTTAACCAAGTGGCGAATATCAGCATTCCAGAACCGCACCTGCTTTCCGTTCAGGTTTGGGATAAAGGCACGGTGAAAGCCGTGGAGAAGGCAATTAATTCTGCCGGTCTTGGTCTTAATGCCGCTGCTGACGGTCAGTTGGTGCGCGTGCCGATTCCTCCGCTTTCGCAGGAACGCCGCGTTGAACTTACTAAAGTTGCGGGAAAGTATAGCGAAAATGCCAAGGTCGCCGTGCGTAACGTACGTCGCGAAGGTATGGATAGCCTCAAAAAGCAAGAAAAAGACGGCAATATTTCCAAAGACGAACACACCAGACAAAGTGAAGTTATCCAGAAATTGACTGACGAATTCATCAAGAAAATTGACGATGCGCAGGCAGTGAAAGAAAAAGAAATTCTAGGGAATTAGAGGCTCGTGATTCGGGATTAGAGCTTCGGGGGTTAGAGAAGTAATTATGAAGATAGTGAATGTTAGTATGCCCGAATCCCGAATCCCGAATCCCGAATCCCTACCAACTCATCTTGCCATTATCATGGACGGCAATGGCAGATGGGCAAAGGCGCGAGGTCTTCCCCGCACCGCCGGTCATAAAAAAGGTGCTGATGCGCTACGCCGTACCTTGGATAACTGCAGCAAAGCAGGGATTAATTATCTTACAGTTTATGCATTTTCTTCAGAAAACTGGAAACGTTCCAATGATGAAATAAGCGATTTAATGCAGCTTTTGCAGCATTATCTGCATCAGGATCTAGAAACATTGCATGAAAAAAACACCAAGCTGCGCTTTATTGGCGATCTTTCAAAACTGGATACAGAAATATGCAAACAACTGGAATTTGCCACTGACCTGACCAAAAATAACACTAAATTTCACCTAACCGTCGCGCTGAGCTACGGCAGCAGGCAGGAAATTGTGCAGGCTGCACAGGAAATAACCAGACAGGCAATCGCCGGGAAAATCAGTCCCGAGCAGATCACCGAAGAATTATTCTCCGCAAACCTGTACACACAAGGACTGCCGGAACCAGACCTGTTAATCCGCACTGGTGGCGAGAAACGCCTCTCTAACTTCCTGCTCTGGCAATCAGCTTATACTGAATTTTATTTTTCTGATACCTTATGGCCGGATTTTGATGTAAGTGATCTTAACGCAGCATTAAACGATTTTTCGAAACGGGAAAGACGCTATGGAACATCTGGAACATAACATTAATGGCAAGGTTGATTTTTTAACCCGAATCAAATCAGCACTGCTTGATAAGGAAAAATGGGCAGGGCTTGGTGTGCGCGTAATTTCCGGAGCGGTTCTTGCCACGCTAGTTCTTATATTGTTGTGGGTAGGCAGCTTTCCTTTTGCTTTTATTGTTTTCTTAGCCGCTTTGCAAATGCTGCGTGAATGGGATCATCTGACAAAAAATGAAGATTCCATGTGGGGCGTTGCCGGATTATTTTATGTTGCTGTTCCCTGCGCATCAATTGTGTGGATGCGTAACCTGCAAATCGAAAATATAGAAAATGCTGGGTTATATATTGTACTGTATATTCTGTTTTGCGTATGGGCAACTGACATTGGGGCTTATTTCTCCGGGCGCATAATTGGCGGACCGAAACTTGCGCCAAGCTTAAGCCCGAACAAAACCTGGGCAGGACTTGGAGGGGGAATGGTAGCTGCCGGAATCACTGGTGGTTTATGCCATCTTTTCTCCCCTTACCCAACAACAGTATTAAGCTCTATAATTTTTGGCATTGTGCTAGCAGTTGCCGCTCAGGCAGGAGACTTATTTGAATCATGGATAAAACGTCGCGCTGGAGTAAAAGACAGCAGTACGCTTATCCCCGGGCATGGCGGATTGCTTGACCGCGTGGACGGACTGATGTTCTCAGTTCCCTTGTTTGCCATGTTCGTTTGTATATTCAGCCTCAGCCGAGCATAAATGTGAGAAAAACTGTAACCATTCTCGGTTCTACCGGCACAATCGGACAAAACACCCTTAAATGTATCAAACTTCATCCGGAAAAATTCTCGCTGAAAGCTCTGGTTGCCCGCGATAATGTTGAGCTTTTGGCAAAGCAGACCAAAGAATTTAAGCCGCAATTAGCAGTTATTGCCAATCCCGCATTTTATCAGGAATTAAAAAGCCTGCTAAGTGGCACTGGTGTGGAAATAACTTGCGGCGAGGAAGCAGTTATAGAAGCAGCAAGTCTTGATGCTGATATCACCATGTCAGCGATTGTCGGTGCAGCCGGACTTAAACCGACGCTCGCAGCCATAAAAAATGGAAAGATCATCGCCCTTGCCAATAAAGAAAGTCTGGTATGTGCCGGCGAACTGGTGCAACGCGCGGTGGAGAAGCACGGAGCAACTATTATCCCAGTTGATTCCGAACATAATGCAATTTTTCAATTGCTGCAATGTCATCACTCACAACAACCATCTTTCAGCCCTCACCCTAGTCCTCTCCCAAGGGGAGAGGGAATAAGCGGTGTTGAGCGTGTTACCATCACAGCATCCGGCGGCCCTTTCCGTACATTCACTCTGGAACAGATGCAGGACGTATCGGTGGAGCAGGCTATCCGCCATCCCAACTGGAATATGGGCGCGAAAATTTCCGTTGATTCCGCAACCATGATGAATAAGGGACTGGAGCTAATCGAAGCCTATTACCTGTTTCCCTTAAAGCTGGAACAACTGCATATATTAGTGCATCCGCAGTCAATTATTCACGCACTGGTGGAGATGGTTGACGGTTCGGTTCTTGCCCAGATGAGCCTGCCTGATATGTGTACGCCTATAGCCAACGCCCTCGCCTATCCTGACAGAATCGCCGCGCCTGTGAACAAACTCAGGCTGGAAGATATAGGAAATTTAAATTTTGAAGCACCGGACAGCAACAGGTTTCCGGCAATTTCCCTGGCACGTTCCGCCCTACACAGCGGTGGATGTGCTCCAACAATCCTCAACGCCGCCAATGAAATAGCCGTGGATAATTTCCTGAAAGGAAGGATAGGCTTTCTTGACATAGCTAAAACAGTTGAAAAAACTCTGGATGTTTCGTATACTGGCTCGCTTGACACTATAAATGATGTGCTGGAATGTGACGCATTTGCCCGTCGCAACGCCAGTGAGTTAAACAAATAAGAAAATAAAATCGCAACGGAGTACTTACAGTGATCGAATCTCTTTATGCAACAGGACATACGCTGGCAGCATTTATCATAGTGTTGAGCATAATTGTTTTTATCCATGAATATGGTCATTACATTGTCGCCAAACTCTGCGGAGTAAAAATTGAGACATTCTCAATCGGTTTTGGCAAAGAACTATTCGGCTGGAACGACAAATCAGGAACGCGTTGGAAATTCTCACTGCTACCGCTTGGCGGTTATGTAAAAATGTTTGGCGACTCCTCTGCTGCCAGCACACCTGATGGTAACTTGCTGGCAGGCATGACGCAGGAAGAACGTGAAAAATCTTTTCACTTCAAACCGCTTTACAAAAAGATGCTGATTGTTGTAGCTGGCCCAGTCGCTAATTTTCTGCTGACCATTGTAATATTCGTTTATTTTATCATGAGCAACGGCCTGCCTTCTGTTGATCCGGTAATAGGCAAGGTAATGCCGAACTCGGCAGCAATGGAAGCCGGACTACAGGAAGGTGACCGTATTATTGCAATTGACGATAAAAAAGTATCCAGCTTCAATGATATTTCCTATTCTATAGCCACCAATCTTGAGACTACCGTTGCTCTGGATGTTGAACGCGCAGGCAACATTATGCGAATCAACCTTATACCCAAATTAGTTGAAGATGACGATGGGCTGGGAAATAAAATAAAACGTCCGATTATTGGTATAAAAAGTGGCGAAATAAAATATTCTGATGTCGGGATTATAAAGGCAGTAGGGGAATCTGTGCGCCGCACCTATATGATCTGCGAATCAACGGTAAAAGTTATGGGACAGATGATTAGCGGTGAGCGCAGTGCCGATGATTTGAAAGGCCCGGTTGGAATCGCGCAGCTATCAGGACAAGCCGCCAGCAAAGATACTCATACCGTGCTGTGGTTGATTGCGATTATCTCTGCCAATCTCGGCTTTATGAATCTACTGCCAATACCGGTTCTTGATGGCGGGCATCTCGTTTATTACACTATTGAAGCCGTAAGGGGACGACCTCTCGCTCAGAAAATACAGGAATATGGCTTCCGTATAGGTTTTGCCCTTCTGGCAATGCTTATGATGCTCACACTGTTTAATGACCTGAGTAAGTTAGTTTGAGTGCTGAGTTATGAGTGCTGAGTGCTGAGTTATGAGTGCTGAGTGCTGAGTTATGAGTTTGGAGTCGTATTATCGATCTAATGCCCAATTCCTTTATACTAACCGCTAGTCTCTAACCGCTAACAACTCAGCACTCAGCACTCATAACTCACTACTCTTTACTTTTTCTCCTTGATTTAAAACTAGTTTTGCATCATTAATATGCAAAATCTGCAAATAGGATTTCTCGTAATATCTATAGAATAGAGGACGTATTTTAATGCAAAACAGCCCAAGGTATAGATCTATCTTATCTGCTGCTGTATGGACTTTGTTGCTCGCAAACAGTTATGGTGTTCCTGCCAATGCCGCAGCGAAACCTGCAAGCAAGGAAGCAAAACCAGCTCCGGAAAGCCCATCTTCCATCGCCGGTGTCGGCGCAGTACGTATAGAAGGTAACCAGAGAGTTGAGAGTAGCACCATATTATCATATCTTGGAGTAAGATCTGGTAGTCAACTGACGCAATCGGATATTGATGGCAGCCTTAAAAATCTATACGCAACCGGATTTTTTTCTGACGTAAAACTTCTCAAATCAGGCAATGCGCTGGTAGTGCGCGTAGTTGAAAACCCAATCGTAAATAAGGTTGCCTTTGAAGGAAATTCTACGATTGAGACTGAAGATCTGGAAAAAGAGATGGGGCTTAAAGCTCGTTCGGTTTATTCACGCGATAAATTACAGGCAGATGTTAAACGTATCATCGATATTTACCGGCGCAGCGGTCGCTATAATGCCGTTGTTGAACCAAAGACCATCGCTCAGGATCAGAACCGTGTAGATCTGGTTTATGAAATTACTGAAGGTGCAACCGCGCATGTGGAAAAGATCAATTTCGTGGGCAATAAAAAATTCAGCGACAGCGACCTACGCAAAGCTGTACGAACCGAAGAAACGCGCTGGTATAAATTCTTTTCCGACAGCGACAAATACGATCCAGATCGTCTGCAGTTTGATCAGGAATTATTACGCCGCTATTATATAAACGAGGGTTATGCTGATTTTCAGGTTAAGTCGGCACACGCTGAACTCTCACCCAAAAAAGATGCTTTTTACATAACTTTCGTAGTTGAAGAAGGTGTGCAGTATAAGTTTGGTGAAGTTAAGGTAACAAGTGAACTGAAAAATGGTGAAAAACCGGATTTCAGTGACCTGATCGCAAGTAAATCCGGAAAAATTTACAACGCCGGCAAGGTTGAAGAATCCATTGATGCCATGACCAAACGTCTTGGGGATTTGGGTTATGCTTTCGTTGACATCCAGCCGAAGCTGGAACGTGATACGCCTAAACAACTTGCTAACCTTACTTATGTTATCAAGCCTGGTCCTAGAGTATATGTTGAGCGTATTAATGTAACCGGCAACGTGCGTACTCTTGATGAAGTAATACGCCGTGAGTTCCGAGTCAGCGAAGGTGATGCTTATAATAATTCAAAACTGCAACGCTCCGAACAACGCTTGAATAATCTCGGATTTTTTGAAAAAGTCGACATAAAGAATGAACAAGGCAGCGCGCCGGATAAAACGGTAGTAAATGTTGATGTTAAAGAAAAATCAACTGGCGAAGTAAGCATCGGTGCCGGATTTTCTACCACTGACGGTATACTCGGTGATTTCGGTGTCAGCGAAAAGAATTTGCTCGGGCGTGGGCAAGAACTTAGAACCAGGCTGACATTAGCAGCAAGACGTAAGCAGATAGAACTCGGATTCACCGAGCCATATTTCCTTAACCGCGATATTGCCGCCGGTTTTGATATTTACCGCACCAAGCAAGATTTCCTCGCGCAAAGCTCGTATAACATGGATACCAAGGGTTTTAACCTACGCAGCAGCTACGCCTTGCAGGAAAAACTCCAGCATTCCATCAATTACACACTGCGTGAAAATAATGTAACCGATGTGACACCGGAAGCTTCCATCTTTATTAAGCAGCAGGTGGGAACTAACGTGAATTCTGCAATAAGCCAGTCATTTGCCTATGACGACCGCAATAACAAACTTGACCCTTCTAGCGGTTATTATATGCGTATTACTCAGGAATTCGCAGGTCTTGGCGGCGATTCACGCTACCTTAAACATGACCTCAAAGCCAGCTATTACTATCCGATAACCGCCAAATGGCGCACCAGTTTCATCGCCTCTTCCGGCTATATTTTCGGCATGGGCGGTCGGGATGTTCGTATCAATGATCGCTTCTTTGTCGGTGGCGATGATTTACGTGGTTTCCGCAATGCTGGTATTGGTCCGCGTGACACGGCAACCCGCGATGCCCTCGGTGGGAACGCTTATTACACTGGTACTGCCGAGCTTAAATTCCCGCTAGGTCTTCCTGAAGAACTTGGCGTTTCCGGAGCAGTCTTCAGCGATGTCGGCAGCTTGTGGAAAATTGATAATAGCAGCGTTGGTGTTTCCCAGCATAACGCCGTCCGTGCCTCGGCTGGCGTGGGGGTTCTGTGGACATCGCCGTTTGGTCCGATCCGCGTGGATTTTGCTCATGCCTTTGCCAAACAGGATGAAGATATGACCGAGACCATGCGCTTCAGCTTCGGTACACGCTTCTAAAGCATAATTTAAAAAAATATTCGATACTTACGAAAGGATTACTATTTATGAAAACATCAACTTTAAAACACACAACGCTCACATTGTTTGCCACAGCCATATTTGCATTCTCCACACCGGTTCTGGCTGAAGACGCCAAACAGTCGATCGCCGTTGTCAACATTCAATATGTAATGAAAGAATCCACTGCAGCAAGGAACGTGCGCGAACAGCTGGAAAACAAACAAAAAAGCTTCCAGGCTGACATCACTAAAAAAGAGGAAGCTCTGCAGAAAGAAGATAAAGAACTGGGAAAACAAAAATCTGTTCTTGCCAAAGCAGCTTTTGATGAAAAACTCCGTGCTTTCCGCGCCAAGGCAACTGATGTGCAGAAAGACGTGCAATCGAAAAAGGTAATGCTCGATAGTGCTTTCGAACAAGCACTTAACGATATTCAGAAAGTGGTTACTGATATTATCTCTGATATATCCAAGGAAAAAGGCTTTGCAATTGCGATCCCTACCTCGCAGATTCTTTTTGCCGATACCAAACTTGATATTTCCAGTGACGTTCTTGAGCGTTTGAATAAGAAACTTCCGAAGCTGGAAGTAAAATTTTCAGCTCCTGAAAAGAAGTAACAGTCATTACAGAAAATACCAGAACTGGCATGGAATGGCAGAGATAGGGTTTGGGATGCCTGACAGTCGCTTTTTTACTAAATCTGGCGAATTTCTCCTAAGCGAGATTGCGTCTATCACCGGCGCAACGATTGATTTGTCTAACGATCGTAAATTTTCCGGTGTTGCTCCTTTGGAAAATGCTGGAAGTGATGAAATCAGCTTTCTTGATAACATCAAATATCTTTCAGCACTTGAAGTAAGCAAAGCCGGAGCTTGTTTTGTACGCGAGAAATATGCAGCGCGCGCACCAAAAACAATGCAGCTTCTTATCACTGAAGAACCTTACTATGCTTATGCAATTACTGCTCAAAAATTCTACCCGCAGGAAAATTTTGCAGCTGGTATTTCACCGCAGGCACAAATTGCAAGAAGCGCATCCATCGGAAAAAATGTTCGCATTGACTCTGGCGCGGTAATTTCTGAAAATGTAAAAATCGGTGATGGTTGCTGGATTGGCGCAAATACTGTAATAGATAAATCCGTGGAAATTGGTGAACACACACGCATTGGCAGTTTATGCAGCCTGAGTCATTCCATTGTCGGCAACAATGTTATTATCCACCGTGGCGTACATATCGGGCAAGATGGCTTTGGTTTCGCTGCTGGGAAAAAAGGCATAACCAAAGTACCTCAGCTTGGACTCGTTATAATCGGCAATAACGTAGAAATCGGTTCTGGCACCTGTATTGACCGTGGTGCCGGCCACAACACAACTATAGGTGACAACAGCAAAATCGACAATCTGGTACAAATTGGCCATAATGTGCAGATCGGTCGCTATACTATGATAGCCGCCCAGACCGGAATTGCCGGCAGCACCCACATCGGCGATGGCGTTATGATTGGCGGACAGGCTGGATTTTCCGGTCATACAACTGTCGGTAACGGCGCGAAACTGGCGGCACAGTCTGGTACTATGACGGATATACCCGCTGGTGCAACTTATGGTGGCTCTCCTGCCATTCCTATACTTGATTGGCACCGACAAACTGCTATGATAGGAAAGTTGATTAAGAAACGTAATTAGTAAATAGTAATTCGTAGTTCGTAAGAAAGCTTTGATACTGCTAACTACTATTTACTAACTACTAACTACGAATTACGAATTACGATTTACGAGCTACGAGGTAAATATGGAAGCAAATAAAGAGCATTCAGAAGATATTATCCCCATCGAACGGATTATGGAGATGATCCCGCACCGCTACCCGTTTTTGATGATCGACAGAATCATTGAATGGCAACTTGGTGAATTTGCAGTGGGGCTGAAAAACGTAACCATCAACGAACCGTTTTTTACCGGACATTTCCCTGGCAAACCAGTCATGCCAGGCGTGCTTATAATTGAGGCAATGGCGCAGACCGCTGCAATATTGGTGGTAAAAACTCTCGGCAAAGAAGCGGAAGGAAAGCTGGTTTATTTTATGTCGATAGATGAAGCCAAATTCCGAAAGGTAGTGGTTCCTGGAGACTGTCTGCATGTACGCGTGGACAAGCAACAAAGCAGGCGCAATGTATGGAAATTTTCCTGCGTAGCAACTGTTGAGGGTGCAAAAGTGGCTGAAGCTGTAATCTGTGCAATGATCGTAAATTAACCGTGAAATAAAATGAAAAATCAAAAAATCCACCCGACAGCTATTATAGCAGACAGCGTAAAACTCGGCACAGCTGTTTCGGTTGGTCCATACTGCGTTATTGATGGAAATGTCAGCATCGGAGATGGTAGCAGATTGCTATCGCATGTTGCTATCAGTGGCAATACCACCATCGGGGAGAACTGTCAGATATTCCCCTTCGCCTCAATCGGCTTTGCCCCGCAGGATCTCAAATATCATGGTGAACCGTCAGAGCTTACTATCGGTAATAATAATGTCATACGCGAATATGTAACTATCAATCCTGGCACTGAGGGTGGTGGCATGCTCACGCAAGTAGGTAATAACTGCCTGTTCATGGTCAGCTCACATGTCGCGCATGACTGTAAACTTGGGAATAATGTCATACTCGCAAATAATGCAACCCTTGCCGGACATGTGGAAGTTGGCGATTTTTCCATTATTGGCGGGCTTGCCGCCATCCATCAGTTCGTTCGCATCGGATCTCATGCTGTAATCGGTGGCATGTCAGGAGTGGAGCATGATGTAATTCCTTATGGCTCGGTTATGGGTGAGCGCGCAAATCTTGCCGGTCTGAATCTGATTGGCTTGAAACGCCGAGGGTTTGACCGTGATACTATCCACGCCCTGCGCAACGCTTACAAGATGATTTTTGAAGAAGAGGAAGGAACTCTGGCAGCACGTGCTGACAAAGCAAGAACGGTTTATAGTGAAGTTAGTGCCGTACTTGATATACTTTCTTTTATGGATGATAAAGGCTCACGTTCCCTTTGCATTCCTAAAACCTTAAGTCGTGACACCCCGCCGCAGGCTGCATGAAAACTCTTGGTATAATCGCGGGTGGCGGTAGTCTACCTGCACAAATAATTGAGTTCTGCAAAAACAATAACCGCCCATTCTTTGTTCTGGTTTTTGAAGATGGCTTCAATCAGGAAATAATAAAAAATGTTCCGCACGCTATAGTACGCATCGGCGCAGTGGGTGTTGCGATCGAACATTTAAGAAATGCCGGAGTGCAGGAAATAGTGATGGCTGGCGGCATTAAACGCCCTTCCCTTACGTCGCTACGCCCAGATGCAGCAGGCGCAGCACTCCTTAAAAAACTGGGAAAAGCATTTTTTATGGGTGATAATGCCTTACTAAAAGCAGTCACTGCTTTTTTTGAAGACGAAAATTTCAAGGTAGTAGGAGTTGATTCAATACTTAATAATCTTCTTGCAGAAGAAGGAGTAATTGGAAAAATTGCCCCCAACAAACAAGCCGAAGCAGACATTAAGATCGGTATGGCAGCAGCAAAGAATCTTGGGGTATTAGATGTTGGGCAAGCAGTTATTGTTGAAA
Source organism: Pseudomonadota bacterium (assembly GCA_038043465.1). Taxonomy (GTDB): domain Bacteria; phylum Pseudomonadota; class Alphaproteobacteria; order Rickettsiales; family SXRF01; genus SXRF01. The sequence continues at coordinate 55,803 of JBBTBX010000003.1, forward strand.
ACTCTGTGGTAGTTGCTACCGAAGAAAGCGACGGCACCGATGCAATGGTTGCGCGCTATGCACAGAGAAAAAATCGAGAACAGAAAAACGGAATTTTAGTAAAGGCAAAAAAGCCAGGTCAAGAAGAAAAAGTTGACTTACCTTCTATCGGTGTACAAACTATTGAGAATCTTTACACAGCGGGAATGGTTGGTGTCGCCGTAGAAGCAGAAAGCAGCCTGCTCATTGATAAAAATGAACTGATAAAAAAAGCTGATGAATATGGCTTGTTTGTCGTAGGTGTGAAATATGGATGAGATTATAAACACTGAAATAAATTACGAAAAACCGCTGGTAATTTACCTTATAGCCGGTGAAGCCTCCGGCGATTTGCTTGGCGCGCGGCTTATGCAGAATTTGCGTGCGCAGTTAGCAGAAAAATCGCCAAACCGTAAAATATTATTTTATGGCATCGGTGGCGAGAGGATGGAAGCAGAAGGTATGACCAGTCTGTTTCCTTACCACGAACTTTCCATGATGGGATTTGTTGAAATCCTTCCCTATATATTAAGGAGCATCACCCATATCAACTCAACTGTTACTGATATTATCCTGAAACAACCTGACCTGGTAATTACCATTGATTCGCCCGGATTTTGTTTCCGCGTGGTAGCAAAACTTCGCAAAACTGATATCCAAACCAAGCTTGTGCCCAAGTTTGTGCATTATGTCGCCCCGACAGTATGGGCATATAAACCGCAGAGGGCAAAAAAATGTGCCGAGCTATTCGACCATATGCTGGTACTCTTACCGTTTGAACCACCATATTTTACCAAAGTCGGACTTGACTGTACTTTCGTCGGACATCCGGTCGTTTATGAAAATAAAAAAGGTGACGGTGCAGCGTTCCGCAGCAAATATGACATTCCTGATAGCGTAATGCTTTTCTGCCTGCTACCAGGAAGTCGTGCTGGCGAGGTAAATCGCCATATGCCAATATTTACCAGGGCGATTTCCATGTTGGCGATCTGCTATCCCAACATTGCACTGGCAATTGCTGTTCCCGAACATGCCATGCAGCAGCTGCACCCTTATCTTAATAATTCCCCGTTCCGGGCTATTATCACCGAAAGCGAACAGGATAAAAAAGATGCTATGGCAGCCAGCCAGTTTGCCTTCGTAAAATCCGGCACAGTGGCGTTTGAAGTTGCCGCCGCCGGCACACCAATGCTCATTACCTATAAAATTAATAAATTTTCCGCCTGGTGGTTAAAAAGAATTATAACTACAAAATATGTTAATCTTATCAATATATTATCGAGAAAAGAAGTTATTCCTGAATTGTTACAGGAACAAGCAACCCCATTAATGCTCGCAAGCTGTGCAAATAGCATTTTATCAAGGTCTGAGCTGCAGAATGCCCAGAAAGCAGGCATAAGTAGCGCGCTTAATAAGCTGGTTCCTGAAGATGGGAACAACCCAAGTATGATTGCCGCAAAGAAAATTCTTTCTTTATTGTCATAAATCTTTCCTGATTGTCATAAAACTGTAATAATTCTCAGTTATAGTTGACCCTGTATAGATAGTTTAATAATTCTTTAAGCTATTTATATTACCTTATGGAATTTACCCGAAGCAAAGGCTCAATGTTTGTGTTAAACAATACGCGCCACAGACCCGTGATTAGTTTCCTGCCGAATGCGCTACGTCCTTTGCTGTCTGCCTTGCTGGTTTTTACCTTAATTGCTACTCCAATATCTCCGCTGGTTTCTAATGCTTCTGCTGGCATGGAGTTATCGTTGCCACTTGGTATAGAGACAATGAAAAGTGGATACCCTCTTGGCAGACCTAACGAGGTTGCTGATTTCAACCCGCATTTCGGCATGCTTCCGATAACTGTCCCTGCTCCTATTGCTACCTATGGGCGGGGGCTTTGGTGTTATGGACCAATTTATTTTTGTTATATTGTTGGCTGCGTATGTATCCCGCTCCCAAAGAACTGGTGTCATGATTTCTATGAATGCCTGATGACCAATGTCATTAACCTTGAAGCTACATTAATGATAAAACACGCATGGCCGAAGGGTGGTGAACGTTTACGCGAGCACAGCAATCTTACAGTGTTAAAACCTGACAATTATTACCGCGATAAATGCATGAGCAGTTCCAAGCTTGATTACAACAGGTTTGATCCTAAGACCGGCGGACTGATTGTGGAAAAAGTTAAGGGTGATGACGGAAAAGAGACGCATACTCCGGCAAACTCAGAATTATATGATGATACAAGTACCGGTATGGTTACAGGCTCAAAACCTCCGCTGGGAACCTGCATGTCCAGAGTTAACAACTCCGCTTTCGCAGGCAGAGACCCTAAATTCGCTACCCCGACTAATGGGAATGCAGCCTTCTCTTACTATGTCAATGCCGGTGATGATCCATTCGCAGGTATCGGGAAAGATACTGAAGCTCCGGAAACAATCTATGGAACCAGTAACCGCTATCTTTCAACCACATTTTTCTTAAGTGGAAGGTTTGGCTGCCCGGCCGAGATTTCAGGTATTCCTGTGTCAGGGAAGATAGATGAAGGAAGTCCGGCGAAGACTGCCGCAAAATGGAAAGAAGCCGCTTCAAGATGCTATGATTATTTCATATTCCAGCGGGCGACACATCCGGAATGGACACTGGAACGCCCGGGATCTAGCACTGACGATCCTTTGACTCTTGACAAAGACAGAGGTGGTAACCCTGACCTTGCCATATTTAACAGCTGTCAGCCGCTTATGAGTGGCCCCAATTCAAGGGCTGTGATTTCCGGTCTTTCTGCAGAAGGACGTGGTTTTGCGCCAGTGCTGCAATATCAACGCCCTGATCTGGATGAAGCTGATTACAATCCGCAAGAACACTTGCAAAGAAGCTTTGCAACGCGCTTCCCTGGTCGTCCGATACCTGGCTTCCAGAATCTTTTCCCTTGCGTAAAAAATATGAGCGATGCGGGCACTATTGTGCAAACCGACTGGGAAGTTTTTAACAATACCCTGATTATCAATTACGCAATTTCTGCATTCGTAGAATTAACTGTACTTAGGATAAAATGGGGTCCGCAGTATTTTATACCTATGAGAAATGAACCTTATGCATCTTCAGGGAGTTATAAGTTGGGCTACTGCCCTAATGTTGAGAAAATTATTATTCCTACCCATCCCCTTGCTCCGCGCAATGACATAAGGAGTCTGCAGTATCCTGAAGGCATTTTTAACCCATCAGCATCAGCAATCAGCGAGGCAAAACACCAAGTGGATTTGCTGCTGAGTGGACCTCTGTATCTTTTCAACAGGAATATTACTAATAAATATTTCACCGACCGTGAATATTCTCATATGACCAGCTTTTTTACTCCGGAAGACCGTTTTTTCAATAAATGGTCGTTTGGATATTCCGACTATAACAACCCGACAAAAGTAGCTAGCATTGAAGGACAGATAGAACGCGCAAAGCATCCGGAAGTTATGTGCGCCGTAGTGCCGGTAGATATACTTGAACCAAGACGCAAGGCTTTCAATAGCTGTATTATGGAGCGCATCAATTTTAACTTTGTAACATGGCGGCGCAGAAACTTCCTTTCTTTCTATTACAGCACACAAAATAGTGATGGCGGTCTTAACCTTAGCCTTCCAGTCAATCCTATCGCTGGCGATGTAATAACCGGAATACTTTCAACTATACCAGCGGCTATAACAGCAGGAATTTCTTTCTTTGCCGGCAAAGACGGAACTTTAAAGCCATGGGAAAAACCTTGCGTCACCAGATTTTATGAAAGCGACACTTTTGAAAAATGTCCGGTAGCTATGAGTATTCAGCAATGTTGCCGCATCATCGTAAAAGATGTTGTGCCGATGAATTATATAAAAATCAGAACCTGCGAAGGGTTGCGCCAGAAACGCGATATAGTCTTCAGGTATGATCATATATTTGACTTTTCACAGAGAGCAATTGATACTTTCCAGGATGACTGGGCTATTGCCAACGCAAAAACTCCGGCAGAAAAGTTAATAGCTGAGCAGATTATCTTAATCAAACACCTGGACTTTCCTGTTCCAATCGTTTCTCAGGGCGGAAAATCAATGAAGACTCCTACCAGTAAGGAAGAGTTTAACGCTGTCTATGATATGAATCAGAAACTGACGTTGATTGGCTGTGATGATACAGAACCGGAAACTTATTCTTTTGCATATCATTTTGGTTTATCCAAGTGGTCTGACCAGAAAGTAATTACTCCGATACCTTCTCCCGCATTCGCCATCAGCAAACTTTTTATACCTATTAACCAAGAACTGAAAGGGCTGAGAATAGTAAGCGATGGCATAATAGCGGAAGCACGAAAACTTGCAGCTGCCATAACCGACGTAGAGGGTGTTTCAGCCGCTGATGCCTGGGATGTATATCAGAGTGTAAAAAATCCTATTATCGCCAAGATAAAGGAAGCTGAAGACTTAACCAATAAGCTTCTTCTTGAAGAGCAGAAAGCACTTAAAAGGTTTGAGACTGCGCAGAGAAATGTAAAAAAATTGTTAAGTCCACATGAACTTCTTGCACTCGCAGCAGGTGCTATTTCAATAGATATTCCAGAAGCATTGGGCAGAGAATTGATTGCGGCGGGCAATGACTGGGGCATCAAAAAAGCAGCCGCGAAAGCTGCTGCCATTGCTTTGGAAGCAATAAATTATGTGGAAGGACAGACACTTGCCAAAGCTGAAGGAAAAGCTAAGGATCTTATCACTAAATGGCTTAAAATTAGAGAAAAATATATAGTTGAGAAAGGCAAAAATATTGCTGACGATATAGTTACAAAAGGGATTGGAGCTATTAAAGGGACCCAGGGCAGTCCTATAAAAAGTGCCATTGATAAAAGCATAGCCGCTCTCACTTCAAACCCGGTAACTGAACTTAATACAATATTAACGATGGGAAGCGGTGGCGCACACATGCCTTATATGCGTCGCTGGGACACCGGAACCTCCGCCGGCAACCCGCTGCATGGTGGTAGTTTTATCAATACTCTGGGAAGCTATGACGTAGTGATAGGGGTTGGTCACGAAGAGCGTGACTTCAGCGACGCAACCAACACCACAACCGATGTCAAAACCGTTCAGGATCAGTCCGCGATTGCCGCCGCCTTGAAAAGGCTGGAAGCGGCGCGAGAAGCTTTTGCTAAAATACAAAGGGATTACAACAGCGTTTGCCCTGCATATATTGGGATGTGGAATTTTGACACCTACAGCATCAATTACAATAGATATACTTACACAAGAAAGCTCGCTAACGGAAGCTGTGGAGGTATTTATGATGGTGCGCGAAATCCCTGCTATCCTGCGCAGATGCCTTATCCAAACCTAAATTACCCATTCGTGTCAAGAACTGGTTGTATGAATAATGCTGGTGCCCATTGGGTTGCTTGTAACGTTGCTGGTAATACTGATTGTCTGTTGGCGGAGCTAAACAGGGCCCAAGCAGAGATGGACGCAGCCGAAGCAGCATTTCAAGCAGCTAGACGCCAATCTATTACAACTATCACCACCACCAGTGACAAAGCGGATATACCGTCCGGTGAATCTATGATAAAAACAGCTCACATGGGCAGGGTTGATGGCTGGGATGGTCTTAAAGGACATCAGATGTTGTCTATTTATCGCAAGAATATGTCCTGTATCGGTCGTCATGAAAAACTGTTCAAGGGTGAAGGTGCTGAGAATTTTGTACTGGCAAAAGCCGGTACTGGCTACCGCTCTAAAGATGGCAAGGATTTCCCATGGCCCTTAGCATGGCGCGGTTACGTTACCGACCCGGATAATGAATTTGTAAAAGAAGGTCCGGCTAGATTGACTGGTCTGGATAATGCGAAGATGGGCGATATAATAATTTATACGCTGAGTGGCATGAAAAGAATTGCTTTCGTAGATTATGTAAATAATACAGATCCTAAATTTGTTAAAATAGAAAGCTGGGATCAGGGTAAATTCCCAACCTCTTCCGGAGCCAGCCTGACTTTAGGAACCAGTGTCGACCGGACTATTTACAAATCAGCTGTTCCGGAAATGGAAAAAATCAAAGCGTTGCCAGCAGGCAAAAAAGCCTTGGTAGGCAACCAGCCTTCCTGCGAAGACCCAAGCTATACTTCCTGCATGCTTGGCGGATCTCTGGACATTATCGGCAAAGATGGAGCAGTTGTTGAGAATATTCCTAACAGCACATGGGATAATGTAACAATATACCGTCCATCGCTTGACACTGCTAACCGTCAATGCCCAATGATCAATACAAAGAAAGATGCCGATGGAAATCTGAAAGTACCACTTTCAGAAATGCCAACCGACAGTATCTCATTCTGCATTAACGCAGGCTATGACCCTCCAGTTATTAGAAACGTTGGTTATGACGGTCCTGGTGCTGGTAATATATCTGATACCACCTTGTGCGGTCCTGAGTGGGGTAGCTGTAAATTTTATTCTGACAAAGCAACATTGGCAGAAAAGAAGAAAGAAAGCCTTTGCTTCCCAGGTCGTGAGGTTTGTGAAAATCCAAATTCTGTCCCTCTACCTCCACCTCCTCCGGGATCTGAAGACCAATGCACAGCAGAAGAATATGATGCAGCACTCAGGGCTTATCAGGCTGATTTGAAGAAAATATCTGACGCAAGAATGGCTGAAGATGAAAAAATTCGGAAGGCAATTAAAGCTGTAGAAGATGCGGCGAATGCTCTTCGTGATTATAGAAATAGAATTACAGCTGAGTTAGCCGAGAAAAGATTGGGTAAGTGTACAAAAGATATCGATTCAAGGCTTGCTGAACTGAGAAGGAGACTTGCAGAAGCGCAAAGAAACCTTGCCGATGCGCAGGCTAGAGGTGACCAAGCAGAAATAGATAGATGGACCACCCAGATAGAGAACATTAATGCCGAAATTAGAAGGCTGAGTAATATTTTATGTTTAACTGGTTCTTTAAGAGCTGCAATTGAGGATCTTAGAGCTAAACAGGCTGCCGCTCTTGCTGCCCGTAGAGACCTGGAGAGATATATTGAAGAAAATCCTTTTGATGATAATACCCCGCGTGCAGAAATTGATAGAATAGCTGCTAATATTGCAAGGCTTAGGTATGCGGCTGATAGAGCAGCCGCAGAGGCCGAAGCAGCGCAAGCAAGAGTGGCTCAATTACTGAGAACGTTGGATTGTCTGTGTCCTCCTTCTGCTGCGGATAAGGCAGATCAAGATGCTGCAAATGCTAGAATTAAAGAACTTGAGGATGCTCTTGCAAAAGCTATCCGTGATTTGGAAGCTTTAGAGCAGGATCTTGACAAAATAAGAAATATGAAAGTACCGAAAATGAGCTGCCCTTATGTGCCTCTTGATGAACAATAATTAAACTTTAAACTGGTTTCTCCAACCAAGTTTCGGCTTGCCTCAGCTCTGACTCACTTCCCACATGCAGCCAGTTTCCGTCATGCACCAATGCGCCAATCCGCACAAGATTTCTGTTGTATAAAACATTAAGTGAGAATGCACCTTCCGGCGAATCAGTAAATAACCGACGGCTGATTACCTGCACACCGGTAAAAACAAAAGGTGCTTTTTCACTGGTAAGACGGCGACGCAAACTGCCATCAGTCTCTATAAAGAAATCGCCTGCACCATCATAGCCGATAGCATCCTCTACCTTATGCAGCAATAGCAGCGCATCCATTTTCGCTCCATCCCAATGTTGCCATAAACGCAGCAAAGCAGGAGTTTTACCGGAAAGGCAGATAACATCGCTATTAACTACAAAAAATTCTTCACTATCAAATAGTTTCAGGGCATTCTTAATGCCACCACCTGTTTCTAAAATACCATCTTCCCGCGAGATTATAATATGCGGAGTATTTTTCCTTTGCCGCAAATACCCTTCCAGCATTTCTGCAAGATAATGACTATTTACTACCGCTTCTCCAACGCCGGACTCCACCAGTAAATCCATAGAATAATCTATAAGTGGCTTACCCAGAACCGGAACCAGTGGTTTTGGCATACTGTCAGTTAACGGGCGCATCCGCGTTCCAAAACCTGCAGCCATAATCATTGCCGTCTTCGGCATGTTTTCAGGCCTTGTTATTTCCGACATAATTTTATCTCACCACGAAATTCATCCGCAACATTATAACTCAGCCAGTCACGTAATTCTTTCAACAAAGGATGCTGTATATCTCGTTCGAGATGCTTCCATACTCGCGGCAGCATTTTTAAATAATTCTGCTTACCGTCACGTATCGCAAGCCGCGCAAAAATGCCGATTATTTTGCTGTTACGCTGCGCCCCAAGTATATTATATGCTGATAAAAATAAATCCCTGCCCTGCCCTGTCTGTTTAATATATTTTTCAATCATCAAATCCACCAGTTGCTGCGGAACATCGCGCCGCGCATCTTCAAGGAGTGATACCATATCATAGGCCGGATCGCCAATAACCGCGTCCTGAAAATCAAGCAATCCAATCCGCTTAACTCCTGCGCGCTCAGAAAGCCACATCAGATTATCCGCATGAAAATCACGGTGCACAAATATGTTCTTAGCCAAAGGAAATGAACGTAGTATTTCCCGCCATATTTCCATATATTCGCTACGTAGCTTTGCAACCCTCTCATCTCCCATAATCTGTGGTAAAAACCAGTCAGGAAACAGGCTTATCTCGCGCATATATAACTCCTCATCATAAAAATTCAGAGTCATATCGCTATGTATTGGTGAATTATACCACTGAGCGAGCAAATCAATCGCTGCCGAATAAAGCGGTTTCTCATCATCAATATTAACGTTTAATATTTTGGAAAAGCTCTCATCGCCAAAATCTTCCAGCAGCAGGAAACCTTCACGAATATCACGCGCTAATATTTTCGGTGCACTATAATTTTTATTATATAAATGCTCAGCAATCTGCACAAAAGCTGTAAAATTCTCACCTTCCACCGGCGTATCCATAACCATCGCCTGCTTGCCGGAAATATTAGCCCTTATGTAACGGCGCGCTGAGGCATCGCCCGCCAGAGGTTCGAGCCGCGCTCCGGCAAACTCGGTTTTCTTCATGAAGTTATCTAATTGTTCTGATCTGCGCGTCATATACTCTACCGATTTTCCCAATTCCGCAGATTTATCAGCCTGCCTCCCCAGCTATTGCTAACGTCGGAAACAACAACAATCCTCCCCTGCCCTTGCATCTCCAGCCTTAGAGAAAGGCAGGTATCAGGCAAATATGGAACCACAATCTCCGGCCATTCAATAAGTATTATGCCATCATTAAAAGCTTCTTCCAGCCCCAGCTCCAATAACTCATTTTGATGTTTCAGACGGTATAAATCCAGATGCCAGACCGCACCTCCCCCCATCGCCGGATAAGTCTGTACCAGAGTAAATGTCGGGCTGACTATTTCTTCTGTAGATTCGCAAATTTTCCGGATGAAGCCACGGGCAAATGTAGTTTTCCCTACACCAATATCGCCATAAAGCAATACGCAGTCACCAGCCCTACACAAACTAGCAAGTTCTGCTGCAAAATCAGCGGTTTCCTCCGGTGTTTCCAGAAAACAGCGAAATTCGCTAGTCACGCTCATCTAACCACGCCATCTGGATAGCCTCAAGCAGCTTTTCATTGCAGCCATTCGGGTCATCGTTAAATTCAGGAAGGTCAATTACCCACTGCCGCAAATCGGTGAAACGCAAATTGACGTTATCCGCATCAGGATGCAACTCCTCCAGGCGAATAGCTACTTCTCTAATATCGACCCAGCGCATACCTACCCCAAAAAGAACTGGTTACAACTTTCTAAACCAGCTCACTGTAAAACATTAGTTAGGAAGGTGCAATTATTATAAAAATCAAGTCCGAAAGACTGTCAGAAATTTTTGCCTTCCGCTGCAAAGCGCAGCGTGACTTCAAATAATAACTGCACAGTTATTATCTGAAATAACTATAAGATGTTTTTATATGGCAATTTCTATGGTAATAAAATTATATATTAACACAAAAAAGCAATTATAAACTATGCCGGGTTTACGTCACTTAAAGAGTTTGCCACCTGCTATCCCCAGACAACGGAGTCCTTTTCGTCTGGTGAAAATCATTATTATTGCCGCTATTCTTGGAAGCCTGCTGCGACTTTTTCCCGCCATTAATATCTTCTCAGCAGCTGACAATGTTGGGATATTCAGCGGTGATGGCTACACTGGGATAAATAACAGTCCTATAGGAGGAATTGGCTCTCCTTACCAATCAACCTATATGGGAAAAGCTGCTTTAGGCGGTTCTTCACCTTCTTTCGAAGGTAGTTTTTCTGCGGATGAGACTCTTCCTAAAGTATATTCCACTCCACTTATTAAAGCAGCAAGCAATGGTAATTTACAGGAAGTTGCGGAGCTGCTTGCTGATGGCGCACCTGTTAATGGTCGTGATAGTGAAAAACGCACCGCACTGATAGCTGCCGCTTATTTAGGAAAAAATGAAATATGTGCCCTGCTACTGGATAACGCCGCAAGTCTTGCCCAAAAAGATAAGGATGGTTACAGCGCCCTTGATTTTGCTGCGGCGCGCGGCTTGGTAGATACGGTGAAGTTACTGCTAAGCAAAAGCAAACAGCCTGATGTGTACTATCATACTCATTATGCCATGATGATGAAGGCGGCATTTTCCTCGGTGATTGAGTTTATGCCTAAAGGAAAAGGGAAAATACCATACGTAAACCGTATCTCTCCGGAAGATAAAACGCCATTACATGTTGCGGCAAGCGGCGGCTCTGTAGATCTGGTGGATAACATGCTGAAACGTGGCGCAAAGGTGAATTTAACCAATAGAAAAGGGCAAACTCCCCTGCACTCAGCGGCAATGAGCAATAAAGCTTTTGTAATTTCGCAGTTGCTTAAGAAATCAGCAAAAATTAACGTCGCCGATACTGAGGGAAATACTCCACTTATGCTGGCAGCAGAACAAAACCATAAAGAGGCTGTAATGCTGCTTCTTTCTAAAGGTGCTGATCGGAAACTCCGCAATAAGAAAGGCGAAGATGCCGTAACTATCGCCGGGAATAAGGGTTTTTCTGAAATAGTCGCGGTTTTACAAAAGAAATAATATTGAGAAATTGATTTATTTCAATAGATTATAAATTGCAACAAAAACTTCTCTATATTCACCGGAAATTATTAGTAAACTGTCTGGATAACTCGCAATTACAACCAATTGATAAAGAAAAAATTATGCCCGGAGAAGTTAGACAGCTCAGCTATCGTGATCAAATAAAAGACCTGCTTGGTAAAATAATGAATCATGAAATATCAGATGCCGAGGTTAAAAAAAAGGGTAGGGAAATAACTATTGAAGTTAATACCAATGAAGTAGGTGCTATACGTATCCAGCACCATTTACAGCAATCAGACATAAAACGTGACGTTGCTAAAGCTTATATATTCGAGTTTACTGATAGCAAGAACTCTGTAGATTACCTGCATAATAAACTGCTAGAAGGTATGACTAGCCGTATTATTGTGGATATAGAGGCAAACTCATCCGGTTTTAGCAACCCTTTTCTTAAAAAAGACGTGGCAAGATTTTCTCTGCAAGCAGCAAAAAATGCAGTAAATAACCTTGGACATGAAGAAACAATAACAGACCCTATTGCAAGACATTTTATAGATGAATTGGAGAAAAACTTCAAAGGCGCAGACGAGGTTACAAAAAAAATATATGCCCATAAAGTACTTGATAAAGTAATTGAGATTACTGGTGTAAGGCTAGACCAATCGCCAAAACGCAGCTAAATTCCGGCTTCCACTGGAATTATAAATAGTGTAGAAGCGGCATATGCACCCGTAGCTCAGCTGGATAGAGCGTTGCCCTCCGAAGGCAAAGGTCAGCAGTTCGAATCTGCTCGGGTGCACCATATCTTTTACACCGTTTTTGAAACCGTTTAATGCCTTGAAAGACATAGATAAATCTGGTGTTCGAAATGAGCTTTTGCGGTCATACACAAGACACCCCGCGCTAGAGCAAAGTTTGCGCGTTCGTCTTGATTTTCTGGCGTTTGCAGG
>JBBTBX010000004.1:0-105056 GCA_038043465.1 Pseudomonadota bacterium
TTCCATAGCAACACAGCCTTACAGCAAGTGTTGCACTTCAGTCTAGAACTGGGTCTAGTATAAAACACTGTTAGCTAGGCTCAATGCAATTATGTGCTGTTCTATGAATCAAAAACAAGTGTGGCGGAATAGATATGGGTTTACCTTAGTAGAACTTTCCATTGCGCTAGTAATTATTGGTCTGGTTATTGGCGGGGTGATGGTGGGGCAAGATCTGGTCTTGGCATCAAAAAACAGGGCGCAGATAAATCAAATAGGTGACATAGAAACACAAATTAATACATTTCGGGTAAAATATAATTGCCTGCCAGGTGATTGTGCTGATGCAACTAATCTTTTCGGCTCTGGCACGGTAACTTATGATGCCAATAATATTGGCTGTAACGGCACTGTTTGCAATGGAAACAATGATGGCATTATAAAATCTGCTTATCAAAGTATAACCTATTATGGGGCTGGAGAATGTCTGGAGCCATCGATTGGAAGCGAGGTTTCCCAGTTATTCAAGCAATTGTCCCTTGCTGGGTTTGGCGATTATACCAGGGGTACTTTAAATATAAGTGCAGGGGTAATTGGAAGGGATGTTCCTTTTGCAAAATATGGTAATGGTACAGGAATTTATGTATCTTGTCTTGCCAGCAATCTTCGCCCTATTTTAACGCCCGGGTTTCTACGCAGGGGAAATATAATAGTCATAGGGGCAGCAGCAGGTGGATCAACCAGAATAGGGTATTCTGTAAACTCTTACAGTTTGTCATATGGATGGGGATGGGGAATTGGTCCTGTTGGTTCTATTAATCCTGTTGGAATTCCTGCTGATACAGCAAGAACTATTGATGAAAAAATAGATGACGGAAAACCAAGTAGTGGAAAGTTTGGTGTTATAGCCGGTAGTAGCGTTGAGTGCGATAATGCTCTTCTTTCAGAAGGCGGTCTACCACTGATTAGTTCATATCCAAGCCCATCTGTTGTTTGTGATGTTACAGTTGGTAAAAAAATTGACTAAGATTTTCGTTTAAATCTCATTTATCTTGGAAGCCACAATGAAATCGTTTTTATGCAGTCCGCCGACATCGTGGGTCATAATGCGGATTTTGACATAGCCCCAACCGAAACTGATATCGGGATGATGATTTTCCTGTTGGGCTATGGCAGCAATTTTGTTCGCAAGCAGCAACGCACTATCAAAATCAGGGAAGCTGTATTTGCGGAAAATCGCTTTTCCACCATGCGCTAATGCCCAGCCGCCAAGTTGCCCGAGCATAGCTTTTGCATCTTTTTCACTAATGGCAGTTTCACCTTTTTCAACTGCTACACAATTTTGTTTAGAGAGCATTTATTTTACCTTGGCATTATAATTGCATTTAATTCCTTTAAGGAAATTTTCTAAAAAACTTATAGCTAATAAATAAAAAATAAGCTAGGTTTTTATAAACTAGGCAATATTTACCTATTTAGGAGAAATTGTGGATTTTGGCTCTATACCTTTATTTGGCTTGATGAAGTCTAAGCTGGCTTATATGTCGCAGCGACAGAGCGTACTTGCCCAGAATATAGCTAATGCCGATACTCCTGATTATCAGGCGCGGGATATACAAACTCCAAATTTCAAAAAGATGGTTTCTAATGCGAGTGGTAAGTTGCAATTAAAAGCTACCAATGAAAAGCATTTCTTAGGCCTTGGTGGTTCTTCTAACAGTTCACAGCTTATAAAGCGTGATTCTACTTATGAGCGTAATCCCAATGGTAATAATGTGGTGATTGAAGAAGAAATGGCAAAGGTTGCTGAGAATCAGGCTGAGTACCAGAAAGTTCTGAATATATACCGAAAATCGGTTGATATGTTTAAAACGGCTATTGGTAAAAATAACGGGTAGTTCTTATTTGGAATAACTATAGAAGGGGTGAATTATGCAGTTATCAGATGCTCTGGCTATTGCTTCTTCCGGGATGAAAGCACAAGGTGACCGTCTGCGCGTGGTTGCGGAAAATATCGCCAATGTTGATTCGACAGGCAGAACGCCGGACGAATTGCCATATCGCCGTAAAGTAGTTATTTTTCAGAATATGCTTGATAAAGATCTCGGCATCAACACGGTCAAAGTCACCAGCCGTAAGCCCGATATGTCAGAATTTCAGAAAAAATATGATCCTACCCATCCGGCAGCGGATGAAAAAGGCTACGTGCTTTACCCTAATGTAACAAGCATAGTGGAAATGATGGATATGCGTGAAGCAAGAAGAGGCTATGAGGCGAATTTGAATGTGATTGAAGTATCCAAATCCATGCTTTCGCGGACGCTTGATTTATTAAGATAAAATTAGAGATAGGAAGATAAGAAATGAGTATAAATGCATTATCGGCAGCTAATGCCTATCGCAGCCAGCTTAAATTACAAAATGATATAGTTGATTCTGCGGCGCAGGATGAAACAAATAAATCATCCTTTTCCAACATGCTGAAAGATGGCTTGCAGAATGCCATTGATACCCAGTATAAAACTGAGGGAGTGAAAATGGAAGCACTCACCGGAAAAGTTGACTTGTCGGATTTGGTTACTGCGATTACCAATGCTGAGTTGTCATTAAATACAGTAATTGCGGTGCGTGACAAGGTTATAGGTGCGTATCAGGACATAATCCGGATGCCGATGTAAACTCCATCCCTCGCGCTTTTTGCAGGAGCGAGTTTAGAAGTTATAAATTAGTTTGATGGAGTTACAATGGAAACTGCTGAGGTATTGGAAGTAATCCGTGACGGTATATATGTTTTGGTGATTATATCAGCACCGGTGATGATTACGGCTCTGGTGGTTGGCCTTATAATAGCGGTGATACAGGCACTAACCCAGATTCAGGAAGCAACGCTTACTTTCGTGCCAAAAGTTCTCGCCATGCTTCTGGTGCTGGTGCTTACCATGCCCTTTATAATTGAGGAGATTACCGGCCTTAATAACCGCTTGTTTGAAAAAATCGTGCATATCGAATAGGATTCTTGTCATAACTGTATATTTTATACCATCACAAAGTGGGATTAAAAATCTATAGTCGTTATGCATAAGAATTATACATAAAGACTATGAAAATCGAGTTTGAAAGACCGATATTGGCTTCGCCGCCCTTCGGGTCCGCGCCGTAGGCAGCGTATCTTCAAACAAGAACTGTATAGTTCTTATTTGGAATTGTTATAGTAGTGCTTAGAATTGTGGTTTTTCCTTAACATCTAATGACATCGGAGAGATTAATCTGGAACCACCCATAGATTTTCCCATTTCATATTGCTTGATAATAAGGCGCAGATTTGCTGGATTATCCGACTCAGCTATTGCCACCTGCTCAGTAATAATGCCACTAGTGTATAACACAAACAACGCCTGCTCAAAAGTCTGCATTCCAGAATCGTTCCCTTTTTCAATATGTTCACGAATTTCCTTGATACGACCTTCGGCGATTAAATCACGTATTATTCCAATATTAAGCAGTATTTCAACAGCAATGCTACGTTCTCCATGCCTGTTTAAAATCAGACGTTGTGAAAGAATGGCTTTTAGATTAAGAGATAAATTCAATGAAATTTGCTTATGTTTTTCCTCCGGAAAGAAATTTAACACGCGCTCAATAGCTTGATTGGCATTGTTAGCGTGCAGGGTTGCGATACACAAATGTCCGGTTTCTGAGAAAACTAGAGCATGTTCCATTGTTTCGCGGTCGCGTATTTCACCGATGACGATAACATCAGGAGATTGGCGCAAGGTGTTTTTAAGGGCGATTCCAAAAGAATAAGTGTCGATACCGACATCACGCTGAGTGAATATGCATTTATTATGTTCGTGGACAAATTCGATGGGGTCTTCAATAGTTACAATATGACCATTGCCGTTAATATTCCGATGTTCAAGTATTGAGGCAAGAGATGTTGATTTGCCTGAGCCAGTTGCGCCAACCAGTAATATTAACCCTCGCTTTTCTAAAACCAGATCACCATATATTTTCGGCAGATCCAAATTTTCTATTGTAGGAATATCAGTGCGGATACGGCGTAAAACAATACCTATTTGTTTGCGTTGACGGAATATATTCATCCTGAAACGGGCTTCGTTCCATACTATAGCGGTATTATATTCAAGGGTTGATTCAAATTCTAATATTGCCTCTTCAGTTAGTAACTCTTTAAGTATAACGTCCATATCATTTTGAGTCAGGCGTTCTTCAGAGAGATTCTCAATTTTATTTCCGAAGCGGAAGCCTGGAGGCGCACCAACTGTCAGGTAGCAATCCGAAGCATTGTTTTGCAGAAAATCTGCAAGTATTGAATTTATTTGAATAGGCATTTAAAACCCACTTTGTTTATTTCTGATAGTATTGTTACCGGTATGATCACCAGATTTGCTGGCGCGTTCCATTAAATTTTCTGAATCATCGGATGTACTGGTACTTAGGGCAGAGCGTGCTGTTTCTTCCGATATTATATTCTGATTAAGAAGACCATAGATGCAATCCTTCATAGTGGTCATGCCAATTTTAGAACCCATTTGAATTAAAGAATAAAGTTGTGAGATGCGGGCTTCGCGGATAAGGTTGCGCACAGCAGGTGTTCCCAGCATGATTTCATGGGCCGGGACTCTGCCACCCTCCTTGCTTTTGAGGAGTGTTTGCGTAATTACCGCTTCTAATGATATGGAAAGCATGGCGCGTACCATTTCCTTATCGGCGGCAGGGAATACGTCGATAATACGGTCAATAGTTTTAGGGGCGGAGTTAGTATGCAGTGTTCCCATCACCAAGTGTCCGGTTTCGGCAGCGGTTAATGCCAGCTGGATTGTTTCCATATCACGCAACTCGCCAACCAGAATAACGTCAGGGTCTTCACGCAGGGCACTACGCAGGGCTTTGGTAAAGGAACGGGTATTCCTTCCAACTTCACGCTGGTTGATTAAAGATTTTTTGGAAGCGTGGATAAACTCCACTGGATCCTCAATAGTTATGATATGCTTGGCATCATTAGTATTTATATGGTTTATCATGGCGGCAAGAGTGGTCGACTTACCTGAACCGGTTGGACCAGTAACCAGAATAAGACCTTTATGCAGACCGCATAATTTTTTTAGAATTTCTGGAGCGTTTAACTCTTCCAGACTCAGTATCCGGTTTGGGATATTTCTGAGTACTGCTGCTGCACCGTTTAGAGTGTTAAATGCATTCACACGAAAACGTAAGTCTTTACCAAAAGAAATGGCAAAATCCAGATCCAGATCGCGTTCATATTCTGCCCTTTGTTGTTCGGTCATGATAGAATAGAGCATCTGTTTAATATCTTCGGCAGATAGGGAATCGCCCTTATAAGGAGTCATATCGCCGTTAATACGCAAAATTGGTGGACTACCGGCAGATAAATGCAAGTCGGAGGCTTTGTTTTTCTGGGTAAAAATCAACAGGTCAGTAATTTCCACGAAAACCTCCTAAAATGACTTAAAGCCAAATCAGGGATTTAAATAATTCCATGTGGCTTACGGTCTATTAGAGCTAATAAAGGTTAATCTTTGCTGAATATTGCTAATATTTCCTGGAATTTTTTCTCCGCGGTCAGAAGCTTCAACCAATTGTTTGTAAAGTTTTGTTGCTTCATCATAATTCTTCTGTTTATCCAGCATGATAGCTAAGTTATAGCGATAGGTAAGATTTTCCGGTGAGAGAGCAACAGCACGGAACATTTTGTCGGTTGCCTTGTCATAATCTCCTAATTTTTGATAAATGACAGCAATTTGGGCTGGAATGGTACTGAAGCCCGGATTTTTTGCTTCCAGCTTTTCCATCTCGCCCAGAGCCTCACGTGGTGCTTCATCGGCAAGCAATACAAGGAAATTGTTAAACCCGTCACGGTGATCTGGGTCTATTGATAACAAGCGACCATATAAATGACGAGCTTTGTCAAGTTGTCTTGCCCGGTGATATAATGTTGCCAGACCAAATAAAGCCTGAGTATTGTTTGGAGAATTATCAAGTATACCCTGATAAGTTGCTATAGCCGCTTCATTTTGTCCGGAAATTGTAGCACTATAAGCTTTTTCCAGCTCATAATCTGTATTTACCTGATAGGGCATTTTCTTATCAACCTTAACTCCCAAAGCTTCAGAAGCCCCAGATACAGCAGACTCATTACCTTTAAATAAGTCCTGCATATCGTGAGAGCGTTCGATTTTAAATGGATTAGTAGAGTTATCTTTTCCTGGTTTTGCTGGAAGTTTTATTTTACTTAACAATTCACGGCTTTTAGGAGATAGCGATTCTTCCGGTTCTGATGAAGATTGTTCTACAGCAAGTTTTTCAGCAGGTTTCTCGACTGCCACTTCTTTTTCTTTAATTTTTTCAGTGGATTCAGGTTTTTTTGTATTACTCGTGTCTGCATTTTTCTGAGGATTATTCTCTTTCTTTACTGATTTATTTTCTTCAGTTTTTGCTGCAGGCTTGACTTCAGCTTCTTTCTCGCTGTTTTCTTCTGATTTTTTTATAGTTTCTTCTGCCGTACCTTTGGTTATTATATTTTCTATCGCTTTCTGTTCATCATTTTTTTTCTTTTCGACCTCTTTTGAGGCTTCTTCTGGCAAAGAAATTAGAGGTGTAATAGCTGGTATTGGCGGTGGCACATTTGCAAGCTTAGCCTGTTCTGCACCTGACCCTGTTTCTTTCGTGGCGACAGAAGCTGTTGCGATGGATACAGGTGTTGTCGGCTCGGCCTGCTTTGTTGCTGGTGTTTTTCCATCCGGTAATTCAATAAGAGGAATGTTTCCGATCACCGGATTATTGTCGAGAGTTGCAACATTATCACCGGCAGCAGGGGCAAGACTTGCCAAACGTTCCGCATCATCTTCGGTATTGCTGGCAGTCAGGAAATCAGGGTTCAGATAGGTGAACATCTTGTCGACTAAAGATTTTTTTCTGTCGCTGGCAGCATAATTCACCATGTGTCCGCTGGGCTTTCTTTCTTCAGCAGCCATGAATGTATCATTATCTATCATTTGAGCTTTTAATTTATTGATAATGGCTTCCTTGATTCCATTCTTAAGCTCCAGCTTATCAAAAAATGCAACTTTTCCATTGGGACTCAGTATTGTCACGTTACCGAGTGCGCGAAGCCTGTTTTTCCTTTGGTCGTATTCTATGAGATCAGCCTTCAGGACGTTTTTATCCTGATGAACTTCTACATTGCCTTTTGCCGAGAAAATATTTTCATCCGTGTTATACTCCATTTTATCAGTGGAGAAGCGGCTGATAAATGTAGATGGATTAGGGATGTAGACTTGTAAAGGAGCAGATCCGGGGCTACTATTACTAGCATATGAAATATGAGAAGAAGACACGAATACACTGCCACAGATGACAAATAAATTCAACATTTTGCGGTCAATATGTAGTGCTTTATACATCATACGGTTTCTATAACATTCACACTAGAAGTAATAATTTTTTACACACAACTATATCTTGTACACGATGATTAAGTTAAAAAAAACAATAAAATCACTTGGCTTCCATATATTTTTTAAAAAACTGGCACAGTAATTGCAATCAAAAGATTGGCGTCAAGTTATGGAGAAGGTTTGTGCGGCTGCTGGTTGTCCTGATATTGCAATTGCTCGTAACTGCTAATGCTATAGCGTCTGAGTCAGCTTATGTTCAGTCGCGCCGATTCATGCCGCTTCCTCCGCCAAAAACTAATTTAAATACGCAGCGTACAGTTAGTCAGGCACCAGCAAAATTTTTTCCGATTACGCAGACTCGTTATCCAATGGCTATACGTTCTGAGAAAAATAGCGTAGCTGCTGCCATTGTAAAAAATGCTGGTAAAAATACTTTAATGGATAATAATATCAGAGAATTACCGTCTGATTATGCGGTGAAATCAGCTTCAGGAAAAAAAATAAATATGTCACAGGATGATGCCAAACAAATAATTTCCATTTTTACCGCAACTGAGTAGAATCGAATAAAATTAGATTAGTCTGAGAATAGCTATGTTCGATATTTTTACTTTGGCAAAGCCGTTTTTGCATGCGCTTCCTGCGGAAACAGCCCATAATTTTGCTGTCTGCGCTTTGCGCCGTGGTTTATTGCCATCTGCCAAAACCAGAATATATCCAGAGCTTTCGCAAAATATATTGGGACTTACGTTTGAAAACCCAGTGGGGCTTGCTGCCGGATTTGATAAAAATGCAGTGGCGGTAAATTCTCTTCTTAAACAAGGGTTTGGCTTTGTGGAAGCGGGAACAGTTACTCCATTTCCACAATCAGGCAATCCCAAACCAAGGATTTTTCGTTTAAGTGAGGATAGGGCGATAATTAACCGGCTTGGTTTTAATAATAATGGGCTTGAGGCTTTTGTAAAAGAATTTGCCGGACGTGATCCAGCATTAGGTATTGCCGGGGCTAATATAGGAAAAAATAAAGACACAAAAAATGCCAGCGAAGATTATGTGCGTGGTCTGCAGGCGGTTTATCCATATGCCGACTATGTGACGGTTAATATTTCTTCGCCTAACACTAAGGGGCTACGCGATTTACAGAAAAATGAGGCTCTCGGTGAATTGCTTACTGAATTGTCGAAAGCACGTAGTGATGCAATATTAAAACACAGAAAACGAGTTCCGATGTTCCTTAAAATAGCACCGGATACTAATGGAGAAGAATGCGAAAACATTGCCGAAAATGTTTTATTGAATGGGATAGACGGGCTTATTATTAGTAATACAACAATTTCCCGACCGGTTCTTATTTCCCAGCAGAATTCAAGCGAAGAGGGTGGTTTAAGCGGTACACCGTTATTTACACTATCGACTAAAATACTTTCGGAAATGTATAGGCTTACTGCTGGGAAAATTCCCATAATTGGAGTTGGTGGAGTTGCTTCGCCGGAAGATGCTTATGCCAAAATTCAGGCGGGAGCTTCTTTGGTGCAGATTTATAGTGCTTTGGTATATCAGGGATTTGGTCTGGTTCGCAGGATTAATGATAAATTGCCGGAGTTTCTTGCGCGGGACGGATTTGCTAATATAAGTGAAGCAGTAGGAACTAGTGCCAAAGCTTATTTTAATTGATTTCTATGTCTTTGCGGTATTCGCAGGATAATACTGTGACATCATAAACTGGATGTTCCAATGCAGAAAGCCCGGGACTGGAAGAAAACATCCATCCCAGAAAAATTTCTTTCGGTTCTTCACCGGCTTTTACTTCCAGTATCTCCAGCAGTGAGGCATTTTCCGGACGTTCTTCAGGAGGTGATTTCCAGCATTTTCTCGCTATTATTTCCAGATTCTCAAAGCGCATCATAGCACCTAAGGGAATCTCCATTGTAGAAACCCTTCCCATAACTTTATTCAAGCCTTGTAACACCAGCATATTAGATTCTTCCGGATTATCAATAATTGTAGGCGGTTCTGCGGCTTTGTTTTTTTCAATCGCAGCGTTCCGGAGTTCTTTTGCATTTCCGGGAATAGCTTTCCTTTCCGGAGCTGGATTTTCCAGAGTTTCAACAGGGAGGCTTTCCAAAACTTCTTCTTCAGAAGATTCGCCGGCAGGAATATCCAATTCCAGCTCATTGCTTGCAGCAATTGCACAAGCTGGAAAAACCACGGCTAAAATACTGAGTATTGCAGTAAGCTGGAGAAAAGCTGCAACTGGCATATATTATTATGGCGTAGCAGTGTCTTTGTTTTTATCAACACCGCCACCGCTAAACATGAATTTTCCGATCATTTCTTCCAGATTAATTGCCGATTGCGTAAATTCAATTTTCTCACCGTTCGCCAGCATGGCTTCATCGCCACCCGGTGTAATCTGAATGTATTTTTCACCAAGCAAGCCACTGCTTACAACTGATGCAGAAGAATCTTTAGGGAGCTGGGTTGTGCTGCGAATCTGCATGGAAATTACTGCTTCATAGCTATTTGCATCAAGCGTCAGGTCGGAAACTGTTCCGATTTTTATTCCACCGATACGGATATCACTGCCAAGAGCAATTCCGGAAGCGTTGGTGAAATTAGCCTTCACCATATAACCGGATTCAATTTGCATTCCGCTGCCTTTATAGGCAAAGGCAAAGAATACGCCAGCAACAACAAGAACCACCGCACCCATTAAAGTTTCAATAATATTTTTCTGCATAGTTTTTCCTAGTTAGAATTTTTATGGAATATAGCCATATAAAATAGAAAAATCTACCGGCAATTTTATTTCGCTTAAACAGGATATACCTTTTGCACCCCAAGAATTAGGAATTCTTGAAGTGCGTACGCTCGCTACGCGGTGTAAAATCGGATTTTCGGTCTCGATTTTCATATACCCATCCCAACTCTTCAGTTGGAATGAGTATATCAAGTTGCATAGGGTGTTTTTCTGCCTAATGCTTCCTTCAGATATCTATTTTACTTGGGAGCCCACGCTTCATAGTCAGCGGTGGTTCTGTCATGAATACCGGCTTCTCGTAGCGAGCCGGCGGGGGCATAAGCATTTTTTGTTCCGGTTAAATTAGGAAGATGCGGCTTTTCCCATGAATGCTTTTTATCAGAATTTTTTGGCACGGCATCATTTATATAATGCATCCAGCTGAACCATTGCGCTGGAATCTTGCTCGGTTCAGCTATACCCTTATACACTACCCAGCGTTTAACCTTGCCAGATTTTGGTTGTTTTTTTTCAGTATAATAGCGGTTACCGAATTCATCTTCACCGACTAGCTCACCGTTGAAATAAGTATAAAGTCTGGTTGTTATGGTCATAAATATCAATAATCCAAAAAGCTGCGGAGTTTCCTTGAACGTGACGGATGTTTTAATTTACGCAGAGCCTTTGCCTCAATCTGGCGGATACGTTCACGGGTGACAGAAAATTGCTGTCCTACTTCTTCAAGAGTGTGGTCGGTATTCATTCCGATACCGAAACGCATACGTAGAACCCGTTCTTCACGCGGGGTGAGTGACGCTAATATCCGCGTGGTAGTTTCGCGTAAATTTGACTGGATAGCAGCATCAAGTGGTAATACAGCGTTTTTGTCTTCGATGAAATCGCCGAGATGTGAATCTTCCTCGTCACCAATCGGCGTTTCCAGCGATACTGGCTCTTTAGCGATTTTCATCACCTTGCGAACTTTATCAAGTGGCATAACCAGACGTTCCGCAAGTTCTTCAGGGGTTGGTTCACGCCCGATTTCATGCAGCATCTGACGCGAGGTGCGAACGATTTTATTAATAGTTTCAATCATGTGAACAGGGATGCGGATAGTGCGTGCCTGATCGGCGATAGAGCGGGTGATAGCCTGACGAATCCACCATGTTGCATAAGTCGAGAATTTATATCCACGGCGATATTCAAATTTATCAACCGCTTTCATCAGACCAATATTACCTTCTTGAATAAGATCCAAGAATTGCAGCCCACGGTTGGTGTATTTCTTGGCTATGGAAATAACCAGGCGCAGATTGGCTTCAATCATTTCTTTTTTAGCGCGGTTGGTTTCGCGCTCGCCTTTTTGCACAGCCATAATCATACGCTTGAATTCACCAATATCAAGCCCGGCCGAGCCAGCAATTTTTGCAATCTCTCCGCGGATTTCATCAATCTCGGTAGCGTCTTTGGTTACGAATTCTTTCCAGCCTTTATCGGTACGTTTGCTGATGGTTGGCAACCATTCTGGAGAAAGTTCATTACCTATATAGCTTTCCAGAAATAATTTGCGATTGACTTTGCGATGTTCGGCAAGACGCAGCAAACGCCCTTCCAGAGTCATTAATTGCTTGTTGATGTCATAAAGTTTCAGGATAAGGCTTTCCACGCGCAAAATGGTAAAGCGTACGCCGAGCATTAATTCTACCAGATCACGATGCAATTTCTGGTAATTTTTTTCATCTTCTTTGCTGTATTTTCCATCGCCAAAAGATTTGTTCATGCGCTTTTCCTGAAGAACGCGCATTTTTTTGCTTATTTTGGCGAACTGGTCGAGTGTTTCCAGAATTTGTGGCTTAAGAGCATTTTCCATTGCAATAAGTGAAACGGAACCATCATCTTCATCTTCTTCGCTTTCATCGGAGCCAGTTGATTCTTCTTCTGAATCTTCTTCATCACTATCTTCGTCGCTTGCTTCTTCTTCTTCTTCTTCCTCATCATCATCTACAGGAATTGCTTTGGAAGGAGCAATGATGTCAGGCATAACGCCACCGGTGAATTCACCATTTTCATTGCCTGCACCATAAGTTGCGTCCAGATCAATAATATCGCGTAGTAAAATAGTTCCGGAATCAAGCTCATCACGCCAGGAAAGTATTTCCTTCATAACCATCGGGCATTCGCAAAGGGCACTGATAACAACTTCGCGACCAGATTCAATACGTTTGGCAATCTCAATTTCGCCTTCACGCGATAAAAGTTCGACATTGCCCATTTCCCTTAGATACATACGTACGGGGTCATCAGATCTGCCGACATTTTCTATTTCTTCTGCAACATCAGTTCCTTCCTGATTTTCTGACGGCTCGGTTGCCGCATCTTCTTCTACCACATTTATATCAGCCTGTGCGAGTGCGCTGATCGCCGCATCTATTGCTTCTGGTGAAAACTCATCCGATGGTAAAACAGCATTAAGCTCATCATAAGTTATAAAGCCACGTGCCTTACCCATTGATAATAATTTGCGAACAACGGCCTGTTGTAAATCTTCTTTGCTTAGTTGCTTAACTTCTTTGCTTTTTTGTTCCTTGAGTTTTGGTTCTGCCGATCCTTTTGTCTTCGGGTCGTTCGATTTATTTTTGTTGCTCATTGGGGATGCTAATTTCTTCTCAGGTAACAGTTTGTTAGATTTTGTTTCTTTTGTAGTGGTTTTGCTCGCATTGTTTCTATCGACTGAATTGGCTGCTTTTGATTTGACAATACTTCTTTCAGGCACAAATTTTTTAGGAGCAGTGGACTTTAATAGCGTTTTTGCTACAGGTTTCAAGGCTTTTCCTGCTTTGCTTACTATATTTTTTTTGCTAACAGCTTTTGCAGGCACAGATTTTTTAGAAACAATTTTCTTTGCAACAGATTTATTGTTGACTTTTTGCTTCGGCTTTGCACTATTGGCTTTAGGCTTTGCAGCTGGTTTTGTAGATTTGCTTCTAACATCTTTCTGTGAAGTTTTTACAGTTTTTTTGGAAGCAGCTTTCTTTACTGCTTTCTGTTTCTTGTTTTGGTTTTTGCTCATATCGGGTTCACCGCCTTTTTTGTCTTTTTTATCCAACCACCACCACCACATAATATCTCCTGAGTGCTATCCAGTCGGGGGTTTAGCAAAATAATGACTAACTGATTAACAGATTACATAATGATAATAAATTCTCTTGATTTTCTTGCGCGCTGCATAAACAGCCTAGAGATAAGGCTTTTTTTATAAATTTCAATAGTTTTCTCAAAAGAAGATGATCTGGCACAAATGTTTATGCCGGTTAAACTGAAGAATTTATTTATAAAATGATATAAAACAGTGAGTTATATGCATAGAGCATGTTGGGTCTAACTCAATCAAGCGACGTCTGTCTCGGTTGGGGCGAACCTGCGGCGGGCTCTAGCTTGCTGTACGGCATTTTGCAATTCAAGCATACGCTTGTAATCATCTTCATTCATTGTCCCGCTGATACATTCCTGTAATTCTTTAAATTCGTTCTCAAGATGTGCTATCTCATAAGTGTCTACAGCCTCGCTCCATAATAGTGTGGCATCGGTTCCTGTTAATGTTTCCTGGTATGGCAGTTTCAGATTTTCTGGAAAAATATCAGAAATCTGCTTACCCCCCAGCTGTTGCTGTATATAGTCCGCAAATAATTCCCGATTATCAATGTCAGCTTTATTGGCTGCGTCCAATAATGCATTACGCAACAGGTTGAGATTTGCGGTTTTAATATCAATGCGTGACAGGGTTTCTTCCACCTGACTTTTATGAAGAAGCTCAGGAAATTTAAGCAGTATGTTCAGCAAATGTCCGGCTACTATTTCTAGAGTTGCTGAGTGATGCTGCACAATCATATATTCAACATGTGGCGAGCGTATCTGCGCCTGATTTTTGTTTTCTGGCTTCTGTTTTTTGCCTTCCGACTTATTATTGACTGGTATTGCTGAGTATGTACGAAGCTGGTTGCGGAAATAATTGAGGTAGTGTTGGCGTACAGTGTCATCGGTTATTTTTGCCGCCAGTTTTTTGCAAGCATCGTCTAAAGCAGCTTTTCCTTCGGGCAGATCCAGCTTATATTGCGGCACCATGGCATCCCATAAAATCTGTGATAAGCGACGAGAAGAAAGGAGAATTTTTTCAAAACTTGCCTTGCCATGTTTCTGGACATAAGTGTCAGGATCTTCTCCTTGGGGGAGTACAGCGTAGCGTAGTGAATAGCCAGGTTTAAGCAGAGGCAGTACAATTTCTGCTGAGCGCAGCATGGCGCGTTTGCCGGCAGCATCTCCATCAAGACAGATAACCGGCTCCTTGGCGAGCTGCCACAGCAGGCGCAGATGTTCGGGAGTAACTGCTGTGCCAAGGGTAGCTACTCCATAGGAGATTCCCGATTGCGCACTCATTACCACATCCATATAGCCTTCCATAACCACTATCATGTTGTTGTCACGGGCAGGGCGTTTGGCCTGATCAAGATTGAACAACATCTCACCTTTTTTGAATAAAGCTGTTTCTGGTGAATTCAGGTATTTTGGCAGGCTTTTGTTGCTCTGGTTGGTGGATAATAATCTGCCGCCGAAAGCTACCACCTTACCAGAGGTGTTCCGGATGGGGAAAATTAATCTGCCACGGAAGCGGTCATATACAGAGCCATTTTCTGCGACAAATATAAGCCCGGCTTCTTCCTGCATTTTTTGCGGGAATCCGGATTGGGTTAAATGCTTATGCAGTGCAGATCTTTCCTCAGGTGCGTAACCGATACGAAAATTAATTATGGTTTCCGGGCGTACTCCCCTGTTGTCTATGTAGTCTTTAGCATGAATACCTTCCGGCGCACGAAACCGCTTTTCAAACCACTGGCAGGCTGCTTCCAGAACGTCAAACAGGTTCTTTTCCTGCTCGATCTTATATTGTTCTGCAGGTGATTGTTTGGCTATTTCAATTCCCGCTTCTCTTGCAATATTTTCTACCGCTTCAGGATATGACAGGCGGTCAAAGCGTCTTACAAATTCTATTGCATCACCATGTGCAGCGCAGCCAAAGCAATGGAAAAAACCTTTTTCATCGTTTACGGTAAAGGATGGACTTTTTTCATTATGGAAAGGACATAGACCATGATATTCTCGCCCATGCTTTTTGATGGACATACGTTTGCCTATCACTTCTGATATTAAAAAGTGAGACCTTAAACGCTCTATTAAACTTGGACTGAACCGCATATATACCTAACTATGAAACCGCTATCTAATACCATTTCGCAATCTAAAGATTGCATTATGCTTGCTACGCAGGGCAAAATTGCCGCTTTCGGCAACAATTTTGATACCAATTTAAAAGCAAATCGGTATAACAGTCACTTCATCGATTTAGGCGAAATTCGCCTACCTATAAAAATTAAAAAATTACGCAGTTCGCGCAGGTTAATTGTTCGTTACCAGCCACTGCAAAAATCCTTAAGCCTGACATTACCTCAGGCGGCAAGTATTAAGCAAGGATTACATTTTGTAAATGAAAAACGCGAATGGATTTTAAAACAAATCAATGAACATTCCAACATTATCTATTTTGTCGATGGAGCATTAATACCGGTGCTGGGAAATAATATAGAGTTAAAGCATGTTGGTGGGCGCGGTCTTGCCAGCGAAAATGGTGATGTATTATATGTATATGGGGATGTGGAATTTATGCCGCGACGGGTAAGGGATTGGCTGGTTCAAAGATTGAAATCAGAAATTATTTCTCTTGCAGAAGAATATTCGGCACAGTTAGGTGTAAAAATCAAAGCTATATCATTGCGCGATGCTTCTTCGCATTGGGGAAGTTGCAGTTATGGAGGCAATCTATCATTTTCCTGGCGGTTGGTTTTTGCCCCTTATGAGGTGATGTCGTATGTGGTGGCGCATGAAGTGGCGCATATCCGTGAGCATAATCATAGCCCTGCTTTCTGGAAGCTGGTAGAGCAGCTTCATCCGGAATTTAAAGAGGAGCGGGTATGGCTGAAAAAGAATGGAACAAATTTATATGGATATGGTTAATCCATCAATTAGCAAATTTTCTAACTAATAATGAGCAAGCGATAGAGGTATTGCTAATCTTATAAGTCGCCAAATCTGGATCTAGTGATGTTGCACAATTTGCTGTTTCAGCCCAATTAGGTGTCAAGGTAACAATACTACCAGACCCTGGTAAGCCATTATCAATTTTGGTATCAATAAATAATGCATCCGTAGGGGTAAACAATGGGGCATAACAAACGTCACCCGCGATAGGGCTACCAATATAAAGCAACGTTTTATAGGGCAATTGATAATAAGTAGCAAAACCTGGTGTATCCTGCCAACGCAGTATATTCATGCAGCCATTGGCAAAAATTTTTGGTACATTAATTCCTGTTTCTGCAACCCCATAATCCCCTGTTCCCAATGCACCCCCTCCTGTAAATTTCCCATTTACTAGATTAGCATTGGAAAGATGTTGCCAAAAGCTGTAATATTCATAAGTATAACTTGCATTAGAAAAGTCAGAGTTTGTTGGCGCACCAATTATTCCATCTCCATTACCATTACAGGTTTTTTCATCTGTATTCTTACCCCAATTACAAACTGCACTTGCTCCCCAGATACTGGTGGCATCACTCATATCGCCAGGTATGGCATTGTATTTAAGCCTAAAAACATTAACTGCGGTTTTATATTTATCTATATCGCTTATAACAGAGCGTAGTTCAGATGCTTTTATTAGATCTTTGCCTACAAGAGTTCCGCCAATAACTAATCCAATAATTATAAGGACTATAGATAGCTCAATTAGAGTGAAGGCGGCGGATTTACTAAAAACAATCATATATTCAGCATAGAGTTTGAAGTTCAGAGTTTGAAGTTTTTCTCAAATTACTATATTCTAACTGCTTCCTAATCGCATAATGGTGATTGCATAAAGCAATGCAATTATAAGCAAAAGCACTACAAGGAGTGCCATATTCTTATTTTTTTGCGGATTATTTTTCATTTTTATCGCGACGAACCCAATCAAGCACCAGCAGTATGAATAAAGTAAACATACTGCCAAGGACAAATGAGCTACCCATCAGGTAAACTGTCTGCTGCGAGAAATCGGATATAAGCTGCACTTTATCCAGATTCGCATTGTGTTCCATGTGCCTAACCTCCTTCTTGCCAATCAAATGTATAATATACCTTTTGCACCTCAAGAATTGGGAATTCTTGAAGTGCGTACGCTCGCTACGCGGCGGAAAATCGGACTTTCGGTCTCGATTTTCATATACCCATCCCAACTCTTCAGTTGGAATGGGTATATCAATAGTATAAAAATATACTATCCACCACCATAATAGTGAATAATGCAAATAAATACACAATAGAAAACATAAATGTTTTACGTGACCATTTATCACTGGAATCAGTTAAAACTTTATGTACGTAATATAAAAAAGCTGCATCTAAAACTAATGCACAAACGCTATATAAACCACCAGCCATGCCAAAAACCGGTAGTAACAATGTGCATAAAGTAAGGATATAGGTATAAAAAAGCATCTGAAGTTTAGTAGATTTTGCTCCGGCAACTACCGGCATCATTGGTATTCCGGCCTTGGTATAGTCAGCGTTTTTATATAATGCCAATGCCCAGAAATGAGGCGGTGTCCACAGAAAAATAATCATGAATAACAGCAATGAGTGAAGAGTTATATCACCGGTGACTGCTGCCCAGCCAATCATTGGCGGAAAAGCTCCGGCAGCTCCGCCAATCACTATGTTTTGTGGAGTG
This sequence comes from Pseudomonadota bacterium, assembly GCA_038043465.1. Taxonomy (GTDB): domain Bacteria; phylum Pseudomonadota; class Alphaproteobacteria; order Rickettsiales; family SXRF01; genus SXRF01. Next base: position 17,978 of record JBBTBX010000004.1, read on the forward strand.
CTACGTTTTAGCCACATAGTATAAATCGCCACATAAAAGAATATGGCAAAAGCCAGAAGGAAAGCTGCTACCCAATTGAGGGCGAGGCCCATAAGCATTACGGAAAGGGCAGAAAGAAATAGACCAAAAGCCAGAGCATCATCAGGGGCAATACGACCGGCAGGAACCGGGCGGTTTCTGGTGCGGTTCATTACCGCGTCAATATCGCGGTCATACCACATATTCATAGCAGCACCGGCACCTGAGCCAAGGGCTATGCATAGAAGCGTAATTAATTGCTGGAACAGGTTTATATGCCCTATTCCACTAATTAGTGGAAGCAGCATGCCAGCGAGTCCGGTAAATACTACCAGTGACATTACACCAGGCTTTAGCAGGGTGATGAAGTCACGAACGGATGACGGATGGCAGATGACGGGTGACGAAGTAGCTGTAGTATTCATAAACTTGTCATCCGTTATCCGTCATCTGTAATCCTACTTAACTATTGGCAGTTTATCAAAGCTGTGGAACGCCGGTGGTGAAGGCAGATCCCACTCGATTGTCGTGCCACCGTCCCACTGTTTAGGTGGGCATTTTTTGCCAAATTTCAGTGTATAGAATACTATAAATATAAACATTATAGCTGAAGCAGCAGAGATATATGAACCAATAGAAGATACGTAATTCCAGCCAGCATAAACATCTGGATAATCAGGGATACGACGGGGCATCCCAGAGAGACCAAGAAAATGTTGTGGGAAAAAAGTTAGATTTGCACCGACAAAGAATGTCCAGAAATGCAGCTTTCCCATCCATTCAGGATAAACCCGACCTGACATTTTGCCAAACCAGTAATAGAATCCAGCAAAAATACCAAATACTGCACCAAGTGACATAACATAATGGAAATGTGCTACTACGTAGTAAGTGTCCTGCATCGGAATATCAACAGCAGCATTAGCAAGAACAACGCCGGTAACACCACCAACCACGAATAGGAAAATAAAACCAAGAGCAAACATCATTGGAGTTTCAAAGGTTATAGAACCGCCCCACATTGTTCCCAACCATGAGAAAATCTTTACACCGGTGGGAACGGCAATAACCATGGTAGCGATCATATAGTAAGCAGTGGTATCAGCCGTCATGCCAACTGTGAACATATGATGCGCCCACACGATAAAGCCAAGGAAGCCAATCGCAGACATTGCCACTACCATTCCCAGATAGCCAAAAATAGGCTTGCGCGAGAAGGTGGAAACAATCTCACTGATTATGCCGAATGCAGGCAGGATCAGGATATAAACTTCCGGATGACCAAAGAACCAGAATAAATGCTGGAACAGCACTGGATCACCACCACCGGCAGGATTAAAGAAGCTGCTGCCAAAGTTACGATCGGTAAGCAGCATGGTAATTGCTCCGCCCAGCACGGGAACAGCAAGCAGCAATAAAAATACTGTCACTAAAATTGCCCAAGGGAATAACGGCATTTTAAATAAAGTCATGCCAGGTGCACGCATGTTAAAAATGGTAACGATAAAATTAATCGCGCCAAGAACAGAAGAAATACCCGCAAGATGCAGTGAAAAAATTGCCAAATCAACCGACATGCCCGGCTGTGAAGCAATACCCGAAAGTGGCGGGTAAAGTGTCCAGCCTGTACCTGCTCCCTCACCAATCACGGATGAGGCGATAAGCAAAATAAATGATGGCACCAATAGCCAGAAACTTATGTTATTCATACGCGGAAACGCCATATCAGGTGCGCCGATCATCAGCGGCACTAAATAATTTCCAAACCCACCAATCAACGCGGGCATTACCAGAAAAAACACCATGATAAGCGCGTGCGCAGTCAGCACCACATTATAGAGCTGATAGTCGTCACCAAACAGAGTTCCACCGGGTTGAGCAAGCTGTATGCGCAGAAGCACAGAAAACGCCGTTCCAATCAGGCCAGCAACCACTGCAAAAATAAGATACATGATACCTATGTCTTTATGGTTGGTTGAATAAAGCCAACGCCGCCAGCCGGTTGGTGTATGATCGTGAGCGTGATCAGTCATGGAATTTTCCTTATTTATTCTTTGTTTTGTTATTAGAAGTTTTGTTATTAGAAGCAGTGTCCTCAGCGACGCTTGCTTCTACTTTATCAACAATGCCGGCCTCTTTCTTTTTGGTTTCTACCCATTTTGCAAAATCTTCTTTGGAAACGACATCGACTACAATCGGCATGAAACCATGACCTACACCACATAGTTCGGAGCATTGACCATAAAAAGTACCAATTTTTGTGGCTTTGAACCATGTATCGTTGAGCCTGCCTGGTATTGCATCACGTTTTATTCCAAAAGCAGGAACAGCAAAAGCATGTATGACATCTGCGCCGGTGATCAAAACACGTATTTTGGTATCGACAGGTACGACCAGACGGTTATCTACCGCCAGAAGCCGGTGATCACCAGACTTCAAATCCTTATCTTTTAACATATAGCTGTCAAAATTTATGCCGCCATTGTCAGGATATTCGTAATGCCAGTACCATTGGTGACCAACAACTTTAAGCGTCATCTCGGCATCCACGCTCCGTTCCATGAAATAGTGAAGACGAAGGCTTGGGATAGCAATTGCAACCAGAATTAATATCGGGATTGTTGTCCAGATAATTTCCAGCTTGGTGTTATGGGAATTTTTACTTGGAACAGGATTTCTTTTACGGCTGAAACGTACAGATATATACACCAGCATGACAAGAACAAAGATGGATATAGCAAAGCACATGACCAGCAACATGTCATGCATATCATTTAGCTGCTCCATAACTGGAGTTGCCGCTTCCTGAAAGTTCAGTTGCCACGGCTTGGGCAGACCCTCGTGTATTTTTTCTTCTGCTTTAGCAACAGATACCATATTTGCAATAAGGACAGCTGTAAGTGAAAATAATTTCTTCATTGCTCTATACTTCTATGACTTAATGATATATTTTTTGAAACTAGCGATTTTGTAATCTTTCCTTGCCATATGTGCAAGATTTTTTGTAAGTTAGAGTTAAACATATATATTACATGTGCATAAATGTTACACAACCCTACCATAGATGAGATATTTTTCACGCGTACAGGCATCGATAAAGCGCGTATATCTTCGGTCGTTTCTAATGGCTTGCTTGGCATGGATGACGGAGAATTATTCCTTGAGTATAGTCAGCATGAATCGCTGGTTTTTGATGACCAGAAGCTTAAGTCTGCGAGTTTTAATACGGGACAAGGTTTTGGTCTGCGTTCAGTACTTGGTGAAGCCAGTGCTTATGCTCATGCCTCAGATTTGAGTGAGGCAGCAATAATCCGCGCAGTTGATACAGCGCGGGCGGTAAATTACGGGCAGAAAAATATCAATGCGGAAATAGCCCCGCCATTTGGTACAAATACTAAGCTTTACACGGATATAAATCCGCTGAAGGAAGTGGCGTTTGAACGTAAAATAGAATTATTGCAACAGATAGATGCTTATGTGCGTGAGCGTGAACCGCGGGTGAAACAGGTTTCTGCTTCGCTTTCCGGGCAGTGGCAGGCGGTTATGATAATAAAACCGGATGGGCAGGTTGCTTCCGATATTCGTCCGTTGGTGCGGCTTAATGTCAGCGTTATAGTTGAACAAAATGGTCGGATGGAGAGTGGTTCGAGTGGTGCGGGAGGACGTATTGCTTACGCGCAATATATAACCGAAGCAAACTGGAAAAAACTGGCTGATGAAGCACTGCGTCAGGCTTTGGTGAATCTCGAGGCAGTTCCTGCTCCTGCCGGTGAAATGCAGGTGGTGCTTGGTTCTGGTTGGTGTGGGGTGCTGCTGCATGAAGCTATCGGGCATGGTCTGGAAGGAGATTTTAACCGTAAAGGTACATCAGCCTTTTCCGGTCTTATGGGTAAACAGGTGGCAAGCAAAGGCGTGACAGTTGTTGATGATGGGACGCTGCCCGACCGCAGAGGATCTATATCTATTGATGATGAAGGCACGCCCAGTAGCCGCAACATATTGATTGAAGATGGTATTTTGACTGGATACATCCAGGATCGGCTTAATGCCCGCCTGATGGGGATGCGCGCAACCGGCAATGGTCGCCGTGAAAGCTATGCCTGCCAGCCTATGCCGCGCATGACCAATACCTATATGCTGGGCGGAGATGCTAAGCGGGAAGATATAATAGCCTCGGTAAAGCGTGGGATTTACACGGCGCATATGGGGGGCGGGCAGGTGGATATAACCTCTGGGAAGTTCGTTTTTTCCGCTTCTGAGGCTTATCTTATTGAAAATGGAAGGATAACGTCACCTTTAAAAGGGGTAACTTTAATAGGCAATGGCCCAGATTGCCTGACCAAGGTACGGGCAATAGGTGATGATACAGTGCTTGATGACGGTATTGGAACCTGCGGAAAAGCAGGGCAATCGGTTCCGGTTGGGGTAGGGCAACCCACGCTTTTGCTGGATTCTTTGACGGTTGGCGGCACCCAACTTTAGGAAAAATCAGGATTTTAACCATTGTTACAGTTTTATTACAATTCGGTTACAGAATGATGAAATTACACATTTACCCATTATTTACATTTGCTACTAATCCAGCTTTTAGATATTATTAATCTATAGACAAGATTAGCAAGAAGCTAACGAAATAGAAAACACTATAAAATGGGGAATGATTTTATGAGCATATTGGACTATATGGTAGGCGGTAGTTGCAAAGCGTGTGGAGTAGCTTATAAAACCACTGCAGCTGAGCTTGCTGTTATGAACGCAGATGGGCAGACAAATAATGTCGATAGAGTTAAAGCTCCAGTTCTGGCAGCGGCTGTTGGTAACGACAAAGGTTTAAGCTTCGGTTAATTAAATAAATTCAAAATAAAAAAAAGGGAAGGTAAAACCTTCCCTTTTTTTGTTTCTATTTTTCCTGAAACTAAATATGAACTGCGCGTCCCAGTACATTAAGAGCAGCTTCTTTCACCGCTTCATTTAGTGTTGGGTGGGCGTGGCAGGTGCGGAAAATATCCTCACTCGAACCACCAAATTCCATAATGGTCACCGCCTCCGCAATTAAAGTTCCTGCGTGTGGACCAATTATATGTACGCCCAGCACTCTGTCGGTTACAGCATCAGCAATAATTTTCACGAAACCATCAGTCTGCCCTACAGCGCGACCACGGCTATTCGCCATGAATGGAAATTTGCCAATTTTTATATTTGCACTAGCAGCTTTTAATTCTTCCTCGGTTTTGCCGACACTTGCTACTTCCGGCCAAGTGTAAACTACGCTCGGCACCAGATTGTAATCAACGTGGGTTTTCTGACCTGTCATACCTTCCACCGCTGCCACACCGTCTTCTTCGGCTTTATGTGCGAGCATAGGCCCTGCGATTACATCCCCGATAGCATAAATCCCCGCGACATTAGTTTCAAAATGTTTGTTCACGCTAATGCGCCCGCGATTATCAAGTGCAACACCAACTTTATCCAAACCTAAACCATCAGTGTATGGTTTGCGACCAATGGAAACCAGCACCACATCGCCTTCGAGTTTGCTGGCTGCCCCACCTTTTGCTGGCTCTACACTCAGTGTAATATTTTTGCCTTTGCTGTCAGCGGCAACCACTTTGCTGCCCAGCATGAAATTGATTCCTTGTTTTTCGAGAATGCGCTGGAATTGCTTGGCAACCTCACCGTCCATCACTCCGCCGATGCTGTCCAAAAATTCCACCACTGTTACTTTTGCACCGAGCCTGCGCCATACCGAACCAAGCTCCAGCCCGATTACACCACCACCAACAACTATCAAGTGACTTGGCACTTTATCAAGTGTAAGCGCGCCAGTAGACGACACGATACGCTTTTCGTCAATTTCCACGCCTGGCAGTTTCATAACTTCCGAACCAGTGGCAATAAGTATGCGCTTGGTGTTGATAGTTTGTTTGCCATCAACAATTATTTCGGATGCGGATTTAATTGCAGCAGTGCCAACCACATAAGTCACTTTATTTTTTTTGAACAGACCCTCGATACCTTTGGTGAGATCCAAAACCACCTTATCCTTGCGCTCAAGCATGGTTTTAAGGTCGAGGTCAATTTTAGCTTTGATGCCGTGCGCCGCGAAATTATGCGAAGCATCTTCAAATTTTTCGGAAGATTCAAGCAAAGCTTTTGATGGGATACAGCCCACGTTAAGGCAGGTTCCGCCCAGCGCGCCACGTTTTTCCACGCAAGCCACTTTCATACCAAGTTGTGCTGCGCGAATCGCCGCTACATATCCACCTGGCCCACCACCAATAACTACTAAATCATATTGTTCAGACATTTTATTTCCTTTATTATTTCACCTTATTATTTGCCATGTTTGGACTAAGCGGATTTACATCTATTTTTTGTTCTCTTGGGAAAACGACCAAATCCATATCTTCCATCTGGATTGCACCGAGCAACACTTCATCACCCATCACCAGCGCACCTGAAAATGAGGTACGGTTTTTGAAGCTAACTTGTATAGGTCCAACATACGGAACAGATAACTCCTTACCATCCGCCAGCGTAACATCACGACTTTCTACAGTTTCTAACTTTAACTGCAAAGCAATATGTGGCGGAATGCACAGCATAATAGCACCAGTATCCGCCAGCGCGCTCACCTTCATTGGTACAATCTCTGGCAAGCGCGGATTACCAATTATTATTTCACCGTAGGATAGTCCCATATTATTTCTCCAAAGCTACAACCCAAGCAGCAACCTGCGCGGATCTTCAATCGCTTCTTTAACTTTTACAAGGAAAGTTACTGATTCTTTGCCGTCAATGATGCGGTGATCATAAGAAAGTGCTACATACATCATTGGGCGGATGACCACTTGTCCTTTAATTGCGATTGGGCGTTCCTCGGTTTTGTGCATTCCAAGAATACCAGATTGTGGTGGGTTAATGATCGGCGTTGACATCAGCGAACCATATACCCCACCATTGGAAACGGTAAATGTGCCACCCGATAAATCACTCATGGCAAGAGTTCCAAGGCGGGCTTTTTCTGCTAAGCGACCAATTTCTTTTTCGATTTCAGCAAGTGATAATTGATCTGCATTGCGAACCACAGGCACAACCAAGCCTTGCTCGGTACCAACCGCTACGCCAATATCATAATAGTTTTTGTAAAGCAGTTCATCACCCTGAATTTCAGCATTCACCGCTGGAATTTCCTTCAGCGCATTGACCGCCGCTTTCACAAACAGCGACATGAACCCCATGCGCACGCCATGTTTTTTCTCAAACGCATCTTTATATTCAGCGCGCAAGGCAATAACATTGCTCATGTCTATTTCATTGAAAGTGGTAAGAATCGCCGCGGTGTTTTGTGATTCCTTGAGGCGTTTGGCAATTACCTGACGCAACTTGCTCATTTTTACGCGCTCTTCGGAACGAGTATTGAGTGCTGGAGAAGCAGGCGCAGAAGCGGTAGAAATTATATCACCTTTGGTAACGCGACCGTCTTTGCCAGTGCCAGCGATAGAAGAAGCTGATATTCCAGTTTCTTCGAGCATTTTGCGGGCGGCTGGCCCAGCTTGTGGGGCAGTAGCGACTGGAGCAGTCGCTGGTGCAGGAGTATTTACTGGTGCAGAAACAGGAGCTTTAGGTGCAGAAACATTTCCAGCAGCTCCAACATCAATAATTCCAAGCAATGCGCCAACCGCAACGGTTTTTCCTTCTGCTGCATTGATGGATTTCAAAGCACCGCTGGCAGTAGCATTAACTTCCATCGTCACCTTATCGGTTTCCAGCTCAACCAGCGGTTCATCCATCTGAACATTATCACCAACTTTTTTGAACCATTTAGCGATAGTCGCTTCTGAAACCGATTCACCGAGCGAAGGAACAATAATTTCACCAGCCATGATTTTAATCCTCAATTTATTGTGATGTTGTAGTTTATAGTTTAATTTTCGCATTGAACGCTAAACCAAGTGCTTTTTCAACATAAAAAAGGATATTTATGCTATTAATAACAATTAATTAATAATAATGGCAATTAAAACACGGACTTGACATTAAACCTCATAAATGCTAGCCTAAACCTCATGAATTTCAAAAATATTATAACCATTGACCCAGCTATACGTTCTGGAAAACCGTGTTTATCTGGAACGCGTATCACAGTTAGTGATGTTCTTGAGTATATGGCTTCCGGGATGACAACGGAACAGATCTGCCGTGACTTTCCTGAAATTAAACCGGAGCATATTCAAAGCTGCCTATCCTTTGCTGCGAGTCGCGAACGGCTTATTCATCAAGTAGCGTTTTAAGTGAAATTACTGCTAGATCAGAATTTATCGCGCTACCTACTCAATTCTTTATGTGAAGTGTGGGTTGGCAGCAGCCATGTTGGCGTGCTTGGTATGGGAAACTCATCGGATAAAGAAATATGGGATTTTAGTGCAAAAAACGACTATGTTATAGTCTCTAAAGACAATGATTTTGTGCAAATGGCAACATTATTTGGAAAACCGCCGAAAGTTATTTTATTAGCCATTGGGAATGCTTCAACAGATGCTATAATGCATTGTTTACTAACCCATCAAAAAATTATAAATGAATTTAATAACAATTCGGAAGAAGCATTATTGATATTACCATGACCAAAGAACGCCAAAAAGAAAAAGTTTATTTATATGATTCGACGCTGCGCGATGGCGCGCAGGCACGCGGTGTAGATTTTACCGTGGCGGATAAACAAGCGATCGCCCGCGAGCTGGATAAAATCGGTATTGATTATATTGAAGGCGGGTGGCCGGGCGCGAATCCCAATGATGATGCGTTTTTTGCACAGCCGCCAACGCTGCGTAGCGCGAAGCTATCGGCATTTGGCATGACTCGCCGCAGTGGGCGCAGCGCGGATAACGATCCCGCCCTTACAGCTCTTCTTGAAAGCGGTGCGAAATCAATTTGTCTGGTGGGAAAAAGCTGGGACAAACAAATTAAATCGACCCTGAATATATCGCTAGCTGAGAATCTGAAAATGATTGAGGATTCGATAAAGCATATTGCCAAAAACAAACGTGAAGCACTCTATGACGCCGAGCATTTCTTCGACGGATATAAAGCGAATCCAGAATTTGCCATTGATTGCCTCAAAGCTGCGTTTGGTGCTGGCGCACGCTGGATTGTTCTATGCGATACTAATGGCGGGTCACTACCTTTTGAGATTGAAGAAATCGTAACTGAAGTAAGCAAACATATTGCTGGTAAAAATCTGGGTGTCCACTGCCATAATGATACGGATAATGCTGTTGCCAATTCACTTTCAGCTGTGCGGGCAGGGGTGCGGCAGGTGCAGGGTACAATCAACGGAATTGGCGAACGCTGTGGTAATGCCAACCTTATTTCCATCATCCCGAATTTAATGCTGAAGATGGGTTTTTCAACTGGCGTGAGCGAAGAAAAACTCGCCTCACTTACCCATCTATCGCGCCTGCTTGACGACCGCCTCAACCGCACGTCCAATCAACATGCGCCTTATGTCGGCAGCGCGGCATTTGCCCATAAGGGGGGCTTACATGTTTCGGCAATGGCAAAAGATTCCACCAGCTATGAACATATAAAACCGGAACTGGTTGGAAATAAACGTACTATTCTGGTTTCTGACAAAGCTGGAAAATCGAATATACTCGATAGGCTTACGCAATTTGGCATAAAGGTTAAGTCCGATGATGAGCAGGTAAGCGCATTAGTTCATGAAGTAAAACAGCGGGAAAAGCAAGGCTATGCTTATGAAGGTGCCGAAGCTAGTTTTGAACTCTTGGCACGGCGTTTCCTCGGAACTGTTCCCGAATATTTTTCGGTGGAAAGTTTCCGCGTTATTGACGAACGCAGACAGAACGCAAAAGGGAAATTGGAAAATATTTGCGAAGCAACTGTTAAGCTTACTATAGATGGTGAGGAAACTATCAATGCTGCCGAGGGTAACGGCCCAGTAAATGCGCTGGATGCTGCCTTGCGTAAAAGCCTGATTGCGCATTTCCCAAGACTTAAAGATTTAGTGCTTACTGATTATAAAGTGCGTATCCTCACCCCGCAGGATGGCACGAAAGCTATCACTCGCGTTATGATCGAATCGCGCGACAGCAAGGGCAATATCTGGAATACTATCGGCATCTCCGCCAACGTAATAGATGCTTCTTTCAATGCGCTGCATGATTCAGTTACCTATATGCTGATGAAAAACAAATAATATTATAGGAGCTATAAATTATAAAATGCCACATTCCGGTTCCCTGTCTCCAATTGAAGAAATAATCAGCGATGCCCGCGAAGGAAAAATGTTTATCCTTGTCGATGACGAGAGTCGTGAAAATGAAGGCGATCTGGTTATTTCCGCACAATTTGCAACGCCTGCTGCTATCAATTTCATGGCAAAATATGGATTTGCCTGTCCATGACCCATGAGAGAATAGAAAATCTTGAACTGAATCTTATGGCACGCGATAATAAATCACGGCATCAATAAGATTGTGTATAAACGTAAAATGCCGGTATTTTATCTTTGTACTTGCTTTTTTGTATGACTAAGTTGGCAAAGTAAGTTCGTTGCTGTGTGATGAAGTCTCTAATTAATCTTCTTTCCAACGGTAGCATTGCAACTAACAGATGGAGCTGGATAAGCAGTAAGAAGGGCAATTTGTGAGCGTGATTTTGCGGTATTGTCGCAGGCGGTTTGCCCAGCGATGATACCAAATTTACCAGTGCTGGGTTTGCCATCATCTATTTTTTCATCAATTATACGAGCAGCATTGGCTGGAATGCCGATTGCTGTCGCATCAGGTCCATTCCCACCGAATGAGCCATAATTCCATGCATTGCCAATACTTCCTTGCCCAGTAGCAAAAAGAACTGCAGGCGATTCCACAGCATAGTTAGCCATCCCCACAACTATAAAATTCCCCTGTCTAAATGGTGCAGGGGTGACGTACTCCCAATATCCTACCTGTGTTGTCCCCAGACAACTGACAATAACACCACTCCCATTGCCGAATTGTGCATATGGATATTCCACACCAACACGACTGACTCCCGCATTGTCACCAATGGTAAAGTCTTTCCCAATTCCAGAGAGATAAACATGAAGAAAAATCTGTGTTAATTCTCTATCTATACCTGTAACCCAAAGGCACTCTACACTATTAGCTGTGCCATTTATTCTGTAATTATTATCACCGTTATATATTGTCTTTCCAGATGGGGTGGTAGTACCAAAAAAATCAGTAGCATTTGGGCAGTCTCCAGGCAGGCAATTATATTTTAGTTTGAACGTGTTAATTTCTGTTTCTATGGTTTCTATTTGGGTGATTTGTGCCCTGATTTTTCCTGCTTCTATCAAATCCCGTCCCACCAACACTCCGCCTACCAGTAAGCCAATAATAACCAGCACTATACTTAATTCAACAAGCGTAAAACCTTGTTTTTTACTTGTGAAGTTGAGGGGGGGGGCATTTGTTTGCATGTAATATTTATGTTATTCTAGGTTTTGATACTCGCTTTCACAAATAACATAAAAAATACTCTGCCTATAACCTAAAATAACACTATTTTCTTGTGTTTTCCCCAAGTTTTGCTGATATAAGGGCTGTTATTACCAATTTCATCGCAAGTTATAAAATGCCACATTCCGGTTCCCTGTCTCCCATTGAAGAAATAATCAGCGATGCCCGCGAAGGAAAAATGTTCATTCTCGTCGATGATGAAAGCCGGGAAAATGAAGGCGATCTGGTTATTCCCGCACAATTTGCAACGCCTGCTGCTATCAATTTCATGGCAAAATATGGTCGTGGTTTGATTTGCCTGTCCATGACCCATGAGAGGGTGGAAAATCTTGAACTGAATCTTATGGCACGCGATAATAAATCACGGCATCAAACTGCTTTTACTGTGTCAATTGAAGCGCGTGAAGGCGTAACCACCGGTATATCGGCTGCTGACCGGGCGCATACCATTCAAGTCGCTATCGACCCTTCCAAAAATGCAAGTGACATAGCTTCTCCCGGTCATGTTTTTCCACTGGTTGCGCGTGATGGTGGAGTGCTGGTACGCGCCGGACATACCGAAGCGGCGGTTGACATTTCCCGCCTTGCCGGACTCAACCCGTCCGGAGTTATCTGCGAAATAATGAATGATGATGGCACCATGGCAAGAATGCCGGATCTGGTAGAATTCGCCAAGCAGCACGACCTCAAAATCGCTACTATTGCCGATTTGATATCATACCGCCGGCGCAGCGAAAAGCTGGTAAGAAGAGTTGTAGAAAGCGACTTTAACAGCGAATTTGGTGGTGACTGGCGGATAATCATCTATACCAGCAGCACCGAATACGCCGAACATATCGCTCTGGTGAAAGGCAAAATTTCCTCCGATTCCCCTGCTTTAGTGCGTATGCACTCGCTTAATTTGCTACAGGATATGCTGGGTGACACACACCCGACCATGTCCAGCCATATTCGCCCGGCCATGGAAAAAATCGCAAAAAATGGTAGTGGGGTTGTGGTATTGATCCGCGAACCGATACGCACCGCCGTTTCTGATAAGCTGCGCCTGCGTATTGGCGAAGAACCGCATGCACCGGCGGAACTGCGGGATTACGGCATAGGCGCGCAAATACTGCTCGACCTCGGTGTGTGCGATATGATATTGCTCTCCAACTCCAAGCGGGCTATTATCGGACTGGAAGGCTATGGGCTGACTGTTCAAGGTTATCAATCACTTACATAATAACAAAATATATGACACGTACACCACCACACATATTAATTATCGCTGCTACTTTTTATCCTGATGTAACTGGTGAACTGTTGGCTGGCGCACGCGAAGAGCTTAACCGCCTTAATGCCACCTTTGATGAAATCGAAGTGCCGGGAGCATTTGAAATACCGGCAGCTATTAATTTTGCCATGCAAAGCAAGCAATATTATGGCTATGTTGCGCTGGGCTGTGTTGTTCGTGGCGAAACCTCGCATTATGATTATGTATGCGGAGAAAGCGCGCGCGGAATTATGGATTTAGCACTGCATAAAAACGCAGCAATCGGCTATGGCATCCTGACTGTTGAAAATATGGAACAGGCTTTTGTCCGTGCCAATGTTACAGAAGGCAATAAAGGGCGTGACGCTGTGGAAGCCTGCTTGAAACTAATTGCCATCAAACACCGTTTTGGAATAATGGAATGAGCGACTCAGAAAATAAAAAATCAAACCCATCATTACAAAAAAAATCAGCAGCGCGAATCGCTGCCGTCCAATGCGTTTATGAACGGTTGATAGATGAATCACCACCTGAACCGGAACAGCAAATTTCCAGCCTAAAAAAACGCCTGGTAAATAATACCAGCGAACAAAAACTGACTCTTGGCGTAATGTTAGAACCGAATTATCCGTTAGTCAGCGCAATTTTGACCGGAACAATCCAGTGGCAAAAAGATATTGATGAACGGATAGATGGAACGTTGAGTAAAGAATGGACGCGGGAACGCATGAGTCCAATTTTAATTGCAATTTTGCAATGCGCTATCTTTGAATTGTTTTTTTATAAAGACACCAAACATAAGATACTAATCGATGAATACACTAACCTCACCAGCCGCTTTTTTGCTGACGCTGAAATAAACTTCGTAAATGGCGTTCTTAAAAACCTGCATACAAAATTCCACAGCTAAATCGTATTTATCACCACATCCGACTGTAATGTTCGCTGCACAGGACATTTGGCAGCAACATCATTTAATTTTTTCCGTTGTTCATCGGTAAGCAAGTCGCCATGAATAATTATCTGTTTTTCAAATGTATCAACTTTTTCTATTTTTCTATGGGATAACTTAACCTCAACTTTAGTAAGCGGCCATTTCTGTTGTTTTGCGTACCAGCGCACGGTCATGGCAGTGCATTCACCAAGAGCGGCAAGCAGAAGATCATAGGGTGCAGGTCCTAAATTACCTCCACCAAATGAAACCGGTTCATCACCTTTAATGGCGTGACCTGAAACCGAAATAGTAACCGCATACTCACTCTCGCCGGTTTCTTCCACATGGGCATTAATAACGCTTTCACTCATAAATCCTCTTTATCGTTAATATACCTTTTGCACTTCAAGAATTGGGAATTCTTGAAGTGCGTACGCTCGCTACGCGGCGAAAAATCGGACTTTCGGTCTCGATTTTCATATACCCATCCCAACTCTTCAGTTGGAATGAGTATATTTGGAACTATTTGCTTCTCTCCCAAAGAGAGCGCAATACACCGCGAAATGTTCTTATTTCCTGTTCACTCCACGCCCCACGCAGCAACATATTTTTCAAATTCTGCCACATTATAGGCTTTTTATTTTCAGTGCGGAAATATTCGCTTTTATCCAGATATTCTTCCAGCTGTTCGAATAAGCCAAACATATCTGATTTTGGTGCTGATTGCTGTAGGTTTTTTTCAGCACTCGGCACTCCTAACTCAGCACTCATTTTAAGCCATTCATACCCGATAATCACCGAAGATTGGGCAAGGTTTAGGGAGCGGTTATTTTCGCTGGTGGGGATGGTTATTATATTATCACATAGTGTAATCTCATCATTTTCCAGCCCGGCTCGTTCTGACCCAAAAACAAGGGCAACTTTGAGTTCCCTCTCCCTCTGGGGGAGGGTTAGGGAGGGGGCTATTTCCTGCATTGCAACTTCCACGCTAACTACCCGCTTATTCATATCGCGGGGGCGGGCAGTGGTTGCGTAGGCGATATTGATATCAGCCATTGCGCTGGTAAAATCATCATATATTTTTGCATCTGTGATTATATATTCAGCTCCTGCTGCCATCTCAACCGCTTTGGGGTTTGGCCAGCCATCACGCGGGGCGACAATACGAAGTTCTTCCAGCCCGAAATTGCTCATCGCCCGCGCCACTGCACCGATATTTTCACCCATCTGCGGGCGGACAAGGATAATTAATGGCGCTGTTGTCATAATCACATATTATTTCACGAGGTAGCTTCAAGTATTCTGGCAACGTAGCGGGCGAGCATATCAATTTCTAAATTTAGCTGGTCGCCGATTTTGCGCCCACTGAGTGTAGTATTTTGCCAGGTATGAGGGATGATGTTGACGGAAAACACTGTATTTTCAATATTATTTACGGTAAGGGAGATGCCGTCCAGAGTTACCGAGCCTTTCTGAGCGATAAAGCGCGCAAGTTCAGGCGGGGCGGTGAGGGTTAGAATATGGGAATCGCCAGATTTTTCAATATTCCTTATGGTTGCCACGCCGTCAATATGCCCGCTTACCAGATGTCCATCCAGCGTATCACCCATTTTTAATGAGCGTTCAAGGTTAAGTTTTTTGCCAGTTTGCCAGCTATTCGTGGCGGTGCAATTTACAGTTTCGGCGGAAAGGTCAACTGCAAAGCCGTTATTTAATACGGCAACAATTGTTAAACACACGCCGTTGCAAGCTATGGAATCCCCAAGTTTAATGCTTTCGGGAGAAAAACCACAAGCAACTTCCAGCCGCAAATCACCAGTTTGTTCCGCTTTCGTAATTGCACCTATATCGCTTATGATTCCTGTAAACATTGCTTGTATATATCCAAATTATCATTTCCAAGTTTAATATGTTCTATCTGCTTGAATTTGGCAAGTTGCTCAAGTGCTGTACTTATAGAAACTCCTCCTTCTCCTATAGTTATCGGTGCGCGAAACCAGTAAACTTTATCTACGAGCTTACTTTCTAAGAATGCAGTGGTGAGTTTTGCTCCTGCCTCCACCAAAATGCTGGTAATGCCACGTTTGGTAAGTTCAGCTATTGTTTCTTGCAATTCATTATGACCCATGACCCATGTCTCGTGACCATCGGTAAGCAGTCTTGCATTTTTAGGGATACGCTTATTCCTATCCAGAACTACCCGCACTGGCGAACGATGCTCAAGCCCAGCAAGGCGGCAGGTAAGCAGGGGATCATCGGCAAGCACTGTCCCTATGCCCGTAAGAATAGCGTCATATTGTGAGCGCAGAAGGTGGCCATAATTTCTGGCAGCTTCGCCTGTTAGCCATTTTATTTTATTTGCGTCTGTCACCCCAAATTCATTACGGGATCTGGCATTGCGAGGTCTGGAGTTGCAAGTTAAGTCGGTGGGTTTTGCCCCAGATCCCGCAACAAGTGCGGGATGACAAGTAGTTGGGTAAGCAATCTTTCCGTCGAGTGAAGTTGCGATTTTGAGGGCTATGTAAGGACGGTTTTTTTCAATTACGGAAAAAAAACCCTGATTAACTTCCAGAGCTTCTTTTTCACAAATATTTTCGATTACTTCAATTCCGGCATTTTTCAGAGCCAATATACCATTTCCACTTACTTGTGGGTTTTTATCACGGCAGGCAATAACTACAGCTGTAATTCCTGCCTCAATAATTGCATCTACGCAAGGTGGAGTTTTACCGTGATGGGAGCATGGCTCTAAAGTTATGTATATAGTAGCACCGCTTGTTTTATTTCCAGCATTATTTATGGCTATGGTTTCGGCGTGTGGTCTTCCACCGCTTGCTGTTATTCCTTGTGCGATTATCTGCCCATCTTTAACTATAACAGCACCAACATTTGGGTTGGGGTGGGTTTGTCCGGATTGCCTGCGTGCCAGTGATATAGCCACACGCATATATCTTTCGTGTTCGTGCATTTCGTGCGACGATTCCATAAAAATTTAATTTGTGGGCTTAGTTGGCGGTGGTGTTGGCGTAGCTGTTGGAGGCATAGGTTTTTTAGGAACGGGTGGTTTCTGACTAGCTTCGTCCAGCCATTTGGTTTCATCGCTTTTCCTTTGTCCAGAGTCGGTCACGCACTGCCAGCTGCGGCAAGGTTCGCCGATAGTTGGCAGGTGTTTGCCGACGCTGTCTGCCATACCATACACAGTATTACAACCACTGAGCAATAACGGAAGTGCAAGTAATAGCTTCTTATTCATTGGCGTCTCCCAATTCCTCCACAATATTTTCAAAGTCCTTGGCTTCACGGAAATCACGATATACTGAGGCAAAGCGGATATAGGCAACGCTATCAACTTTTTTAAGTTCTTCCATAACTGTTTTGCCGATAAGCGCGGTAGCGATTTCATTTTCGCCCATGCTTTCCAGTTTTTGCGTGATACGGGTTATAAGCTGTTCCAGCTGTTCGGCAGTAACTGGGCGTTTGCGCAGGGCAATGCCAAGAGAATGGGCAAGCTTGTCACGGTCAAACATCCGCCGTTCGCCATTCTTTTTAAGTACGGTAAGTTCACGCAGCTGCACGCGCTCAAAGGTGGTGAAGCGCGAGTTGCACTCAGGGCAGAAACGCCGACGGCGAATAGTTAGGCCATCCTCGCTGGGGCGAGAATCTTTTACCTGTGTGTCAAGATGACCGCAAAATGGACATTTCATAATTTACCTTGTTTTATAGCTTCACGAAGTATGTTTTCTACTCTTGTATTATAGCCAGCCACACAATCTTTTAAGTGTGATATTATGTCGGTATCAAAGCGGAACGATATAACTTTTTTTGGCTTTTCTAACCGTGGCCTTCCCATTATTTTACGAATTGCTTTCTGAGCATCTTTAGGTAATGCATTGATGCCGTATACCCAGTTTCCGCTTTCCATATCGCTAGTGGATAGTGGTTTGTCTGGATTCGGTGCTTTTTTTCTTTTTTTCATAAAAATCCCTTTCTCTCTTGTTCGCTTTACGAAAACTTATTGGACGAATTTTATCATTTCTCATTGTCCATATTAAAACATGCAGTCGGTCGTTTAGCATTCCGTAACTAACAGAGCGGTGTTCTCTATAATCAAAACGGTCATCTGGTGTTGTTATACTTCCTGTCCACTCAAAATTTACTAAGTCATCAAACGATACGCCATGTTTTGCAATATTTTGTGTATTTTTACGGCTATCAAACTCTAACTCCATTCAAATTCTCTCATAACCGCAGTAAAAGTCAATTACTTTTTGTATTTACAATAAGTATTACCTCTGGTCTAACCCCGAATAGATTGGAAATGCTTGGCATAGTTCAGAGACTTTTTCTCTTACTTTAGCTTCAGTCGCTGAATTATCGCCACCAGTTGCCAGTCCATCCAGTACGTCGCCAATTAGTTCACCGATTTGTTTAAACTCAGAAATACCAAAACCACGGGTTGTGCCTGCTGGCGTGCCGAGTCTTATACCTGAAGTTACGAATGGTTTTTCCGGATCAAAAGGAATGGCGTTTTTATTGCAGGTAAGACCAGCTCGTTCCAAGCTTTCTTCGGCGGCTTTACCAGTTACTTTTTTCGGGCGGAGATCAACCAGCATCAGATGTGAGTCCGTGCCACCAGTTACGATATTCACGCCACGTTTTACTAAAGTATCCGCCAGCGCGCGGGCATTTTCAATTACCTGTTTGCCATATTGCTTGAAAGATGGTTGCAATGCTTCACCAAAAGCCACTGCTTTTGCTGCGATAACATGCATTAGTGGACCACCTTGCGCCCCTGGGAAAATTGCTGAATTGAATTTTTTAGCCAGATCTTCATCATTGGTGAGAATCATTCCGCCACGTGGACCACGCAGGGTTTTGTGGGTAGTGGTGGTTGCAACATGCGCGTGGGGGAATGGGGAAGGATATGCGCCAGCGGCAATAAGACCTGCGTAATGCGCCATATCCACCATGAAAATTGCACCCACTGAATCAGCAATTTTGCGGAAGCGGGCAAAATCAATAACACGGCAGTAAGCAGAACCACCGGCTATAATAAGTTTTGGTTTATGTTCTTTTGCGAGGCGTTCTACTTCCTCATAATCAATGAGAGCGTCAGCTTCACGCACACCATATTGCACGGCTTTGAACCATTTACCTGACATATTGGGAGCTGCACCGTGGGTTAAGTGACCACCGGCAGCGAGCGACATGCCAAGGAAAGTATCGCCCGGTTGCAGGAGGGCTAGGAATACCCCCTGATTAGCCTGCGAGCCAGAGTTAGGCTGCACATTGGCAAATTTGCAATTAAACAGTTTGCAAGCACGGTCTATTGCCAACTGTTCAGCCTTATCGACAAATTCACAGCCCCCATAATAACGTTTGCCCGGATAGCCCTCGGCATATTTATTGGTAAGTACCGAGCCTTGCGCTCGTAAAACCGCAAGACTTACTATATTTTCCGAGGCAATCAGCTCAATTCCGCCCTGCTGGCGACCCAGCTCTTCTTCAAGGACAGAAAAAATTTCCGGATCGGCAGTGGCGAGGTCATTATCAAAAAAATTGTTCATTTGTGCATCCATTTTTTTAGCGGTGTTAGTCATTATTAATTCTCTCTTTATCTAATAAATCTATGGTTTGATTGTTGTTGTGTAGGTGTGGCATCTATTAATCCTGCTTCCGCCATTATCAAACAAACATGGTGTACCAATTTACTCTGATCGTTCCTTTTTGCCTCATTAATTAATGGCTCTATCAAACCACGATCAATTTTAGTTGCATTGCCTGATTCTATATTTTTTAGACCAGACATTACGATAAAGAAAGCAGGTCCAATATCCTTTGGGTCATCATTTACATTCGCAAAATTGAACATCTTCTTATATAGTTCAGTAACATATTCTTTAGCATCTGGAATCTTAGGCATTAGTTATTTTCCTTTGAAATTATATATTACTGTCTCTTCACAAAATTCGATAGTTTTGCCACGCGAGCTTCATGTCTGCCACCTTCAAATTCAGTGCTTATGAAGGTATCTACACATTCCTTGGCTGTTTCTGCGTTCATTAATCTTGCACCAAGACAGAGTACATTGGCGTTGTTATGCTGACGGGCAAGGTTTGCCGTGGCTTTGTCGTGGCAAAGGGCAGCACGAATGGAGCGATAGCGGTTGGCGGCGATACTCATGCCGATGCCGGAGCCACAAATGAGAATTCCAAATTTATCAGGGTTACAACCTATCCACTTTGCCATTTCATCGGCTCGATCCGGATAATCAACTGCTTCCGTGCCGAAAGTTCCAAGGTCCTGTGCCATCCAGCCAATTTTACTTAAATAGCGCGATAGTTCTTTTTTTAGCTCGAATCCACCGTGGTCGCTGGCTATTGCTATAATCTTATCGGTCATATAGGTTTATATCTTCATTACATTTGTATATTGTATCAAAGGGCGTTCCCTAATACTATATATATACTCTTCTCATTTCAAGAATTGGCGTTGTTAACCTTCGACTCGTGTAGTTTTTCTACACTTCGTCTCGGTTGTCTAGCCAATTCTTGAACTGCTTTGAGTATAGGGCACGGCATTTTGCCATGACTGCCTTAAAAGAGCAAGCTTCTGAAAGTAAATAAATAAAAAAAATTAACCCAATGACTTTGCTTGAAATATCATTATTTTTTATTGTACCGGCGATTGCCGCTGCGATTAATTCAGTCGCTGGTGGTGGAACATTTCTAACTTTTCCGGTATTTATAATGGGCGGACTTACTCCCCTGCAAGCTAACGTGATGAGCACTATCGCCCTGTGGCCGGGTACAATTTCCAGCAGCTATGGTTATCGTAAAGTACTTTCCACCAGCTATAAAAGCTTACTTCCGTTATTTATAATCTGCATAATTGGCGGAACTCTTGGTTCGGTCACATTGTTGAATACTTCAGAGGTGGTATTTAAAAAGCTGGTGCCGTGGCTACTACTAATTGCTACATTGATATTTACTTTTGGTAAGTATGGAGTCGCGCTACTGCATAAATATTTTCCAAATGGTAAGAAGCAGCAGGGCTTGGCATTTTGTATCCAGTCTTTGATCTCTTTTTACGGCGGATATTTTGGTGCAGGGATTGGTATATTGATGCTCGCCATGCTGCAAATTATGGGATACTCAAATATTCACCAGATGAATGCGATTAAAATTTTGTTGGGTGCAGCTATTAATCTGGCAACTGTTATTATATTCATCTGTGCGGGTGCGGTTATCTGGAATTTGGCAGCAATAATGATTGCAGGTGGAGTATTTGGAGGTTATGCTGGCACAAGACTAGCACTTAAAGTGTCGCCTGAGCGCATTCGTATTCTAGTTAGTATCATCGGTTTTTCTATGAGCGCGTATTTTTTTCTGTCAGTTGTGTGATTAAGGCTTGAGTCGTAATTGATGGTGGATATAATCAAATAAAATAAGAAACATTAATTGGGAGTAGGGATTTATGATTCAACCAGCATTTGACTCGTCTATGCCAATTTCACCTGCGTCTAAGAAGGCGCATGTTATAGTTCTTGGCAATGAGAAGGGTGGATCAGGTAAGACAACGACCTGCATGCATTTAATTGTGGCATTGCTGCGCCTTGGCTTTTCAGTTGGCACTATTGATATTGATTCCAGGCAGCGTTCGCTATCACGCTATCTGGAGAACCGCCGGCAGACAATCCTTAAGGAGAGTGTAGCTTTGCCCCAGCCGCAACACGTGGTGGTGCAGAGGAGCTCTAATAACATTGTGCAGGATGCTGAAGATGATGACCGTGAGCGTTTTACCAAGAATCTGATGCGACTTGTTGAATATAATGATTTTGTGGTGGTGGATAGTCCGGGTAGTGATACTTACCTGTCGCGGGTTGCACATGCGCATGCTGACACAATTATTACCCCGATTAATGACAGCTTCGTTGATCTGGACGTGCTTGCCAATGTCGATGGGCAGACCATGAAAATTATCAAACCGAGTATTTATAGTGAAATGGTCTGGGAACAGAAGCTTATGCGTTCCAAGCGTGATGGCGGATCTATCGAGTGGATTGTTATGCGTAACCGTCTAAGTAATATTGATGCGAAAAACAAGCGTTTTATGACGCAGGCGACCGGTGAACTGGCGCGTCGCATTGGTTTTCGTGTTGCTCCTGGGTTTTCTGAACGGGTTATTTTCCGCGAGATGTTTTTACAAGGGCTTACGGTTTTAGATATTATGGAGATGAACAAGACCGGCTTGTCGCTATCGCATGTGGCGGCGCGTCAGGAGGTTCGTGATTTGCTTAAGACACTTAGAATTCCACTTCTGGATGAGCATATTAACAAGCAGCGTACGGATGAAGATGGTGCTAAGGAAGCTGCTAAAGAAGTAGCTAAAGAGTCAGTTCAGAATACATCTCCAGTTTCTACCGTAGCTCCGGCTCCGGTGATTGAGTCGGTAAGGGAATTAGAGGCTCTCGCTTCTTGAGCCTATTCAAATCTCGCTCTTTTGTTCTGTATATGCATAATTAAGTAACGCTATAGTTCGTTATCTTGTGCGGTTCGCTTAACTTCTGCAGTGTTTTGCTACTTTTCTGTATATTATTGCTAATTATCTGTAGCGTATTGCAGCGTTTTGTTGCTTTTGTTTTACATTTAATTTCAATATATTACCTAGTTATTACTGAATAAAATGGCGAATTTTTCTGTTTTTATGTTACTTTATGTGACATTTTTTTAACCAATTAACTTTTTTACGCGTAAGGCGTAGTTCGTAGTTCGTAGTTCGTAAAAAGCCTATGCTATAAAAAGAAGGCAGGGAAGTGGGAGAGTCCGTCATTGCGAGCGTTTTGATAAAAATGCGTGGCAATCCATAATTTTTGAAAGACTGGATTGCTATGAAAATCGAGTCCGAAAGACCGATTTTTCGCTGCGAAGCAAGCGTAACTCCAAATAATAACTGTAAAATTATTATTTGAAATAACTATAAATTTCCTCGCAATGACGCATCCCATGCCTGCCTTTGGGAAAACTTGCTTCTGGCATAACAGAATTGTGTCGGGTGGTACGGAGAATAGCTTTTACTTGCGTTTATCCACTGTCACAAACTGGCGTGGTGCAGAGCCAGTAAATAGCTGGCGCGGGCGACCAATTTTGAATTTTGGATCTTCCATCATTTCTTTCCATTGCGCTATCCAGCCGGCAGTACGGGCTACTGCAAATAGAACAGTGAACATTTTTGAAGGAATACCCATCGCGCGGTAGATGATACCAGAGTAAAAATCCACGTTCGGATAGAGTTTGCGATCGATGAAATATGGGTCGCTAAGAGCAATTTTTTCAAGCTCTACAGCAATTTTAAGCAATGGCTCGTTGATCTGACCAAGTTCGGCAAGAACTTCCTTACAAGTTTCACGCAGCACAGTTGCGCGTGGGTCGTAGTTCTTATAAACGCGGTGACCAAAGCCCATTAGCTTGATGCCAGAATTTTTGTCTTTAACTTTAGCGATAAAATCAGGAATTTTTGAAACGTCACCAATTTCACGCAGCATGTTGATAACTGCTTCGTTAGCACCGCCGTGGGCAGGCCCCCACAGGGAAGCGATACCAGCACTCATACAAGCAAATGGATTAGCACCAGATGAACCAGCCATACGCACGGTGGAAGTCGAAGCATTCTGCTCATGGTCGGCGTGGAGAATAAGAATCTTATCCATAGCGCGGGCAAGTACAGGATTAACATTATATTTTTCGCACGGGGTAGAGAACATCATATGCAGGAAATTCTCGGAAAATCCTAAATCATTCTGTGGATAGATGAAAGGCTGCCCTATAGAATATTTATAAGCCATGGCTGCCAGGGTTGGCATCTTGGCAATCAGCCGGTAAGCAGCCAACTCGCGCTCTTCAGGAATGCTTATATCTAAAGAATCGTGATAGAATGCTGAAAGGGAAGCTGCTGCCCCAGCCATAACAGCCATAGGATGAGACGCCCTCGGGAAACCGCGAAACAGGAAGTGCAACTGTTCGTGAACCATGGTGTGCATGGTAATTCTGCGGTCAAATGATTTTTTTTCTGTGGCATTAGGCAGTTCACCATTAAGAAGCAAATATGCCACTTCCAGATAGTCGCTTTTTTCGGCCAGAGCGTCTATATCATAGCCACGGTAACGTAAAATTCCCTCATCGCCATCAATAAAAGTTATTTTTGATTCACAGGATGCGGTGGATAAGAATCCTGGATCATAAGTAAATAATCCGGTTTCGGTGTAGAGCCTGGTTATGTCGATTACGCTTTGTCCTTCCGTCGCGTCATAGATAGGAAATGATATGTTCTTTCCGTCTACAGATAAGTTGGCGGTTCTGTTTGAGGCATTTGCAGGCTGCTTTGCGGCAGAAGATTCAGCTTTGGACATTTCTAGCACTCCATTTCTATCTATTTACAAATCGGTTTCGTGGATTTGCCTTGGTTAATAGTTAAACAGAGCAATGATTACAGATAAAGGTAAAGAAAGTGTTGATAAAATAATGATAAAATCAATATTTATTTTCTGTATTATCTTCCTATATAGGGGTATGTACTCGGAAAGATTTTATATGGTGTGAGGGTGTTGATATGCGGTGTGAAAAGGCTGGTTCTATGATTTGTTCCCTGATGGGAGCAGTGGTTTTATCGTTTCTGGTGAGCGGTTGCGCTGGAAATTCGTCAAAGGAATGGGATAGTATTGACTATTCCAAAGTGCGTGACCGCGATAAATATGAAAATGACGGCAACTATACCCAGCCTACAGTTGTTAGCTGTACTAATGATGATTTGCATAATTGTAACTGATGGCTGAATAGCTTTTATATCACTGGAACTGTATCTGCAGTGAACAAGATGGAGTGGTTGAATTTATGACATAGGCGTTTGCGGTGACGCAGGCAGCAGTGGGTGCATTATCGTAGAATAAACCCGGTCTTGGGTTATAAGCCGCAGTCTCGTCAGTAGCTATGACTTTACCTGAATTGGGTACGCCATTATCCATTTTAACATCTATATTATATGCTTCTTGCGGGGTAAAAGGATTAGTGCTATTTCTTAAATAACCACTAGTTCCACCAAACATTTCATTGATCCCTGAAATTGCGAAGTAATTTGCGCCACCCCTGCTGCCGGCGACCCAATTAGCACCAGCAATAATAGAGGCACTTCTTCCTATTTTTGCTTCCGGCAGATGAGCATTAATCATTTCATGGGTAGTTGGCATTACTGCAGCAAACCCATTAGAATTAATATCACCCGGATTGGTACCTACATTAGCAGAATAACTTCCCTCAATCATTTTTGCTTCAACCAGATGCTGCCAGAATATTAATACTTCATCACGGCAAAATGCATCTCCTGATGAGTTAGTTGTAGTTATTGCACCATTGTTATCTCCCCATCCAGTGGCTGGTCCCGAAGCAAATTTAAAAAACCCCAATGAGGCTGCGTCGGTTGCCAGTAAGTCACCCGGCAATCCACCATATTTAAGTTTAAAAGTGTTGGCGGCAGTGTTGTATTTCTCTATCTGCGAAATCTGGCTGCGTATAGCTGCGGAGTTTATCAAATCCCTGCCCACCAGCACCCCGCCTACTATTAGCCCAATAATCACAAGGACAATAGAAAGTTCAATCAGCGTAAAACCTTGTTTTTTACTTGTGAAGTTGAGGGGGGGCATTTGTTTGCATGTAGTAATTTGTATTATTCCGAAGTTTTGGATGTTTGATTTCAATTAACATAAAATAATTAATATAAAATGAATTTTTTTCTTGCGAATGATTCTCATTTGCGATATTCTGTGCATCCAACAAATTTAATGAAAGGCAAAAAATGAATAAAATTATTATGTTAACAACTGCACTGGCAATTTTTTCTACGCCCGCCTTTGCAGAAACTCCAGTTTTTGAAATTGCAATTAAAGACCATAAATTTAACCCTGCAACTCTTGAGATACCTGCTGGGCAGAAAGTAAAGCTGATTGTTAAAAATCAAGACTCAACGCCAGAAGAATTCGAAAGCCATGATTTTAACCGTGAAAAAGTTATTGCTGGCAATTCAGAAGGAGTAATTTTTGTTGGTCCTCTCGATGCGGGTGAATATAAGTTTTTTGGCGAATTCAATGAAAAAACCGCTCAGGGCAAATTGATAGCAAAGTAGTTTATTCATGATTCCGTCATTTATCATCGCTTTCCGTGAGTTTCTGGAAATAGCTATTATTATCACGATTATACTGGCTGCTACGCGCGGTGTTGCCGGGCGTAATTTCTGGGTTATAGCTGGCATTGCTGGAGGCTTGGTTGGTTCAGCAGTCGCTGCGGTTTTTGCTAATAATATATCCGCTGCCATGGAGGGTGTCGGGCAGGAAATTTTCAATGCTGCGATACTCGCTGTTGCGGTTCTTATGATTGTCTGGACGGTAGTTTGGATGCAATCGCACGGGCGCGCACTTGCCCAGAAAATGAAGCAAGTTGGTAAGGCGGTTTCTGAAGGTGAAACACCGCTTTATTCCATCGCCGTGGTGGTCAGTGTTGCCATGTGGCGGGAAGGTGCGGAAATAGTATTATTCATGACTGGAATCATCAGTAGTTCAGAGGAATCCATCTTTGCGATTCTTGTTGGCGGAATGGCGGGAGCTGCGCTTGCTGTGACTATAGGAACTTTACTCTATTTTGGTTTGATAAGGCTCTCATCCAGGCATTTATTTGCGGTTACCGGATGGCTGCTTATTCTGCTTGCCTGCGGGATGTCGGCGCAAATTGCTAGCTACCTAAATGCGGCTGATATTTTACCAACTCTCGGCAATACATGGGATAGCAGCTGGCTGCTGACGCAAGATAATATTATTGGCAAAATTCTTCATGTCATGCTTGGTTACAATGAGCGTCCGAGCGTCATGCAGATTATATTTTATGTGGCAACAATGGTTGTTACAGTCGCGCTTATAAAAATTACCAGAAAGGTAAAAATATGAAGAATTATATAAAATTGCGCTCATGCGTCGCGCATACTTCACACCTCAATGGTGCTCGTCCTTGCTTTGCTCGTCCATTTTCTGCGTTTATTGCATTAGGTGCGTTATTTTTAAGCTCAAACGCGTATGCTCTAAACGTCTATTCCCCTTATGTCGAAGAAGGAATGCTGGAGATAGAATCCAAAAACCGTTTTGATTTTGACGATCGTGCTAGTGAAGATAACTTTCGTCAGCATAAATTAGCTGTTGAATATGGTTTTACTTCACAGTGGAAAGCAGCATTATACGGTGAATTGGAAAAAGAAAACGGCAGTGGTTACAAATATACCGCCACCGAAATAGAAAATATTTTTCAGTTTACTGAAGTTGGTGAATATTGGGCAGATGTTGGTGCTTTGGTGGCGTATGAATTTAAGCATCCAAACGGCGATGCTGATAAGTTTGAGGCGTTTTTATTATTGGCAAAAAATTTCAATAAATTCACGACTATGGCCAATATTGGTATTGAGCAGGAAGTAGGCAGTAATTCAAATTCTAACCCAGAAGGTGAGATAAAATGGATGGCAAAATATAATTATCTCCCGATTTTAAGCCCTGGGGTTGAATATTATGGCGCGTTTGGGGAAATCACTAATAGTGATGATTATGATAGCCAGAAACACCGCTTAGGTCCTGTTATGTATGGGAAATTTGGGCATGGATTTAAATATGAGGCCGGCGTTCTGTTCGGTATTTCAGATGCAGCAGAGGATTATGCTGTTAAACTAAATTTGGAATATGAATTCCCTGTAAGCTGGTAGTGCTTGTAATTCCTTATAAGCCTGTTAAAATCCCACTCTCAATTTTAGGGGCATTGCATGCGGACTTCCAAACACGAACGAAAAACCAAAGAAACTCAGGTGAGTGTTGAGCTTAATCTGGATGGTACGGGAAAATATGAAATATCTACGGGCATTGGTTTTTTAGACCATATGCTGGAGCAGTTATCGCGCCACAGCCTGATTGATTTGAAACTAACCGCTAAGGGCGATTTGCATATTGATTATCATCACACTACCGAAGATACTGGCATCGCTATAGGTGAGGCAGTGGCTAAGGCTCTTGGCGAGCGCAAGGGTATTGTTCGTTATGGCAACGCCACTATCCCTATGGATGAGACTTTGTCGCATGTGGCTATTGACCTTTCTGGTCGTCCCTATTTCGTGTGGAATGTTGAATTTTCCAAACCGAAACTTGGCGATATGGATACCGAGTTATTCCGTGAATGGTTTCAGGCTTTTGCTTTCGCCGCTGGTGCGACTTTGCATGTTCAAAATGAATACGGGGTGAATAACCATCATATCGTGGAATCGTGTTATAAGGCTCTGGCAAGATCTTTGCGTGTGGCAATTGATATAGATCCGCGTAAGTCTGATGACATCCCATCTACTAAGGGCACGCTGGGAGGTAGTTTGTAATGTTTCTATTACCACGGACACAAATTTACACGGTGCATATTGATCCGTCCAAACCTAATTCCGTAGAGAATGCGGTTTTTATACGGGAAGGGTTTAATTTTTTTGCATTCATATTTGGTATATTATGGGCATTATATCACCGCATATGGTTAGTGGCTGTTGGGCTGATAATCATATCCGGTTTATTTGCTTTCTCGGAGGAGGCAAAATTGCTGGATAAGATGTCGCTTGCCATATTACAGGTTGCTGTTCAGGCAATTATTGGCTTCTATGGTAATGACTGGCGCCGCTGGACACTTGCCAGACGTGGCTATATTATGTCGGATGTGGTGGTTAGTGATAATGAATTGCGTGCCCAGCAACGTTATTTTGACAGGGTGCTTACGGCTTAACTCACGGTATCATGAATAGTTTGTCATCAGTTATTATTATCGATTATGGTTCGGGGAATTTGCGCTCGGTGGCAAAGGCTTTTGAGCGGACTGGTGCTGGAGTAACGGTAAGCTCGGATCCTCGTCTGCTGGAATCGGCAAGCCATATTGTCCTTCCTGGGGTTGGAGCGTTTGGTGATTGCATGGCGGGGCTTTCAGCAATTCCGGGTATGCTTTCTGCGCTTAATGAACAGGTGAGAGTGCGTGGCAAGTGGTTTCTTGGAATATGCGTGGGAATGCAGATGTTGTTTGATAATGGTTACGAACACGGAATTCATAAAGGATTGGGTTGGATAAATGGCGATGTTGTGCCTATTGCTTCGAAGACTCTTAAAATTCCGCAGATGGGGTGGAATAACCTGCAAATAAAACAAAAATCTGCTCTGTTAAAAAACATTGATGATGGTGAGCATGCTTACTTTGTTCATAGCTACCACGCTAAACTGAAAGATAATTCTGGTTTGCTTGCGGTTACAGAATATGGTGAAGAAATTACGGCTGTGGTAGGAAAAGATAATATTTTTGGAACGCAATTCCACCCGGAAAAAAGCCAGAAAACCGGACTTAAAATAATAGAGAATTTTGTGAGTTTATAGCTATGGCCTCGCGTGTTGATAAAATTACCGAATTTCGTCATGCAGATTTGTATGAGCTATGTAGCGCGACCGAAGATGCTATTCGTGACGGCATAGGTTTTAACTGGGTGATTCCGCCGGGAAGTGACGTGCTGGAAGCATATTGGAAAGGAGTTCTGGTTGTGCCGGAGCGAGTGCTGTTTGTGGCGCGATTGGATGGCACGCTGGCAGGCAGTGTCCAACTGCTAAAGCCCGGAATCAGCAAGGAAACATCATCATTTTGTGTGTTGATGGAGGCGCATTTTATTGCCCCGTGGGCGCGGGGGCATGGGCTGGCGAAAATGCTGCTGCAGGCTGCCGAGCGCGAGGCGCGGGCTTTGGGATTTTCGGTTATCCGCTTAAGCGTGCGCGAAACGCAGGAACGGGCGATAAAACTATATGAAGATCACGGCTATGTACATTGGGGAACTTTTCCCTACTATGAATTTGTTAATGCCAAAATGATAGCCGGACGCTTTTATTATAAAAACGTCGATCCGCTAACTTCGTTAATATAGCAATATCAATAAGTTGCAAATATTGCCGAAATGGCAAAAAATGCATCTTCACAAAATCTTAACAAAAACATTTGCGATTCATGTTAATATAGCCAATTGTTACTCAAATTATTATATGAATAAGGTTGTGTGATGGAAGAAAACTCAAATAATAATGTAGAAAAATCTATTTTTCCAAAACCAAAAATTGTCGTTAATTGGGAGGAGACTCGCCCCAGTGTCAGAGCTACGGTAGAAAAATTTAGAGATGATTTGCATAAAATATTTGAGGAGCGAGGAGCTCGCCTTGATGCGCTGATAGTCCAAAAAACTGGAAAAAGTCGTTTTAATAACGGCGTTGCCCATCTGCCTAATGGGGAAGTATATTATTGTACAGATTTGCGGAGTATTGCCGAGTTATCAAGGAATCCGCAATATCTTGAAGGTGTGGCTATTCACGAAGCCACTCATATCAAGAATAATGATATATTAAATAAGATAGCTATAGAACCCGTGTATAAGGCTCTAGCCACACTTAGAAAATTGGTTAAAATATACAAATACAACCCCAAAGTATTTTACAATTGTCTGTCTTCAGATACTGAGATGTGTACCAGTTTCCTAGAGAATCTGGAAGGGGCGAGGCGAGTATTGCAGCCAGCTGTAGATTTTATTAAAAAAGAGGGAATTGGTGAGTTATCAGATAAGGAGCTACATAAAAAATTTAAGGATAATCCTAGATTACAACCTGAAATGGTTACGGTTATGGCAAACGTAGAAATGAAAAGATTGGAAATACATGGTATTTCTCAATTTATTGCCGATGTAAGTAATGATGTGGTACGGCGTAATTTTTTCACGCGTAATCTAGTATCTCAGAGTTTAATTGCTAAATCTGACCTTATAAATGAGCGTGATACATCGCCTCATAAATTTGTACAAGATAGAGTGAGGCATGAAGCATTAATTGGTAATGCTATAAAGTCTTTAGGAATATTTTTAGAAAATACCGGCGATCTTGATACCATAGGGAGAGCCGCTGAGTATAGGGCTGATGAAGCCACACTTAGTGGAAAAAACTCTGTGACGGCGATTGAAAGAATAAAAAAAGTAGAAGAATATAATACGAAGCATGGCATTAGGGAGGTCGCTAATCAACATCCTTTAACCAGAGATCGTATATCACATCTCGAGTCACTTCTGGCGGAAAGAAATGGGCAAGGGCAAAGAACTCTATAACTTGAATTTAAATTCCCTCGCATAAAAATCCAAAATATCTTATGAGTTTCCAATATGAACCTATACCCTGCAATTGATTTAAAAGATGGTGCCTGTGTCCGCCTGCTGCGCGGTGACATGAACAAGGCGACTGAATTTGCCAATACGCCATCGGAGCAAGCTGCCATATTTGAAAATGACGGATTTTCGTGGCTGCATATTGTCGATTTAAACGGCGCATTTGAAGGAAAACCGGTAAATTCTGGAGCGGTGAAAGCTATTTTGGCGAGGGTGAAAATGCAGGTACAGCTGGGTGGTGGCATCCGCACTCTGGAGATGATTGACACATGGATTACGGCTGGGGTTTCGCGGGTAATTTTGGGGACTGCCGCCCTTAAAAATCCGGTGCTGGTGAAGGAAGCTTGCCGTCTTTTTCCGGGGCAGATTGCAGTAGGAATAGATGCAATTGGTGGAAAAGTTGCGGTTTCCGGCTGGGCGGATGTTTCCGATATGCAGGCAGTGGAACTGGCGAAACGCTTTGAAGATGCTGGTGTTGCGGCAATTATATATACCGATATTAACCGCGACGGGGCGATGCAGGGAGCTAATGTTGCCGAGACCGTTACGCTGGCGCAGTCAATTACTACTCCAGTTATAGCCTCTGGTGGAGTGAGTAGCACCCAAGATATTAAAAATTATAAAGCGGTGGAGACTTCCGGCATTGAAGGCGTAATTATCGGACGCGCGCTATATGATGGGGCGATTAAAGCTGAAGAAGCTTTAGCTATATGCTAAAAACTCGAATCATACCTTGCCTTGATGTTAAAGATGGCCGCGTGGTCAAGGGCGTGAATTTTGTCGAGCTGATTGACGCTGGCGATCCGGTCGAGCAGGCAAAGCTTTATGACGCGCAGGGAGCGGATGAGCTGTGTTTTTTAGACATAACCGCCAGCAGTGACAATCGCGGTATATTATATGATGTGATTTCACGGGTGGCAGAACAATGTTTTATGCCACTTACCGTTGGTGGAGGCGTGCGTACGCTTGAAGATATTCGTAATTTACTTCTTGCAGGCGCAGACAAAGTTTCAATCAATACTGAAGCGGTAAAAAATCCGGATTTTGTACAGAAAGCAGCAGAGAAATTCGGTTCACAGTGTATTGTGGTGGCGATTGATGCGAAGAGAGAATTGGAGAAGAAGGAAGAAAATAATCCTTTAATTCCTCAATTCCTGAGTTCCTCAATTCCTGAGTTCCAAGTTTTCACCCATGGCGGGCGCAATGCCACTGGGCTTGATGCAGTTGAGTGGGCAAAGAAAATGGTAGCACTTGGTGCCGGTGAAATTCTGCTTACCTCGATGGATAGGGATGGAACAAAGATTGGCGTTGATTTAGAGCTTACCCGCGCCGTGTCCGAGGCGGTCAGTGTTCCGGTTATTGCTTCCGGTGGCATTGGAACTCTCGAGCATTTTGCGCAAGCAGTGAAAGATGGCAAGGCAGACGCGGTGCTCGCTGCTTCAGTTTTCCATTTTGGCACTTTCAGCATAGAACAGGTAAAAAAATCTATGCAGGAAAGCGGAATTGCAGTAAGGCTATAGTTATGAATAATACTGATGTCTTAGAAAGATTATATAAAGTGGTTCAGGAGAGGCGGAAAGCTGATCCGGAAACTTCCTATATTGCAAAACGTTTAAAGCAAGGGACAAACAAAATAGCCCAGAAGCTTGGTGAGGAAGCGGTAGAGACGGTGATTGCAGCGGTGGGGAAAGATCGCTCAGGAGTGATTAATGAAAGTGCCGATTTATTGTTTCACTGGCTGCTTTTGCTGGTTGATAGTGGGGTTGGGGTAGATGAAGTAATGGTAGAGCTGGAACGTCGGGAAGGAATTTCCGGGCTTGATGAGAAAGCCAGCCGGAAACTGAATAAAACCAATAAATAAATTCATAAATAATCAGTTTAGGATGTGACTTATGAACGTACTTGACGATAGAAGCCTTGATATATTATTCCGTAACGCCCGCACCCATAGCGCGTGGCTTTCAGGGCCAGTTCCTGATGAACTGCTTAAACAGGTTTATGATCTGGCAAAAATGGGGGCGACTGCTGCCAATTGTTCGCCGATGCGCGTTGTGTTTGTTAAGTCTGGGGAAGCTAAGGAAAAGCTTAAGCCTGTCCTTGATGCCGGTAATGTCGCAAAGACTATGGCAGCACCGGTAACTGCTATTATCGGGCAGGATATGGAATTTTATGAAAAACTGCCGTTTTTGTTCCCGCATGCTGATGCTAGAAGCTGGTTTGCCGGTAATAAAATGGCTATTGAAACCACCTCTTTTCGTAATTCCTCGCTGCAGGGAGCGTATCTTATGCTGGCAGCACGGGCTTTGGGGCTTGATTGCGGGCCTATGTCGGGTTTTGATAATGCTAAAATGGATGAGGCATTTTTTGCAGGAACTACCATACGTTCAAACTTTATCTGCAATCTGGGATATGCTGATTCTTCAAAGCTTTATCCGCGCAGCCCAAGGTTTTCTTTCGATGAAGCCTGCAAAATAGAGTGATATTATGACTTACGATTCCAATAATATATTTGCTAAGATTTTACGTGGTGAAATTCCTTGCAAAAAGGTGTTTGAGAATGAATTTTCCCTTTCTTTTCATGATGTTGCCCCGGAATCGCCAGTGCATGTACTCATAGTTCCTAAAATTGATTGCACATCGTTTAATGATTTTGCCAGGATTGCTACGCCGGAATTTATGCATGGATTCTTTGTTTCGGTGCAGAAAGTGGCGGATATGCTTGGTTTGCCAGATAATGGCTACCGCATAATAAGCAATCATGGGGCAGATGCCTCGCAAAGTGTGGAACATTTTCATGTTCACATATTGGGAGGTAAAAATCTTGGTAGATTATTACCGTAGATTATGATATCTTGCTATTATGTTAAATGTTTTTTTGGAGTTTTTATGCGCGCATTGAGAATAGCCACTTCTTTAATTTTTGCTTGTTCTGTTGCTTTTCCGGCCTTTGCCGTTGAGCTTGATGAAGCAAATCTGCCTCCAGAAGCCAAGGCGGCAATGGACAAGGCTGTTCAGAGTGTGCCAGTGACAGCAGGTGGCTCATATGATTATTCGAGCATCAAGCTTACTAAAAAGGAATATTTGGATCAGCTTGGCAAATCGTTTGATGCTATGGACTCTAACGGTGATGGTGTTGTTGAAGGAGCTGAATTAATGAAGGGGTCGTCTGCTCTTTCTGGTAATGATGGAATGGACGTTGACGACGTGAAATCTCGATCTGTCGCTCCAGCGGGTGGAGTTGCGCCGCTTAATGCAAAAGATCTTATCGAGCAATAATAGCTGAGAGTCTTACCGTATCGCGGCGGTGATTGGTCCTTCGGCACGACCGTGGATGAATTGGTCTACATACTCGTTTCCGCTGCGTTCAATTTCACGAACATCACCCTGCCATATGAGTTTTCCCTGATAAATCATGGTGACGCGATGGGCGATTCGGCGTACGCTTGCCATATCGTGAGTAATGGTAAGGGTGGTAGCACCAAGATCTTTAGAGCATTTCACGATTAGCTGATTGATCACATCTGCCATAATCGGATCCAGCCCTGTTGTTGGTTCGTCAAAGAAAATAATTTCCGGATTTGCGGCAATTGCCCGCGCCAGTGCCACGCGTTTCTGCATCCCGCCAGATAGCTCGGCGGGTGATAGGTAAGCGACATCTGCTGCAAGCCCTACCGCTTTGAGTTTTTCTACTGCCAAATCTTTTGCAGATTTTTTATCAAGTGATTTATTCTGCAGTAAAGAGAATGAAATATTTTCCCATACCGGCAAGCTGTCAAACAATGCTCCACCCTGAAAAAGCATTCCAAATTTACGCATGATTTTCTGGCGTTCTACCCGTGATAATTTGGTTATCTCTACCCCGTCTATTTTTATACTGCCTTTATCGGGGCTAAGAATGCCCAATATACATTTTATCAGTACGGATTTACCAGTTCCGGAGCCACCTATTACTACCAGCGATTCTCCCTGATTAATGGTAAGGTCAATGCCATCGAGCACCTTCTTGCTGCCGAATGATTTATATACGCCGGATAATTCAATTTTTGGAGTAGTCATTTTATTTTGCGAATAGCAATGCGGTTAAAACATAATTAGAAAGCAGGATTAAAATTGATGCTGAAACTACAGCGTGGGTAGTTGCTGCGCCCACGCCTTGCGCTCCACCTTTGGAATGAAAACCGTGGTAGCAACCCATCAGAGTTATAATAAAACCAAAAACGGAAGCTTTGATAAGACCGGATATTACGTCTTTGCTTTCCAGATATTCAAATGTGCTTTTCAGATATGGTCCTGGTGAAAAGCCCAGATTATGGATTGATACCATATAACCGCCGAATACCCCGATAATATCGCCTATGGCAACCAGAAGCGGCAGCATGGTTATTCCTGCCAGCAAACGCGGTAGCACCAGATATTTATGGGGATCGGTGGAAAGTGTAGTAAGAGCGTCAATCTGTTCGGTTACACGCATTGTGCCAATTTCAGCAGCATATGACGCGCCAATGCGCCCAGCTACCATAAGCCCTGCCATTACTGGCCCAAGTTCGCGGGTGATTGCCAGAACGACAACGATAGCAACAGAACTTTCAGCATTAAAGCGAGAAAAACCGGAGTAGGTTTGCAGGGCGAGGGCAGCACCGGTGAACATTGCGGTCATGCCGACGACAGGAAGGGAATAGTAGCCTAACTCGATGATTTGTTTCATTAGCATCTTGCCATAAAACGGCGGGCGGAAAATACCGCTTACACTTGCCCATACAAACAAAGTGAGCCGTCCTACCGCTTCAAGGAAAGCGAAGAACATGCGCCCAATTGAAGCTAAAAATGTAAATGGAATAGTCATGCACAAGTTTTTAGGCGAAGTTTATATGATGTGCAACTTATTTTGTGTTCTTATCATGCTTTGCTACTCATCATGGAAAATCATGGTTCCGGCGCCGAATTTGGTAAATGTTTCCAGCAGCAGAACATGCGGTAAGCGACCATCAAGAATATGCGCGGCTTCACAATCATTTTCCAGAGCGTGCAGGCAGGTTTCCACCTTAGGTATCATCCCGCCGGTTATTACTTTATCTTTTATCAGCCTGCGCACTTCGCTGAAGGTAAGCTCGCTTATCAGCTCTTTTTCTTCATTTAATACGCCGGAAACATCGGTGAGAATCATAAGCTTTGCTGCGCCGATAGCAGCAGCGATTGCACCGGCTGCCGTGTCAGCGTTTATATTAAAAGTTTCTCCGTTTGCTCCGATACCGATAGGGGCAATAACCGGTATGATATGCGATTCAGAAAATTCCTGAAGCAAAGTCGGGTTGATGCGGGTTGGTTCGCCAACAAAACCAAGATCAAGAATTTTTTCTATATTTGAATCGGGATCGCGGACAGAGCGACGGAGTTTGCGTGCTTCAATCAACCCGCCATCTTTTCCGGAAATTCCAACAGCCATACCGCCTGCGGAATTAATTTCGGCAACTATCTGTTTGTTGATAGAGCCACACAGAACCATTTCCACTATTTCAACGGTTGCGGCATCGGTTACCCGCAGCCCATCAATAAATGAGCTTTGGATTTTCAGCCTGTCCAGCATTCTGCCGATTTGCGGCCCACCGCCATGCACTACTATGGGATTAATTCCCACCTGTTTCAAAAGGACGATATCTTCAGCGAATTGCCGTGATAAAGCCGGATCACCCATGACGTGACCACCATATTTGATTACAAAGGTTTCGCCGGAAAACTCGCGCATATAAGGCAGAGCTTCTGACAATGTTGACACGGTTTTAAGCCACTCACCTGGATCTTGAATAATTCGTGTTTTCATTTCTCTTTTACCTTGTTTTAGTTTGCTGCAAAGGCAACAAGTTCGTTCTGTAATTCTTCTATTCCCCGTTTGTCCTTAGAACTGGTAGATATGATACGCGGATGGGCGGCGACATGCGACTTTAGCGCATCTGTCACAGTTTGCAAGATTTCACTAGACTCCTTACCCGTAAGAGTATCCATTTTGGTTAGTATAATCTGGTAATTTACTGCGGAATCATCGAGCATGGACATAAACTCATCATCATGTGGCATTATCCCGCGGCGGGCATCAATAAGCAGACAGGCACGCTGGAGTGTCGGGCGACCGCAGAGATAATTAGCGATAAGCATATCCCACTCACTTTTCTTGGCTTTGGAGACTTTTGCATAGCCATAACCTGGCATATCAACCAGCATTAGTCTTTCTGCCAGCAGAAAGAAGTTGAGTTGCTTGGTATGCCCAGGGTTCTGGGAAGTTTTGGCAAGATGATTTTGTCCAACCAGAGCATTTACCAGGCTGGATTTACCGACATTGGAGCGACCAATAAAAGCTATTTCCGGATGCGTGAACTCTGGAAGCGATGCCATAGTCGCCGCCCCTGCCATAAAACGGCACGGCTTACGGAAAAATGTTGCTGCCACATTTTTTTCACTCATGGCTCTTGCTGAGATTAGAAGCAAGTTTATTTGCTTTTTCACGCTGTGAGCGGTGTGTGCCATGGCGTAGAGTTATGATTTCCTGCTGGATTATTGAAAGTATATTGCTCCATACCCAGTATAATACCAAACCGGCAGGGAAGCTTGCGAAGAGGAACAAAAGGATGAACGGCATCATTTTCAACATTTTTGCCTGTACCGGATCAGTCGGAGCCGGTTGTTGACGCTGCTGAATTATCATGGTGACGGAATAAAGTATCGGCAGGATTCCCAGATGTAGGAAAAGTGGTGTGCTCCATTCTAATAGCCCGAACGCGGTAAATACGTTAGAAGGATCGGCTTCAGACAGATCTTTCAGCCAGCCAAAGAAAGGAGCATGGCGCATCTCGATAGTTACATATAGAACTTTATATAAGGCAAAAAATACCGGCATCTGGATTAATAAAGGCAAGCAACCAGATGCAGGGTTCACCTTATGGCGTTTGTACAACCCCATTGTTTCTTTGCTGATTGCCATTTGGTCATCTTTGTGTTTTTCTTTTATCTTGAGCATTTCCGGCTGCAATACTCGCATTTTTGCCATGGCTATATATGATTTATTGGCAAGCGGATACATAAGGATCTTGATTACGATAGTAACCATCATTATCGCCAGACCAAAGTTTCCTATAAGCGAATAGAAGAAATTGAGCATGAGAAATAGCGGTTTGGTCAGGAAATAGAGAACTCCAAAATCCACAGAACGGTCAAATAAAGGAATTGGTGCTGCATTTGCGTTGCCAGTAGCGTAAGTATCCAGAACATTTATCTCTTTTGCTCCAGCAAAAAAGCGCAGTTTGGAACTCTGTGATTCACCTATGGCGATTGTTTGTTCTGTTCCTAAATAATCTACCTGATAACGATTCTGATTATTTTTATTATAATGGCTGAAACTTGCTTTAAATTGTTTGTAATCCGGAATCATAGCTGTCAGCCAATATTTATCGGTTATTCCAAGCCAGCCACCAGCATTATCATAAGTTTTATTGCCTTTTTCTAGCAGTTCGTTATAGGAGATTTCCGTAAGTGCTCCTTCCATAACGCCAAGAGGACCCACATGCATTATGGGATTACTTACTATATCCTTATAGGTACGGTTTATGTAACTGTAAGGAGCAACTGATATTTCATTTGCGGAATGATTTTCCACCTTCTGGTTGATGGAAAACATATAATCCTCATCCATGGAGATATTGAGGGTGAAAATTACTCCTTCGCCGTTATCCCAACTTAGGTTAATGCTATCATTATCAGTCAGTGTGGATTTATCAGATTTCCATAATGATTTTCCGTCCGGAACTTTGGTTTTGCCGTCAATAGATATCCAGCCAGCCTGTGCAAAATAGGCATTTTCATCGCCATTGGGAGTAAGCAGGATAACTTCCGGGCTGTCCTTGTCCAGTGCTTCTTTGTACTTTGCCAGGGTAAGGTCATCAAAACGCGCACCTTTCAAAGATATTGAACCGTGTAATTTATCAGACTTTATTACGACACGTTCTGTAGTCTGCAAACGTTCTGTCCTGGTAAGGTTGGGAGCGTAATCGGCATCTATTCCTTTAGCGGTTATATTTGTTGCCTTCTCATTTTTTGTTGCGGTTTTCTTCTGTTGCTCTATTGCGTAATTCTGAGCTAGTTGCTGGCGACGCGGCCACTCCACCAATATCTGCCAACCTATTAAAATTATAGCAGTCAGGAAAACGGCAAGAATTACACGTTGATAATCTGGGTCATTTTTGTTCTTCATGGTATATCAGACTTTATTTGGGGAGTTAATATTCGTGATTTCAGCTGGAGGTACTGGATCGAATCCGGCTTTTGCAAAGGGGTGACAGCGTAGCAATCTCCTGAATGTCAATAAAATCCCCTTACCAGCACCATGAGTGCTGATTGCCTGGGTAGCATAGCATGAGCAGCTAGGTGTAAAACGGCAATTGATGCCGAGAAACGGGGAAAGCAAAAGCTGATATCCACGAATAACTAACATCAGAAATCTGGTGATTATAGGCATATCATCCGGATAAATTGTTGGATTTTAGATTGCTCTTATGATGGATAATTCGGGTAAATGCAAATTCCATATCGCGCTGTAGATCAGAAAAATTACAGGTCAGTGCCTTATGTCTTGATATTACTACGTAATCATGCCCGGTTCGTCCATATTTTACCGTAACTAATTTTGCAGCTTCGCGTAACCTTCTTTTGATTTTGTTGCGGATAACGGCTCCTCCCATCTTTTTGGTCACGGTATAGCCAATTCTTACCGATTCGGATGAGACGGGGTGATTATCTGCCCTTTTTACCATCTGTAATATAATCGAATTTGTGACAAACTTCTTTCCTTCAGCGGCAGCCAGAAGAAAATCCCTGCGTTTTTTGATAGTGATACACGCCATAAACCTACCAGCCAATAAGGTTATTAAGGCAAAGGCTTATATTAAGCGGATAAACGCTTGCGACCTTTAGCGCGACGAGCATTTATTACGCGACGACCACCTACAGTTGCCATGCGGGCGCGGAAGCCGTGGCGACGCTTGCGAACTAGATTGCTGGGCTGGAATGTTCTTTTCATCTTTTTTCTCCATATCCCTCAGGGATAATAAATCCTTAAAAATCAATATATAAAACTGCTTTGTGCAGTAATCGGGTTTTGTAAACGG
This sequence comes from Pseudomonadota bacterium, assembly GCA_038043465.1. GTDB lineage: Bacteria > Pseudomonadota > Alphaproteobacteria > Rickettsiales > SXRF01 > SXRF01. The sequence continues at coordinate 58,145 of JBBTBX010000004.1, forward strand.
ATGGTGTTTTTAACTGGTTGTTGCGTCTGTGTCAAGCGTCATGGCAGAAAGGGAATGAAAAAACACGAATTTTTAATGATATTATAAAGATTTCTCTATATTTCAATCTTTTATTAACTTGAATTAGGTATATTTTCTAATCCTAATTGTAATAATTTGTACGTCATAAAGTTATGTTTGTTCATTTTAGATTATTCGCCATTATAAGCCTGATTATAGTCATCGGGTTTACCGGTGCTGCTGGCGTAATGTTCCGCAACGTCGCAATAGATGACGTAAAGCGTCTTATTGATAGAAATAATGGGAGCATTGCCGAAGGTTATATCGAATCAGTATGGAAAATGCGCAGGGATGTTGTAGCTCTGATAAAAAACAATATCTCTGAAGAGGATAGAAAAAATCCGGAAAAGCTGAAACTTATACAGGATTTTGCGCAGGACACGGTACGTTATTTCAAGAAAATGCCACTTCTTAGAGTTAATATATATAACGCCGCTGGTTCTTTGCTTATAACCAGCAATATAAACTATAGTGATTCTCTGGTAGGCACTGAAGTTTCTCCTGATTCAAGCTTTATCAAGAAGCAGTTTCGTGGTTCTTCCATGAGCAGTCAGACAATTGGACAAGTTAAACTGCACAATAGCGGTGAAGGTGTCGTATTGCAGGCCTTGGTGCCGATAATAAGTGATGAAGACAAATCTGTGCTCGGAACTCCGGAAGGAATGGTTGAGCTTGTTGCTGACCTGACTACGCCTCTTGAGAATTTAAAGAATGTGCAGTTTATTGGTACTATTTACATAGTTGGGTTTTTTACGATCTATATTGGTATTTTGTATTTTATGGCAAGGAGGAGTGAGAGTATTATCACTAAACAACATGAGGCGAACATCGAGTTGTCGGCAGCAGCGGCTATGGCGCAGTCAGAAAATCGGGATAAATCACAATTTCTTGCCAATATCAGCCATGAGCTGCGCACTCCTTTGAATTCTATTATTGGTTTTTCAGAAATAATAAAAGGCAATATGGCGGCAGAAGGTATGGATATAAAGAAGTTTGATGGTTACGTAAGTGATATTCATTCATCCGGTGTGCATCTGCTCAGTCTTATTAATGATATTCTTGATTATTCTAAATCAGAAGCGGGTAAGCTTGAATTAGAGGTGGCAGAGGTTAACCTTAACAAGCTGGTGCATAACTGCATCAGGCTGATAACTCCTCGCGCTGAAGCCGCTCAGGTTCTGCTGGTTGAGGCACTGCCTAAAGAAATACTCAATATTGTTACTGATAGTAAAAAATTCAAACAGATTTTATTGAATCTGCTTTCTAATGCTGTGAAATTTACTCCTGCCGGAGGAGAAGTAAGGTTAACGGCATGGGCTGATATTAACAGTGATAGCTATATGTTTGAAGTCAGGGATACTGGTATTGGTATTGCACCTAAGGATATTTCCGTTGCCATGTCGCCATTTGGGCAGGTGGATAGTGCCATGAGTCGTAAATATGAAGGCACTGGCCTTGGGCTTCCGCTCAGTAAGAAGCTGGTGGAATTGATAGGCGGAAAATTTGAAATAAGCAGTGAAGTTGGGGTGGGAACTACCATTAAATTCTCCGTTCCGCGTGAAATTAAGGCAAGCAGCCAGTTATAATTGTTACAGAAAATAATGATATATCATTATTTTCTGGTTACGCCTGCTACGCGGCGAAAAGTAAAGTCTTTGGCGGACTTTCGGTCTCGATTTTCATACTCCATTCTGTATTAAAAAATACAGAATGGAGTATAGTTGTTAAAAATGCCAGCTAGATTTTTAGTGATTTTATTGTAATGTTACCCTTATGAAACGTTTTACTATCATTGATATAGCCTCGCGCAAGAATACTGAACCTTTAGTGGTTCTCACTGCCTATAGTGCTGCCCAGGCAAAACTATTGGATGAGCATGTTGATATTTTGCTGGTGGGTGATTCGCTAGGCATGGTGCTATACGGGATGGATAGTACCCTTGCCGTTACTGTTGATATGATGATTGCGCATGGAAGCGCGGTGGTGCGTTCTTCGAGTAGAGCGTTGGTAGTTGTGGATTTGCCTTTTGGAAGTTACCAAGAGTCACCGCAACAGGCATTTACAACTGCTGCTAATATAATTTCCAGAACCGGATGTGCAGCAGTCAAGCTGGAAGGCGGGGTGGAGATGGCAGATACTATCGCGTTTCTCAGCGCGCGGGGTATTCCGGTAATGGGGCATGTCGGGCTTAAGCCACAGAGCGTTAATGCTATGGGTGGTTATCGCACGCAGGGGAAAAATGAAGAGTCTGCTGCTGCCATACTTTCTGATGCCAAAGCAATTGAAAAGGCAGGAGCATTTGCCATCGTTATTGAAGGAGTGGTGGAAGAGGTGGCAAGAAAAATTAGCGCAAATGTAGCCGTGCCGACCATTGGCATAGGAGCATCGGCGGCTTGTGATGGGCAGGTGCTGGTGGTTGATGATATGCTGGGGATGAGCAGTGGCTATATACCACGTTTTGTAAAACGCTACGCTGATATTAATGCTGTTGCTGCTGAGGCTGTAAAGCAATATGCGCAGGAAGTACGCGCACGCAAATTTCCTAGTGCCGAATATTGCTATCCATATAAGAAAGCTGATTAGATTATTTCAATTCCATCGTATCGAAGCCAGCGCAGGAATCGCAGTGGATAGTCCATATTTTATTGCTATGGGCGCAAGCCTTGCAGACCCACATTCCACCTGCCGAATATTCAGAAAGTTTTGCCCTGAGTTTTGTCGCTTTCTTTGACATCTGGTTTTTATCATAGATATTGGCGCAGAAAGCTATTGCTGGAGTAAATTCCGGCAGGTTTGAGATGATATTTTTTACCAGAGAAAGAGCCTCTTCATAATAACCATTTGCCATGAGTAATTCACCACGCGCAAGTTGGGTGAGGGCAATAAGGCGCGATTTTTCCCTGCGCGCTAGTTTGCTTTTCTGGATACTGGCTATGGCTTCATTCCAATGTTTAAGCCGGATCTGTATACTGGCAACGGCAAGAGCAGTAGAGCTGTCTTTAGGGTTCATTTCCAGAGCTTTTTTGGCAAGCTGCAGGGCTTTAGGCAAATTATCATTTTTGCTTGCGCTTTCGCTTAAGGAACGGGCAGCCAGATACTCAGTTTCCTTATAGCCGAGAAGCTGTTCGAGCAAGGCGTGGGTTGCTGCTTCATTGCCTTTGTTTTTGGCGATTTGCGCGGATAGCAAAATAGTAAGCGGTGTCTTTCCCAGTAACTTCTCAACCTTATGCACATGCGTTTCAGCGGCGGTGATATTGGAAGAAGCAAGGGCGGCGATACTATAGGTAAGCTCGGTGATGCCGTTGTTAAGCTGCTTCACATTGCGCCGCCTCCAGAACTGCGAAGGGGAAGCAATTATAAGCCGGATAATCAGGGTGAATAATACAAGGAAGATAGCAGCCAGCAATATTACCAGTATTATAAAGGCAACGCTGGTTTCGATCTGGTAGTCAAACCATAACATCGTTACGCTGCCGGGATTATCAACTATAAGAGTAATGGCAAGGCTTGCGCAGGCGATAAAAAATAGAAATAATAATAGATTTATCATGGATGTGTTGCTTTATTTGTCTGGGTAAGAAGTAGTTGCAGGTTGTTTAAGGTCTTCTGTATATCAAGTAGTTTTTGTGTATCTTTTACCCAATCTTTGAATATTTCTTTTGCCGGTGGTGAAAGCTGCTCCAATTCACTTAAAACCGTGCTTAAATCATTTTGTACCAGCTTTATTTCCGCGCGTGCCAGTATCGCTTCATCATTACTGCCGGATTGCTCGCCAACTTTGCGGATGGTTATAAATTTATGCAGTATCTTCAGCATCGCACTTTCATCTTTGTTGGTGAGGGCTTGTTTTATCAGCGGGGTGAATCTTATCTTTAATTTGTCAAGAACTACGATTCCCGTGGCTGCGTCAGGTTCTATCAGGGAAATTTCTGTGGTAATATCAGGATTATTATTTGTGAATTTTTTCAGCTGCTCCAATTCACCTGCATACGGTTTTCCGTTACTCATCGCATCTTTTAACTGACCAAAAATTATCAGCGAAGAAATTACGGAATCAGCCTTATGCTGATTATCTGTATTTTGGTCCTCAAGCTTTTTTTGCATTTCATTGATAGTGGCTTCATGAGTTGCCTGTAGCGAGGTAATTTTTTCTTCTAATTCGTGTAAATGCTCTTTATCTTTTTTTGATAATTGCGTAGCGGCTGGTTCAGTGCTGATAGCTGGTGGAATCGTGCTTGCAACCGGATCGCTTACAGTGGGTTCACTGACAGTAGTTTCAGTATTATCAGGAAGTGGAGATATTACTGAAGGATTTTCCGGTGTAGCAGGTTGATCTGCAACCGGAGCGATGGTGGTGGTTTTTCCTGAATTTTCTTCTATATTCGCAACAGGCTTATTTTCTTCTTTAAACATCAGGCGTGGGACAATTTCCCCAAATAATACCACAAATACAAACAGACCGATGACTGTTAAAATAAAGCGTTTTAACGGAGTTGGATATATTTTCTCGGAACTGTTTTTTTCTTCTGCCTTTTGCTCTGACATTAGCCGACCCCAGTTAATTTTTATAGGTATTATCTATGCAACTGACCATAGATGCAAGCGTTGCCTTATCTGCGCTATAAATTCCCTGCCATTTTATTTCGTTTAGAGTGTCGGCTATCCCTTGGCTTAGGGCAAAAGCATCTGTTTCTTCTAGGAAATTTTCTATACCGGCTTTACCTGCCAGTGCCACAAAAATCTTGGCAGTACGGTTGGAAAAAAAGGTTAGAGCATCAATTTGCCCACGTTTTATCTGCTCTATTATAGTGTCGGATAATGATTCGGCGGCTATTGCTTCATAAGCTACAACGCGCTCTACATTCATTGCTCGGACACTTAAGGCTTCGCTTAGATCAGTATTTATATGTTCACCGGAAACATATAGAAAATTTGATTCTTCATCATAGCAATCAAGTATATAGTCAATCAGATGCTCCACCGTTTCGCCGGTAACGCTTACCCGATCAAAACCAAGTTGTGTGGCAATATTTGCGGTGGCTTCACCAACACAGAGCAGGAACATATCGCGCATTTCAGTGAGCAGTGTCAGTGCCTGCACGGCATGTTTACTGGTGATAATAATAGCATCGGGATCAGATAACAAAGCATTCTCAATTTCCATACGCACGTTATGCTTAAGGAAAATTTCGGTCAGAGGTTCGTGGATTACATGGTAACCACGCTCAAGCAGTTCATCGCGCAGGATTATTTCATCGCCTGCAGGACGGGTGATTACGATGGTTTTAGCACTGTTTTTAGGATCACTGGAATTTTGTGTCATAGGCTCTCATTATTATAATTATGAAACTGAAACGGCATCAATTATCACATAGGCTTGCGCATAAGGATATTCATCACTGAGGCTTACAAAGATTTTTGCCTGCGCATCTTTAGGAGTTATTGCCTGCAGCCGTTTTTTTGCCATGCCGGATAATTTTATTTCAGTTGCACCATTTGCGTTTTTTATTACCTCAATATCCTGCCATGAGACTTTGCTATTTTTTGCTATATTCAGGGCTTTGTAGCAAGCTTCTTTAGCGGCATAGCGTTTGGCATAGGTGGAAGCGATGGCTTTAATATCAGGATTTTTACCGCGTTTTGCATATTGCTGCTCAGCTTTTGTGAAGATACGATTCTCAAAACGCGTACCATAGCGCGCAAGAGATTTTTCAATACGCCTTATATCAACCAGATCAGTTCCTATCCCGATTATCATATATTGCCGCGTGCCTTATTCATAATATTGCGCATCTGGATAATGGCATATTTCAGTCCAACAAACACTGCTTCGCCTATTAGAAAATGTCCAATGTTAAGCTCAACAATTTCAGGAATTGCAGCGATATTTGTTATGTTATCGTAATTAAGTCCATGTCCGGCATGGACTTCTAAACCTAGGTTATGGGCATGTTTTGCTGCATTGATAATTGCTTCCAGATTGGCTTGTGACGGCTCTTCCGCATAAGTGCCCGTATGCAGTTCCACTACTTTCGCGCCGGTGCGTTTTGCCGCTTCTATCTGCGTGCTATTTGCAGCTATAAATAATGACACACGGCTGCCGTTATCCTGTAATTTTTTGATATAGGGAGATAGAGTTTTTTCCAGCATCACCACATCCAGCCCGCCTTCGGTGGTCAGTTCTTCGCGTTTTTCCGGCACGAGACAGACCGCATGCGGCTTTACCTTTAAGGCAATATCAAGCATTTCCTGAGTTGCTGCCATTTCCAGATTAAGCGGCAGTTTCACTTCATTTTTTAAACGTTCAATATCAGAATCACGGATATGCCTTCTGTCTTCACGCAGGTGGGCGGTGATGCCGTCAGCACCTGCTTCCAAAGCCAGCAGGGCTGCGCGAATCGGGCAGGGATTGTTGCCTCCACGCGCATTACGCAGCGTTGCCACATGGTCGATATTTATTCCAAGGCGCAATTTCATATTTACCATGCACTATTTTTTAGCAGTAATTTTCTTTGCGCGCTTTTTTGCTTCAGATTTGACGTTTCCTAAAACAAAAAACTCTTTTACTGTTTTCATAGGACCATCAATCCCAATCTGGATTTTGTATTTTCCAGCTTTTGGGAAAGGCATATTACTAAATTGCATTGGTATTCCAACATAACTGGTTTCTGAAGTTATCTCTAACTTTCCTTTTGCATTAATAAGAGTCTTATTATCTGGGTCTAAAATGGAGATTTCTAAGGAATCAAATTTAGTTTCTTCAGTTTGTAATTCCATCCACACTGCAAAATTTGGTAAAACTGCAGGTAGTGGATTAATTTTCATATAATTAGAGTAAACTCCAATTAAAATGTCTTTGCCCCCAGATTCTTTGCGTGCAATATCACATATTATACAAGATGTTACCTTGGTGCTTTTCATAAAGTATCTCTTTAATGGGTGGTATGTTGAGCAGAACTTATGGTAGCTACAAAATTAGCCTCTGCGGAATTAGATATAGCTACTTTAGAAGGCATTATGTCTTTTAATTCATAAGATATAGGTGAAGTGATAGCATGCACTTCAAGTACATTCTTTCTTTCTAATCCCTCTGCCACAAATGTTTGTATAAGGGAATTTATGCTAACATTCTCAAGCTTTGATCTATTTGCTAATTTTTCATGCAGGTATATAGGAAAGCGTGATAGAATTTTGCCACTGTAAGCAGATTGCTTATTAGGCTTTGGAATTTTTCTACCTAGCTTTTTGCAAGTATCAATCCATCCCTTAACTGCGTCTTTACCATTAGCTATGGCTTCTTCAATAGTATCACCATCTGACATACACCCCGGAAGGTCAGGAAATTCTATAGAAAAACCACCACCTTCCTCTAATGAAAGTGGTCTAATAGAAAATTGGTATTCCATATTTTTCATTTTAATCCTCAACTTCTGCTATTAATTCCAATAGTCGTTTTATGTAAAAAGCTTTTATTGGTCGTTTGCTTGGGATAGTAAAAATTTCACGTAATTTTTCATGATAAAAATTTTTGTGACTTCCTTTTCCTTCATCCCAAGAAAACCCATAAGCTTTAGCGAGTCTATCAACATCTTCAATTCGCCAGTCGCCTTGCGGATTGTTTTCCATTTTTTTGCGTAGTTTCTCAATCTGGCTCATTCCGCAGCAATCTTTGTTGAATACCGTGTCAATGCAACGGATGGTATCATATATAGTATCATAAATGTTATTGACAAGCTAGATATTGCATAAAATTAATATCTTTATATATCAATATATTAAATTATGTATCTAACACCATATCATCGCGGTGGATAAGCACGTCACGGCGTTTGAAGCCGAGAATATTCTCTATTTCCGCGCTCTTCTTACCGATTATACGTTTGGCATCTTCAGAATTATAGGAGATCAGACCTCGCCCGATAGGTGTATCTGCCATAATAATAACAGCATCGCCGCGTTCAAATTCACCTTCAACTTTTACTACACCAGCGGGCAATAAACTTTTACCACTCTTCAAGGCATTCGCTGCCCCCGCATCAACATGTAATATTCCTGTAGGCAAAAGTGAGCCAGAGATCCAACGCTTGCGCGCGGAAAGAGGACTTTCTTTTGCTATAAACAGTGAGTGCTTACCGCCATTGATTAGAGTTTTTAAAGGATGATTTTCGGTACCTCTGGCGATTATCATATGGCAGCCGGCAGCAGTTGCAATTTTTGCAGCGGCGATTTTAGTTGCCATGCCGCCAGTGCCGACTGAGCTTCCGGTGCCACCCGCCATCGCTTCAATTCTTGGGGTTATCGTGTGAATTTTTTCTTGTAAAACAGCATCTGGGTTATTACGTGGATCAGCATCATATAATCCATCAATATCGGAAAATAGAATCAGTAAATCAGCTCCTGCCATTTGTGCAACCCTTGCAGAAAGGCGATCATTGTCACCAACACGCAGTTCAGCTGTTGCCACCGTATCATTTTCATTGATGATGGGGACAATGCGCGGATTCTCCAGCAAAGTTTCCAATGTATTACGAGCATTCAGAAAGCGACGTCGATTCTCACTATCATCGAGAGTAAGAAGCATTTGTGCAGGATATAACCAGTCTGGTAACTTACCCAAATATTCCGACCAAAGCGCAACCATTGAAATTTGTCCACAAGCAGCGGCAGCTTGCTTTTCTTCTAGTAATAATTTTCTTGTACCATACTTCATTGTATTGCGCCCCAGTGCCACAGCACCAGAGCAAACCACTATTATTTCCTTGCCATTACGTTTTAATGCAGCAATATCTGATACTAGTGTTGTTATCCATTCCCTGCGCTCAAGATTATCTTCACCGATAATCAGCGACGACCCTATTTTTATGACTATACGTTTGGCGGTAGTAAGCATTATTTATTTTCCTTAAGAACGCTTTTCCTCAATTATCCTAAGCATTTCGCGCAGCACTGGTTTTACGCCTTCACCAGTTACTCCGGAAATATGCCAGATTTTTTTCTTGCTGGCTTTCTTCAGGGCAGCGGATTTCTCTTTGATTTCCTCAGGAGTCAGTGAGTCACATTTGTTCAGCGCGATTATTTCATCCTTTGCGTATAATTCCTTGCTATATTCTTTAAGTTCGCGGCGGATGGTTTTATAAGCAGAAGCCACATCTTCCTGTGTGCCATCTATCAGGTGTAATAAGATTCCGGCGCGTTCCACATGTCCGAGGAATTTAAGCCCAAGACCTACACCTTCGCTTGCACCTTCGATGAGTCCTGGAATATCGGCCAGTATGAATTCACGATTATCAATATAAACAACTCCTAATTGTGGAGTTAGAGTGGTGAAAGGGTAATCGGCAATTTTAGGTTTGGCGCGGGAAACTGCTGCCAGAAATGTTGATTTTCCGGAATTGGGCAGACCAAGCAGCCCAGCGTCCGACATCAGTTTTAATTTAAGCCATAGCCAATGTTCCTGCCCTTCTTCCCCGGGTGTGGAAATGCGCGGAGCTTGGTTAGTGGATGATTTAAAACATTGATTACCCAGACCGCCTTTACCGCCCTGCGCCAATTTTACGCGCTGCCCGACAGAGGTAAGATCCGCCAGCACTGTTTCGCGGTCGTCAGATAAAATCTGCGTGCCTACCGGCAGTTTTATAATAAGATCGTCAGAAGACGCGCCTGTGCAATTACTGCCCATCCCATGCTGACCTTTTTTAGCCTTGAAATGTTGTTGGTAGCGGAAGTCTATCAGGGTATTAAGACCGCTTATGCATTCTGCGATTACGCTGCCACCATTACCACCATTGCCACCGTCGGGACCGCCATCGGGTATAAATTTTTCACGGCGAAAGCTGACGCAGCCCTTGCCGCCATCGCCGCTGCGAATATATATCTTTGCTTCATCCAGAAATTTCATTTGGACACCTCTATTAACTCTACTTTTGCTTCAAATCTACTTGTAATTAGGTTTTTCTAAAAACTCACGTACTTTAGTGTACGCTAGGGTTTTTAAAAAAACCTAACTACTTCGCGCTTTATCGCAAAAGCGAGCTAATAGAAATGTCCGTTGATTAATCAAATCCGTCGCCCAAACCAATATTCTTGAAAGAGCCTGGTTCTTTTGAGGAAGCATAAGAGAAACGGCAATAGGTGAAGCCCTCATTCCACGCCTGTTTGTATTGGTCATTGGCAGCCATTTCCTGACGCTTTTTGAAGCCATACATCATCTTATCCGCCCAGTTGCCTTCGGCCGATATACCGCTGTCACAACCATCCTCCCAGCCCAGCTTGTATTCTGGCGGTCCGGATGGATCAACCATGCCGAGCCACAGAGGGCGACAACTACTAAGGACAAGGGCTAAACCCAATATCAATATGTATTTTTTCATAATTTTAGTGCTTTATCTTGTTATATAGGGGCGATTATAGCATATATTTTGCCTAATAAAACTTGAATTATAGAATCTTTTAATTGAATGTTTTGGGGTAGGGCTGTATAGACGCGGGTTATGAGCCAATCAGCCTATATAAACCGCCGTACTTTTGCAATTATTTCGCATCCTGATGCCGGAAAGACGACACTTGCCGAAAAACTTTTGCTTTTTGGCGGTGCTATTCATCTGGCTGGGGCGGTGAAAGCCAAGAAAGGCGAGTTTTTACACGTGCTATAATATCCATGCGTTCATGGAAAAATGCCACGATTCTAGGGCGTTTATTAGCTCTCTTTACACACAAAATATAATGATGTTCGCAATGGGCTATATACAAATCTTGCTCTATTTCAATTAGATGCTTGAAAATACCCTCACCCCTTGCTAGCGCAGCGCAGCCTTCATGCAGCAAGCCTAGATATTGCCGAGCCTGCTCAATTCCCCATTTATTTATTGTGTAACTAATGACCTCCTGTAGGTCTATTTCAGCCTTTTTTGTTATGTCGTAAGGGCGCATCATGTTTTTTTCATGCTGCTCTGTACTAAATCAAAAATTTCATCAAATGAGTGAATAGAAATCTCATCATTATCTGCCTCGGCAATGCGTTCCCTTGCTAATGCGCTAAATTCCTGCCATGCAGCCATTGCCTCGTTGTTTATGGGCATGTGGGCAGGTTGCAATAACTTCTCTTTGGCATATTCCCTAATGGTTTTACCTTGCAACGTTGCAAGCATCTTAATTTGCTGGTGTTCCCGCTCTGTAACATCAATAGATAATCGTCCCATAGTAATTCTCTCTCTAAAATTCTCTCTCTGTCAGAGTACCCCAATAATATCATAAAAACCACAAACACACAAATACTTATTTGTGGTACAAATCTGCAGAAAAAGGCGATACTAAGGCACAAAAACGCTTAAATATGTGTGCTAAGTAGATATTGTGAGGCTCATAAATTAAGAATTCTGTCTTAATTTATTGAATATTTGCCCAATGGGCTGTATAGACGCGGGTTATGAGCCAATCAGCCTATATAAACCGCCGTACTTTTGCAATTATTTCGCATCCTGATGCCGGAAAGACGACACTTACCGAAAAACTTCTGCTTTTTGGCGGTGCTATTCATCTGGCTGGGGCGGTAAAAGCTAAGAAAGGCGGGCAGTCGGCACGTTCCGACTGGATGGCTATTGAGCAGCAGCGCGGTATTTCCGTTACTGCATCGGTGATGACCTTTGAGTATGAAAAAAATACCATAAATTTGCTCGATACGCCGGGGCATAAAGATTTCTCCGAGGATACTTATCGTACCCTGACAGCTGTGGATTCAGCGGTGATGGTGCTTGATGGTGCAAAAGGTATTGAAGAACAGACACTTAAATTATTTGAAGTGTGCCGCTTGCGCGATACGCCGGTTATAACTTTCATAAATAAAATGGATAGGGAAGTTAGAGAACCATTTGAATTATTAGATGAAATAGAAAAGAAACTGGCTCTTGATGTCTGCCCGATAACCTGGCCGATTGGCATGGGTGAGAGATTCCGAGGCTGCTTTAATCTGGTGACTGATAAACTCTATTTGTTTGCAGCGGGGCATGGAAGTAAAATTGTCGATGCGGTGCAGTTTACAGGAGCGGATGACCAGCGACTTGATGAGTATGTAAATGCTGCTGAGCTTGCGGCATTTCGCGAGGAAGTGGCGATGGTGAAGGCGATTTATCCACCTTTTAACCGCGAACATTATCTGGAAGGGCATTTAACGCCGGTGTTTTTTGGTTCGGCGGTGAATAATTTTGGTGTGCGTGAATTGTTGGAAGCTATTTGCGAATTTGCACCAAGTCCGAGAATTCAGGCAGCACAACCGCGTTCAATTGAGCCATATGAGCCAAAATTTTCTGGTTTTGTGTTCAAGATTCAGGCGAATATGGATAAAAACCACCGCGACCGGATTGCCTTTGTACGGATATGCTCAGGAAAATATACGCGTGGCATGAAGGTGTTGCATGTGCGCTCGGGCAAAACTCTTGCTCTTAACAATCCAGTGCTTTTTTTAGCGCGGGAAAGGGAGCTGGCGGAGGAAGCTTATGCTGGCGATATTTTAGGTATTCCTAATCATGGCAATCTGCATATTGGTGACGCTCTTACCGAAGGTGAGCAGTTGATGTTCAGCGGCATACCAAGTTTTGCTCCGGAGCTTTTCCAGCGTGTGCGTCTTGACGATCCGCTTAAATCCAAACAGTTGAAAGCAGCTTTGGAGCAATTAGCGGAGGAAGGTGCATCACAAATTTTCAAGCCTCTGGATGGCAGCCCGTGGATTATCGGGGTAGTTGGGCAGCTACAGTTTGACGTGATAGCTTCGCGGTTGCTCAGTGAATATGGGGTGCGCGGCAGTTTTGAAGCCGTGCCGTATACCACCGCCCGCTGGTTGAAAGGTAAAACTCCTGAAAAGCTTAGGGAATTTGCTGAAAGAAATAAATATAATGTCGCTGAAGATGGTTCCGGCGCGCTGACCTACCTTGCGCCAAATGCCTGGAATTTGCAGCGTGTAGGGCAGGATTTTCCAGATATTGAGTTCCTCAAAACCAGAGAATATAGTTAATTCAATAGCATATATCTATTAAAAATGGCGTTCATAACTGTGTCATAGAACTGTAACTTGTTTATATAGCTGATTTTTGCTAATGTCATAAATTGGAACAGACCCAATTTTATTAGGCGATATTGTGGAAGAAAAAACTGTAGAAAATAAACCTGAAAAGGCTGAAAAGAAGCGCAGGAAGTTAGATGCGACCGTTGTGCTAAATCTGATTAGCTATCCTGCCGCCTGGGCGGCTGGTGCTGCTTATGCTTGGCAGTATGTAAGGCAGGAATCTTATAAGGTTCTTGAGAATTTGGGAATGCTTGATAAGAAAATACCCGAAGAAGGAAAAGATCCTCAAGATTGGAAAAGTTTTAATGGATGGTTAAAGGAAGAAAATGCTAAGCTTGAAATAAATGGTGATTCTCAGAAAGCGCAGGCTGAACTTAGAAAAAAGATTGAAGCCAAGAAAAAAGCTTTATTTAAATCAATGGGCTATAAAAACATCTACCACAACTGGGAAGTTATAGCTAAAAATAATAAAGCAGAAGGCGCGGCTTTAATGGTGGGGGGGGCGGCCATAGCTTTAGGTGCTTTTCTTATTGCGGCTAATAGCAAGGACATAATTACGTCATTATTTGCGCATGATAATGGTGATGATACGGAAAAGAAAAGGAAGAATAGCTTTGTCGCTACCCTTACTGACCCAATGTCTGGATTGGTGCCGCCTGAGAGCAGCAGAACGCGGTAAAACTACCCCTTGACCAGCTTCTTCATAAAGCCGGTAGATACATTCAAAGCCTGTTCCACCAAAGCTTTCTGTTCTTTTTCATGTACCTTCAGGTAGCCAACGGCAGGTGATGCGGCTTCCGGACGGCCAATATAACCGACTCGCATATTCCGTCCGATAGATTCCAGCACATCTTCAATACGTGTTGCTACAAAAGTCCAGGCACCCATATTCTTAGGTTCTTCCTGACACCAGATTATCTCAGCATTTTTATAGCGTTTCAGTTCGGCTGCCAGTTCTTTGGCAGGGAAAGGATAATATTGCTCCAGACGGATGATTGCGACATCATCAATTTTCTGGGCAGCACGACTCTCAAACAAATCGTAATATACTTTACCGGAAGTGATAATAACGCGCCGGATTTTTTCATCCTTAGCCAATTTCTCCATTTCCGGAATAATCCGTTTAAAATGGGTTCCGGCAGCAAATTCCTTTAAATCGGAAACTGCCAGCTTATGACGGAGCAGCGACTTTGGAGTCATCACAATTAAAGGTTTGCGGAAATTGCGTTTCAACTGGCGGCGCATTGCGTGGAAGAAATTGGCAGGAGTAGTGCAGTTTACCACCTGCATATTATCCTCAGCGCAAAGCTGGAGATAGCGTTCCAGACGCGCGGAGCTATGCTCAGGCCCTTGCCCTTCATAACCATGTGGCAGCAGCATAACCAGTCCGGACATACGCAGCCATTTAATTTCACCGGAAGAAATAAACTGGTCGATAATCACCTGCGCGCCGTTGGCAAAATCACCAAACTGCGCTTCCCAGATGGTCAGGTAATTTGGTAGACCAAGGCTGTAACCATATTCAAAACCAAGTATGGCAAATTCAGATAGAGAGCTGTCGATAACTTCATATTGTTTCTGAGGAAGACCAAGGTTATTGAGGGGTATATAGCGTTCCTCAGTTTCCTGATCCACTAGTACGCTGTGGCGGTGTGAGAACGTTCCGCGTCCGCAATCCTGCCCGGAAAGCCTGACACCACTGCCTTCGGCAAGAAGCGAACCATAGGCAAGGGCCTCACCCATTGCCCAATCCAAACCAGCACCGGTTTCCATCATAGTTTTTTTCGCTTCCAACTGGCGAACGATCTTAGAATTTACTTTGATATTAGATGGATTTTTAGCAATAGCTAAGCCAATGGCTTTCAGCGTTTCTAATTTTACACCGGTATCACCGTCCGGATGCTCGCCTTTAGGTTTTGCAAGACCTGACCATTGCCCTTCCAGCCAGTCAGCCTTATTTGGTTTGAAGGTTTTGGCGGCTTCATATTCCGATTCAAAAAACGCTTTATACTGAGTAAATTTTTCATCAACATTCTCTTGCGAAAGAACTCCTTCAGCAACCAGCCTGTCGGAATAGATTTTCGCCGGCAGAGGTTTCTTTGCTATTTCGCGGTACATAATCGGTTGGGTGAATGCCGGTTCATCCGATTCATTATGACCATATTTACGGTAGCAGAAAATATCAACAACCGCGTCACGCTTGAAGGCTTGACGGAATTCAGTAGCGAGGCGACAAACATATGACACTGCCTCAGGATCATCACCATTTACATGGAAAATAGGGGCTTGTACTGCTTTGGCAACGTCGGTTGGATATGGAGTAAAGCGTGAATATTTCGGGCTGGTGGTAAAGCCTATCTGGTTATTCACTATAACATGTATCGTGCCACCGGTGCGATAACCGCGAAGTTCGGAAAGCGCGAGAACTTCCGGCACAGAACCTTGGCCGGAGAAAGCCGCATCACCATGTAGCATAACGCCCATGACGCTGCCTTTATCTTCAGTATCGCCAAATATATCAAGTTTGGCGCGGACTTTGCCGACAACTACCGGATTTACCGCTTCCAGATGCGAAGGGTTGGCAAGCAGCGATAAATGGATTTTACCATATGGTGTTTCGCGATCGGAAGAAGTTCCGAGGTGATATTTAACGTCACCCGATGATGTTACCCAATCCGGGAAATCCATGTTGCCCTGGAATATGGAAAGGAGCTCAGCGTAAGGTTTGCCCATAGTGGTGGTTAGGACGTTCATACGTCCGCGGTGTGGCATTCCCAACACTATTTCTTTTACACCGTTTTTGGCGGCATTGTTTATGATAGATTCCAGACCAGCAAGCATGGCATCACCGCCCTGCGCGGAGAAGCGTTTTGTTCCTGTATATTTTACCTGTACGAATTGTTCGAATGCCTCAACTTCCACCAGAGTATTCCAGATAGATTTTTTTTCTGCTTCAGAAAAACCAAAACGTCCGTGGTCTTGTTCAAAGCGTTTCTGTACCCATGCTTTTTGTTCAGGATGTTGAATATGCATGAATTCCACGCCGATATTTCCGCAATAAGTCTGGCGCAGGATAGAAACAATATCTTTTAATTTTGCTTTTTTGATACCAAGGGAGCCATCCAGAAAAATTTCCCGTTCCATATCGGCATCGCTAAATCCATAACTTTTTGGATCAAGCTCCGGATGTGGGGAGGCGATTTCAATACCGAGTGGGTCAAGATTAGCGAGCAGGTGACCGCGGACGCGGTAAGCCCGCACCATCATGATTGCGCGGATGGAATCATGAGCGAAGCGTTCCGCTTCGTCAGAGGTCAGTGGTCGGAGGTCAGAGGTCAGTTTTTTATTCTTATCGGTTTTCTGTCCGCTTGCTGCTGGCAATTCCTCAACTGCGCCAATTACCTGACTCTTTACCTTCGCCCAGCTTGCGCTGCGCTGCGTGGCACTTGCCATTCCATTTGTGGTATCACGGAAAAAATCACGCCAGCTTGCATCAACACTACCCGCATCTTGCAGATAACGTTCATAAAGTTCTTCGATAAAAACGCTATTGCCAGCGAAGAGGGAAGTGGTGGAGTTAAGGCTCATAAAATTCCATGCATTATTGTGAAGTGAAAGTATGGTATAATATCATATTTTTAGTAAATTTTTTAGCTAGTTTCCAGCTATTTTTGCGAAGTTGACTGAATAATAGCATTATCAAGTTTTTGCCGTATGACTGTGGTATTTTTGCCAACAGCCCATTTGCTGCCTATAGGATTTATAGCGGTTATTGGCGCGATTATGCTTGCAATATTGGTCATAAAAACCTCATCGGCATTTTGCAGGTCATGCAATGTAAAATGCCCTTCTGTTTTCTTACCATCACATAATTCAAGAACTTTTTCCCGCATAGTTCCGGCGACCATCTCAAGGTCAAGAGATGGGGTATATAACACCTCATCCTTAATCCAGAAAATATTGCCGGAGGCTGTTTCACAAATATGACTATTTTTATTGAGTAACAATGCGTTATCACAGTTTTGTTCACTGGCTTCCAGCATAGCTAAAGTGTAGAGCAAGGAATTATTAGTTTTGCTCGGAGGTTTTGTGGTGGCAATATGTGATGACAGAAACAGACTTATTTCTTTGAAAGCCGGATAGGGCTTTGCGCTGGTTTGTATAATCAGGTAGGGAATAGAGTCTTTTGGCAAATAGCCGAGTGCGTTTAAACCATTCTCTCCACGTGATACAATTATCCGCACATAACCATTTTCCAGCGAGTTTCTTTTTATAAGATCGTGGCAAATATTTTCAATATTTGTGGTATCAAGCTTGATTTTATAAGCATTCAGACCCGATTCCAGACGTTCTTTGTGCCTGGTAAAATCATATATCTGTCTGCTAACTACAAGGCAAGTATCAAACACTCCGTCGCCAAAACGAAACGAGCGATCATGGATGGATATATGGCACTGGCTTTCTGGTAGGAATTCGCCTTTGAAATAAGCTAGTGTCATAAGTAGAATTGGGGAATTGGTGAATTGAGGAATTGGGGATTTTTTTTATTCATTTCTCCAGTTCTCCAGTTCTTCAATTCCTTTTAAGCTGCTTTTTTCTTGAGCAGTTCAGCCATAGTGCGTCCAAGATTTGCTGGCGAATCAGAAACAATAATTCCCGCCGATTTCATGGCTTCGATTTTATCTTCGGCACCACCTTTACCACCAGAAACAATCGCGCCGGCATGACCCATGCGCCGTCCTGGAGGAGCAGTGCGACCAGCTATAAACCCTACCACCGGTTTTTTGATTTTGCTGCGTTTCAGGAAGTCGGCTGCCTGTTCTTCAGCATCGCCACCAATTTCTCCGATCATGACAATTGCCTGGGTTTCATCGTCTTTCAGGAACAATTCCAGAACATCAATGAAATTTGTGCCGTTTACCGGATCGCCACCAATGCCTACGCAGGTTGACTGTCCAAGACCTTCCGCTGAGGTTTGCGCTACCGCTTCATAAGTTAGCGTTCCTGAGCGTGATACAATGCCTATTGAACCTTTTTTATGGATATGCCCGGGCATGATTCCGATTTTGCACTCACCTGGTGTTATAACTCCAGGGCAGTTTGGCCCGACAAGGCGGGTTCTGCTGCCTGTAAGTGAGCGTTTCACTTTAACCATGTCGAGGACAGGGATGCCTTCAGTAATGCAGATTACCAGCTCAATTCTGGCATCAATCGCTTCTAAGATAGCATCGGCGGCAAATTTTGGCGGGACGTAAATTACGCTGGCATTTGCTCCGGCTTTTTGCACGGCTTCCTCAACTGTGTTGAAAACAGGAAGATCAATATGTGTAGTTCCGCCTTTTCCTGGGGTTACACCACCGACCATTTTTGTGCCGTAAGCAACTGCTTGCTCAGAATGATATGTTCCTTCACGACCAGTGAAGCCCTGGCAGATTACTTTGGTGTTTTTGTTTATTAGAATTGACATGGTTTTATCCTTGAAATGGAGAATTGAAGAATTGGGGAATTGAGGAATTATACATTATAACTTGCCCCTTAAATTAATTAGCATTCCATAAATTGACGAATATATGTTCAGCCAGCTATTTAGTTGTTTGTCAGTTATATAACCTAGATCAAAAGAATATGATATCCATGTTTCTATTTCATTGCACGAACCCATGGCCATTGAAATAAATCTTGCAAATTCCGGTTTCGAATGAGTTTGCTTTGCAAAACCTTCTGCCAGATTAGCGCAAATGGATTTACTGGAGCGGCGCATTTGATCAGCAAGTGCAAATTGTTCAATTTTAGGAAATTTTAGAGTTTCTTTATGGATTTCCAAAGATATTCCATAGGCTTTTTTATAAACCTCTAGATCTCTGGCTCTTTTTATAAAATTTTCTACTTTCTCCATTTCGCCAATTCTCCAGTTCTTAAATTCTACTGCTAAGCCGCCTTGCGCTTTACAGCAGCGACAATTTTTTCTGCGGCATCAGCCAGATTATCAGCAGGGGTTATGGCAAGACCACTGGAAGCTAGCATTTTCTTACCAAGCTCTACGTTCGTACCTTCTAAGCGTACAACCAGTGGAACATGCAGGTTTACTTCACGGGCAGCGGCGATAATGCCTTCAGCGATAATATCACAGCGCATGATACCGCCGAAAATATTTACCAGAATTCCTTCAACATTAGGATCAGATAAAATCAGTTTAAAGGCTTCGCCAACTTTTTCTTTGTTCGCGCCACCGCCAACATCGAGGAAGTTTGCAGGAGCACTACCGTATAGCTGAATGATATCCATAGTAGCCATGGCAAGCCCTGCACCATTTACCATGCAGCCAATGCTACCATCCATTTTCACATAAGACAGGCCGAACTTGGCAGCTTTTTGTTCCATCGGATCTTCTTCATCAGGATCACGCAGTTCATGAATATCATTATGGCGGAAGAGAGCATTTTCATCAAAATTGAATTTTGCATCAAGTGCCAGCAAATCACTATTAGCGGTTATAACCAGCGGATTTATTTCTACCTGTGAAGCATCAGTATCAATAAACGCTGCGTATATAGAATTGATAAAATGTTCGAATTTACCAAACAATTCTTTTGGAATTCCCAGACCAAACGCCATTTTACGCGCATGGAACGGCTGGATACCACTTGCCGGATCAACAGCCAGTTTGATTATTTTCTCAGGATGTGAATGCGCTACTTCCTCAATATCCATACCGCCCTCGGTGGATACGATAAAAGTAACCCAGGAACTTGCACGATCAACAACCAGGCTTAAATAAAGCTCTTTGCTGATGCTCGTACCTTCTTCGATATATACACGTTTTACAACTTTGCCTTCAGGCCCAGTCTGGTGAGTTATCAGAGTCATACCAATCATGTCTTTGGTGAGATTTTCGACCTCATCCAAGGTTTTTGCCAGTTTAACACCACCAGCTTTACCGCGTCCGCCAGCATGAATCTGTGCTTTTACCACCCACAATTTGCCACCAAGGCCTTGTGCTGCTGCCACTGCTTCTTTAGGAGTATAAGCAACTTGTCCTCTTGGTACTGGCACAGCATATTTTGCTAGAACCTGTTTGGCCTGGTATTCATGTATATTCATATTTTTCCTCTATTATCCTGCGGGCTGCGCAAGCAGCAGCGCAGGATCTGCTGATTGTGTTACTGCGGAATATAAATCATTCCACTCTGTGTTCAGTTGTTCAATTATCTCTATCTTTTTAGCTCTTGACAGGCTCTTCAGTTTTCTTTCCATCTCCATTGCATCATTTATATTTTCGTATCTCTCAAACCAAACCAGTCTTATTAAATCATAGTGTTTTGTAAAACCATCAAGCATCTTAAATTTATGTTCAGTCGACCTCTTCAATATATCAGTAGTTACGCCTATGTATATCAATCCCCTATATTTATTGGACATCATATATACATAACCAAGATTCATGTAAACCTCTAACAGATCCTGTGCTAACGCCTGTGGCGTTCCACAGGATTGGTGCTTACAATTTTATCCCACTGCATAGCTCTTTAACGGCATTTACTGATTTGTCAAACATAGCTTTCTGCGCTGAATTTAAGGTAATTTCAACAATTTTCTCAACACCGCCAGCACCAATAACTGCTGGAACGCCCACATATATGTCTTTAATTCCGTATTGACCGTTTAAATTAGCAGCGCAAGGAAGGATACGTTTTTTGTCATATAGATAAGCTTCTGCCATGCGGATAGCGGATGCGGCAGGAGCGTAAAACGCTGAGCCGGTTTTAAGCAGCCCGACTATTTCCGCGCCACCATCACGGGTACGCTGTACAATTTGGTCTAATTTATCCTGCTTTATCCAGCCCATCTTTACAAATTCGGGAAGAGGTATGCCGGAGATGGTTGTATAATCAACTACCGGAACCATGGTGTCACCATGTCCGCCAAGAACGAAAGCGTTGATATCAGAAATGGAAACGCCCATAGCCTCAGCAAGGAAATAAGCAAAGCGCGAAGAATCAAGGACACCAGCCATGCCAACTACTTTATGGGCAGGCAGACCGGAAACTTGTTGCATTACCCAAACCATCGCATCGAGCGGGTTGGTGATTACTATAACAAAAGCGTTTGGCGCATGTATTTTGATATTCTCGGCAACAGTTTTGATAATACCGGTATTGATGTTTACCAGATCATCGCGACTCATGCCGGGTTTGCGCGGAACACCGGCGGTTACGATGATAACATCGGAGCCAGCTATATCTTTGTAATCATTGGTTCCCTTAAGGTTTACATCATTACCGTCAACCGCTGAGCTTTGGGAAATATCAAGAGCTTTTCCTTGTGGAAGACCTTCGGAAATATCAAAAAGCACTACGTCGCCAAGGTTTTTTAGTTCACAAAGATGCGCTAGTGTTCCACCAATCATACCAGCACCGATGAGAGAAATTTTTTTGCGAGCGGTCATAGATGTTATCCTTATTTTATAAGAGAGAGTTATTTATTATGAATGTATTTATACACCATAAAACCTTAAATCAAGGTTAAGTGTACAAGGAAATATAAGAAAAACGGTGTTTTTTATGGGATTAAAGCAATTACGTAAAGTATTTTTTAACTAATTATGATTTGTTAGGTGCGCTATCAATTTTCTTTGCTAT
The DNA here is from genome assembly GCA_038043465.1 of Pseudomonadota bacterium. Lineage (GTDB taxonomy): Bacteria > Pseudomonadota > Alphaproteobacteria > Rickettsiales > SXRF01 > SXRF01. The sequence continues at coordinate 79,901 of JBBTBX010000004.1, forward strand.
TTGAGCGATTAAATACTCAATATCCTTACCGGTAAGGATAGAGGTGAATTCTTCACGTTGCGTGGTTATCATACTGACACCTTCAACAATTATATCAACTACCAGAAAATTATTCTTACGGTTTTTAGTGTCGCTGCGGACACGGTAGTCAACAATTATCGGTTCGCCGCCAGCTTCTTCAGATTTAATCTGCATACTTATTATAAATTCATTGCTACTACCTGCGCGTGCATCAGTAATTTTAAAGCTGCCACTAGTGTAATCGGTAAAGCGCGTAGCATAATTACGCACGAGAAAAGATTCATATCCGCGTAAATAACGCACTTTCTGATCGTCATTTATCTGTCTCCAGAAACGACCAAGAACAAACTTTCCAATCCACACCGTATCAACATTCTCACGGAAAAGCTGTTCAATTTTTTTGGTTTTTGTTTCTTTATCCAGCTGCTTATCGGTCAGAGTGGCTATGGCACTGTCACCTAAAGATTCAATATATTTACTGGCATCATCAACCGGCGCAGCAACGGATGGAGAAGACAATAAAGATAAGCAGGCAACAACAACTAGTAACCTTTTTATAATGTTTCTGGCTTGTAGGAATATCATCTAGTTGGAATCCTGAGATTTTGCGGACTCTAAAGATTTGTTACGCTGATTTATAGCATTTTTTATAGCTTTTGCGCGGAACTGAGTATATATGCTGCGCATAGTGCTGTATGGATCTATAGAGTTATATATATCGTTCAACAGTTTCATGTTGCGATGACGCGCCTCGATAGTTTTTACCGCTACTACGCTATAAAATACTGGATTATTGGTGTAGCTTATTGGATCAAGAAATACATCTCCAGCTCTACCAATGCCATCGCGCACGCTGGATGGACCAAAAACTGGTATCATAAGGTATGGGCCAGCGTCTGCTCCATAAATTGCAAAAGTATCACCAAGACCGGTTTCGCGATTTTTAAGACCTAGTTCGCTTGCCACATCAAACAAGCCGGCGATACCGAACGTAGAGTTAAACAGGAATCTCCACAAGGTGGTGAAGCTGTTATTAGCATCGGTCTGTAGAACCGAGTTGGCAAAAGTTACAGGCTCTTTGATATTACTTACGAAATTAGAAACCATGGTTTGCCCACGCTTAGGCATTACCGCGTCATAACCTTGTGCAACCGGTTTTAAAAGAACGGTGTCAACTGCGTAGTTAAACTGGAATATTCCACGGTTGAGAGGCTCAATCGGATCATGGGTTGTTTCTGAATTGGCACTTGGAACGGGGGTGGTGCAGGCTGACAACATACCAGCGCAAAACGCAACAGCTACAAACTTGCCAAACATCTTCAGTGTATTTTCAGCCTTAAAGTAACCCATATTAATTAATTCCCATTTTAAAAAACGCGACTATAACATCAACTTATACAAAGTGCAAATTTACATAAACAAAGTTAAGCAAGTATGAATTAACCATGTTTGTTTAATCTTCTTGACTTGTGCAAGCAATGACGTTTTCTTATCAGCCACAAATAAGCTGGCTTTGTTGCAGACTTGCCACACAAATGCCAGTATAATTACGGTTCTATCAAGAAATTTGTACTGATTACTCCGATGACATTATTAGAAAATACATTTACCGGCAAGATTCCTTCAGTATCGTTCGAATTTTTTCCGCCGAAAACACCGGAGATGGAACAGAAATTGTGGGATACTATAATCCAGCTGGAAAAGCTGTATCCCAGTTTTGTTTCCGTAACTTATGGGGCGGGCGGGAGTACGCGTGAGCGCACCCATCAGACGGTAAAGCGCATGGTGCAGGAAACCAGCCTGAAACCGGCAGCCCACCTGACCTGCGTGGCAGCAAGCCGGCAGGAAGTTGATACGGTTGCCCGCGCATACTGGGAGGCAGGAGTACGCCATATTGTGGCATTACGCGGTGATCCGCCGAATGGCGCGGCAGGTTACGAGCCACATCCCGATGGTTATCAATATTCCTGCGAGCTGGTGGCGGGGCTGAAAAAAATTGCGGATTTTGAGATAACTGTTGCTGCTTTTCCAGAAAAACACCCGGATTCAGCGAGTTTTGCTGCCGATATTGATTACCTTAAGAAAAAAATTGATGCTGGGGCGACCCGTGCCATCACCCAGTATTTCTTTGATGTAGAGCATTATTTCCGCTTTATGGAAAAAGTGCGGGCGGCTGGAATCACTATCCCGATAGTGCCGGGGATTCTGCCGGTGGGCAATGTCGCGCAGGTGAAGAAATTCAGCGCGATGTGTGGTGCGAGTGTGCCTTTATGGCTGGATAAACTGTTTGACGGGCTGGATAATGACCCGATAATGCGTAATCTGGTGGCGGTTTCAGTTGCCAGTGAGCAATGCCGTAGACTCATGGAGTTTGGTTGTGACTACCTGCATTTCTATACCCTCAACCGTGCGGATTTAACCGCGGCGGTGTGCCGAATACTTGGGATCAGGTAATAAAAAAGGCGGTCATATGACCGCCTTTTCCAGTATTTATGCTGAGGCTTATCTCTGCCTAAGTGTTTCATTCAATTTATCAAAAGTTGGTGCTGGCATATCTGTGCATCCAACAACATCTTTGCATTCATAAACTTTCATTGCTACTTCTCCTGGCTTTTTGCCAATTACACCATCTTTAACGCCACTCTTTATTGTTTCGATTTGTTCTGACGTCAGCTTTAATTTACCTGGATTGCCTTCGCTACCTATTTTGTGCATAATTTGGGTTTCTTTTAATCCACCCCGTGCTTCATTTACATCTTTTGCGAATCCCGTTACATTTGTTGTAAGATCAAGCATATTATCCATCCTTTGCTTTGTTGTGTTGTGTATTGTTAAGTTTACTTATTAGTAAATGCCGATTGTTTCCCGGCAATCTGGAGTTAATATATCAGGATTATCTCTAAACTCAACTCTTTAAGCTTAATTATTTGTTAAGTTTTTGTGACAGAGTCGGTTAATGTTACGGTACTGTAATAATTTCTTCATAATAATAATTTATTATAAATCAGTTGCTTGTCTAGTGAAGTCCACGATTTAATCGGGGATCTTAAGCAAAAACCACTGACACATCTTGTTGCCCCAGATCCCCGCGCAGGGGCGGGGATGACCAGCTATACCAGCCTTAACAGCTCTATCGTTGCCCTGCCGTATTTCCGCTGGTCAATTACTTCAAATGTTTCTGGTATTTCAATAACTTCCTTGCTGTCATGTTCGATAACCAGCAAAGCATCGTCGGTGAGCCACTCGCCTGCATGCAGGGCAATAAGGGTTGGGGTGATAAGTTTTTCAAAATAAGGCGGGTCGATAAATACCACAGAAAATTGCTTGCGGGTTTTGCCGATCTTTCTGGCATCTGCCTGTATAAATTCTGCGTTTGCCAGCTCATTCATTTTCTGGGCGTTATGGCGGGCGGTGGCTATCCCCTCCCGCGAGATATCAATAAAGGTAACGCTTGTCGCTCCGCGCGATAAAGCCTCCAGCCCAAATGCGCCGGTGCCGCAAAAAACATCCAGTACATTCTTTCCGGCAATACCTTCTGAATATTTGCTATGGCTTAAGATATTGAAAATAGCTTCACGGGCAAATTCGGAAGTCGGGCGGATTTTTCCGTCCGTATCTTTGGCGATCTCAATTCTTCTGCCTTTATGCTTTCCTGCGATTATTCTCATAGATATGGTGTTTAGCGACTAGCGGTTAGCGGTTAGTAAGATTTATTATAGCAATAAAGCGAAGCAGTGAAAGTTTTAACTTCCGACAAATGATTTTATAACTTTTCCGGTTACTTCCTTTACCTCACCTTTTGCCAGGCTTCCAAGCTGGAAAGGGCCATAAGACAGGCGTAGCAAGCGGTTAACCGTGCATCCGAAATGTTCGAATATTTTGCGGATTTCGCGGTTCTTGCCTTCACGTAAGCCTACGGTGAGCCAGCTATTACCACCTTTCTGGCTGTCAATAACTGCTTCGATACTGCCGTAATTTATGCCATCAACGCTTACGCCTTTTTTCATTTCTGCAAGCATGGAGGGCGTTATATTGCCGTAAGCGCGCACGCGGTAGCGGCGAATCCAGCCAGTAGCGGGTAACTCCAGCTTGCGAGCCAGCGTGCCGTCATTGGTAAGCAGCAGTAAGCCCTCTGAGTTTAAATCCAATCTCCCTATGGAAATAACCCTTGGCAAAGTTTTTGGCAAAGTTTCAAACACGGTTTTGCGCCCTTCCGGGTCTTTATGGGTGGTGACCAATCCGGCTGGTTTATGATACAGCCACAGGCGGGTTGGTTCTTTCGCTTGCAGCAGCTTGCCGTCTACCACCACCGCGTCATTTTCACTGACATTAAAGGCTGGAGTGATAATTTTCTTACCGTTTACCTTAACCCTGCCTTCAGTAATCCAGGTTTCCGCCTCGCGCCGTGAGCATAAACCAGCAGCTGCCATGCGCTTTGCCAGACGTTCGCCGGCAAATTTAAAATCCTGCGAGGTGTTTTTTTTATCACTCATAATGTGTCCACATCCGCAGTATTTTTATGATCTTTTCTTCTTCCAAAACCTGATAGACCAGCCGGTGCTGAATATTTATACGGCGGGAATAGGCTCCTGCCATGTCGCCTAGTAGTTTTTCATAAGGAGGTGGATTCATAAAAGGATTTTGTTCAATAATGGCAAGCAGTTTTTGAATCTTTTCTTTAAGCCCAGCAGATGCCGCTTTTTTCGCGTCTTTTTGCGCCTGTTTGGTATAGATTAATCTCCACCCTACCATTTTAATTTATCTGCATCGATACATTCTTCAACCGGAGTATTGATACCGGCAACAATAGATTCAGCCATTTTGGGGATAGAAGATAAATAAATCGTTTCCTGAATTGATTGCCAATCTTCTTCAGAGATTAAAACTGCATTCCCGCGCTTACCGGTTATGGTAATAGGCTGATGGGTTGCAGCAACTTCATCCATCAGGCGGAAAATATTGGCGCGGGCTTCACTGGCAGTTATTATGTTCATATAAATTCATCCTTCCTAGCAATTGTACATAAAAACGTACGTTTGTCAAATTTTATCAGAAACCCGCTTTTTACAAGCCTCCACAAAAGCTTCAAAAATCCTGCTATCACCTGAATCAACGTGATATTCAGGATGCCATTGCACGCCAAGGCAGAATGGATGTGAGGGAAGTTCAATGCCTTCGATAACACCATCAGAAGTAGTGGCATTTACCACTAGCTGCGGCGCAACTTTATCCACCGCCTGATGATGAGCGGTATTCACTGCCATCTGGCTTTTACCGACAATTCTTTCAAGCAGGCTACCAGCGGTTATTTTTATGCTATGTCCTGCCTCATTGCGCGGGTTTTTCTGCTCATGTTCCAGCGGGTTTTTAATACTGTCAGGTATATGCTGGATCAATGTTCCACCAAGCACTACATTAAGCAGTTGCTCACCACCGCAAATACCTAAAATCGGGATGCCACGCTCTATCGCGCCTCTTGTTATAGCAAACTCAAATCTGGTGCGGTTATCCTTGGTCGTTACGCTATCGTGTTTTTCGCTCTGACCATAAAGTTCAGGTGACACGTCAAACGCACCGCCGGTTATCATCAGGCCATCAATAAGATCAAGATACTGCTCAACTTTTTCAGTGTCGTGGGGAAGGGGTAAAGCCAGCGCGCCGAGATTGCTAACCGCCGAGCAATAATTCTCACGCAGAGCATACCATGGTTTTTTGGAGTAAGTCTGCGTCTCTTCATAATCAAGCGTAATGCCGATTTTCGGCGCATTATAGGCGTTTTTTGGCATAAAAAACCATTTCTTAGGGTTTTATTGGCAGTTTATTAACAAAAAGATGATTAGATACCGGATGATGGATGACTGGATTATTGGATAATTGGAAAAGAAAAACAACCTAATTATCAAACAATTTAGTTATCTAATAATCTTATTATCTTATTATCTTATTATCTAGTTATCTGCTTATGAAACAAGTTGTAAAAAATATGTCGCTTGCCACTATAGCAGGCACATTTTTTGGTTTCGCGCTGATTATCGGCGCGATTGTGCATGGCACTGACAATTACCTTTCATTTATCAGCATTGAAGGTCTGCTTATAGTTATGGGCGGCACGGTTGCCAACGCTTTCATGAGCTATCATGCTAATTCAGTTATTCTAGCTTTTCAGGCAATCTGGCACATGGTTAAAAAGCCTAAAGCGACGCGTGAGGGGCTGAATGCGGAGATAATGCGCCTGATTAAATGGGCATATCTGGTGCAGGCGAAAGGATTTGCCGGGCTGGAAGGTGAAGTCGGTGCGAAAATCAAAGAACCTTTGCTGCGTTATGGGATTGATCTGGTTATAACAGGGTATCAGCCGGAACCAATCCGTAAAATGATGAATACCGCCGTGGAAGCTGATTTTGAGCGTAGCATATCGCCAGTAATTGTACTTAAAAATATGGCATCAACTGCTCCGGCTTTCGGGATGGTAGGGACGCTGGTAGGTATGGTGATAATGCTGCAGAACATTCAGGGTGACATGTCACGTATCGGCCTTGGGCTTTCGGTCGCGTTGCTTGCAACTCTTTATGGAATTATCGTAGCACGTCTGTTTTGTCTGCCTGCGGCTGATAAGCTTATGCAGAAGGAAGATGTGATGCGTTTTCGCAATTACATGATGACGGAAGGTCTGGTGCTGCTTGCGGAAAAACAAAGCCCACGCTTTATGCAGGATAAGCTGAACAGCTTCCTTGATCCATCACAGCATTTCAACCTTGATGATTATCTGAAAAAGAATGACGTATAGGATACTAAGCAAATGATGCCTCCACGCAAAATACTTCCAGAAGAGAATGTTGATTCATGGCTGATGAGTTATGCCGATTTGATTACACTTCTGATGTGCTTTTTTATTATTTTCGTATCGGTGTCGGAGCCACGTAAAGAACGTATTTCGATGTTGAGCAGCGGTATGGGCGGAAAATTCGGAACAGTGGATCTGGTAACCCCTTTTGATGGGGTGATACGGACGCTGCAAGGAGTGGTAGAAAATAACAAATCGTTCAACGATATTACTATTGAGAATAATGATAAGGAAATCGCTATGGAAATGTCGAGTACGACATTCTTTAAGTCATTTACCGCCGAATTAGCCCCAGAAAAATTACCTCTCCTGAATGAAATAATTGCCTCTTTAAGGTCTATTGATTTTATTGATTATCGAATCAGCATAGAGGGGCATACCAGTGATTCTGAGCCGCAAAGCGGTTTGTATGCTACCAATTGGGAACTTTCTTCGGCGCGTGCAGCCAGAATAGTTAGGGTCTTTATAGAAAATGGCATAAGACCCAAAGATATAAAAGCCGTAGGTTTTGCTGGTGCTTATCCAAAAGTTCCCAATCTTGACATGAATGGTAATGCCATTGTCGCCAACCGTGAGAAAAATGAACGTGTGTTGGTAAAGCTGGAGAGGTTAAAGTAGTTTTTACGGATTGCTTTGCTGTTGTCGTAATTGCCAGTATGCTGGCGCATGTCTATCAGATAAATCACATAAGTTGTATTTTTTGATGTTTTATGCAATTTATTCTTGCAACTAGGGATAGTATTATGTATCTACTAATACAACTATCATTAGTTGTGTAGGAAATTATAAATGCAGCATAGTTATATAGACAATTCGGTTTTAGTTACCTTGCCACCTATAATGAATATTGAGGCTATAGAAGAACTTATAGCCGAATTCATGGCACTGCTGTCTCCAAAAAAACAGAATTTGATTATTGATGCCTCCAATGTTGAAGATATTACCACTGCCGGTTTGCAGCTAATAATTTCTTTGGAAAAAACTCTGTCAGCAGCGGGATGTATCTTTCAGGTGAAAGGTGAAAATGATTTATTTTCCTCTGTTTTTAAGAGAGTAGGTCTCGAAAACTTCTGGAATGGGAGAAAATATAATGGCTAAAAAAGTGCTGACAGTCGATGATTCCAAGAGTATGCGCGAGATGGTGTCATTTACCCTGAAGAGTGCAGGCTATGAAGTTGTTGAGGCGGAGGATGGGAAAGCTGCCCTTGCTGCCATTTCAGGTGTGAAGGTTGATGCAGTTATTACCGATCTAAATATGCCAAACATGAATGGCTTTGAATTGATTCGAAATTTACGCGCCAATCCAACCTATAAATTTACTCCGATACTTATGCTTACCACTGAAGGTGATTCCAGCAAAAAAGAAGAAGGTAAATCATCAGGGGCTACAGGTTGGATTGTTAAGCCGTTTAACCCTGAAAAATTAATAGAAGTAGTAAAGAGGGTGTGTCCATAATGGTATCTCTGGATCAGTTCAAGCAGACTTATATAACTGAATGTTTTGAGCTTCTTGTTGACATGGAAGCCTACTTGCTGGCACTTGATATTGATGCTGTGGATACGGAGCAGCTCAACGCTATTTTCCGTTGCGCCCATTCGATAAAAGGTGGGGCAGGGGCGTTTGGACTAGATGCAATTATGAACTTTACGCATGTACTGGAAGCGTTGCTGGATTCCATGCGTGAGAAAAAAGTTAAGCCATCTCGGGTTGCCGTAGATATGCTGTTGAAATCTGTGGATGTGGTTACGCAAATGGTGCGTGTTGCTCAGGATAATGTTGCGCTACCGGATGGATTTGGGCATGAGCTACTGGAACAGCTAAAAGGGCTTGCTGCCGGTTCTGGAATAGAAAGTGCGCCCATCTCTGGAAATTCCAGTGATGAAGGAAAAGAAAGCAAAGAGAATATTGAGCAGCAACGTTGGCATATTAATTTTGCCCCGCATGAAACTTTACTTGCTACCGGTAACGAGCCAATGCTCATTTTGCGGGAACTGGAGCGTCTTGGCACGGTTGAGGTTATGGCATTTACTCATCGTGTTCCAGTTCTGGAGGAATTGAACCCTACATGCTGCTACATTGGTTGGTCAATTGTGCTGAATACCGATAAGTTAGAAGATAATATTCGTGAAGTGTTTGAGTTTGTGGCGGATCATTGTGACCTTACCATTGTCATGGAAGAAGCAAAACCGCCAGAAGATGAGTTTGTTGCGGATGTTCGTTCCAATAACATAAAAATTGTAGCCGATGATAATCCGGCTCGTTCTACGCAGTCATCGTCTATTCGTGTTGATTTGGAAAAAGTTGACAGGCTGGTGAATATGATTGGTGAATTGGTTATCACCGAGGCAATGCTTAAAGCGCAGACGCGTGAATTTACTGAAGGGCAATTTTCTGATTTGATGCGTGGAGTCAGTGAATTATCGCAGCATACGCGCGAGTTACAAGAAGCTGTTATGGCGGTCAGGATGCAGCCTGTAAAATCAATTTTTTCACGTATGCCAAGAATAGTTCGTGATATTTCTGCGCAGCTTGGCAAAGAAATTCGACTGGTTACATCTGGTGAAAATACTGAAGTCGATAAAACGGTTATTGAGCAGCTTGGTGACCCGCTTACCCACATGATTCGTAATTCTGTGGATCATGGGATAGAAAGCCCGCAAGTGCGGATTGCCAAGGGAAAGCCGGAAGAGGGGACTATCCATCTTTCCGCTTCGCATCGTGGCGGGCGTATTATAATTGAGATTCGTGATGATGGTGCAGGAATTAACCGCGCAAAAGTTCTCGCCAAAGCACGAGAGAAGGGTTTGATTGCAGCTGATTCTATGCCTAGTGATGAAGAATGCGATAATCTTATTTTCCTTCCTGGATTTTCTACTGCTGATGTTGTGTCGAATATATCAGGACGTGGTGTGGGAATGGATGTGGTAAGGCGCAATATTCAAGGTCTAGGTGGTATTGTTCAAGTTACTACTAATCCTGGAAAGGGGTCTTTATTTACAGTTTCATTGCCTTTAACTCTGGCTATTTTAGATGGGATGATTGTCCGTGTGGGGGCAGAAAATTACATCATTCCCATAACTAATATCATCGAAACGTTGCGCCCTAAATCAGACCATGTGAAACGCGTGGAAGGACATAACGATGTCATCAATGTGCGTGGTGACTTTGTAACTGTAGTTTATCTGCATAGAATTTTTAATGTGACTGAGGCGGAAAGTGATCCGAGCAAGGCGTTGATTGTTTTAGTTGAGAGTGGGCAAAAAAAAATGGGATTGGTGGTCGATGAATTAATCGGGCAGCAGCAGGTGGTAATTAAAAGTCTGGAATCCAATTCCGATCCAGTTGCTGGTGTATCAGGGGCAACTATCCTTGGCGATGGCAGGGTTTCTTTAATTCTTGATATAGATGGACTTAAATCTCTTTGTCATGGTCATGCAGAGTTAGAAGCAGCTTAGAAACAAATTCTGGAGTAATTTTATGGCAGATAATTTTGATAGAGGTTTGGATAAAGAAAATATTGTTCAGAAGAATGCTACACAACAATTTTTGACATTTACAGTAGGTGGTGAGGAATATGGTGTTGATATAATGACCGTGCGTGAGATTAAAGGCTGGACAGAAACTACTCGCCTGCCTAATTCACAGGAATTCATGCGTGGAGTGATGAATCTGCGTGGACTTATCATTCCCATATTTGATTTACGTACGCGTTTTCATCAGGGGATGACCGAAGCAACCGCAAAACATGTTGTTATTATCCTGGCAATAGGAGATCGCAATATCGGCATTCTGGTTGATGCTGTATCGGATATTCTTGAAGCAAATGCCGATCAGATAAAAGCTGCGCCTGAAGGTGACACACAGGTTGATACCGATTATATCAGTGGACTTATTTCGATAGAGGAACGAATGGTGGTTCTACTTAATGTGGAGCATCTGTTTGAAGCGCATCATATTGAAAAGGCAATGGCGCAGGCGGCATAATTTATTTTAAAAATCATTTGGAAAGGATGTTCTATGTTTCGTTTAACTATTCGCTCTAAGCTTACTTTATTATTATTATTTTTTGGGCTGTTGCCAGTTGGGGCGGTCATGCCAATTGTTTTTACCAAGCTGAACGAAATGCAGCAGACTAATTTGGAAGAGATGAATATTGTGGCTACTACTGTTAATGAGCTGTTAGACCGTAATTTTTTTGAACGTTATGGTGATGTGCAGGCCTTTGGAGTTAATGCTGCAGCTAAAGATACCGGTAACTGGTATGGAAATGGCAGTGCAAACCCATTGGTCAATTCAATGAATTTCTATATGGGTAATTATGGTCTTTATAAACTTATGATATTAGTGGATATGGAAGGCAAAGTTGCTGCTGTAAATTCAACCGATAGCAGTGGGAAACCCATAAACACTTCCACTGTTTATAATAAATCATTTAAGGATGCGTCATGGTTCCAGAAAGCTGTACGTAAGGAATTCTTAAAAGGCGATGGTGTTGATGGTACAGTAGTTGAGCAAGCCAGATTTGAACCGTTAGTGGCAGAGGTTTATAGGGGGGAAGATGGTTTTGTTATTCCCTTATCTGCTCCAGTTTATGATAACTCCGGAAAAATGATTGGCGTATGGGTGAATTTTGTCGATTTCGGGTTTGTTGAGGGAATTGCTGCCGGCAGTTATCAGAGTGAAAAAGCAAAAGGTAATGTGAGTACGGAAATCACCATTCTTGATCCTGTTGGAAAAGTGATTGTTGATTATGATCCAGCCAATTTTTCAGACGGAAAATACAAACGTAATCCGGAGGTTATAGGAAAGCTGAATCTGGCAGAAAGAGGCGTTGAAGCAGCACAGGAAGCTGTTAAAGGAAAAAATGGCTCAATGCTTTCAGTGCATGCCCGCAAAAAGATTGAACAGGCAGTTGGTTATGACCATAGTAATGGCGCAAATGGTTATCCGGGATTAGGATGGTCAACTTTGGTTCGTATACCAAGCACTGAAGTCTTTTCTGGAATAAATAATGCCAAAGATTTGCTTTATACAATAGTGGGTATAGCCATAGTCGCAATTATGGCAATTGGGGCATTCATCGGCACTTTAGCAAGCAGGCCTCTCCGTAAAATTTCAATGGAAATATCACGTTTGGCAGAGGGTGATTTCAGCAAAGATGTGGAAGGATTAAATAGCAAGGATGAGATTGGGGAGATGGCGAAATCTCTTAATGTCTTTATTATAAAAATGCGCTCAACAATAAGCAGCATTATTGAGGCAGCACGCTCTGTCAACTCTGCAGCAACGGAAATTTCTTCTGGCAGCACGGATCTTTCGCAACGCACCGAGGAGCAGGCTTCTTCGCTGGAAGAGACCGCAGCATCTATGGAGCAGATTACTGGTACAGTAAAACAAAATTCGCATAATGCGGTGACAGCTAATGACCTATCCAGCAAAGCTAACAGTGTAGCCAGCGATGGTGGTAGAGTTGTAGGCGAAGCAGTGATGGCGATGTCCAATATTGAAAAATCTTCACAGAAAATCTCTGATATTATTGGTGTGATAGATGAGATTGCTTTCCAAACTAATTTACTTGCACTTAATGCTGCTGTCGAGGCAGCACGTGCTGGTGATGCCGGTAAAGGTTTTGCGGTGGTGGCATCGGAAGTTCGTTCACTTGCTGGACGTTCTGCTTCCGCTTCTAAAGAAATCAAAGCTCTGATTAATGAAAGTGCACAGCAGGTAAAAAGCGGTGCGGCATTAGTAAATCAGGCTGGAGAAACTTTGAAAGGGATTGTTGGTTCGGTAAAGCAGGTTACGGACATAGTGTCTGATATTGCTTCGGCAAGTAAAGAGCAGGCAACCGGTATCGATGAAATCAATACTGCGATTACCCAGATGGATGAAGTTACTCAGCAAAATGCGGCACTAGTTGAAGAAAATACTGCTGCTGCCCAGTCGATGGTGGAGCAGGCGCGTGAATTAGAGAGAATGATGAGCTTCTTTAAGATTAGTGAAACTGAAAGCGGAGATGAGCACGGGCATCAGGAAGATTTTAGTCAAAGCGAAGCCAAATTGAAATTGGCTACGGTAAATAATAAGCCGGCACAAAAAAGGACTCCTCCAGTGATCAGGAATATAAAGAAGCCTTCTCGTCCTGCGATGAAAATAGCCAAGGCATCTGGTGAGAAAAATGGTTACGATACAGATTGGAAAGAATTCTAGAATTATTCGTAGAGTTTTTCTGAAGCCGTATAAACCTTGACATGTGGGAGTATTGCAGAAATTTTCATGCAAAATAAACTAAAACAAGATGATGAAAGAGAATTTTCATTCAGCGAGCGTGAGTTTTCTTTTCTTGCCGGTTTGGTGAGCAAACATACCGGTATCATGCTCGCTGCCAATAAAAAGAATATGGTTTATTCGCGTCTTGTCAGGCGGTTGCGGGTGTTGGAGTTGCGTAGTTTTTCTGAATATTGTGAATTAGTACAAAATGATGCTGGTGGTGAGGAAATGGGCAATCTGGTTAATGCCATTACTACTAATCTTACCAGTTTTTTTCGTGAAGTGCATCATTTTGAACATCTGTATAGCAATGTATTGCTGCCACTGGCCAAGTCTGCATCAAAGCCAAAACGTTTGCGTATATGGTCGGCAGGGTCTTCATCTGGGATGGAGGCTTATTCCATTGCGATGACAGCAAAATACGCACTTAAAGATTTATCTGCATGGGATGCGCGCATTCTTGCCACCGATATTGACACCAACATGTTGGATATTGGCAGGGCTGGTGAATATGGTTCGGAACAGTTGGAAAAGATCCCAGAACCATACCGTTCTGATGTGAACATCGTTGATAATGGCGAACGGATAGTAATGTCGGAAAATTTACGGGAAATGATTTCCTTCAAACATCTTAATTTGTTGGAAAAATGGCCGATGTCAGGAATGTTTGACGCGGTATTTTGTCGTAATGTGGTAATTTATTTTGACAAGCCTACGCAGAAGATACTTTTTGATCGAATTGCAGGCTTAATCAAGCCGGATGGTTTTCTGTATATAGGACATTCTGAAAACCTTCATAATGTTTGTGATAGTTTTGAACCGCTTGGTCACACTATTTATAGAAAGATACGCTGATGCATCGTGATAATAAAATGCATAAAGTTCATAACCGTATCGAACCACCTATTTCTGAGTATTTCCACAGTAGTAAACGATATTATGATGCTAAAGAAAAAATCACTGTTGTAAAAATTTTTGCTGGAGATTGGCATGTTTCTACCTCAGAGGATGAAATGATTTCTACGATTTTAGGCTCATGCATTTCGGCTTGTATTCGTGACCCTTATGTCGGTATTGGTGGAATGAACCATTTTTTGTTGCCAAGTAGTGATGAAGTGGATAGCACGCATAGCGATGCAGCGCGTTACGGATTGTTTGCCATGGAAAGCCTGATAAACGGAATTATGAAAGCCGGTGGGCATAAAGACAGGCTGGAAATAAAGGTTTTTGGCGGTGGTAATGTAACCAATAATTCTGCACGGATTGGCAGTAAAAATGCAAAATTTATCCGTGATTTTTTATATAATGAAGGCTTCCGGAAATTCTCTGAGGATTTAGAAGGCGAACATCCCCGGCGCGTTCATTATTACCCTTCTACAGGCAAGGTTATGATGCGACTGCTGCGCCGTTCTGAAGATATGGTGGTGGTGGAAGAAGAGGCGATTTATGAACGCAAAATTGCGAGCAAACCAATTATAAACGACATAGAACTTTTTTGATTGTATATTATGAAACCGATTACAGTTCTTATTGTTGATGATTCGGCATTTATACGGCAGATGCTGACAGAAATGTTGTCTGCCGATCCGGAAATCAAAGTAATTGCGACAGCGTTTGATCCATTTGATGCGCGTGAAAAAATAAAAGAATTTAATCCTGATGTTATTACGCTTGATGTTGAGATGCCCAAGATGGATGGCATCACATTTTTAGAGAAAATAATGCATCTGCGTCCGATGCCGGTTATCATGATCTCAACTTTGACAGGTAAAGGAACTGATGTTGCAATTCAAGCACTGCAAATTGGTGCGGTGGAATGTATAGGTAAACCTGCGGAAAATACTCCGGTAGCACTTCAGAGTTTTTCTGATGAGTTGTGCATTACAGTAAAAAAGGCGGCGGCAACGCGAGCCAATCTCAACCGGATTCGTAACAAACCAGTCAGGCAGGCTGATAAAAGGTTACGAACCGTTTCGCCAAAAGCTCCCAAATTGATTGCAATTGGAGCGTCTACAGGTGGTGTGGAAACCCTGAGTGAAATATTGCCATATCTTCCCAATAACTGCCCTCCCATTGTTATAGCTCAGCATATGCCGCCAGTTTTTACAGCCAGTTTTGCCAAACGTATTTCTACACTGTGTTCATTTCCAATTTATGAAGCGTCTGAAGGCATGGCGTTGAAATCTGGAATGGGGTGTATTGCTGCTGGTGGAACGCAGTTAAAGATTATTCGCAAGGCTAGTGGATTGGCATGTAGAGTTACTGATGATCCGCCAGTGAATAATCACAAACCATCGGTGGATGTAACTTTTGATTCTGTTGTGGAAGCGGTTGGAGAAAATACCTTAGGTATTATTCTTACCGGAATGGGAAAAGATGGCGCGGAAGGATTGCTTAGATTGAGGCAGGCAGGAGCGCACACTATCGGACAGAATGAGGCGACCTGTGTGGTTTATGGTATGCCACATGCAGCTTATAAAATTGGGGCAGTAGCAGAGATTCTACCGCTATATAATATTGTTGATGCCATTGTAAAAAGATGCTTCTTATAGAAGCTGGCAACTAAAAGTCAAACTGTGTGCGCAGCAGGAAAATATGTGGGTCATCATTCGGGGTTACTGCATTACTGTCACTGTTTGACATAATATAGTTCGCAGTAATCATAGTGTGGTTGTTAGGTATCCACCTGATACCAAAAGTGGTATCCTTTAACTGCCCACCCAGAATGGTTTTGTCGTTTAGATCCAGATTGCTATAGCGTGCCATAACTTGCCACGCACCCCAACTTCCTTCTGATACACTAAGCGGCCACATTGGTTTTGTGCGTTCAAATCTGCCAGTTGAAGCATTATAGTTACGGCTTTCACCAGTAAGGAAATACGATGCCTCAACATAATAACCACCAAAGGTTGGCTCAACTCCGGAGTTACGATTTACAGCAGCACGGACATATTCACCCTGCACGGAGAATGGGCCATAGACACCAGCAGCTTCAAGCCCGAGCAGATTGACGCTATCTACATTGCTTATAGTTCCGGTATTGACGGCAAGATCAGAAGACGCGCTGGATAGCTGATTTTCTGCACGTGAAGAAAAGCTGAAAGAATCGCTGGAGGAGTCAGGGATACGATGACTACCAGCAACACCAAAATGGATGACTTGAGTTTTATCGGCTATTGGAGCAAGAGTTATACGCCCCGTGATGTCGCGTGATTCATCATCAGTGCTGGTGGTTGAACTTGTTCCACTTCCGAAACCGCCTAGAGATGCTGTCCACGCTCCCAGCGGATCTATCGTGCCATAGCTACTAACCATAACTCCGATTTTGCGATCTGGCGAAAAGAGGTTGGTTGATGCGCGTTCAATAAAGCTGGTAAACGTATCACTGGTAAGGGTTTCCAGACCAAATGGTTCTTTGAATTGCCCAACAGTGATTGAAGTTGGTTTGAACCCGGCATATTCGAGATAGACATCAGTAAGCGTACTGGAATTTCCGGCAAAATCATTCTCAATCTTATATTTAAAGTCTTTGGCAAGAGTACCAGAAAAATTTAACCTGGCGCGGCGAACATTAGTACCGTCTGGATGGTCCTTTCTGTCGTCTTTGAATATACCGGCATCTATTTGGGCAAATCCACCAACCTTGAAACTATATGCGCCATCGGCAGTTTCAAATTTTGGTGCTGGAATCATGCTAATTTTAACGTCATTTTCTGGTGTTTTGTGGGCTTTTATTTCATTAGTCGCTTTTTCTATTTTTGTAGTTTGCGCCTTGTTCTGCGCTAATTGTTCCTTCAGGCTTTTCATCTCCCGCTGCATGGCCTCCATCTGCGCTTGCATTGCTTCGAGTCGCTTCTGCATTGCCGCATCATCCTGTGCTGATGCCTGTCCGGATGCAATTATAGTTGCCAAGGTGGTACTTATTAGCAGAAGCTTTTTCATTGGATAGATTCTCCTCTGTAATGATGAGCCATTATTTTGTATGGCTAATATTAGGCTGTGTCGCCATTCGGGTCGCTTGTGACCTAGCGTGAATGTCAACACAGCCTAGCGTGCGATAATATGAAAGGCAATTTATTAAGTAAAGCTAAAATACAATACCACGGGCGAAGTAATACGCATTCTCTGAGATGGCAAAATTTATTGCATCATGCAGCTTTATTACGGTTGGTAAGCTGCAGGAATATATCTTCGAGGTTCGGTTCACGCGTAGTCAAATCACGCACCAATACACCAACAGAGCTTACTGCATTTAATATATCCTGAATATTGTCTTTGCTCGGTTTATAATCAATAACCAGCTTTCCTTCCGAGTCAATTTCTGCTTTCCACTGTTTTATTTTGTCGGGAATATCAAAAATTGATTCCGTAGGCGTAATGACTAACTGCTTGCGGTCAAAGCGTTTGAGCATGGAAGATTTTTTTTCGCAGGCAACCACTTCGCCGTGATTAATAACTGCAATCGTGTCGCACAACTCTTCCGCTTCTTCAAGGTAATGCGTAGTAAGCAGAACAGTAGTTCCTGATTTATTTAGTTTTTTCACATAATCCCAGAGCTGGGTTCTTAGTTCCACATCGACACCTGCTGTCGGTTCATCAAGAATCAGAACTGGTGGATTATGCACTAACGCCTTAGCCACCAGCAAACGGCGACGCATCCCACCGGATAGCCGTCTGGAATGAATATCTGCTTTGTCAGAAAGCCCCATCGCATCTATTATTTCCTGAGTACGGCGTTTTTCTTTCGGTACACCATAATATCCGGCGTGGATATCTAGTGCTTCGCGTACTGTAAAAAACGTATCAAGAATCAGTTCCTGTGGCACAACTCCAATGGAAAGGCGCGCGCCGCGCATCTCTTTTTCTGTGTCATAACCGCAAATGGAAACTGTCCCGCTGGTCTTATGCGTAAGTCCCGCCATGATGTTAATCATGGTAGATTTTCCGGCACCATTTGGCCCAAGCAGCGCGAAAAATGAACCCTCAGGAATATCGAGGTCAATTCCTTTCAGAGCGATTTTATGCTGTTTCTTCTTTCCATCAATGTAGGTTTTATGGAGTTCTCGAATTTCTATGGCATTGGTCATATTTTATTCATCCAATTTTTGTCATTGCGAGCATAGCGAAGCAATCCAGTTCTTTCAGCATGTTGATAATACTGGATTGCCACGGAGCTAAAGCTCCTCGCAATGACGATTTGCAAAAGATAACTGAGTAAGTACGACATGACAAGAAAAAGACTGTTATTACAGCTAAAATCAGTTTAACAGCCAATTAGCATATGGTTGCCACAATTCGCGTTTGGCATGGCTACCGACAATCATTCCCACATGCCCGGCACTTGGATGGATAATCACCGCATGTTTAGCTGCAATTGCCAGTGGCAAAGCGCAATCAAAAGGCACTACATGATCGTTTTTCGGGATAGCGATAAAAGTGGGCAGGGCAGGTGATGGCGGGGTAATGTTTTTACCAGCAACCCGCCATTGAATTTTCATAAGCTTGTTTTCCTGCGCCCAGCCAATCAGGCAGTCATGCGCCACCCCGGAGGTCATCGGCACACCATCATTTACCCAGTGTTCCAACGCTACAAAATCTTTGGTGGCACGGCTGTTAGGGTCAAGTCCGGCGTAACGGCGGAATTTATGCTCAAACAAAAATGGATCGGTTAAATAAAACATTGACTGGATCATTTCCGCCGGCAGGGTTTTTTTGTTATCAATAAGTTTTGCCATTTCCACTTGCCATTTCTTTTCAAGTACGAATGGCGCGAACTCCGGACAGTGGAAATCCCAAGGAGTTGCCAGCAAAGCAAGTGAAGAAATCTTGCGGGGTTTTAATTTTGCTGCTGCCAGTGCCAGCACCCCGCCCATACAATAGCCAGCAAGAGCCACCTGACCCCCTGATATTTTTGCAATAAAATCAATTGCCGGCAGCAATATCTCGGTTACATAATCGCCACAGTTAAAGTTTTTTTCATCCGCTACGGGTTGTCCCCAATCCAGCACCAGCGGATAAATTTTCTGGCTGGCAAGGTAGCGCAGGAAACTGCGTTCTTCTTCCAAATCGAGGATATAATAACGATTAATCAAAGAGGGAATGAATAGCACCACCGCTTTCGGATCAGTGATTCTTTGCCCGTAATCAAGCACGCGCGCACTGCCATGTTGCCAGATACAGGGAGGGTCGGAAACATCGCGCTTATATGGTGTTTCATAATAACGCAGCACACCGGCAAGCATCTCACTTGCTTGATTTTTTGCTTCCCGACTTACTGCGTTTTGCAGTTGGCTTAGCGACATCCCCGCCGTTTTTGAGGGTAGATTCAAGGGCAGCAAGCCGCTTTTCACACATTGCAACCCGAAAGGCAAGCTCTGTAAGCAGCCCATGCTCAGCAGCAGGTGCATCGGTAGGGTTGGAAGCGGCAGTGTTGGCTTTGGCATTAGGTTTAACCTGCATGTTCTGGAATAGCTCCAGCATAGCGTGAATAAATTGTTTGTCACCCATCACCGAGGTCATTTGTTTTTGCCATAAATTAATGAACTCTTTGGCAACGTCTTGATATGGATTATCCTGCATATACTATACTTGCTTGAAATTATAACATCTTTACTCTAATATCTATGTATTCTAACTATTTATCATTAATTTTAAAGCTAATTTGGAAATTTTATGCAAAAAAAAGACACGGATAAAGACCCAGCCATCATAAAAAAATACGCCAATCGTAGGTTGTATGACACGGAAACCAGTGCCTATATCACGCTGGAAGATTTGTGCGACCGGGTGAAACAAGGGCAACCATTTATCGTGGTTGATGCTAAATCCGGGCAGGATCTAACCCGCCAGATCCTCACCCAGATTATTTTTGAACAGGAAACCAAAGGGTTTCATGTCCTTCCCACCGATTTTCTGCGTTCGGTTATCGGTTTTTACGGTCACAATATGCAGGATATTCTGCAGCCATATCTGGATGCGAGCATGAAAAGCTTTACCAGCAATCAGGAGAGAATGCGCTCCATGGTTGGTGAAACCATGGGTAAAGCTATGGAAGGCATGTCGCCGCTTGGGCAGCTTGAAGAAGTCACCCGCCATAACATGGCACTTTTTGAAAAAACCATGCAGATGTTCAATCCTTTCGGCAGTTTGTTCACCAACCATTCTGAGCCAGAAAAGGAAAAAACCGAAGAGCCGAAGAAACCGCATCCTAAGAAATAGTTTATAAGTGGAATAATTCTGTGGAAAATAAATCTTGTCTTGGCAGTAAAACTTACGAGGAAATAAATATTGGCGATAGCGCAAGCCTTACGCGCACTCTAACCAAAAAAGATATTCAACTTTTTGCTATAGTTACTGGCGATATGAACCCCGCGCATCTCGATGAAAACTATGCAAAGACCGATATTTTCCAGCAGATAGTAGGGCATGGAATGTGGACTGGCTCAATGTTTTCTACCTTGCTGGGAATGCAGCTTCCCGGACTTGGTACAATCTATCTAAGTCAGACTTTGAAATTCCTCAAGCCAGTGCATATCGGCGATACCATAACTGCTTCGGTCAAAGTTACTGCCAAAGACGATAAGAAAAAACACATAACTTTGGAAACATTATGCGCCAACGAACAAGGTGAGCATGTTCTGGAAGGTGTTGCAGTTGTACTGCCACCAACAGAAAAAATTTGCTGGAGTGCCACTCCACTTCCTGAGGTGCAAATTAAAACTGATGGACATGGTTATGAACAATGGCTGCTGAACAAAGCAAAAGGCTTAAAACCGCTGAAAACTGCCGTTGTGCATCCGACTGATATTTTATCGCTGGCAGGAGCAGTGCAAGCAGCACAGCAGGGCATTATCGAGCCGATATTGGTCGGGAATGAAGAAAAAATTCGTAAAGTTGCTGAAGACGCACATATCGACATCAGTAAATATTCTATTATTTCAACACAGCATAGCCACGCAGCAGCAGCCATCGCTGTTGAAATGGCAAAAAATGGCGAGGTGGAAGCCTTGATGAAGGGCAAGCTGCACACTGACGAGCTGATGGAGGCGGTTGTAGATAAAGAAAAAGGCTTGCGCACTGGAAGGCGTATCAGTCATGTTTTCGTGCTGGATGTTCCGAGCTACCCTAAGCTACTTTTCCTCACTGATGCCGCTATCAATATCAACCCCAATATGATGGAAAAGAAAGATATTATCCAAAACGCGGTTGATTTATTCCATGCATTACAAAATGGCACGCCAAAAGTTGCAATTCTCGCTGCAGTGGAAACGGTAAATGAAAATATGCCGGCAACGCTTGACGCAACTGCCCTGTGCAAGATGGCAGAACGTGGGCAAATTACAGGTGCGATTTTAGATGGTCCGCTGGCATTTGATAATGCTATCTCCAAAGAAGCTGCTGCAATTAAAGGTATAACTTCGGAAGTGGCGGGAAATGCCGATATTTTAGTTGTGCCAGATATTGAATCGGGAAATATGCTCTATAAACAACTGCGTTATTTTTCTGGTGTGCAGGGAGCAGGGATTGTGCTGGGCGCGAAAGTGCCGATAATCCTCACCAGCCGCGCCAGTGATGCCGATAACCGCGTGGTCTCCTGCGCCCTTGCACTGCTTTATGCACAGACGAAGCGGGTATGACTACCACTATAATCACCTGCAATGCTGGCTCTTCCAACACCAAACTCGCGCTTTTTGTGGATTTTTTAAATTTTTCATTGATTTTGCAGCCCCAATGAGGTAGTATGAGCAATGATAAGATAATTACATTCTATGAAACCAAGCAATTTTATAAGAAGGCAATAAAATTACTTGGGCTGAAGTTATTGGATGAGCTGAAGTTTTATCTCGCAGATAATCCAAAATCCGGCGATGTAATATCGGGTGGTAATGGCGTTAGAAAATTACGTTGGTCATTGCCTAACAAAGGCAAGCGTGGTGGAGTCAGAGTTATATATTTTTATTTTGATGAAAAAGGTCTGGTTAGCCTACTTACCATTTATGCTAAAAATGAAAAAGAAAATTTAGATAAATCAGAACTCAAAGATATTGTTAATATTGTTGATCTTATCAGGAAAAATATATGAAAAAGAAACCCACAAAAACCAAATCAAAAAATACACTCGGAAAAGAAATAATAGAGGGATTGAAAGAAACCCTTGATTTTATCAAAGGAAAAGAAACTGGAGGGCGAGCGTATTTTATTTATGCCGGGCAGATAATTTGCATACAAGATATTCGTGAGAGACTAGGCATGACTCGCGAGGAATTTGCCAAGAATTTTTTATTCAAACTAAACACGGTTCGTAATTGGGAGCAAGGTATACGCCAACCAAATGGTCACACTCTGGCATATCTTTCGCTAATCGCTTCTGATCCGTTGGATATACATAAACGACTAAAACAAACAATACACCATTCTCCAATATTTCCGTAGAAACCAGATGACCAATCTAATAATCACCTGCAATGCTGGCTCTTCCAACACCAAACTCGCGCTTTTTGAGGTAGCGAATCTCAATAAAATTGAAAATTTGCAAACTCATAACGAATCCGAAACTATTGCGTGGTTAGAATCACGCACTTGTCAACCCGCACTTGCCAAGGGGGCTGGGGCAAAAAATTCTGAAAGTGATTGCAGCCCTAGATCCAGTGTCAAGCACGGGATGACAAGAATAATCGGTCATCGCGTGGTGCATGGCGGTGGTAAATTTACGCAGCCGACCCTCATCACCCCAGAAATAATAAGCGAGTTGGAAAAATTTATTCCGCTCGCTCCCTTACACCAGCCTGCTGCCCTTAAATTAATTGCAGAAACAACCAAACTATATCCGGATATTCCACAAATCGCCTGTTTTGATACAGCCTTTCACCACACCATGCCAGAAATTGAAAAACGCCTGCCGCTTCCCCAAAGTTATTACGATGGCGGAATAAAACGCTATGGCTTTCACGGTCTTTCCTATCAATATATCACATCAGTCTTGCCAGAGCATTTAGGCGATAAGGCAAAGGGCCGGGTAATTGTCGCGCATCTGGGCAATGGTTCGAGTATGTGCGCTATGAAAAATTTGCAGAGCGTGGCAAGCACCATGGGGTTTTCTACGCTTGACGGGTTGATGATGGGAACGCGCTGCGGCGCGCTGGATGCTGGCGTTATCCTCCATCTGCTACAACATAAAAATATGAGCGTGGATGAGGTCAGCAAACTGCTTTATAAAAATTCTGGTTTACTGGGAGTGTCAGGAGTAAATAGCGATATGCGTGAACTGCTGGCAAGCGACAAACCCGAAGCAAGTGTTGCCATAGAACTTTATTGCTACCTCGCCGCAAAACAGCTTTCCAGCCTGCTTCCGGCAATAGGAGGCATTGACGCGCTGGTATTTACTGCTGGAATCGGCGAACACGCTGAACTTATCCGCCAGAAAATTTGCGAATATTTAAAATGGCTTGGCAATTTCCCTGTTTATGTTATTCCCACTAATGAAGAATTGGTGATTGCTAAGGCTTGTAAAAAATTATTGTAACTCAAGTATAATAAATGAAAAAAGTAGTCGCATCGGGGATGATTGGCAATGGGCTGGAGTGGTATGATTATGCACTCTACGGGCAAATGGCGGCATTGCTTGGAGTGTTATTTTTCCCTAAAGGTGATCCTGGTGTACAGTTATTGCTGACTTATGGCGTATTCGCTGCTGGTTTTGTGGTGCGTCCGCTGGGTGCGGTTTTATTCGGCTGGATAGGTGACCGCTATGGTCGCAAATCTGCCATGGTTCTGGCGGTTCTAATGATGGCGATTCCCACCGGCTGTATCGGCTTACTTCCAACTTATGCTGAGGCTGGTCTTATCGCCCCAATATTACTCACCATAATCCGCCTTCTGCAGGGGCTGTCATTAGGCGGAGAGTTCGCTGGTTCAATAACCTATATCGTCGAACATGCCCCTGAAAATCGTCGTGGCTGGGCTGGTTCGGCGTCGCTGGTGAGCCTGATTATCGGGTTTTTGCTCGGTTCTCTGGTGGTAAATTCACTTCTTGGCGTGATGGGTAGGGAAGCATTCGAAGCTTGGGGTTGGCGCATACCATTCCTCGGAGGTATTGCAATCGGTCTGGTTGGGTTTTATATCCGCCGTTGCTGCGAGGAAAGCCCTGTATATGAAGCAGCAAAACAGGATAATCAAATCTCAAAAACTCCTGTACGCACCGCCTTTGCTAAACACCCATGGCAAATGCTGCAGGGTTTTGCCGCATATATGACAGTAACCATGCCATTTTATCTCGCCTCAGTCTATTTCATCAGCTTCAGTGAGAAGCAATTGGGAACTAGTATGGAAACCGCGTTGCATTTCAATATTTACAATATGCTTGCCATGCTTGTCACCATGCCACTATCTGCCTGGCTTTCTGACCATATCGGGCGCAGAAAAGTCATGATAATTGCGGCAGTTGCTATGTTTTTAATTACTCCGCTGCTCTTTACCCAGTTAAATATGGGCGCGCCAATAATTGTAATTGGACTGTGCCAGTTCATTTTTGCCGCCTTGGTGGGTATGTATGCCGGTCCAGTTCCCGCACTTCTGGTTGAAATGTTCCCAACCAACATACGCTTTACCGGTATGGCAATAGCCTATAACATGGCAGCTGCCATATTCGGCGGTACTGCGCCTATGGTCTGTGAGTGGCTGATACGCGAAACCGCCAGCAATAGCTCTATTGGCTGGTATGTGATGATTTGCAATATATTCTCGCTTATAGCCCTTTATTACTATAAAGATCGTTTTAAACAACCGCTTCATTAGGCTTGACTTTGGGCGGTTAGTCCACTAATTCGGTGCATCTTACTGATTTTAGATTTCCTTGTGGATTTGAGATTGTTATATGTTTTTGCTCCGTGGAGGAGTGGCCGAGTGGGTCGCGCACAGCGCGCGTTAACTTTTAAAGTTATTGACCACTAGGCATCACTCCTCTTGAATGTGTTTTTGCTCCGTGGAGGAGTGGCCGAGTGGGTCGCGCACAGCGCGCGTTAACT
>JBBTBX010000004.1:105156-124452 GCA_038043465.1 Pseudomonadota bacterium
CTAGGCATCACTCCTCTTGAATGTGTTTTTGCTCCGTGGAGGAGTGGCCGAGTGGTCAATGGCAGCAGACTGTAAATCTGCCCGCGTAAGCGTACACAGGTTCAAATCCTGTCTCCTCCACCATTTTGTTTTCTGACCCAGAAAACCCACTTAACACCTTGAATGGTAAGGATGTTTTTGGTGTTTGAAGTCCGTTTTTTCGGCAGTAAGTAATACGGTCGGTGAAGGCAAGTTTGAGGACGGCTCTCTTATGTTCCAACTGCCCTGATTGCCAGATTTTCTGAGGGTTTGATAGGAATATTAGTGTGAGTTCGAACAACTCCTCGAACCTGCCCTGCGGTTTGTGTTGTGAGTGCAAGCGTTCTTCTAGTAAGAGTTTCTCTTTTTCCAGTCCCGCAATACGCTGTTCGTATTTGCCGATGACGGCAGGAAGCGAGGCTTCAATGATACGATCTACCAGCAGCCCGATCTGTTTTTCAATAGCCTGAATATTTTGCTTTGCCACCTTCAGCATTTCCGCCGTGTGCTGGGATTGCTGATTCCAAGCATCTTTGAACATAGCAGTTGCAATATCAAACAATTCCCGTGTTGGTTTTAAGGTGCTGAGTAAAGCCTCAAATTCGCCTTCCAACTTATCGCGGGGAATGGATTTTCTCTTAGATGCACAATCCTGATAATAGCACAGATAGTAAGGAAACTTTTTAGTTTTTCCTTGCGTCCAGCAGGCAGTAAGTGGACGAGAGCAATCCCCACATAACACAAAACCGCGCAGTGGAAAATCAAGGGTAATATCCTTGCGTGCAGGAGCCTTGGCGTGTCCTTTGAGACGGTGCTGGATTTTCTCAAACGTCTCTAAAGTAATTAACCCATCATGCTGACCTTTTCGTAAAGATACATTCCACGCTTTATGCTCCACATACCCAGCATACAAGGAATTTACCAGAATTTCTTTTACTCGCGAAGGATGCACACGCCCTTGCCTATCCTTATGAGGATAGGCTGGATGGTTTTCTAAAAAACGCTGCACTTCAACTTGTGTTTCATAGCGACCTGTGGCGTAGCCTTCTAAGGCTTGCTGAATGGCTGTAGCGGTGGGTTCATCACGCACAGGTAGTTTGCCATGACCTACTACTTTTTTGAAAATATAGCCCACGGGTGGCTTGAATACGGTATAGCCTTGTTCCAATCGCGCCTTCATTTTTTGGATAACCTGACGGCAGTTCTGCTTGCGTTCCAACTGACCTTGTGCCGCAAAAATTGTTTCAATGAATTCACCTTCTGGCGTGTCTTCAAAGCGGAAGTTCAGGCATTCCACTTTTGCATGGCGTAGTGCAAGTTCATCTCGCAGCTTAAAATGAAATTCTCTATCTCGCGCAAAGCGTTTGAGGTCATCAAATAGCACGATGTAGTTAGTTTTTGCATGACGATCCAGATGGTGCAGCAATGCCACCATGCCAGCTCGTAGCATAAAATCTCCACCACCCGTGAAGTCATCAGCAAATACCTGTTCCACAGCATATCCCTGCATGGAAGCATATTGGCGACAGCGATGTTCCTGACTATCCAGCCCGTGACCTTCGGTCTTCTGCTTAGTGTCCGAGACACGACAATAGATCAATACTTTTTGCTGTTCGGGTTTTAATGCCTCTTTCATGGGGATGCTCCTTTGTCATCAAATTTATTCGGTAGTGTTTGCTCATACTCTAGCGTAGGCGAATCCTCACGGCTGGGTGTTAAGGCGATTATTCCGTCTTTTCCACTGCTATATTGCGCCTGCTCTACAGGGCTGATGTTAAAGCCAATTTGCACGAATTCGCAGATAATCTGCCAGAGTGTTTGCAGTAGTTCCTGCTTTTGTTCTTCAGTGAGATCAGCATTATCAAGATAATGCTGATAGAGTTTAACATCGATACTAAGGGTTGGTGAGGTGGTTGTATTACGCATGGCGGTGTCCTTTCTTTCATTTATTTGCATTCCCCCACGCTCACTCCTTGCTTCCCAAGAATGAGAACAAAGAGTGAACGAAACGATAACCGATTTTGAGGTGGAATCCAAGTTTTTAGTTGATTAAATAGCTGCTTTTTATGCAGAAAATTATGATTTTTTACTTTCCAGATTAACGCCAAGAGTTTTGAGTTTTTTGTCCTCATACCATTTGATTTTGAAGGCTTTGATTGGGTTCAAATTCTCAACCAGTATCAGAGCTTCTTCGCGTCGCAAAATCATCAATTCATCAGGCAGAATTAATGCCCTTTGCACCACATCCTTGGTTTCGCTATCGCTTTCGGAATCCGATTCACTTTCGCTAACGTTTTTACTGGTGCTGTAGCTGGAGGAAGAAGAACCGCCTTGCATGGAATATGTATTTGAAGTGCTAGAGCTTGAACCATAACTCTTGGAAAATCCTAAAGTGCGACTAATACTTTGCGACCATGAGAATTTCTCGGCGGTGGTAACACCTGCAAGCTTTGAAAAATATTCGGCAGATTTCAAATCGCGGCTGCCGTAATACTGTAATACACCAGAATTCCCGATAAAAGTCTCCCAGCCTTTGCCGTAAATATCTTCAAGCTGTGAGAGGTTTTGTACGATAGACCATAGAATCATGCCATAGCCTGCCATCAAACCGTAAGCTTGAGGAATGATACTCATTTTACCAAGAGCTGCCATCTCATCGAGTAAAAATAGGATTGGCTTTTCTGGCTTCTGGTCAATGTTGCGGGCATTAACCGTGATTGCCTGCTGGATAAGAAGACGCAGCCACCGCGAAAAAGTTTGCAAACGGTCTGCTGGCAAGACCAGATACACCGTCATCTTTTTAGTTTTAAAATCCTCGAATTTGAAATCCGAGCGAGACATATTCTGGCGCAGGCGAACGCTATCGAGAAAATGTGTGTGGCTTTGTAGCGTGGCTAAGACATTGGAAAGGAGTTTCATGTCCTTACTGGCAGTGCGTAGCGCGGTGCTGCGGACAATC
This sequence comes from Pseudomonadota bacterium, assembly GCA_038043465.1. Lineage (GTDB taxonomy): Bacteria > Pseudomonadota > Alphaproteobacteria > Rickettsiales > SXRF01 > SXRF01. The sequence continues at coordinate 108,134 of JBBTBX010000004.1, forward strand.
GGGTTAGGACTAGCCAGCATATCATTGAGAACTTCATCAAACTGGCTGGTGCTTGAAACAATGATGTCTCGCAGACGACCGAGATTGCGGTTATGTTTTTCGCTTTCTGCTGTTGCCACATGAAGTGTTAGCCCAACGCCTAGGGCTTTGGCTTCATCATCCCAGAAGGTTTCTTTAGAACCGCTTGGAACGATAATGCTATCCCACAAAATCATAGCATTTTCGTTGACATCTTTATCATTGGGATCAAGCCAGTCCATAGGATTAAAGCAGGCTGAATTTTCTGGTGCATCAGTTATGCCCCAAGGATCAACCACCATGACATCCTGACCCATACCTTCAATTTTACGCGCAGTATCACCCTGACCACGCCGTGCAGCCGTGATCATAGAAAGTTCGCCTTTGACATCTATAGCCAACACTGAGCCTTCGTAGGTGAGAAGATTGGGAATGACCGATGAAACACCCTTGCCACCACGAGCAGCAGCCACCGTCATAAGGTGTCTGTCGCCAGCATAATACAAAGGCACATTGCTGATTTTGCCGTTTTCTTCGCGGTGGCGGAACATCCCAAGGAACAAACCTTCTTTGCCCAGCAGATTGTTTTCCTTCAAATGCTCAAAACTCGCCCAAGTCGAAGATCCGAAAACAGTTTGCTTAAAATGCTTGAAGCGTTTGAGCATTTTCATGAGGGAGCGTTTTTTCTTATCGGACAGGGCTGCAAAAGCAGCCAGAAACCCGATAAAAAATGAAACTATCTGCCCTGTTATTGGCGTAATCAGCAAACCGACGCAGAAAAAGCCGATGGCAATCATAAATAATAGCCAGCGCAATTTGCGCAGGCGGTCGCTCAAGAAAGCTCCGAGAATTGCCCCAGCAATGCCAGCCACAATACAGGTATAAATATGGTCTTTTGTGCCGTAACCTGATCATCTGTTGTAGATGCGATGATAAATCAACATCTGGTGCTTTTAGTTCAATTAGTACGCATTTTCGTTCACTTGCAAAGAGAAAGATATCAGGTCTTCTGTCGGTTTTTACCCCATGTTTCTCAAGTTCTTCATCACTTATATGGCGCAGCAAATTCTGACCTGAAGAATCAGTGATTTTGTTTAATGCAAGTTCGGAACATCCATCAAAATGGACATATTCTTCGCTCAAAATCCAAAGGTCATTAAGCGGATCGGTATTTTTAGAGCGGCGTTTGAATATCAGATCATGAACTATCCCCTCTTTATCTTTTTTCTTACCTTTGATTGGATTGGTATTTTGATAATCCAATTCCTGTAATATCAATGCGACTCCACACAACATGACAATGCCTGCGTCCGTGTTTTTCATGGAAGACAATGGCGCGAGGCTGACCGACAAGCCCTAGCCTTACCTCGGCTTGGGCAATCGCCCGCTCAAAATCGGCGACACTGACATTTTTGCCCTTAGGCGGATTAAGGGAAAGAGAATACATAAACTGCTTGCAGCGCGTGCCACGGCTCACCGCCTGCATCTCACCGAGTGCTCCCATCAGGTCATTGGACATGAAGCCACGCAGTTCGTGGAGTTCCACACGCTCATTTTCGGTTTTCATGAGGTGCAGAGCCAAATCCTTAGCCCCACCGCGCTGGTTGCCATTGAGGATCATGCATGACCACCCTGTGTTTTCATGCCAAGTGCCATGACAAGTGCAGAGCGAATATCCTTAATATCATTGCAGGCACATTCTATCTGGCTGGCAACCTCAGCTGTCACTTGCAGTTCACCAGCCTGCACAGCCAGCGACAATGCCAGCATAGAGGTTGCGAGCTGCGACTGACCAAACATCCCCAGCAACCGTGCAATCTCTACATGGTCTATTCTGGGTTGCCGTTGTTTTTTGAGGTATTGTTTAGGGCGTGCTGCCACCGCATCCCCAAACAAACGCTGGCGAATATAGCTACTTATCGGCTTAGCACCCGCCATTTGCTGTAATTCATGCTTTTCCTGCGCCGTCACGCGAATGGAAACTGGCAGGGTAGATTTAGCGGATTTACTGCGCTCCACAAAATTGTTGATGCGGAAATAATAACAAAATTATTAGAGTTTTAAAGTATTATGCAGAGGTCTGCGTTGTAATATAAGCATAGCTACTATGCTAAAAAAGATTTTGTATTATGCCGCTTCGACGGTTAAATAATGACATCAATAAAACATTAATCAACTATGAAGAACCTTATTAACTCCCTGTTCAACTTTAAGTAAAGGATACGCCATGTTAAATATATCGCCTTATCATCTTATCGCGGCTTTGACTCTAACCTCAACCGCTTTGATGACCGCATCTCCTGCTTTTGCCCGTGACCAGATACGTGCCGTTGGCTCGTCCACAGTGTATCCGTTTATATCTGCCGCCGCCGAGCAGTTTGGTCAGGGTGGCAAATTTAAAACCCCTATTGTTGAATCAACAGGAACTGGCGGAGGTTTTAAATTATTCTGTGGTGGCATTGGCGCGGATACACCAGACATGAGCAATGCTTCTCGCCCGATCACTGATTCTGAAAAAGAATCCTGCCAGAAGAATGGTGTAACCAAAATAGTTGAGATACCAGTTGGTTATGATGGAATTGTTATTGCTAATGCGAAGGGAAGCCCACAGTTCAATATAAGCAAAAAACAGATTTTCATGGCATTAGCCCGTGAGCTTCCTGGTAAAGATGGGAAACCGGTTAAGAATTCATATCAGAAATGGAATGAAATAGCTCCTGAACTTCCTGCACAGAATATAGAGGTTTATGGTCCTCCGCCAACCTCCGGAACACGTGATGCTTTTGTTGAGCTGGCTATGGAAGAAGGTTGTAAAGCCTTCCCGGAATTTTCCAAAATCTATCCTGATGAAAAAGAACGTAAGAAAGTTTGCGGGTTGTTACGTGAAGATGGTAGATATATAGATTCCGGCGAAGATGATAATATGATCGTGCAGAAGCTGGTGAGCAATAAGACCGCGCTGGGCATCTTTGGCTATAGTTTTCTGGAAGAAAGCAAAAGCAAGGTTCAGGGTAGTAAAATTGATGGTCTGGAACCGTCAATGGAAAATATCGAAAATGAAAAATATAAATTATCACGCAGCCTTTATGTTTATGTAAAAGGCGACCATCTTGGCAAAATTCCTGGTATTTCTGAGTTCGCAAAGGAAATTGTTAGCGAAGGAGCTATCGGTAAGGATGGATATCTGACTAATAAAGGACTTCTGCCATTAAATGAGAAAGATAAAAAACTGGCAAATGAACGCGCCGCATCTTTGAAACAATAGCAGATTAGAAGTAGTTCTTCCATTCTTCCCGCGTCGCTTTTGATTTGTACTCTGATCTGCATTTTGTATACAGATCAGAGTATATTTTTTGATAAATTAAAATATTGCAAAGCGAATACTTAAAAGGTACTTTTCTTCGCATAACCAAATATAGGGGGGAATTTTGTGCTCAATGAATTTAAACAGTTTATCACGCGTGGTAATGTGCTGGATCTGGCTGTGGGTATTATTATCGGCGCGGCGTTTACAGGCATAGTAAATTCGTTGGTGGCTGATATTATCATGCCGCCGATTGGTGAAATTATGGGTGGCATAGATTTTTCCAATATATTTATAAGCTTGTCTGGAAGCGATCATCTAACTCTTAAAGCGGCAAAAGACGCTGGTGATGCCACTATTAATATAGGGCTATTCATGAATCAGGTGATAAATTTCCTGATAGTTTCTTTTGCAATTTTTATGATTGTAAAACAGGCTAATCGTTTCAAGAAAACTCAGGATGCAGCTCCGGTTGCGCCACCGCGTTCCGAATTACTGCTGGAAGAAATTCGAGACTTGCTGAAGAAATAATAAATTATAGTTAACTAACAAAATGATTATATCATTTTGACGCTGCCTACGGCGCGAAAAATCGCGCTTTCGGCTTGCGATTTTCTATAGCTGATTAAGCAATTACATGCTTAATCAGCTATATCCTTCTTATAAAACCGCCTGCATCATTGATTTGCTGCCAGCGGTGATTGCTTGCAGCAGTGAAGTTGTTTGCGGCAGGATTTTTTGCATAAAGAAACGGGCAGTGGATAGTTTTGCTTCATAGAATTCCCTGTCTGTTCCACCTTGCAGTTTGCCAAGTGCGATTTCTGCCTGCCTTGCCCATGAATAGGCAAGGGCAACCAGCGCAAACATTTTTTGATATTCCACCGCGCCGCCAGCAGCGTCATCAGGGTTTTTAAGCCCTGCGGTGGCAATCCACATAGTCGCCTGTTGCAGATATTCCATATTTTTTGCCAGTGGTTTTATAAATTCTGCCATGAGAGGATTATCTTTATGCTTTGCAATAAAAGCATCTATCGGATGGAAGAATGAACGCAGATATTTACCCGCTGCCTGTGGTAATTTACGCCCTACTAAATCGAGTGCCTGGATGCCGTTTGTCCCCTCGTAAATCATGGTTACGCGCACATCACGCACATATTGTTCCACACCATATTCTTTGATAAAACCATAACCACCAAATATCTGTACAGCGAGGTTAGCTGTATCAAACCCGCCATCGGTTAAATATGATTTCACAACTGGAGTCAGAAGCTGCACGAAATCATCGGCTTCTTCGCGCACGCTTGCGTCTGGATGGCGATGGGCAAGGTCAATTTTGAGTGCCATTTCCAGTGCCAATGCGCGTGCTCCTTCGGTGAAAGCGCGCATGGTGAGTAACATCCGGCGCACATCAGGATGCACGATAATCGGATCCGCCGGTTTAGTTGGTTCTTTCGCACCAGTCAGCGCGCGGCTCTGCAAACGATCCTTCGCATAGGCAAGCGCATTTTGATACGCCACTTCGCCAATACCAAGCCCCTGCACGCCGACATATAAACGCGCGGCATTCATCATGGTAAACATCGCCTTCATGCCCTTGTTAGGCTCACCAACCAGCCAGCCTTTCGCGCCATCATATTGCATCTGGCAGGTTGGTGAGGCGGCAAGTCCCATCTTATGCTCGATACCGGCACAGGTCAGTTTGTTATGCTCACCTAATCTACCGTCATCACCCACCATAATTTTCGGCACTATAAATAAGCTTATACCTTTTGTGCCAGCAGGAGCATCAGGAAGACGCGCCAGCACAAGGTGGATGATATTTTCCGTCAGTTCATGTTCGCCTGAGGAAATAAAAATTTTGGTGCCCGAAATAGCATAGCTACCGTCGGGCATAGGTTCTGCCTTGGTACGGATTAAACCGAGATCGGTTCCGGCCTGCGGTTCGGTGAGGCACATTACGCCTGACCAGTGACCGGAAACCATCTTCGGCAGAAATTTATTTTTGAGCGCATCGCTGGCATGGAGATTTATCGCGTTATAAGCCCCGTGGCTTAGTCCGGGAGTTAAGCCGAACGATAAATTAGCGGAACAGACCATCTCCATCAGCGGCATATTAAGAACATCAGGCAGGTTCTGCCCGCCATATTCTGTGGCACAGGTAAAAGACGGCCAACCACTATCGACATATAGCTTATAGGCTTCCTTGAAGCCGTCAGGCATGATTACCCGCCCTGGCAATCCTGCAGGGTTTTCGTATTTCAGACCAACAACATCACCCTTTTGATTCAGCGGAAATAACACTTCCTCGCACATCTGCGCAGCTGCCTCCAAAATTGGCGTCATAAGTTCTTCGCTGGCATCGGCAAAGCCATCTACATGCGCATATTGTGACAGGTTCAGATATTCATGTAGCAGAAATTGGAAATCACGAACATTGGCTTTAAATTGCGGCATAACTGCTCCAGAAAGATGATATGATAACTAGATGATTGGATGACTAAGGGTCATTATTTTAATCATCCAATCATTTAATCATCATATCACAATCCAGCTAAGAAAGGGTTAACAAGTGCGGAATTGCTGCGCCGCAACAATAACTTACTTATTATTGATTTTGTTAAATTTAACCGATGACCACCAGGAAAGCAGGATACAAACCAGACCAATTAATCCGGTAATTACCTCTGAAATATGATGCATCGAGTTGGCAAGCATGATGAGGGCAAGCGCGCCAATGCCATAATGCGCCCCATGCTCCAGGAAAACATATTCATCAAGAGTTTTCCTTTTAACCATATATATTGTCATTGAACGCACAAATATAGCACCGACTCCAAGTCCAATCATAATTATGACTACATCCTTGCTGATAGCAAATGCACCAATTACTCCGTCAAGAGAGAATGATGCGTCGAGTAACTGCAGATACATAAAACCAACAAAACCGGAAACACCTAATGATTTATTGGTTTGATGACCATCGACTGAAAATAGGGACATGATACTGTTTATGGTAATGTAAAGAACTACCCCAACCAGTCCGGAAGTCAGTCCGGAAAGTTTTGATTGTTCAGGAAGCAAAGCCTGCATAACAAGAAGAATCGTGATAGCAATTATAACCTCCAGCGATTTCAACCTGCCTGCTGCCGATAATCTGCGTTCAAGAAAACCGATCCAATGCACTTCCTTGCTTTCATCAAAAATGAAATGCATAAACACCATAAGCAGAAACATCCCGCCAAAAAGAGAGATTTCGACGTTAGCTCCCAGGACATGCTTACTATATTCATCAGGATCTTTAAAAGCAAGATGGCTTACATCATACATGGAAAGACCAGTAGCAAAGGAAACCAGTAGAACAGGAAAGACAAGGCGCATGCCAAACACGGCAATCAATATGCCCCAGGTCATGAAGCGTTTACGCCATTTCTCACTCATGGTTTTCAGGATTGTCGCATTTACCACTGCGTTATCAAAGGACAGGGATACTTCCATAAGAATCAGAATTGCAGCTATGAAAACGCCGTCCCAACCAATCCACATATAGGCAAGTATTAAACCAATTATTGTACAGATATTAGAAAAATGAAAATCACGCATGGAAAACCCAGACTCCTTTAGAAAAAAATATATTTAATCTAGTATCTGAGTAATAAATACTTGTCGAGAATTCTAATCAATGAATTTGCTTCTCTACCCTTTTATCAGGAACAAACCACCCCTTTGTTACCCCATCACTGAAGGCTTCCAACCGATTTTTCCCATAGTTTAAATTTATAGTTATTCCAAATAAGAACTATCCAGTTCTTATTTAAAGATACGCTGCCTACGGCACGAAAAATCGGTCTTTCGGACTCGATTTTCATACTCATTCTTGTATAATTATTATACAGAATGAATCTAACTTGTGTAGATGCCCGCCCGCTGCAATTGCAGCGCTATTTTCTGTACCACACCTGGCGATTTGATCACATCTTTATTTTCCATAGCGATATCGCGTAATGCTTGCCGTTGCGTTGCGTTTAAATTCAAACGTACATCCATTTCATGAAGGAAGCGGGGAAGAGGCCCGCCATTTGACAGCATAGATTCATAAGCTTCGGTGTTATTTATGTCTATATTGGAATCCACAGGATTAACTTGACCATATTTTTTAGTATTTTTTGAATCAGAACCGATATTTACCAACGAAGTATCAAGGTTTATCCATACTTGCTGGATATATTTTAATAGCTCACCACTATTATCACCAGCCTTGCTGCCAGCCTTCTGCGGCACATTGTTATGGTTGGTAATGCCAGTGAGCAATGCTTCAAAGCTGTTATTCCCCTTATAATTGCTGGAATTCTTTGAATTGATGCCATTAGAAGTTGATGATATAAAAGAAGAAAGTGCATCTATCATAGTTATCTCCTGTTGCAAAATTTATATATTAACAAGAGATACAGCAATAATTGTGCCTAATCCCACAGAATCCACACGCAGCGATTTGTAGCGTACGCATAATATCATTGTTAAAACAATAATATATTGATATATAAAAACATTAATGGTAAGAAAATACAAAAATCGCCTATTTAAATCCGCCACTAACTAATCCCAGCCATAAGATTAAAAATAATGCTACTCAGCAAACCTCAATATATCTTTGCCTTTTTCTCTCTCCTTATCGGATTATTTCTGGTGTTTTATATTCCTCCTATTGGTGGCATTGATGAAAATAACCATGTGCGCCGTGCTTCTGAAGTGTCGCAGGGTATTTTTATGAATCCGGTAACGCACACCGAAGATCCGCTTACGCTTTGGTCGGATAATGCCTGGGTACTGCGTAAGAGTCACCATGAACAAGGCAAAGCATGGAACTTTGCTGACGTAAAAACCATCGGAACAGGACAGCCAAAAGAAAGAACAATTGATATAGAACAAAATATTTTGTCCTTAAATAGCCCGGTTATTTATATACCTTTCGGTATGGTGCTTAAATTATCTAAGGTTCTTTTTAATCCTGATTACCCAGCTCAGTTTTATATTTTGCGCGTGACCGCACTTTTCCTAAGCGTGGCATTATTTGCTACAGCTATAGCAAGGATGCCAGAACATAAAATCCTGTTAGCTGCGGCTGGTTTGCTGCCGATCATGTTTTATAATCGCAGCGGTATGAATATCGACGGCATAACTATTGGCTGTGCTGCGCTTTTCATTATCCAGATTCATAATTTATGCCGAAAAAACGCGATTATTACTCTTTCAGACAAATTGCAATTATTGTTATGGGGATTCCTAATGGCTCAGTGCAAAGGGGCATACGCACCTTTATTATTTCTGGTTACGCTAATACCGAAGGGGAATTTCGTTTCGCGCGGGGATTACTGGCGCACGGCTATACTCATTATAGCACCCGCGCTATTATGTGGGCTTGGCTGGTCAGCATTTGCCAAGCATGAAATACTCACAGGCACAAAATATTTTACTAAAGAAGCCATAGAAGTTTGGCCTGATGGTCAGTTAGCATGGATTCTGCAAAATCCAATTTCTTACGCTAGTGTATTATTCAAAACAATTTTTGCCTCGGATTTTATTCCCTATAATTTTATAGGGATGATTGGATATATGGATTGGAATGGATTTTCTCTACCAACTTTCCCTATAGTGGTTCTGCTATTATTGTTTATAGCGATACTTGCCAGCGAACCTGTAAAAATTCCATTGTATCAATCCACGAGAACCAGATTTCTGTTGTTAATAGTAGCTGGCATGACTTTCGGAATGATGCTGACCATGATTTATGTGCAGTGGACAGGCTACCAGTCACCCACCGTGGTTGGGTTTCAGGGCAGGTATTTTTATCCCTTATTGCCTCTCCTGATTATATTCGCCAAGCCAATTAAAGATCTGGTGAGCGCGAGACGGGCAACGCTGCTTTTATGGGCGTTTGGGGCAATAAGCTCGGCAAGCCTTATATACTCAACCTGGCAGGGAAATTATTAAATATAGTAATCACAAATCGGCATAATTAAAGAAATGGGTGGCTATTTTTGTAATATATGCTGTATAAATCAATTATTTATGGAGCAAAAAGGAATGCCGAAGATTAAAATTGCCCTAAGTGCAAAAATCCTCTCTTAAAAAAATGGGAACAAACGCGGTCGTCAATCTTGGCGATGCAATCGTTGCGGGTATCGTTTTATTCAGAAAATCACTGTTGGCAATAACTAAGCAATTGATGACTGATTACAGCACGAAGGTGCTGGAGTAGAATTACTAAATATCTGCTAAGATTTTTATATTTCTTTCCCAGTTTGGCGGGATTTTTCCGCATCTCTTCTTTCTCGATAAGTTATGCTTTTTCCGCTAAAGTCTTCTGGCCATGGAATTTCAAGCCCAGCTTCTGTTATCTTGCTTTCAACCAATTGGTTTACAACCTTAGCTATTTCAAATAGCTCTAAAGTTTTATCTCCTTTAAACGCTAACTGACCTTTTTTTGGTTTCCCATTAATAGAGGCATTTAAAATAACTCTAAAAACTTCCCTTGTAAAATCATAAGCCCCGCTATCAATAAAATTCTGTGCTGGATTGTTTTCAATTACATCATGGGCTTTTTCAGGAGTCCAATCTTCCCTTCTAACATCTAATGCATTAAGTATATCTTGTTTCTCTTTCTCTGATAAAGCCATGATCAATCCAATATTTTTGTTTATAGTACAGTTGAACTATAGCATGTGGAGGAATTAGTTTCTATTAAGATTTTATGAAGGTTTCTGTAATTAATAACGCTTTGATTTATATGGGTTCTTTATATCACAAATCCATCGCAACCGCGCTATTAACCGCGATCCTGTTGAATTTTCCAGCTTTAGTAAAGGCTTGCAGCGGGTCGGCATTATTCAGGATTTCACCTTCGCCAGAATGTTTATTGCCGCCAAAGCCCATGCCGAAAGCTGGTGTTCCTGTTCCTTTTGGCGAATTGATTAAGGTGTGTCCTGCCTGATTTTCGCGGGAAAATATCTCTGCTTCGATTTTATTTTGGGTATAAATGCCATTGACTAGCCCAGCATTTTCTGGCGCATTTACCAAATCTATTGCTTCGGAAAATTTTTCGTAAGGCGTAACAAACAACAACGGTGCAAAAGTTTCTTTATACATTATCTCTGATTGTTTTGGCATAAGCGCGAGCGCTGGTTCAACAAAATATACATTGGACGATTCACTTACGCGCAATCTATTACCAAAAAATATTTCCCCGCTTTCAAGAATAGCTTGTTTTTTTGCCGATTCAAAACGCCCAAAACTATCTTCATCAATCAGTACGGAGTAGCCATAATCATTAGATGCGCCCGATAGCGGATTTACTATCGTGCCTGAGGCAATAAAATTTTCAATATTTCGTTTCAGTGCCGAAACGACTTTGTCATATATATTTTTATGCACGATAAGACGGCGGGTATTGGTGCAGCGTTGCCCACTGGTGGCAAGGAACGAACCCATGATTGAATTTACCGAAAATTCTAGATGTTCGGCAGTAATTTTATCAGAAATAATCACGCCATTATTACCACCTAGTTCCAAGATTGGCGGAATTTTATTATTATTTTTCTGAGCAAGGGCTGACTTTATTCCTTGCCCCATAGCAACGCTGCCTGTCGCGCTTACCATGTCAACCTGCTCATGTGAAACAAGGCGTGAGCCAATATCACGCCCACCAATTAAAATTTGCAGCAGGTCAGAAAATTCACCCGCGATTTTGTCAAATATTTCTTTAATAGCAGTTGCAACTATAGGCGTTTTTTCTGATGGTTTCCAGATGACGGCGTTTCCTGCAAGCAGGGCAGGAGCAATAGTCCAATGGGCGACTGCCAGAGGAAAATTAAACGAAGTGATAAGCCCAACTACACCAACTGGTGGGCGTTCTTTGCAACGCGCCATACCGCCAAATTCAGGAAGCGCAGAATTTTCTATTGTTTTTTTCAATATATCAGCTGCGCCAGCCACTTCCACGCCAGCCTCCTTCTCAGTTTTACCAGCATCGTAAACAATAATTTCAGTTAGATTTTGCTTGTTCTCATTTATAGCTTCGCTGAAAGCAATAAGCAATTTTTCACGCGCCAGACGAGGCTGGTTCTTCCATCTTTCCTGTGCTTGTATTGCACTATTTATTTTATAGGCAAGGGTCTGACCGTTATCAACAGTAAGCTCTGCTATCACCGAACCATCGCAAGGAGAGGTTATTTTGAGAATGTTATCTTCGCTATTATTTTTCACCGCCAAGCCATGTTTTACGGGTGAAATTATGCTGCGCTTCTACAAGGCGCACTGTGCCAGTTTTTGAGCGCATAACTATGGAGTGCGTTGTAGCACCACCAGCAAAACGACGCACGCCACCCAGCATCGAGCCGTCAGTTACACCAGTTGCAGCAAACATAACGTCACCTTTAGCCAGTTCTTCAAGATGATATTTACGGTTGAAATCTTCAATACCCATGCGCTTGGCACGTTCACGCTCTTCGTCAGCGGTGAATAATAAACGTCCCTGCATTTGCCCGCCGATTGAACGCAATGCCGCCGCAGCGAGTACACCTTCGGGCGCGCCACCAATTCCCATATACATGTCAACACCAGTATTGGGGCGGCTGGTTGCGATTACACCTGCTACATCGCCATCGGGGATGAGTTGGATTCTAGCCCCAGCTTCACGCACACCAGCGATTATTTCTTTGTGACGTTCGCGCTCTAAAATTACCACTACTAAATCAGAAACCTCACATTTCTTTGCTTTGGCAAGGTTCTTTAAATTCTGTTTTGGTGAATTATCAAGGTCAACAACGCCATCAGGCAATCCACCACCAATTGCGATTTTGCTCATATAAACATCAGGAGCATGCAGGAATCCGCCTTTTTCCGCCATCGCTATCACGGTCAGTGAATTAGCTCCGCCATGCGCGCATATTGTTGTGCCTTCCAGCGGATCGAGGGCGATGTCAATTTTAGGGCCGATTCCGGCGGCATTTCCTACTTTTTCACCGATATAAAGCATTGGCGCTTTGTCGCGTTCACCTTCACCGATAACTATCGTGCCATCAATGGAAAGCCCGTTCAGTGCCTGACGCATGGCATTTACCGCTGCCCGATCGGCTTCTTTTTCCTGCCCTTTGCCCATCCACTCAAAGCTTGCCAGAGCTGCTGCTTCTGTAACCCTTACTGCTTCTAGGGCAAAATTGCGATCTGACCAAAAATTTTCTTTAGCTGCACCCATTGACTTACTCTCCGTATAAAATTGCATTAAGCTTAGGAGTGTTTAGCGCAGTTTGCGGTGATTTTAAAGAATTATTATATACGTATTTCGGAAGTAGTGGCTGTGCTGCCTATTTTGATACGCTCTTTCCAGCTATCATCTTTTTTATCACGCCCATTTTTACGGTTATCTTCGTCATGATGACCTACCATTTTCTCAAGTTTTTCTTCAACTTCTTCGGCAGGTAGAATAAGTTTTCTACTGACAAAACGGTCAAATTTTTCGGCTTTGTGCGGGAAAATAGTGCGTGCTCCCAAGGTTATTGCCGCAGCAAACACGGCACCACCAATTTTTCCGGCAAGAATAGGACGGATGGGTGTTTTTTCTTTATCTATGGCTAACTGCATAACAACGTTTAAAACGGTAGATGAAACCGCCCAGATTAAAGCTTGTGGCGCATGCGACAATTCATATTTATAAACCTTATCAAAACGCTCTTTATATTCTGCCGAATCTTCGCTAACTCCATGCCTCTCTGCCCATTCTTTGGCAGCGCGTCGCGCACCTTTTTGAAAAGATTTTTTAAATATAGGCTCAACAGTTTCAGAAATCTGCGCCATTAGCCCCGGGAATAAACGCTGCATTCCTATAGTAACAGGAATTGCGCCAAAATCTCCTATAAGTTCGGCAGCATACCATTTGGGCAACTGACTTTTATTGCCAAATTTTTGCTGTATCTTATTTCCTATATAAGGAGTTCCCGCAATCACATCGATACCAGTGCATACCAATGCATGGTTCATGGTGTAGGCTACATCCTCTGCGCGCTGCTTTTTAGTTTTTGCTTTTTCTATTTCAGCAGGAGTTTTTTTGTTATTTTCGTTATCCATATGTGATTTATTTTATGTAATTGCGAATCATTTGCAAGTGAATTGATTTTTTATTTGCCAAAATTAAGAAAATAGTTGATATTTAGTCATATTTATAGAAATTCTAACATATAACTAGTCTGGGAATCGTTATGAACAGGGATCTTGTAGAGGAAGCCATAGCTGGTAGTGCCATTATCACTTATCTTGCGGGAAAGCCTATAAAAGGGACAAGTGGTGATTCTGAGCATGTGCTTAGCCCTATAAAAGTGGAGTTCAGCCCACCTAAAGCTACTAAATCTGGCTCAGAATTGGCAATTACTATAACTCATACCGATAGGCATCACCCGGAGTTAGTATACGATACTATTAAAGAACATCTTGCCAAAATGGATGAGCTTAAGGGATATCCGTTGAAGGCGTTTGATCAGGAAAATGATGTTAAAAAAGAAAATAGTGAAATTACAATGCGTTATGATTTGCCTAGCGGGGTAGCTGATTCGATTATTCTTGCCCTATCGAAAAGAGGTAAAAGCGAAGGTAATGTTGGAGCCGCATTGTCAAATCTTGAAAAAGAATCTCCAGAAGTTTGGGGGAATAGAGTAAAAGCAATGAAAGATAAGGTTCTAAGCTACGTAGGCATGTAATCCGCGAGTTGATTTTACGCCTATAAATAAATCATTGACTATTTACAAAAATTATTTGATTATAAGCGGAGTTCAAGGTTAACCCTGGTTTTCTGCCAGTCGCGTTTTACATCTCCGTAGATTCAAAAAGATATTTGAGCTTCCACCTGCACTAGTATTAAAGTTTTAACCCTCCTTATTTATTTGTATAATCATGAAATTACAAGACCTTAAGCTAAAAACCCCCGATGATTTGTTAAAACTGGCTGAAGAAGAGCAAATTGAGCATGCCAGCACTATGCTCAAACAGGAAATGATCTTTGCCATTCTCAAGAAACAGGCAGAGAAGGGTGAGCCGATACTCGGTGAGGGCGTGGTTGAGGTGTTGCAGGATGGGTTTGGTTTCCTTCGTTCGCCACTGGCTAATTACCTTGCCGGACCTGATGATATTTATGTTTCCCCGAGCCAGGTGCGCCGTTTTGCCCTGCGTACCGGTGATACGGTAGAAGGTGAAATCCGCGCCCCGAAAGATGGCGAGCGTTATTTCGCGCTGCTTAAGGTTAATAAAATCAACTATGATGATCCTGAACAGATCCGCCACCGCATTAATTTTGACAATCTTATCCCGCTATATCCTGAGCGTCGCATCAAGCTGGAGATCGAAGACCGCCCTGATAAAAAAGACCTTTCCATGCGCGTTGCCGACATTGTCGCGCCGATTGGCTTTGGTCAACGTGCCCTGATTACCGCGCAGCCACGCACCGGTAAGACCGTATTCCTGCAGAATATCGCCCATTCGATAACTGCTAATCATCCAGGTGCTTATCTTATTGTTCTTCTTATAGATGAACGTCCGGAAGAGGTGACCGATATGCAGCGTACAGTACGCGGTGAGGTGGTTTCCTCAACTTTTGATGAGCCGGCAACCCGCCATGTGCAACTCGCTGAAATGGTGATTGAAAAGGCCAAAAAACTGGTTGAGCATAAGAAAGATGTGGTGATTCTGCTTGATTCCATCACCCGCTTAGCCCGCGCTTACAACACCGTTATCCCGTCATCGGGTAAGGTTCTGACTGGCGGCGTGGATGCGAATGCCCTGCAACGCCCGAAGCGGTTCTTTGGGGCGGCGCGTAATATTGAGCATGGTGGCAGCCTTACCATTATCGCCACCGCGCTGATTGACACTGGTTCACGCATGGATGAGGTTATTTTCGAGGAATTCAAAGGAACCGGTAACTGTGAGCTGGTGCTTGACCGCAAAATTGCCGATAAACGCACCTTCCCAGCTATCGACATTACCAAGTCCGGTACTCGCAAGGAAGATCTGCTGGTTGATAAGGCAACTCTTACTAAGATGTGGGTAATGCGTAAGATTCTGGCACCGATGGGGGCTATGGATGGCATCGAATTCCTGCTGGAAAAACTGGGCGAAACCAAAAATAATGGCGAATTCTTTGATAAAATGAATTCTTAAGTCAAGTTGGTGTTTGACAAAGCCGGATATATAATTAAAACACTTGCTGCCACTAGCACTAACCAAGCGAGTGTGTAGTGTAGGTAAAAGTCCAGCCTTCGCTCTCAGGAGCTTCGGCGGACGTATATTTTCTAAGCGGCTTTGCTGCTAAGAAAATCTAACGGAAGAGTGGCCGAGCGCCAGCCTAGCGGCGCTTGAGCGATAAAAAAAAGTTAAACCGCTCGGATTTAACCAGCCGAGCGATTATGATGTGGAAGAGTGGCCGAGCGGTTTAAGGCAGCAGTCTTGAAAACTGCCGAGGTGGCAACGCCTCCGTGAGTTCGAATCTCACCTCTTCCGCCATTTGGGACAGTCGTTGTTATTTAGGAAACTGTCGAATGGTTTTTTTAAGGTATAACAAAGGTTTCCATCCTTTAATTGCATGTTCGCAAATAGGAAATTGAGAAGCTCTCTTTTTTGCGGAATAGTCGAACTGCTCCATATTTTTGGGGCTTCGTGAGCTAAATTCAGTAGCATTTCTATACGCTTAGTGAATTCATCGTCGGCTTTGTCATAAGTTAGCACCAATTGACTTAATTCGTACTGCCTGTCTTTGAGGCGGAGTTTTTTGGCTTCAAATTCTTGCTTGCTGATTTCACCTTCCAAGCGTAAATCCATCAGGCGGTCTAGTTTGCCCTGTATTTCGGTATGTTCTTTTTTTAATTGCCCAACCTCAACGCTGTGATGCTCTTTTTTTAGTTGGTTGGAGTGATCCTGCTACATTTCCACGGACAACTTGCTAAGAACATTTTGATTCATT
>JBBTBX010000005.1:0-174933 GCA_038043465.1 Pseudomonadota bacterium
TTTCCATAGCAACACAGCCTTACAGCAAGTGTTGCACTTCAGTCTAGAACTGGGTTTATTAAGATCTTTATACTGCCTATCAATAAAGCTACGTGCGTTTCCTTGAATTGCTTCTGATGCGTAATCCATATTCTATCTTTCATAAATTAAAGCTACTTAACAATAACAAAAGATAGAGTAAAATCAAATTACAATTTGATGAAGCCTACTAAGTCAACTTGATAAAGCCTATTAAATCTTTGATTTGACTCATGGTTTTAGCAGAAATCTCTGTCGCCCGCTGTGTGCCATCCTTTAGCACGGCATCAATATCGCCGGGAGATGCAAGAAGTTCGCGCATTTTCTTGGTTATGGGTGATAGTTTTTCAATTGCCACCTCGGTAAGCAGATTTTTAAAGGCAGAAAAGTTAAGGTCACCACACTCACGCACCGCCTGCTCCTTACTTATACCTTTAAGTGCAGCGTAAATCCCAAGTAAATTCGCGGCTTCAGGGCGGTCTTCAGCCAGACTCATCCCTTCCACCATATCCGATTTTGCCTTACGGAACTTAAGGGCTATAGCCTCTAAATCATCGGTCAGGTTAATGCGCGAATAATCCGATTCATCCGATTTGCTCATTTTCTTCGTACCGTCACGCAAGCTCATAATCCGCGCCGCTTCCTGCCCTATCATTGGTTCTGGCAGTGGGAAAAAATCCATCTTAACCTCGCGGTTAAAAGCTCCGGCAATGTCACGCGCCAGTTCGATATGCTGTTTCTGATCTTCGCCAACTGGCACATGTGTAGCTTTATAAAGCAATATATCCGCGGCCATCAACACAGGATAGGAATACAAGCCCAGTGGAGCTTTTTCTTTGTCCTTTCCCGCCTTTTCCTTAAACTGGGTCATGCGGTTCATCCACCCCATTGGCGTATGACAGCTAAGAATCCATGCCAGTTCCGAGTGCGCAGCAATTGCCGATTGCGGAAAGATTATGCTCTTTTTCGGATCAATCCCGCAGGCAATATAAGCCGCAGTCGTTTCCCGCACCGATGCCAGAAGTTTTTCCGGATCTTGAGGAACAGTTATCGCATGCAAATCCGCAAGGAAAAACAGGCACTGTGCATCATTTTGAATATCCACCCAACGGCGGATCGCTCCTAGATAATTACCCAGATGCAGGTTACCAGTTGGTTGCACACCAGAAACTATACGTTTTGTCATTTTATTTCCTAATAAAACTATATTTATTTTATATGGGAATATGCTATATACCGCAGTATGACCAATTTCAACTCAACATTTCCGAAAACTCGCCTGCGCCGCCCACGGATGCAGGGTTGGTCGCGTGAGTTGCTTACCCAGCACCGCCTTAACCCATCTGATTTAATCCTGCCGATATTCATTCAGGAAGGGGCTAAAACCGAGGTTCCGATTGCTTCCCTGCCGGGTGTGAGCCGTATTACGCTGGATATTTTAGCAGATAAGGCAAAGGAAGCGTATGATAACGGAATCCGCGCTATTGCCCTGTTTCCGCATATTGATAATGAGCTTAAAAGCCCGCTTGGTGACGAAGCATTATTTGAAAAAAATCTGGTTTGCCGCGCCATTCACGCCGTAAAAAATGCCGTGCCGGATCTAGGAATCATCGCCGATGTTGCATTAGACCCCTACACCAGCCACGGACAGGACGGAATTGTAGAAAATGGTAAAATACTCAATGATGCGACCTTAGAAAAACTATGCGAACAGGCTTTGGTTATGGCTAAGGCGGGATGCGATATTGTCGCCCCATCTGACATGATGGACGGGCGCATCGGAGCAATCCGCGAAACACTGGAAGACCATAATTTCCATGACACTATGATTCTGGCTTATAGTGCCAAATATGCTTCAAATATGTACGCGCCGTTTCGTGATGCGGTTGGCTCCGGCGCACAGCTTGGCGCAGCCAATAAAAAAACCTACCAGATGGATTTTGCCGGAAGTAGTGATGAAGCGATGCGCGAAATAGCGATGGATATTGAAGAAGGCGCGGATATGGTTATGGTCAAACCGGCAATTTCCTACCTTGATATTATCAAACAAGCCACCACGACATTTCCGGTGCCGATATTTGCCTATCAAGTTAGCGGTGAATATGCTATGATAAAAGCCGCCGCGGGCAATGGCTGGATTGACGGCGACGCGGTTATGTTGGAACAATTAATAGCAATAAAACGCGCCGGAGCGCAGGCAATTTTTACTTATGCGGCACTCGAAGTTGCGAAGGAGTTATGAACAAAAAAAGCTTAATTGTTGGCATCAGTGGAGCTTCCGGTGCGATATACGGAATTGAGTTGCTCAAATCCTTAAAAGATTTGCAGATCGAAACCCATCTGGTGGTCAGCAAAAGCGCGCAAATAACCATCGCACAGGAAACCTCCTACAGCCTTCCTCAAGTGCATGGTTTTGCCAGTCATGTCTACTCCGCAGCAGATATGGCAGCAGGAATTTCCAGCGGTTCATTCAAAACCAGCGGCATGATTATCGCTCCCTGTTCAGTACGCAGCCTCGCCGAAATAGCAACTGGTGTCACCACCACCCTGCTCACCCGTGCCGCCGATGTAACTCTTAAGGAACGTCGCCGACTAGTGCTTATGGTGCGCGAAACTCCGCTACATTCGATTCATTTGAAAAACATGCTGACACTCGCCGAGATGGGCGCAATAATCGCCCCGCCTGTCCCTGCTTTCTACAGTAAACCGATTTCCCTGCATGATATGATAATGCACACAGTCGGACGCACGCTGGATTTATTTGAAATTGAGCATGATTTAATTAAGCGGTGGGGTAGTTAATTATAGTCTTTGGTCATGAGTACACCAAACTCTACACTCCAAACTCCATACTCATTTTTTTACCAACCTACCCGCCAGCCTCAACCAACTCTCGGTAAATTTCTTAATCTCATCTTCCGTTGTGTTCCAACCAGCACTAACGCGAATAGCGCACGCAGCAAGCTCAGGCGCGACACCCATAGCCAACAGCACGTGCGACTTTTCAATCCGCCCCGATGAACAGGCTGAACCAGCACTCACCGCATAATTATTCAAATCAAAATCTATCAATTGCACTTCATTCCCAACATAGGGCATGGCAACACAGCTTGTATTCGGCAAACGCTGTGCATCTCCGCCAAAAACCACCCCACCCGCTTGCAGCATCTGTTTTTCCATTGCGTCAAGCCACGTACGCAATTTTTGCATTTTTGCAAAATCAATTGCTTCCACCGCTGCAGCAAAAGCAGAAATTGCCGCGATATTTTCCGTTCCAGCCCTGCGCCCTAATTCCTGTCCGCCACCGGTTAAAAGCGGTCTAATGCTGATGCTATTTTTTATCACCAACGCAGCAGCACCCAACGCCCCACCAGCTTTATGGGCGGAAATAGTTAGCATATCCGCACCAAGCAACGAAAAATCCACAGAGATTTTTCCAAGTGCCTGCACCGCGTCACAGTGTAAAAGTGCGCCATATTTTTTACATATCGCAGCCACTTCAGCAATTGGCTGGATAACCCCCGTTTCATTATTAGCCAGCATTACAGAAACCAATGCCGGCTTAGAATCAGCAGCAAGTTTCTGCTCTAATTCTGCAAGATTTATTATGCCATTTGCATCAACTTGTATGATTTCGTCATTGCGAGGCGAAGCCGAAGCAATCCAGTCTTTATTTTTCTGGATTGCCACGTCGGCTACACCTCCTTGCAATGACAAAACCGAACTATGCTCAATAGCCGAAACCAGCAATCTCCGATCTGGAAAACCGCGCAGTGCAGTGGCGTTAGCTTCTGTCCCGCTGCCGGTGAATATTATTTCATTTGGCCACGCGCTTATGCTTTCTGCAATTATTTTCCTGGCATCTTCCAATTGCTTTTTTGCTGCCCGCCCAAACCCATGCACGGAAGAAGGATTGGCTGGAAGCAATTGCCATTCCTGCATCTTTGCCAGTGCCTGCGGATGTAGCGGCGCAGTTGCGTTATAATCTAGGTAAATTGCCATTACACAGACATTTTATTCTTCTTACTGCATATATCGGCAAGGGAAATCGCAGCCAGATAATCATGTATATGCTTGCCCAGACCCTCCCATAAATCATGAGTAAGGCAGCGCGATTTATTGGTCATACAGCCTGATGTTTTATGTGCATCGCAACGCGTCATCTTTAAAGATTCTTCAACAGCTTCGACAATTTCTGAAATGCGTATTTTATCAGCACTGCGTGACAGAACATACCCCCCCCCAGGCCCACGCACCGCCTTCACCAGCCCACCTGCTTTCAATTTCCGAAAAATCTGCTCAAGATACGGAGCATTGATTTCCTGACTTTCAGCAAGTTCCGCAAGAGTTATCGGCAATTCGCCGCCACGACCGGACATTTCGACCATCGCCATAACCGCGTAACGTGTTTTTGTGCCAAGATTCATTTATTTTCCCATTTTCTTGCACTATCAGCCAGTTCAGAATTTTTGCCCTCAAGCTCATTAACACGCTCACTCAGGCTCTTGACTTCATCCTGTAGTTTCTGGAACATATCAAGAATCGGATCAAACTCTGCGTCTTTTGCTCCACCATAAGCATCAAAACATTTCTCTTTAACTTTGGATGGTTCAGGGGTTTCAGAAACAACCCGCGCCGGAACTCCGACTACAGTCTTTTCATCCTCAACATCATTAACAACCACGGCATTAGAACCAACACGGGCATTATTGCCAATTTTTATAGGACCAAGCAATTGCGCCCCAGCACCGATAATAACTCCATTTCCAATCTGCGGATGGCGCAAACCGGAGGATAGAGATGTTCCTCCAAGTGTCACATCATGATAAATAGTAACATCATTTCCAATAGTTGCGGTTTCGCCAATAACCACGCCCATTCCATGATCAATAAACAGGCGCGCCCCTATTTTCGCACCAGGATGTATCTCTATACCAGTAATAAAACGTCCGATATAAGACATGAACCGCCCCAACAATTTTAAATGGTTGCGCCATAAAAAATTGGAAAACCTATATATAATAAGGGCATGAACGCCGGGATAGCATAATAAAACTTCAAAACGATTCCGCGCAGCCGGGTCACGGGCGAACACAGAATCAATATCATTCATAATTGTCTTGAACATTGGGTACCATTTTCAATATAACTACTGACTCAAATTGATATATTAGCCCAATTTATCAGAATATTGCAATCAACTTAAAGCCTGAAAACACAGCTTAACACCGAAATTCAAGGAAAACCAATGCCAGAAATTATTATAAACGGTTCCGAAGGGCGGCTGGAAGGTCGTTATCACCATAGTGATTTTAAGGGCGCGCCTATAGCCCTCGTCCTGCACCCGCACCCGCTCTATGGTGGCACTATGAACAATAAGATTGTCTATCGCTTATATCATATTTTTGCCCAGAACGGCTTTTCCGTGTTGCGTTTCAATTTTCGCGGTATAGGTAAATCGCAGGGAACATATGATGAAGGCGTTGGCGAATTAACCGATGCGGCAACCGCGCTCGACTGGCTACAGGCGCAAAACCCCGATGCCCCAACCTGCTGGATAAGCGGTTTCTCGTTTGGCGCGTGGATTTCTTTGCAACTGCTTATGCGCCGTCCGGAAATTGAAGGGTTCGTAGCTGTCTCCCCTCCTGCCAACCTTTATGATTTTTCTTTCCTCGCCCCCTGCCCGTCTGCTGGACTTATTACGCAAGGTGATAAAGACGATGTGGTAAGCGAAGAAATGGTCAGTAAACTCGCTGCCAGATTAGGCGCGAATCAGGCAACTCCGGTTGAATATAAAGTGGTAAGTGGTGCTGATCATTACTATCGTGGTGTTGAAGATGAATTTGGCAATGTCGTGAATGATTATATAGCAAGGCGTATGGCAGATTTTAAACAAAAACGCAAAATCCGCCCAGACCGCAAACGCCGCCAATTGCCACGGGATTAAAGAGTAAAAGAATTGTCATACCAGAAGCAAGTTTTCCCCATTAGTGTAACTAATGGCTAGGGAAACTGATCTGTCTGGTATCCATTTTTCTGCCTACTGGATGCCAGCCCGAAGGTTTACCACACGCAGGCTGAGAATGGCATGACAAGTATTTCAGAAAGGTATCAGGTGAAGACCTCTGCATAATTCGTCATTGCGAGTATTTTGTAAAAAATACGAAGCAATCCAGTAGAATGAATATATAAGATACTGGATTACCACGCTCCTTGCAGTCGCTCGCAATGACGAAAAACTAATTGTGCAGAAGTCTCAGATGGTGAGCTCTCTCATCTTTTATTCTTGAAATAATACAAATTCAGGTTTATATGTGCGCCTAGACGATATTGATATGTCTTTAGCAAGAGCTTTGCTTGAGTGACAGGATCTGACGTAGATCCTCTGCAGCCATGTATTTTAGGCATCCCTAATTGGTTCAATTAACATTACTAGTTTTTTCATATATCAGATAAACAACGCATCATTAAAAATGGAGTAATCGCCTATTTGAGTTACCAGTAACGAAATAAATAAGGAGACGTTTTATGAAAAATCATACAATCCCAGCAAATATATTTATAACATCACTTGTTATTTTAATATGTATTCAAGCTTGTTCACCCATGACCCAATCAGCTTCCAATCTATCTTTAGAATCATATGGTCATTCGAGTGGCGTGACTAACCTGTCCGACAAACCAAGCATATTTAATGAGATGTGAGCAACATTACAAAAATGTAATATTTTTTACATGGCGAAGTAATGATAAGAATGTTTATATGCGTTTGTCCTCAATTGAGGATTTAAATAACGTAACCAATTTAAAAGGATTAATAATATGAACAAGACTCTTGCTCTTATCGCTCTTCTCGGTTTAGTTTCTTCTCCAGTTCTTGCTAATGAAGCAGCAGCTCCAGCTAAAGCTGAAAAAGTTGTTGCTAAAGATGCTAAAGGCGAAGCTGCTAAAGAAGGCGAAGTTAAAGCTGAAGACGCTGCTAAAGAAGGCGAAGCTAAAAAAGAAGAAAAGAAATAGTCTTTTCGTTATTGACGCAAAAAACGCGCTGGCAATTGTCAGCGCGTTTTTTATTGCTTGTAACTATAGTAATTTGATACAATAATTACCCACTCGTCATTGCGAGAATGCGTAGCATTCGTGGCAATCCAGAAGCCAAAACATGTTGAAAATACTGGATTGCTTCCTGCCACGCTATGCTCGCAGTCGCAATGACAAGAATTGGGGATTTTTACTCTCAAATAACTAATATAGTAATTATGCCAGTAATTACAAATAAGAACTATGCTTTTTTCAGAAAACAGGTCTTAAGAACCAGCCCTTTAACTTTTTCCGCATTACATTCAATTTCTTCTTCATTATCGGTAAGGTGGATATTTTTTATCACCGTGCCGCGTTTTAAAGTAACCGAAGTTCCTTTTACCTTCAGATCTTTTATAACTTGAACGGAATCCCCTTCATTCAAAACAGCCCCATTGCTATCTTTCACTTTTATTTCCATAAGGTAATACTTTCTAAAAAATTGCCAGCATACTTGCTGGAAGAAGCATGCATGCTATATTTTTATGATACCAATAGTCAATCAGAGAAATTATAATTGAAATTATAAATGTTATGTTATAACAACACATTTATAACAATAGGAGATGGTATGTATTATTACAGCACGCTGCAAAGAATGGCTTTGGCATCATTGCTCATAATATTTATCTGGGTGCTTACGCTGTGGGCAACAACATGAATAATGATTTTGCCGTAAAACTGAATAACATTACCATCGCTTATAACCGCCAACCAGCCGTCCACCATGTGAGTGGCGAATTTAAAACCGGTGAACTATCTGCAATAACCGGAGCAAATGGCGCGGGAAAAAGCACATTGCTCAAAGCTATCGCTGGTATATTACCAGTTTTTGAAGGCAGCATTGAGTTTAGCGACATTATCCGCAGCAGCATGGCATATATGCCACAAGCTGCCGATATGCAGCGTGATTTTCCTGTAAATATCCTACAAATGGTTTGTTCCGGCTTCTGGCAGCAATCGGGAAATTTTGGCAAAATCAGTAAAGAGCAACGCAAGCAAGCATTACAGGCACTAGCCGATGTCGGCTTAAATGGTTTTGAAAATCGTAATTTAGACAGCATCTCGGCAGGGCAATTCCAGCGCGCGCTCTTTGCCAGAATTATAGTGCAAAATGCCAGACTGATATTACTTGATGAACCATTCACCGCCATTGACACCAACACAACAACCGCCCTGCTGAAAATTATCCATGGCTGGCATAAAGAAGAACGAACAGTGATTTGTGTGTTGCATGATTTTGAACAAATTAAACAGCATTTTACCGACTGCCTGTTGCTGGCGCGGGAAACTATCGCCTGGGGAAACCCGCATGAAGTGCTTAAGCCCGAAAATTTGCTAAGGACATTAAAAAAATGACCCTATACGACACATTATTACTTCCCTTTATTGAGCATGATTACATGTACCGCGCTCTGGTTGCCTGCATAATCATGACCATAAGCGGCACACCGCTTGGAATTTTTCTGGTGCTGAGGCGCATGTCGCTGATGGGCGATGTAACTTCGCACGCAATCCTGCCCGGTGTAGCAATTGCTTTCTTCATCAGTGGCGCGACACTGTGGCCAATGACCATAGGCGGAATAATAGCCGGATTACTCGTAGCAATCGCTTCAGGAATCATCACCCGCGTTACCAATTTAAAGGAAGACGCGAGCTTCACCGCCGCCTATCTCACCTCTATCGCCTTTGGTGTTGCCATCATCTCAATTAAAGGCGGTGACGAGGAACTTATACATATATTATTCGGTGATATTTTAGAAATAGGCAATCAATCTCTTATTTTTGCCGCCTCTGTCGCCAGCATCAGCCTGCTTACTATGGCAGCTATTTACCGCCCCCTGATAATAGAATGTTTTGATTCCAATTTCCTGAAAACTCAGGGCAGGAGCGGCGCAATTTACCACCAGATATTTCTTGTTCTAATAGTGCTTAACCTTATCACTTCATTCCAGATTATGGGTACATTAATGGCTATGGGAATTATGATTCTTCCGCCAATTGCCACACGCTTGTGGACTAATAATATTGATACAGCAATTATCCTCAGTATTATATTTGGCATAAATTCTTCCGCCATAGGGTTGCTTATTTCCTATCATTATGAACTTCCTGCCAGCTCCGCCATTGTCCTTGCCGCGAGCGCATGGTATATATTATCAGTATTTATAGGAAAAACCGGCGGCATACTTTCCCGTTTCTATCCGCGTAAACATTTTCATCTGGAATAATCATAATCCCCTCTGGGAAAGGGCTAGGGTAACTCTTATGAAAAATAAAAGCACAGAAATATCAAAACACGGTAAAAACGTACTGGCACTGCTTAAAAAAAGCAAAACACCCCTCACCGCCTATGATATTTTGGCAAAACTACAGGATAAAGGGATAAAAGCCCCGCAAACTGTCTATCGTGCGCTTGATGCACTGGTTGAGCGTAGACTGATTCACCGTATCCAATCGCTCGGTGCATTTGTCGCCTGCCATAATGACGAGCAGGATCACGGAAGCCAGTTCGCTGTTTGCCGAAAATGTAATAAGGTTCTGGAGCTACACGACCACCGCATCTGTAATTTCATTAAAGAAATTAGCAAAAACATCAAATTCCACATCGAACGCGAAATGCTGGAACTAATCGGTATATGCGAGGATTGCACGCATATAGGCACTGTTAGCTAATCCATCCCCCATAACTTAATGCACTGAAATACAACAATAACATTGCATACGCAATGCCTTTCCCTCGCGCTTATCAGAAATATATTAATATATAGTTAATAAAGCTTGACTCTCTTAAGTTTTATTAATATATTCTTAACTAATTATTTACTGATTATAATTTTTTTGAAAGGTATGGCATGAATATATTTACTAGGACTCTGTCAATAGCTACCATTACTTTTACTTTGCTGTTAAGCGCAAATGCACAAGCTGGTGTATATTACATCTCACCAACCGGCGATGATGACGCATCTGGAACCACTACATCAACAGCATGGAAAAGCTGGGCAAAAGCTTTTGGTAAAGAGACAGCTTGTGGTGATACTATTATAGTTCTTAATGGAAAATATACCGTATCAAACAACGGAACCCCAAGAATTTCAGGAAAAATATGCGCCTCAACCACGCCATTGACAGTTAAGGCACTCAATCAACGCATGCCGCTGATTCAGGGAGATGGATCATCCTCTACCTTTATAGTCACAAATAGCAAACACATTAAATTACATGGATTAAGGATCGCCAACAAAGACAATATGAATGGAAAAGGCAGTGGCTTCGTCCTTAATATCAGCAATTCTCCATATGTAACAGTACAACGTGGAATATTTTCATACCCTAACCGCTATAATAAGGCACATGCCATTGTATTCCAGAAATCACCACATGGTTTTGCTGAAAGCAATGAATTATATAGCTTCCATCGCAACGGCATTTTTGTCAATAATAGCGACTATACCTTAGTACGCCGTAATTATTGTAATGCTCGCAATCATGCCGATATAAAGGATGCACCTGCAAGTAGTGAGCCAAAAACCGGAGATGCTTGCGTTACAGTTTACACATCAAGTTATACCACAATAGAAAATAATATTTCCGACGGAACAATGGGTAAACCATACATATTGCAATCTTCTGCCTTAAGTACCAGCAACAGATTTTTTGGTAATATTTCAATTGGTGCCACCCAGGTCGGTCTGGCACTTGAAGCAACTAGCGGCAATGATCCACTAAAAATGCCAACCAACACCATAATAAAAGATCATCTTGAAGTTAATCCTGTAGCTACCGGAATCAGATTCCGTGGCACTAAAAATGCTTCTTGCGACCACTGCACAGTGATTGGTGGAAAGCTAGCTTATTTAATGGACTCTGTTAATGGTTATGGCGATGGAATAGAATCCGGCTCCATTACAAATTCCCTCGCTCTTGGAAAAGGCGGTTGCAGCGGTTTTTCTGTAAGCAGGAGTGTTGATAGCTGGCTGTTGAATTATAACATATCCCACAATTATGCCTCAGTATACAACCCAAAACTACCGCATCAAAATATAAGAAATGCGATAGTCAGCAATCCCAATATGGGAACATGCTACGCTTGGGTTCCGGATGATTCTCCTTTGAAAAAACGTGCTGCCGGCAAGACAGACCCAGGTGCAAGAATCCTATATCGCTACAACAAAGGTTCATTAACCAGCACCCCACTATGGAACCGCACAACCGGCAAATTCCCACACGGAGCTATAATCGCTGGTGTTAATGATAAAGCTGGAACATCGGCTTTTGATGTGCATACCAGATTGAACATCAACACCAAAGGCTGCCTGTTTCCTAAGGGATACATAGTTGTAGCTCAATAATTTAAAAGGTGTGGTGGCTCGGGGCAGAATCGAACTGCCGACCCAAGGCTTATGAGTCCTTTGCTCTACCGACTGAGCTACCGAGCCACGAAACAAAACATAGTCAGGCTGCGAAACCTACGGACTTAGCAAAAAAAATCAAGCAAAAACTGCTTCATTATTGCATCCGGGCATAAATTAATGTAATTCAGCAATTATTTAGACTGATTGATATGAAAAATTTATGACAAAAGAACCATTCAAACTCGCACTCATCCAGATGCGCTGCTCGGATAAACCAGCAGAAAGTCTTGCCAAAGCTGAAAAAATGCTGCGTCAGGCAGCAAAAGACGGGGCAAAAATTGCGTGCCTTCCCGAGCTGTTCCTGACTGATTATTTCTGTCAGAAGCTGGATATAAGCAAATTTGACCTTGCCGAGCCTATTCCCGGTGAAACCAGCAATGCCCTCAGCAAAATCGCCAAGGAAACCGGCATGGTAATAATCGGCTCTATCTATGAGAAAGCTGCGGCTGGACTTCATTACAATACCGCAACCGTTACCGATAGTGATGGTAAACTGGTAGGAACGTACCGCAAAATGCACATCCCGCACGATCCTTTATTTGAGGAAAAATATTATTTCGCACCAGGCGACTTGGGCTTTAAAGCGCACGACACCAGTATGGGCAGGCTTGGCGCACTAGTATGCTGGGATCAGTGGTATCCAGAAGGGGCGCGCCTCACCGCTATGCAAGGCGCGGAAATCCTGTTTTATCCAACCGCGATAGGCTGGCATCCCGCGGAAAAAGCTGAATTTGGCAAATCACAGGTAGAAGCATGGGAAACCATCCAGCGCAGCCACGCAATAGCGAATGGCGTGTTTGTCGCCTCTGTTAACCGCGTTGGGCTTGAAGTAACCGTTGGTGATGGCATAGAATTTTTTGGTCATTCCTTCATCGCCGACCCGTTTGGGCGCATTCTGGCTATGGGCAGCCATGATAAGGAAGAAATCATCACCGCCACGATAGATCTGCAATTAGTCGAAAAAACTCGTCGCTGGTGGCCATTTTTCAGAGATAGGAGAGTTGATGCTTACGGCGGAATTACAAATCGGTGGAATTCATGACCAACTACCTCATGCCAGCCGAGTGGGAACGCCACTCATCAACTCTGCTCGCATGGCCGCATAACAAAGCCGACTGGCCTGATAAATTCGCGCCGATTCCTTGGGTTTATGCCGAGATTATCCGCTATCTAACACAGGTTGAGCGAGTTAGCCTTATTGTCCGCA
Organism: Pseudomonadota bacterium; assembly: GCA_038043465.1. Classification (GTDB taxonomy): domain Bacteria; phylum Pseudomonadota; class Alphaproteobacteria; order Rickettsiales; family SXRF01; genus SXRF01. The sequence goes on from JBBTBX010000005.1 coordinate 12,721, forward strand.
GTGAAAAAGAAAGAGCACAGGCGACAGACATCTGCGAACGTGCTGGCGCAAATATTGACAAAATTGATTTTCACATAATCCCGACAAATAGAATCTGGATGCGCGATAGCGGACCGATTATAGTGAAGGAAATAGGGAAGAGGATAGAGGGAAGAGGGAAAGAGACAAAGCCTCATCCCACATCCCCCACCCCTAATCTAGCTATGCTAGATTTCCGCTTCACCGCCTGGGCAAAATATCCCAATCACAAGCTCGATGATAAAGTTCCAGCATCCCTGAATGAAATCTGGAATCTACCGCGCATACAGCCCATGCACAAAGGAAAACGCGTGGTGCTGGAAGGCGGTTCTATTGACGTGAATGGTAAAGGCATATTGCTTACTACCGAGGAATGTTTGCTTGCCGATGTGCAGGTTCGTAATCCCAATTTCACCCGCGATGATTATGAAGAAATATTCGCCAAATATCTTGGCATTAAAAAAACTGTGTGGCTTGGCAAAGGCATAGTTGGCGATGACACACATGGTCATGTAGACGATATAACCCGTTTTGTGAACGCGGATACGGTGGTTACGGTAGTTGAAAAAGATAAAAATGACGATAATTACACACTGCTCAAAGACAATATCAAACGCCTTAAAACAGCACAGCTAAACATTGTTGAGCTGCCCATGCCTCGCCCTGTAATCTTTGAAGGGCAACGCCTGCCCGCATCTTACGCCAATTTCCTCATCGCTAACGATCTGGTGTTAGTGCCAACCTTTAATGATCCTGTCGACAGAATCGCACTTAATATCCTCACTGAATTATTCCCTAAGCGCGAAATTGTCGGCATCCACGCCGTTGATTTAGTGTGGGGACTTGGAACAATCCATTGCATGAGCCAACAAATTCCTGCATAAAATTCCTATGATTACGCTACATAAAAAAATATGGCATTGTATATCTCGCGCAGCTTATGACACGGTCATGAAGCATGACGGTATTGAACATGCTGGCTATCTGGCGTTCCTGAGTTTGCTCGCACTTTTCCCGTTTCTAGTGTTCTTAGTTGCGGTTATCGGCGTTATGGGACAGGGTGAAAGCGGCGCGGAATTCATCAGCACAATTCTACAGACATTGCCGGCCCATATCACAGCTGCAATAAAACCAAGGGTAATAGAGATTATATCTGGCCCTCCGGAAGGGTTGCTTACCGTTTCAATCCTTGGCGCGATATGGACGGCATCTTCCGCCGTGGAAGGTATCCGCACCGTGCTTAACCGCGCTTATCATGTGGCAACTCCTCCAGCTTACTGGTTCCGCCGCCTGCTTTCCATAGCGCAGCTTATTCTGTTCACTTCAATATTAATCGTGGGCATGTTGCTGGTCGTGACCATGCCGATTATTTTTTACCAGATAGAAAAGTTTTTTGGCATTCAATTATCAATCGAAATAAAAGAGCAATTCGGTAATTTACTGTTTTACATAACTATATTCATGTTGTTTATTGCCGTGTCTTTTATTTATTATCTTCTTCCCAATATCAAGCAACGCCTGATTTCCGTTATGCCTGGAGCAGCTTTAGTTGTCTTACTCTGGATAGGTGCGGCCTATTTATTCACCGCCTATCTTTCCAATTTCAATCAGGTGAATCTGATTTACGGCAGCTTAGGAGGCATAATAGCCGCCTTGGTATTTTTTTACATCTGTAATATTATTTTCATTTTTGGCGCAGAGCTGAACCATCAAATTGTAGAATTGCTAGGTCTGCGTGTAGTTGAGAAAGATAAGACACCACCACCCACAATCGCCTCTCAATCTTAGGTAGACTTCGTCATCCCCGCCCAACCTTTCTTAAGAAGAATTGGCGGGGATCTGGAGCCACATATTATGTCATTGGGCTTTGCCCTGGATCCCGCATCAAGTCGGGATGACAGTAGGTAATTACCCCAGAATCGGTACATCATTACTATACATCATCAACAAAAACGCTCCAGCAATGGCAAGTCCGTAAGGAACTGGCTGCCTAGGGCGGAAGATACGCGGCAGTTTTTCCTTGTTTTTACAAAGCCTCGGCAATAGTCCCCGCATAATCAGCACTATAAGGGAAAGTACGCCACCCAGCACCGCAAAATTAAACCCGAACTGGGCAAGCTTTTCCAGCCCCACCCACAGGCTAAGGACAATAATAAGCTTTACGTCCCCTCCTCCCATAATCCGCACGGCAAATATGATATAGCCAATAGCAAAAGCACCAAGCATCCCCAGCAGATCCATTTTCCAGTCAATTACGGCAGATGATAAATAGAACGCGACAGGATATAAAAGTAACAAACTACCAACTAACCAGTTAGGGATAATAAAGCGCGTCGCGTCATAATACATGACGATACACATGGCGATTATTAGTAATATTACAACTGCCAGCATACCTTCTCCTGACTATATAGGCTTATAAATCAATATATTAATAACATTGATTAAACCCATACCTTACAATCTGGATGATTGCAACACAATCTTCACAATATTAAACTTTTCAATCGTATCAATTACTTATAAATTTAGGAAAATAATTTTACTAATAAGGATTTTAATATGAGCGATACTAAACCAAAGAAAATAAGAGAATTAACAGCAAGAGAACATCATGATATTTATATGCCATTCCTTTCTGCAGAATCCATTGCTATGGAAGCAGCTGGTGTTAGAGTGTTTGGTAAAGATCGTGAGCGTGATATGCAATATAGTATCCCCCAAATGGTAGAATATCTTTCACAAAAGAACCCTGATTTCAAAGGAGTTTACGCTGAGGAACTTGTAAAAGCCACAAGGTGGAAAAATAATAAAGACCGAAATTCAGATGTTGTCCAAGCATTAAAGAAAACTGGAGCTACTACCATCGCAGCTGCTGGACTTGCTGGACTTTTTAGCGGACAAATTAATCATGAACTACCTAAACATCCAGAATACGACAATAATCCTGACAAAGAGGCTAGAATGGAGCTTTCAGACTCACCTCATGCAACTACTGAACTTGAAGTAAGAGAACGCTTGGCTAAAAGAGCAGATGCAATAGATAAGGAAAGAGAAAAAGAGAGACAAGAAATCGATAAAAAAAGAAAAGTAATTACCGCACAATCCAGAAAAGATACCATAGATCATGCTAAAGAAAATATGGTTACTGCTGGGGAAGTTGCTGCTGGTGTCGTTGGAACTGGATATGCTATTAAAGTGGTGAATAATGGGATAAAGAGAAGACGTAAGCTAAATGAATTGCAAGCTGATGCTGATAGCCAAACGAATGGACGCACTCGTTAAAAATTCCTAATCACTTCTTATCCGAAATATCCGTATACTCAACATCGATAATCGTTGTCTGCCCTTGCCCAACCTGATTTAAATTATCCGGCTGCGGTTCTGCATAAGAACCCTTATGTCGCCAGCGCAAATAGCTTCCACGCATCATTATATATACGGCGAGGAAAAAACTGGTGGCAAAAACAAATAGTAGCAAAAACGCGCCAAACCATATTGCAACAACAAGTAGTGTTACAAACACGAAAAATCCAATAAGCGAAAGAACTATATCCTTCATACCGTACCAAAGCTTTTTATCAAACTACCACACACCATATACCAGCCATCCACCAGCACAAAAAATATCAGCTTGAACGGCAGAGAAATCATAACCGGCGGCAACATCATCATACCCATAGCCATAAGAATCGAGGCAATAAGCATATCAATAACCACGAACGGAATAAAAATAAGAAAGCCAATCTCAAACGAGCGTTTAAGTTCACTAATCATAAACGCCGGAACCAGCACGCGGTATGGCGTATCATCAGGAGTCTCAATCTTCATATCCGGTGACAGACTCACAAATAGCTCCAGATCTTTCTGGCGAACATGTTTCAACATAAAACTATGAAACGGCGCGCCTATTCTCTCAAGTGCCTGCTCCTCGGTAATTGATTCCTCAATTAACGGCTTCACCCCTTCATTGTAGGATTTTTCAAAGGCCGGAGCCATTATAAATGCCGTCATAAACAACGCCAAAGAAATCAACACCTGATTCGGTGGTGTCTGCTGCAAACCCAATGCACTACGCAGGAATGACAGCACTATGACAATACGCATAAAGGAAGTGGTCATCACCAAAATGGAAGGCGCAAGGGTGATAACCGTAAGCAACACTACAATCTGGATTATTTTCGCTGTTCCGCTGCCGCTTTCCTTGCCTAAATCAATATTCACCGATTGCGCGAAAGAATCATTTCCAAAAAGGAAAAAGATTAGAAAGCCAATGAACAGAGCAATTGTCACCCCGTTTTTATAACAGGGTCTGGAAATCTTATCTCCGAATCCCGCAACGAGTGCGGGATGACAAAATAGAGAATTACGTATCACGCTTGATCCCCGCTTCTATAATCGTTGCCTTGCCATCACCAATCAAAACAAGATGTTCAATATCATCGCGCTTGATTAGAAGCAACTTAGACTTGTGGTCAATATATTGCATCTCCAATATAGAGATTCTTCCTTTTGTCTGGTGCATGGCAAACAGTTTTGCACCAGAAAGTTTATTTCCATAACGCTTGAGGAACACAGCAAGCAGCGCGAGTAACCCCAGCACAACGAAAGATGCGAAGAGAAAGCGGACTGGATCAACAGTATCCATTGCTATCCTTAATTCCCTTCTTCATCAAGCGAGACAGCTTTTCCATCAGCCGTTTTATAAGCAACATTGGCTTTTTTGTGGCTGGAAAGATAGCGGATTTCATGCGCCAAAGCTTCACGTTGAGTAGTTAAATCTATACTAAGACTCTGCAATTCTGCGAGTAAATTTTGCAATAAATCCGCATATTTTATCCTATCATCCTGTGACAACCCAAGAATATGGGAACATAGGCTCTGCACCTGCCTATCAAGCCCCGCCATTTCGACTGCCGAACCATTGGCAATAAGATTTCTGCTATCTTTTACAAATTTTTCTACGTCTTCAAATAAATCATGTTCTACAATCATGTTTGCCCCTTTGCTTTGTCATTTGCTTTATAAACATATGCTAGAATTTCAGCGACTGCTGCATAAGCTTCTAATGGTATGGGGGTATTAATATCTAATTTCTCAAGCAATGTCACTAAATCTGTATCGCGTCGTATTTCAATATTATTAGACTTGGCAAGCTCTATAATTTGTTGGGCAACATATCCTTTTCCCTTGGCAGAAACAACTGGTGCTTCATCTTTTCCCCGTTCATATTTAAGGGCAACAGCAAGTTTGCTTTTATCAAAAACTACATCATCCTTTTCATCATCATTATCTGCCATCGTCGCTTCCCGCATCACCACCACCTATGTTGATGATAAACTCAATATCATCCAACCCTTGCCCATCGCCACTTGCTGCCGCGATATTCTGCTCCATAATTTTCTGATGCAGTTCTTTACGTAATATACTGGCTTCTTTTGGAAATAAAAAACCGAGCTTCACCGTCTTACCGCGCACTTCAACCACGGTAAGCTCAATATTGTTATTAATTATGATAGATTCGCCGATTCTTCTGGTTAAATAGAGCATTTTAGAAACTAAACTTTCAACTTGTGTGGATTTAAAATAAACCATAGTAATGGCGGAAAATAATGGAAATTGCAAATAATATGGCTAGATATAAATAAAATACATTGTAATCTCGGCGTTATGACCCAAATAAATTCGACAAAACCTCAGATTATACTAGCAATTGACAGTGCTTGTGGCGCGTGCAGCGTCAGCATCTGGAAAGATGGTGCTGTTTCAGCATATTGCGAGGAATTAACAACCGCATTACAAGCAAAAAATCTTGTTAATATGGTAGAGGAAGCACTTGCCACCAGCAAAACCGGATATCGTGAGCTTTCAGCGATTGCCTGCACTATCGGGCCCGGCAGTTTTACCGGCATCAGGATTGGTCTTAGCACCGCCCGCGCCATTGGCTTTGCTGCCAGCGTTCCAGTTCTGGGCTTCAATTCGCTGGAAGTTATTGCTTATACCATTAGCTTAAATCAGAAAAACAAAGAAATAACCGCTATGCTGAATGCCGGAAAAGGTGAGGTTATCTACCAGAATTTTACTGTTGGTTTAATTCCAACCAGCGAACCGACACTAAAAAAAGCGAAAGGCGATGAATTATTTATCTCACCGCGTGCTGATATGTTAGCCCAACTGGCTGCCAAACACCCAACAAAAGCTGTTGCACCGCTACCTTTTTATGTACGCCCGCCCGATGCCAAACTTCCTGAAAATAATAAGAATATAAACAATGCCGCCACACAATAGACCAAATTTAAACAAAAGCTATGGTCAGCTTGTCAAACAAGGGCGCATCAAAAACGATACTGCTCAACAACATCTTCTTGTCATGCTCCAAGAAACATTGGACAAAATAACCAAACCCGCGAAGAAATCGCTTTTTTCTAAAAACAAACCAGCCGTAAGTGAGCATAGCCTGTATATTTATGGCAATGTCGGGCGCGGCAAATCCATGCTTATGGATTTATTTTTTGAATCCGTTCCAGCAACAACCAACAAAAGAAGAGTGCATTTTCATGCTTTCATGCAGGAAGTGCATGCACGTATCCATAAGTTACGACAAACCGGAAAAGGCGATCCGGTAGCGGTTCTCGCCAGTGAAATAGCGCAGGAATCACAGCTCCTCTGCTTTGATGAATTGCAGGCAACCGATGTGGCTGATGCCACGCTTCTATACCGGCTTTTTGAGGGATTATTTTCTCATGGAATATGTATTGTAAGCACCTCAAACCGCCCGCCGGAAGCGTTATATACCGGTGGCGTACAGGCAGAACGCTTTGAAAAATTTATTGGACTGATTAAAGAAAACATGAAGATAGCCGCCCTTTCCAGCCCCGATGACTATCGTTATCAACAAGGAAGGAATACTACGGAATTCTATTATTATCCGCTTGGTGCAGAAGCCGATAAATTCATCGTAAAAACATTGGAAAACTTTGGCGAAAATGGCAAAGCAAGCAAGGAAAAAATTACTGTGCAGGGCAGACAGATTGCATTTAATAGTTATAATGGTTCAATCGGGCTTTTTACTTTCAAGGAACTCTGCGAAACCGCGCTTGGTGCTGCTGATTATCTGGCACTTGCCGGAAAACTTGAAACTTTTATTATCACCGGAATACCAGAATTATCACCCGAACAGCGCAACGAAGCCAAACGCTTCTCAACGCTTATTGACACGCTTTATGAACATAAAACCAAGCTTATCTGCACTGCCGAAGTGCCAGCCGAAGAGATTTACCGGAGTGGTGACGGCGGTTTTGAGTTCAAACGCACAGTTTCACGGCTTGTGGAGATGCAATCAACAGGATATAATGATGGAAAAGAAAAATCCCCTCTCCCTCTGGGAGAGGCTACTACTAAATCCCCTCTCCCTCTGGGAGAGGGCTAGGGTGAGGGCACTACAAAGAACCGTGCCAACAAAATAGGCATTGAGTCGCTGATATACCCTCACCCCGCCCCTCTCCCAGAGGGAGAGGGAGAAGAAAGAAAAGAATATATGAACAAACTTAAAATAATTCTGGCTGAACCACGCGGATTTTGCGCCGGTGTTGACCGCGCCATTGAAATAGTCGAACGCGCCTTGAATTTATACGGTGCTCCGGTTTATGTCCGCCATGAAATAGTACATAACCGCTGGGTGGTGGATGATTTGCGTAAAAAAGGCGTGATATTTGTGCAGGAAGTTGATGAAATTCCCGATGGTGCGATAACCATTTTTTCCGCGCATGGTATTTCAGAAAAAGTTGAGAATTCAGCCAAGCTCCGCGACCTGCCTATAATTGATGCCACCTGCCCTCTGGTTACCAAAGTTCATAAAGAAGCACAGCGTTATGAAGGCGACGACAAACAGATTATACTCATCGGACATGAAGGACATCCGGAGGTAGAAGGAACGAGCGGGCGCGTGCTAAATGGTGTATTGCTGGTGCAAAATGTTGGCGATGTCGCCAAGCTGAATGTAAAGAACCCTGATAAACTTGCTTATGTCACCCAGACCACTCTCAGCGTAGATGACACCAAGGATATAATATCCGCCCTTAAGCAACGTTTTCCTAACATTACCGGGCCGGAACTGCGCGATATATGCTATGCCACACAAAATAGGCAAAATGCCGTGCGTGATCTGGCTAAACAGGTTGATATTCTTCTGGTTATCGGCTCGGCGAATAGTTCAAATTCCAACCGCCTGAGGGATCTTGCTGCTGAAATCTGCACTAAGGCATATCTGATAGACGATGCTAAAGATCTTAATCCTGGGTGGTTTGATAATATAACTTCCGTGGGCATAACCGCCGGTGCATCCGCTCCGGAACATCTTGTACAGAATGTAGTGAAAGCTGTTTCCACCCTGCGCCAGACAGTTATCGAAACCCTGTCGGGAATCAGCGAAAATACCCGCTTCAAGCTCCCGCCGGAAGTAACCGGCGAGAAGCTACTGCGAAATGGATAAATCTACCTCTTGAAAGCAACGGAAACGCCACTTCCTCCAGTGACTTTGCTGTCAAATGGAGTAGTTGGAGAAACCCCAATAGGGAATGGGTACGACATATATTGAAAACTGCTGGCTGCGGTTTTCTGGAATAAAATCGCCGGATTAGTAGTATTTGCCGTCACCATCACCAGATAATTTGAATCCTTGCTGAAAGCGAAACCAATTCCTGTTGATGATGCCGGAACTCCGGTCGGTGCAGTTAACGCGGTAAATGTATCATTCTCATCAATTTTATAAATAATTACATATGGCGTTTCAACTCTGCCAACCGCAAAATACCGCCCATCCGGTGAAAAAGTAACGCCAGTAAGACCTGTGGATGCTGCCGGTGATATAGTGGTAAGTGCCACAAAAGTACCATTTCCTAGCACCCTCCACAGGTAAATATTAGCACTTGATGTTGCCGCCAGATATTTTCCGTCCGGTGAAAAAGCCACAGAATTTTTTGTTGTAGCACCAGCGTGAGTTGGTGGAGTACCGCTAAATAAGGAAAAAGAGTCTCCATTGCGTTTATAAAGAGGAACGGTTGTTCCCGATGCAGTAGGCAAAACCGCCAGATATTTTGCATCAGGAGAGAAAGAAATAAGCGTATTGGAGCTTAAGAAATCTCCTGCAGAAATCTTTAAAAAACTATCAATACCTTGCTTCCAGAATTTTATATTAACCGTATCGGCAATAGCCAGATAACCATTATCCGAAAGTGCCATTGCGCCTGAAGAATTATAAGGACAGGTAGTAGTAAATGCGTTAGCCTGATCCACCAACGTTCCATCATTAGCCACCTTATACAGGTTGCAGCCAAGAGCAGAATAGGTAACCAGGTGCTTATTACCCACCGTAAAAGCTGCAGCTATTGGTTTTTGTGTCGGCAAAGGACTCAAATTAGTCTGTTTTACGAAGCTGCCACACTGGTTTTTATAAGTATAAACTGTTCCATTAGTTGCTTCACTATAAGCAACCGCCAGATCAGGACCACGGTATCCGTCATCATTTAATGAATCTTCTGGCGTATTAATCTGCCATAATTCCTTAAACCTAACCACATCATCAAAATAATTTGCAAGAGTAGTAAAATTTAAATTCTGGCTTCTTTGGATATAATTACCATCGTAAGTAGAATTTACTGCAGCACTGGTACAATGGCAGTTAACCTGCTCGTCACTATTGGTACTTACGGCATTATACCTGCTACCCGCCGGCGTATAACCACCATGCCCATTTTTTCCGGAACTGATGAGAGCGTATACGGCACTGTCCGAACGGATGCCACCGGCAACATCTTTTACGGTAATTCCATTATCAGCGTAACATGTTCCGCTCTTGGGCAATATTCTGGAATTAACGCCAGGCTGAGCAAAGGCAGGGGTAAGTGCATATGCTATTCTTTTTCCCCAACCGTCATAAACATAATCTTTAGGCAATCCAAGAGTTACAACCGGAACAGCACCTTCAACCGCTTTATAAAGATTAGTCGCTGATGTAAAATTAGCAGATATCGCACCTCCGGAACAAGTAGCTGAGCTTGTCGCTTCTATGCCGTAATTGGCATTAGTTTCAGCCAATGTTAAGTCGGCAGGACAAGGCATCCTGCCATTTTTTTTCCAGAATGCGAATAATGCATCTTCAATCGCGTCAAAACGGTTTTCCGTGGCTGATTGCTTAGCCATGTCAATAGCATTTTTGGATGAAGATACCCCAATAGCGGTTATCAGACCAATAATAATCAGAACAACAGCAAGCTCAACAAGCGTAAAACCTCGTTTTGCGGTAATATTTATGGAATTCATTTTTGTACAATGTGTTAGGCAAAATTAAAAATGCTATAATAATTTTCGCAGGAACACGTTAAGAATCGATTAAGATGCCATAATTTCTGATAGGAAAAATAGATTGTTTCATCCGCTTGTTTGCCGTTTGTAAATCCTTAGAAAACCTAGGTTTACTATACATATCAAGCGAGGCATCACCATATACCTGCCCATCCGGCTGCGCCTTCGTTGCCAGCCCATAATGCATGGCAGCAAGTATAACATACATCACCTGTAAAACGTCAGCATCCGCCCCCGCCACGCGGTGTTCAATACGCTTATTATCATAAGCGGAATCAGGAAGGCGCAAAGCAGTAGTGCGGTTATTAGCTCCCCAGCTGATAGTAAGTGGCGCATTACTTCCGGAAACAAACCTTTTATATGATTCTTCTTTTGGCGCAAATATCGACATAGTATCAGGCATCCATAGAAGCAAACCGCCCAGAGAGTGTTTTAGCGTGTCACTAATTTTTTCATCCTGTTTTATAAACTGGTTATTTTTATTTGAATCTTCCAGATGTATATGGATATGTAAGCCACTTCCACAATCATCAGCGACAGGCTTTGCCTCGAAGCTGGCATTAAAAAAATATTTATTTGCTATGTTTCTTATAATATCCTTGAGTAAATTCGTATCGCGTACAATTTTTTCCGGCATATCTGGAGCAAGAGACACTTCATGCTGCTCATGACCGCGCTCTTTTTCTATCCTAAAAATTTCTATACCGGCTTTGGCGCAGGAAGATTTAACCTCCCGCCAGAATTTTTCTAAATCTTGTTCATGCGAACCAAATAGATAAAACTCAATCTCACTCGCTACAACAACCCGCAGCCCAAAATCTGAAAAAAACATAGCGACAAGACCAGACATGCCTCCGCATTTCTGGGAAAAGAAAACCCGCGAGTTAGCAAAAACAGGACGTATAGACATTCAGCCGATACTTGCTAGGCAACTACAGAATCAATCCATTCCAGCAACTTACTTTTTGGAAGAGACCCAACTTTAGTTGAAACTGCCTTACCATCCTTGAAAATAATCAGGGTTGGGATACCGCGCACACCGAACTGCTGTGGTGTTGCCGGATTTTTATCAATATTCACTTTAACAACAGTGATCTTACCATCGCGCTCTTTGGCAATTTCATCAAGAATCGGCGCAATCTGACGGCAAGGCCCACACCATTCCGCCCAGAAATCAACCAGAAAAGCTCCGTTACCTTTAATTATCTTCGCATCAAATTCACTATCATCAATGTGTAAAGTCATATAATTCCTTTCAGTTAGTATAAATCATATGTAAGTAGTTAGTTTGACTTCGTCAAGCAGTGCCTCAGGTAAAACATCAAATTTTGCATTTTCCGTCCATAACAAAGCACAATGCACTGTTTTATCTGGGTAAATTTTTGTAAGCAGTAGACGGTATAGAGCAAGCTGGCGGACATAAGAAACAGGAATATCCCGTTGCGAATCCGGCGGTGATTGGTTGCTCTTGAAATCAACAACCCATACTTCATTTTTACCTATATACAACCTGTCTATCTGCCCTGAAATTGTGATATTGCTCCCATCAATTTCTATATTTCCGGTAATTGGCACTTCCGCCAACGCATCCTTGCCAAACAGCATCGCAAAATCAGGGTTATCAATAACCGAAATTGCATCGGAAATTGCTTTATCAATAACTTCCTGCGAAAGCTCTGTGCTAAATTTCCGTGCGATAAACCTTGCCATTGACTCGCGTTTATCTTGCTCCTGTGCTGGCAAATATTCCAGCAAACGATGAATAAATTTTCCTGTAGCATATACATGTTTTTTGGAAAGCGGAGAAACACTGGCAGGAACTTCAGATAAAATACGCGATGGAGTCAAAGGTTTACTCGGCGAAGGCTCAACTGGCACTGGCGTTTGCAGAAAATCCATCATCCTCGCCTTGCGCGGGGATCTAGTGTTATAAACGCCATCATTAGCTTTGTTCTCAGACCCAGTTATAAAAACAGGATGACAGGTTGGAAGATTCCCCACTCGCAACCCCTGCCCCCATGGCATTTCAAAACTCTCTGCAATTTGCTCAATTCCTGTTTTGATGTGCTGATACCAACTCTGCTCATTGATTTTATCTTTTCCGGTCGCCCCGCAAATATACAACCTATCCTCGGCACGAGTTAGCGCAACATACAACAAACGACGATATTCGCTGAGCATTTCCTCTCGCTCATAGTGTCGCAACTCACGGCATATTTTATCATCTTTTTTGGCAGATAACGAGCGCAGCGGGATATTATCCAGATATAACAAACTGCCACTTTCCCTTGGAATTTCCACAGTATCCGGCAAAATCACAATCTTAGACTGCAAGCCTTTAGAACCATGCACCGTCATAATCCGCACTGCATTTTTTGCCTGCTCCATATCGCGCTTTATTTCACTATTGCTAGCAACAAGCCAATGTATAAAACCTTGCAAAGATGGCGGATGTGAACGCTCATAAAGCAAGGCCTGCTGCATAAATTCATCAATAGGATCAGCATATTCCTCACCCATCCTGCCAATAAATCTCCTGCGCATCCCTTTAGTATCGAGCAGGTGTGAGTAGAATTCAAATGGCGGAACGAAATCGGCTTTAGCGCGCATTTCTGTGAGCAATTCATAGCTATCTGCAAATTTCGGCGACTGTGATAAACATTGCCATAATGTTTTTTCGCCTCGATTATAGGCAAGTGCAAATAAATCTTCTTCATTGAAATCAAATATCGGGCTTTTTAGACAGGCTGCCAGAGTCAGATCATCATCGGGCAATAACATAACCTGCCCGAGAGCTATTAAATCCTGTACGGCAAGATTATCATTAAGAGCCATACGGTCACTTCCCGCCACCGGAACTCCACGCCTCTTCAACGCCCGCACTAGTTTATCGGCAAATAACGTACGGCTACGCAGCAAAATCATTATATCACCGGCCTGAGCCTCACCAGTTTCAATCCAACTTTGGATTTTATCGGCAATGTGGCGTACTAACTTTGTCGCTGGCGTGGCAGTTTCGTCATTGCGAGTCCAGAAACTTTCTGGACGAAGCAATCCAGCAGTTTCAATAGAATTAGATTTCTGGATTGCCACGTCGGCTATGCCTCCTCGCAATGACGGAGAATCTTGAGGCTGTATGAGTGGCCATAGCTCCACCAATCCTTCATGTCCTATTCGGGTGAGGATATGGGTAAATTCAGCATCTTCCGACGTAACGCCGGCACGCGTTTCCTGCCTTGCGAAAACCGCATCCACAACCCTTAAAACCTGATTGGTTGAGCGGTATGATTTGGTCAGTGACAAAAAATGCATCGGTTTTTGCGAAGCTGTGATTAACTCGGCAAAATGTTTCTGCATCCGTGCCAGCTCTTTGACATTAGCACCTTGAAAACTGAATATTGATTGTTTTTCATCACCAACAATAAACAATGAACGATCAATCTCTTTAGCTCCCTGCCCGGCAAAAAATTCCTGCGTGAGCGCGTCAATGATCATCCATTGCTGCGGGCTGGTGTCCTGTGCTTCATCCACCAAAATATGGTCTATTCCACCGTCAAGTTTAAACAAAACCCATGGCGACATTCCCGCGCGCGTTAGCAATTCACAGGCGGTTGCAATCAAATCATCATAATCCATCCACGCATGACCGCGCTTGATAGCCTCATACTCAGCAAGCAAGCCTTCCGCCACCTGCATAACATCCATGCTGTGCTGAACCACCGAAAACGCGCATAATTTATCAGCAAACTCACAAACAAGTTGTTGTTCAGCCATAAGTTCGTCTATCAGTTCTGCATCAGTTAAAGCTTCCTTGGTAAAAATCTTTTTTCGAGCAGAGCCTTTTTCCGTAATAAAACAATCTATATATTCTTCATATAAATCCATCTTTGCCTGCGGATTTGCCATCCATTTTTCAAGTGACTGCACAGTTTTTTTGTCTGTGTCTTTGTCTGATTTTTGTAATGCCTCAACTATTTTTCGTAAGTTTCCAGACCGTTCTTCGCTATAGTTAAAAAATTGGTTTAAGAGCAATTCAATACTGATGCCTTCTTCAATTTTAAAAAGTTTATATAGCCTGTGCCGGATCGCAGATAACGCTTCCATTTCCTGCAATATATGACGAAATTTATCCTTATTTTCTACAATCTCACTCATTAATTTATGGAAACCATATTCACTGACCTCTCGCGCCAGATTATCGAGAGATTTCTGGATAGTGGAATCGGATTTTCGAGCATTGTTAAATAAGCGCAGGCGCGCCTCTGTCAGAACTTCCTGTTCACTCCTGCTATCCATCACTTTAAAATGCGGACTGATTCCCGCCTCTAAAGGAAAACGCCTGAGCAATGATTGCGAAAACCCATGAATCGTCTGGATATTTATGCCCTGTGGCGACTCCAGAACCCGGGCAAATAAACTGCGGGCATTATCCAGTAAAGAATTAGTAACATTCCCAGAAGTTAGCTTAGCAAGCTGCGCTGATAACTTTTCTTCATCCGCCATCACCCATGAACCCAGAGCTTGCAAGATACGGTTAGACATTTCCGCCGCCGCCGCATTAGTAAAGGTCAGGCATAAAATTTTGCCTGGCTCGACCCCATGCAGCAATAAGCTGAGAACACGATTAGTTAGTAAACTGGTCTTTCCGGAACCGGCATTTGCGGTAACAAATACACAAGCTTCTGTATTAAAAGCAATATTTGCCTTTTCATCGCTAATAACATTAACTTTTTTATTAAGCATATAATATTAAATAATTAATAAAATAAATAAAATGTCATAAAAGATTAATATTAAATAAGTAAAATTAATGTTATAATGAGCTGTATTTAATAAATAAGTAGGACATGAATGGAAGTAAACTCAGATACACCTAAAGAGCAAATTTCGCAAAATATATTATTTATGCCCAGCGTATATAATGATGCTATGACGCTGCTGTGTGAAGCACAAGAATATTTTTCCGAATTCGGCGCAGAAGATCAGAAAAAACTGGATATAAGCACCAAATCTATCTATGCCTGCGAAATGTCGCGGATTACGCTGCGCCTTTCCTGCGTCATGTCATGGATACTTGCCCAGCGCGGTGTAGCCGCCGGACAAATAGCCGTTGAAGAATCCGCACATTACGGTCTTGAATTTCAAAATATCTGCCGCGTTGACAACAAAGTCCTGCATGGTGTCCTGCCGCCTTATGTCTGCTACCTGCTCGACAGTACCTTTGAATTATATGAACGCGTCCTGCGCCTTAATTCACAACTCGCCAGCATGCATTAGAAAAAATCGTTTAGGGCGATTTAATAATCTTGTAACGTATTGGTTTGTCATACCGCACTTGTTGCGGTATCTGGAGCAGAGCCCACAGCCAGTGGACTTTACCCCAGACCCCGCAATAAATACGGGGTGACACGAAAAATTAATGGGTTACACTTTTATTAAATAGCTCTGAAAATCGTTAGATTGTCACAAATTCTTCATAATTCTCTAATTGAACAATCGTTAAATATAGATAATAATTTTTTAGGATTAAATATAATAGACAAACCATTGGAGAACCTTATGGCTATGAAACTTGAACTAAGGCAAGAAAAAACTAAAAGAGATAGATCAAAGCCCGAGCCAGAACAACAAAAAGAACCAGAACAAATTCGGCGTGGCGGTGGTCCGGAAATATATACAGTAACAAGTGATCATCCAGATTTTAAGAAGCAATTTGATCAACTATTAAAATCTGTAACCGCTCATGACAGGGGAAGCGATCATCCCCCGCTTGACAAAAAAAGCCAAAGATCTCAGGAAATAGTCGAACAATTAGAAGAAATGAAGAAAAGCAGATCTGGTCTTAAATGGTCAGTTGGCGCATACGATGCTGTTGGTGGCAATATTGAGATAGTGACCAATATTCAAGGGAAAGACGGCAAAGCTTTAAAGTTTACAACTTACGGTAATGGTGGCGTTGAAATATCAATGCAGAAACCAATAATTAAAGATATAGAGCAAGGCAGAACTTTTTCCAAAGAATTTTACGAAAAAAATCCTAGCGCCCGTATTAAAATTGTTGAATATAGCCTCAAAATAGAACAAGCAACAGGTTATGCTCGTGGGTTGCTTGAAATTCCAAGATCAGGACCACTTGTAGAAGATATTACAGGGTCTAATAAAAAAATACATGAAAAGTTATTAGGAGAACTTGATAGGCAAATTTCTGACAAAGACAATTTTAAAACCAGAAATGGCACTACAACAATAAAAACACTAGTTTTAGTTGGTGGTGGTGACAGACTTACCGTAGTAATGGGAAAAGAGGGAGATGTCAGATTCCAAACAGATTCTGGCAAAGAAATTGGCAGGACTAGCAGCCCAAAGCAAGCTGAGGTCACTTTTAAATCCTTAATAGACAATCAATTTTTACTTGATGGTATAAATAATACAAAGGATACATCAGGAAAACCAGTTAATTATGAAGTAAAAGCACATAATGGCGTGGTTACCACAAGTGTTGATATCGGTGGTAAGCCAATACACATTACACAACAAGATGGCAAAATTACAGTTCCCGGCTATGGTGAAAATCTTGATACAAATAAAGCATTACAGCATGTAAAAGAAAAAGTCGAATCATCTAAACCAAAAGTAATCGAGCAACCTCAAAAACCAGCAACTGTAGAAGATTTAAAGGCTCTTACAGCAGAACATGTAAGTAAATCTGCCGAACTTGAAAAAACCATAAAAGTACTTGGTGAAAAATTAACAGCTTCCGAAATAAGGGAACTAGGGGATAAAATCCCTAAAATCAAGCTTGGTATTGGAGCTGGTATAGGTATTTTAGCTCCGCAATTAGCAGAGGCAGCTATAGACAAAGCTCCTAAAGAACTACCAAAAGGTGCTGACCGCATGGTAGGAATTATGGGTCCGATTGGCTATGCTGCAAATGAGGCTGCTAAGGCTATTTCCGGATCAAAAGAACCTTCAAAAAAAGAAGTTGGGTCTGTCCTCAGTGAGGCTGATAAGCGTATGGCAGCGGAAATAGCAAAACAATTTGATAATTTTGGCATCCCTGCACCAACTTCTGATGTTGTAGCAAACCAGCATATATCTTCAAAATCACAACAAACATCTCGGGCTACGCCCGGCAGCTAACCCCCCTCCCATTCCTTCCGGCGGGTCAGGTGTTCATAATCATTATAACGCGCGGGCATCCCTTCCGATTGCGCGTTGTAGGGCGTGGATTCATCATCAAATTTCATGATTAACTCTTCCAGCATTTTCCTGGTTTCTTCTATATCAGCCTTCGAGTATGTAATTTCGCATTTGCCTTCACTGCCGGAAAGTTTCCAATATTCCATCTGCTCCGCCATCCCCGGCGGCACATCGCCTGACAATTTCCCATAGCGCACAATCAACGCCTCCAGCGGCAATTGGTTGGAAAGCCCGGTCTTAGGCACAATTCCGGTTTTATAATCAATCAAATTATAACCGCCGGATGGCAACTTCTCCAACCGGTCAATGCGGGTTTTTAAGGAAAAATCCTTGCCCGCCACTGCAAAATCCCAGCGTCCATTAACCTCGCTATGCACCGATTCAATCAAGCCCCTCCGCTTTTCTTCTTCAGCAATAAACCATGTCGCCATCGACATAAAACGTGGCCACCACAAACAGGCAACCGCTGGCCTATCAATAAAATCAGCAAAAGCCTCACGCCCGCAGGCAAGCAGCTTTTCGTACGGCGCATCCGGCAGATTATCCGGAAAAGATCTGGTAAATTTTTCCAACGCCTTATGCACTATATTGCCAAAATCCGCTGCGTCCGGTTCACGATCAATATCATCAAGCTTACGCAAATTCAGGATATAGCGCGCATAGATGCTATAGGGATTATTAAGCAGCGCATCAATCGCCGTAACCCGCAGTTCGCGAGGACGGGCAGAAAATAGAGGAGTCGGAGCAGGAGCGGAAATTGGCGGCAGTGATATTGGTTGCTCCAGAATATTTTTCGCTGCAAGGAAATAACCATCATCATTCATTCCGGCAAAAATTTCCGGCATACGCCCGCCAATAAGCGTCTGCAACCGCACCCACCAACGCGAGGCAATAGCTGGCGTTCCTTCTACCTTCCGCGCCCTTGTTATCAACACTTCCGGCGCGAATAGCTGCATGACAAAATCATGCGCGCCCTGCCCCACAGCCCGCTCAGCAGATGGCAAACCGAAAGCCGCGCGTTGCGGTCGGCTCATCCACGGATCTGGCGGCGAACTGTTCGGCCACATACCTTCATTAAGGCTACCCATTATCACCAGATCATAACGCTGCAACCGCGCCTCCATCGGGCTTAGAATATGTAACCGTGGATGCAGACCAAACTGCGAATGGTAAATCTCAGCAGCCAGCAATGAATCAAACAACGCTGGATAGGTCATCGCTTCAACAACCGGAAGCAGCTCCGCCTGCAAGTTCCACTGCGCCACGATTTCGGCAAGAGCGTTACCATCTTCTCCTGCCCATAAACGCTGCGTGCCAGATTCAGTATCACTCCCCGCCATCCATTCGGCAAAACCTATATGCGCGCTAAGCAACTGCTGCAATGCTGCATTATGATGTTGCCGCATCAAACTCAGGAATGATTCTGATTCTTTTTCCAGATTCTCAAGCAAATCCAGCAATTCTTTTGACGTTTTTTTATGAATAATTGCCGCCTTGCGCAATCCCGCAATGCCGTCTTCCCTACGAATCCCACGCAGCAATAATAATTCCAGCTCCCGCGATAGAAAACGGCATCTAGCAGGGTTCATCCCCGCTGCTGCCAGCGGATGTCGCAGAACCGCAAGCAAAGTTGCTGGCGCAAAACGTGAAGCTATCATTTCCACGATCAAGCGTAGAAAACAAGCTGACGGCGAGCTGGCAAGCTGCTTCCCCGCCGAATCATCAACCATAATCCCAAAACGCTTTAGTTGTACAGAAACCATCCGCGCCAATGTGCGATCCGGAGTTACAAGAGCCGCTGTCTTTGCTGGCGTTTCCAGAACTTCGCGCATGGCTATGGCTATAGCCCTCGCCTCATCAAATAACGTATCCGCCTCAATGAGCCTTATATAATCCAGACATTCCGGGTCCGGCAGCTCGATTTTTGACCAGTTGGTAGTCGTTGCTGGTGGCGAAAATATAGCACGCAGATATTTTTGCTTGTCAATGTCATTGCGAAGAGGCGTAGCCGACGTGGCAATCCATTCACTTGTTTGATAAGACTGGATTGCTTCGTTACTCTCGCAATGACTGATAATACCTACCTGCCTCCTCTCAATCCCAATTTTCTCCAGTAACTGCTTCAGAGCGTATTGCGGATGGGTTTGAGTAACCTCCTTCCATTCATCTTCCTGCATCTCTTTATCAAGAAATGGCAGAATAACCTTGCCATTTGGCAGCCCGGCTATTGTTTTAAGCAAGTTTGCCGTAGCAGGCTGGCTTCCGGTTGAACCGGCAGCAATAACCGGATAATCCGGCGGAGATTTTTCCCACATTTTGCTTAAATGATAAAGCAACTGGTTGCGGTAAACCACCGCGTCAATCGTCCCCTCTTCTTCCAAGAGTCTAGGCCATTGTTTGGAAATTATGCTGAGAAATTCCAATGTCTGCTGCCAGTGGCTGGCGAGGTTTTCCGGTGCCAGATTCGTAAGTTTATCATAGCTAAGCCCCTCGCGGTTAACTTCATCCATGAATTTAATAAGCTGCCTTGCCAGTTCCGCCGCCTGATTAATGGAAATCATTCCAATATTTTTATGCCCAAAGCCTATAATCAGGCGCATGAGCAGGAAATGCCGGCGTACAGGGTTAATCGGTTGGGGTATATAGGTATTCATTCCCTCTATACCGCCCCAGAATTCCTCTTCTTGGGTTTCCCCAATAGGTTGTATTCGCGGCAAAAGCATAGGTTTTCCGCCAGAACAGTCCAAGAAAGCCTCACGCAGGGAACGGCAAGAGCGTCTATTTGGCAATAATATTAGTATTTTCGTATATGATAATGTATCGTAATTGCTCAAAACCCATCTTGCCAAACTGTGTAAAAAGCTGGCATTTGCTGGAAAACTATAACAATTTACTGCTGAATTCATAGTATTTTAACCCCGATAAGGTATAAATATCCTATTATTAAAGCAATAACCACCATGTAATTTTATGACTTCTCCTACCAAAAAAATTAGCGATACAATAAGAAATGAATTAAACCTGCTATGGGCGGCGCATAAAAATGTCGGTCTTGATGGTTACATGTGCTTATACACTAATGCCGAGCAGATTCCTTTCCGCAGTAAAGACGCCGGCATGACCTTCTGGTTTGGTGCGGGTGATAATCAAACCGCTATTGATACCATTTTGGAACATTATAATAATGGACGTTTGCCAAACAGCCCAATGCTGCTTAATCCGATAATCCATAGCAAGGAAGCTAACGGAAGTTATAAACCAATAGGCTCTGGAATTGCATGGTGTACTTCTCTAATTCTGGGTATTGACATATTGGCAGACCAGCCTGCGGAACGCCTAGAGAAAACAGGTGTACTCTCTACAAATTTTCACCGTGGTGGCAGCGATAAAGCCGGGTTGAAAGCCATTGCTTTTCTTGATACTGTTCAAAAGCCGGAAGCAGATGGAAAAACTGTGGAGTGCTGCAATGATCTTTATGAAATTGTTGATGTTAAAAGCGACCTGTATTCTAAGTCATATTTTTTATCAGGCATTTCTTACTTAACTAACAATGGTCTGTTTGAACAGCCGGATATTGCCGATTTATTTCCGGAAAATATTGATTTCACAAAACCGGCAGTGCTGGATGAATTTGTCAGGAAAAACACTATCTCAAACCAGCAGGTTCTTGATGCTAATAAATGCTGGAATGCTTATGACAGGATTCATTCGCTATACAAAAAATTTGGTGCAGACACTAAAAATATAGAAAAGAATTTGCGCTTCTTTAATCTTGTTGCCCGCGATATTGACCTGTTCGATGCAACCGGTCCTTTAAGAATGGAAAAAAATGATTCCACAAAAAATTTATTTGAATTTATCGTGCCTGGTATACTTCCGCGTGGTTCGGTGAGTTTGCTGGCAGGAGTGGCAGGTTGTGGGAAAAGCTCTCTGGTGCATCAGCTTGGTGTTATTGCCTCAAGTGATTACAAACAAGGCGAAGAACCCGCAAAATGGCTTGGACAGCCACTGGAATTAGAACAATGTAATGGTATCAATATTTTCTTCTCTGGTGAAGATGGTCCACAGATTTTCAATGCCCGTGCTTCAATTATTGATCCGGATGAACGCTCTATACGTCTTATGTTTCGGCGAACTGATTTTGGTGAGAATGTTAGCTTTACACAATATCTGCGCCACCTGAAAAAAATTCCCGATGTGCCGTTGATGATAGTCGATCCATCACGTAAATATCTGGGTGGTGATGAAAATGATATTAACTTAGTAAATAATTTCTTCGATGCGCTGGAGGAATTTGCCGTCGAAAAGAACACGGCAGTTCTGGTTGTCCATCCTCTGCAACGAGGTAAAACACCAAAGTCATTAAGCGACATTATAGATTTTCTGAGCGGATCTCAGGCATTTGTCGACCGTCCACGCATTATTATAGGCATGTACCGTGATGGTCATTATACAGTCGCTGGGCTTGCCAAGAACACCATTCCACCTAATATAGGCATGCTGAGAGAAGAGCGCGTTTTCGCCCGCGACCCTAAAAACCTGTCGCTGGTCTGGCTTTCGGGCAAAGATGGAATCCGCAATGCTCCCCTTAGCGAAGAAGAATTATCAGAAATAGCCCGAAAGGCTGCCGAATAACCCCATAGCTTAAGCCTTAAGCCCTAAACCTTAAGCCTTAATTAAGCGTGGTCATTATTTACTGCACGGCGTTCGCAAGGGCTGCCTTCCGCGCCAACGCAAGGGCTTTTAAGGTCTGGACGAGGGTTAGAACAGGAAGAAAGCCCTATCAGAACAATTGCAGCTAATAATATTTTAGGCATAAAAAACTCCAATTTTAAACATGTTATCAATTTTTATTCAATTTCCGTGCTTCTTCAACCAGCATAATAGGAATCCCTTCGCGAATCGGAAAGGCAAGCCCAGCCTTATCGCTGATTAATTCCTGCTTTTCCTCATCATAGCTCAGCGGTCCTTTTGACAAGGGGCAAGCCAGAATATCCAGAAGCTTACGATCCAATTTACTCATATCACTCCAGTTAATTTAAGTAGTCTGTATTCTATACTCAAAGCAGTTCAAGAATTGGCTAGACAACCGAGACGAAGTGTAGAAAAACTACACGAGTTGAAGGTTAACGAAGCCAATTCTTGAAATGAGAAGAGTATAACATTGTTTTTTATGTAAAGTAAATACTTGCAAAGTAGAAAAGAATGCATATTATCCGTTTCCTCATTACCCGATATATAGCTTATATATCCTTATAAGCGGGAGTAGCTCAGGGGTAGAGTGCAACCTTGCCAAGGTT
Organism: Pseudomonadota bacterium; assembly: GCA_038043465.1. Taxonomy (GTDB): domain Bacteria; phylum Pseudomonadota; class Alphaproteobacteria; order Rickettsiales; family SXRF01; genus SXRF01. The sequence goes on from JBBTBX010000005.1 coordinate 35,601, forward strand.
GATGTCGAGGGTTCGAATCCCTTCTCCCGCTCCATTTTCTTTTTATATTTCTGTTGGTTATGCAACAGCCATCTTATACCACTATTAATCTTCATGTAAATGTAACATTTATATAAAGATTAGTTATGTTAATCTTCCTGAAGTTTTAATTATCGCCTCATAGAAGATATGGAACAAATAAAATGCCAAAAGAAAATTACAATTACCACCGTTCTACCTTGCAGCCAGATAAATATATCAACGAATTAAATCACGAAATTAATAATTATTGCAAAGAAAACTCTTTAAATACTCCGGAAGCCAAAGAACAATTAATAAGCCGTCTGTTGCGCCGCACCGGAACAGCCGCTTTCCAAGGCGCGAGCAGGCTTGAAGGTGGACCATTTGGAGCTATGCTGGTTGATTTCAAAACTGAAGATGGAATCCCAAAAGTTGTTGGGTTCGGAACAAACCATGTAGTCCTTAATAGTGACCCTTCAGCTCATGCTGAAATGATAGCAATCCGCGATGCTTCTGAACGTCTGAAACGTACCGACTTAAGCGATTTAACATTAATTACCTCTTGTGAATGTTGCCCTATGTGCTTGTCAGCAGCAACAGGCTGCAAAGTCGATAAGATATATTTTGCGGCAACCCGTAAAGATGCAGCAAATGTAGGCTTTTCTGACGAAGATCAATATAGGTTGATGACCGTCGGAGGAATAGAGCAGCACGCAAAGAAAGTTGAGGAAAAAGATAAAGCATCAACAGAAGCAAAACTTAATGGACATAATGCTGTTGTAATAGTAAATCATAACGGTCAGAAATACTCATATTATGGCGACTATAAAAAGACCAATAACTCAGATCCAACCGATCTTCCAACAGTACAAGCCATCAAAAATGCCTGCAAAGGGTTAGCAGAACTACATAGCAAGCCAGTTTTCCATCTTCCGGAAGATACAATACTCATAAGCCATGATATGCCGCACCCAATGTCATTAATCACCGCGGATTGGGCAAGGATAGGGCGTGTAAGAGGACAGGAGGCTGACAAGCCAGAACAGGATAGCCCTAATAAAAATACCGATAATATCATTTATATAAATGACAAGCCAGAAACCATGCAAATACGTAATGAACAAGGACAAACCAGCCATGTAGAGCCTGAGAAAGTATGGAAGGAAATCGCCAATCCTTCTGCAATTCACCTCTCAAAAAATCTGGGTCACGCGCACACCGTAGCTTTTAAGGAATGGAATAGACTAATTAACACCGGTTTTATGCCACGCTATTAGGATATGGCAATTACTATACCACCTATTTATCCGCCTTTTTTGGAGCAGCCTGCCAGGTATCCGCAATCAGGGAGCACCGTCTTTGCATATCATCAACGGTTCCAATGCCATTATCCTTCCGTTCCTCATTAGTTGCAAATTCCGAGAGCTGTGTCTTAATAACGTCAGCCGAAACGGTCAGAATATTCTGAGCGACATCCGATCTGATATAATATGTTTTTATCAGAGAATTAAGAAATTCCGTAGCACGGTTATTCTGAGAATTAATATTATTTACAATACCTTTTGCATCAAATTGCGTTTGTTGCTTAACCGTATAACAGAATTGCCAGTAAGAAGCAGAACAGCTTGAAAAAGACAGGCCACGCACAGCTTCTTGAATAGCTCCCGTCTGAGATGCCGCCCGCTTTATTTTATTCTGTTCATCAGCTTCTTTTTTTAATTGCGCCTGTATTTTATCATTAAATTGCTTATATTTCTCAGCAATTTCTTTATTAGCTTCGTCATATTGTTTGCGAACCGCTTCGTTCTGACCGCGTACAAAACCATCCAGTATTTCAACGATCTCATTATTGCCGGTCTGATAAGCAATCACCCGGGCATTATAACCGGCGGAATCAACAGCTGCATATTTTATGTTCTTGGCTAAAAGATATTCAACAGTTTTTCTATTACCGGATTTAGCAGAGTAGAATAAGGCATTTCTGCCACGCGAATCCACCTTGTTAATATCAGCACCGGCTTCCAGAAGGGTTTTTACAACATCAATTCCCTGTGCATCAGTACGGGAAGAAGCAAGGGAAATAAGCGGCACTCCTGATTGATTGGTTTCATCTACCGAAGCCCCCTGCTCCAGCAATATCTTAACATCCGAAGCGCGCCCAAGACTGGTACGGTATATGATTTCATCACGTAATTTTTTCTGTTCCTTTTCACTTAGAACTGGTTTTGGGGCAGAATCAGGTTTTTTCTCAACAGCTTCAGGAGTAGTTGCAGAAGTAGTTGTAGGAGTAGTTGCAGCAGAAGTGGCAGAAGGATTTGCTGGCACTGGAGTCGCGGTAACTGGCATCTCTATCGCTGGTGGCACAGCTATCAGCGTTGGAGCTATCGCGGCTGGTTCTTGCACAACCTGCTCCCCCGCAGGAGCATCAGCACCATACGCAGCAAAGCTTGCAGAAACACCTATAACCAATGATAATAAGGGCAAATAATTTGAAGTTAGATTCATATCCCATCCATATTAATAGCTAATCTTGACATTTTTCATATTCTAACCATATCTAATGGCAATATACATTATACTTATAAACTTAATAACATACACCTTAAATTTTATACATAATACAAGGGTTAAAAAACGATTATGACTGAAAAAAATGAAGAAAAACATAAATTCGGTGCGGAAATAAGCAAAGTTTTACAATTAATGATTCATTCATTATATACGAATAAGGATATTTTTCTGCGTGAGCTGATATCCAATTCTTCCGATGCCTGTGATAAATTGCGCTACGCCGCGATAACGCAGCCGGAACTTATCAAAAATAATTCGGAACTTTCCATAACCATTGACATCGACAAGGATAAAAAACTTCTGACCATAACCGACAGTGGTGTCGGCATGAGCCGCGATGAATTAATCGCCAATCTGGGAACAATTGCCAAATCCGGCACGCAGGAATTCGTCAGCAAAATAACCGGTGATGCAAAAAAAGATATGCCGCTTATCGGGCAGTTCGGCGTTGGTTTTTATTCTTCATTCATGGTTGCTGATAAAATTTCTGTAATATCCACCAAAGCCGGTTCAGATGAAAGCTTCCTCTGGGAATCGGATGGTGTGGGTGAATTCACAGTGAAGCCAACCGACAAAGCCCCACGTGGCACATCAATCACCCTGCATTTGAAGGACGGAGAGGATGATTATGTCGATAGTTTCCGCATCCGCCACATTGTACAGACTTATTCTGACCATATTTCCTTCCCTATATATATTCTCGATGAAGATAAAAACCGTGATCAGGCTAATACCGGATCTGCCCTGTGGATGCGTTCAAAAAATGATATTTCTCTTGAGCAATATAAAGAATTCTATCACCATGTTTCTCATCTGCCCGATGAACCGTGGATGACGCTGCATAATAAAGCCGAAGGAAAGCTGGAATATACAAGCCTGCTTTTTGCTCCATCCAGTAAGCCGATGGATCTATTTCATCCTGACCGCAAATCGCGGGTGAAGCTTTATGTTAAGCGCGTGTTTATCACCGAAGAACATGCCAATTTAGTTCCGTCTTACCTGCGTTTCCTGCGTGGCGTGGTGGATTCCGAAGATCTACCGCTTAATATCAGCCGCGAAACCCTACAAAACAACCCGATGCTGGCGAAGATTAAAGACGCACTTACTAAAAAATTCCTTACAGAGCTTGCTAAAAAAGCAGAAGGCGATGAAGAAGCTTACAAACCTTTCTGGAAAAATTTTGGCGCAGTTCTCAAAGAAGGTTTATGTGAAGCCTACAGCCCAAGGGAGCAGCTTCTGAATGTCTGCCGTTTCAGTTCCAGTGCTGTTGAAGATGAAAATCTGGTGAGCCTTGATGGTTATATTTCACGCATGAAAGAAGGGCAGGAAAATATATTTTACCTGACCGGCGAAAATCTTAACGCTCTTCGCCAAAGCCCTCAGCTTGAAGGTTTCACCTCACGTGGCATTGAAGTATTGCTGCTAACCGATCATGTCGATGATTTCTGGGTGAATGTAGTGCTTGATTATAAAGGCAAGCAGTTTAAATCCATCACCCGCGCCGATATAAATCTGGAAAATATCAAAAGCGAAAAGCCGGAAGATAAAAAAGAAGAACCGGAAACCAAGGAAAATATCAGCAAACTATGCGAACGCATTAAATCCATACTCGGAAATGCAGTGAGCGAAGTCCGCACCACGCAGAAACTTGGGCAAAGCGCGGTTTGCCTCGCCACCAAAGAAGGCGGGATGGATTTCCGGCTGGAGCGTTTCCTGATTGAGCAAAAACAGATTGCCGCCGCCGCCGCCAAGATTCTGGAAATCAACCCGAGCCATCCAATTATCCGCCATCTGGCTGAAAAACCGGAAGCGAATATAGATGATGCGGTGTGGCTGCTGTTCGATCAGGCGCGTATTTTAGAAGGTGAAGAAATTACCGACACCGCCGCCTTCACCCGTCGCCTGCAGAGTTTCGTGGAGAAAAGTCTGGTTGCCTGATTATTTTATAATGATATTGTAACGATTATGAAAGGCTTTACCCTAATCGAACTTTCGGTCGTGATTGTCATAATCGGGCTTATTATCGGCGGTGTGCTGGTTGGTCGCGATTTGATTGCTTCGGCAGGCATCCGCGCGCAGGTGAGTCAGATTGAAAAATATAACGCAACAGTGCATACTTTCAGAACAAAATATGGTGGACTTCCCGGTGATTTAACCCGCGCTGACGCGTCAGGATTTGGTCTTTATGCAATCACCTATGCTCCCTATTTAGCAAATCCTGGTTATGGTGATAATAATGGTATTATAAATTCCCGCAACGCAAGCTCAACAAATCTGGCGGGTGAACCGTTTATGTTCTGGCGACAATTAAGTGATGCCCAGATAATTGATGGGGCTTATGGCTCACTACTCAATACCGCCGCTGAATGTGGGACTGGTGGCACTGCTGAAAATTTTTTCCCAGCATCAAAAATAGGTAAAGGCTACGTGGAAGCAAATACAGCAGGTAATGGCGTAAATTATTTCCTAATAGTAAACCTGACTTCACTTGGTGGTTGTGGTGCAGGAGGCGGGGCGCATAGCACTAACGCCAACGCACTAACCGCGCAGGAAGCCTACGCTATAGACAGCAAAATAGATAATGGATTGCCGGGCAGTGGTACAGTGTTTGCCATTAACGGTGCCGCCAACCTGAATCTCTACGCTTCCTGGACAACAGTATCCGCAGTTGCTGGCTGTGTGGCATCTTCCGCTTATGCCTTAACCCAAACCACTCAAAGCTGCTCCCTTAGGTTTAAATTTCAGTGATTTAGACTAAAAAGATTTGTAGAAAAAAGTCTGGTTGCTTGATGATTTATAGTAATTCTGTAAAGTTATTATTTGAAATAACTAATAATATGCTATTAGACCTCCTTCACAACTAAAATTCACATAAAATCTTCGGAGAACGGATAAAATGTCACAAAAGATAAAAAAAGTGGTGCTGGCTTATTCTGGTGGTCTGGATACCTCTATAATTCTTAAATGGTTGCAGGATACTTACGGCTGCGAAGTCGTTACTTTTACTGCTGATTTAGGGCAAGGCGAGGAAGTCGAACCGGCTCGCAAAAAAGCCGAGATGATGGGCGCGAAGGAAATTTTTATTGAAGATTTGCGTGAAGAATTTGTGCGTGATTATGTATTTCCGATGTTCCGCGCCAACACGCTTTACGAAGGCACTTATTTGCTTGGAACTTCCATAGCCCGCCCGCTTATTGCCAAAAAACAGATTGAGATCGCTATTAAAACTGGAGCAGATGCGGTGGCGCATGGCGCAACTGGCAAAGGCAATGATCAGGTGCGTTTTGAACTGGGCTATTACGCTCTGAAGCCAGATATAAAGGTAATTGCGCCGTGGCGGGAATGGGATTTGACCAGTCGCACTAAACTGATTGAATACGCGGAAAAGCACCAGATACCAATCGCTAAGGATAAGCGCGGGGAAGCACCATATTCCACCGATGCCAATCTCCTGCATATTTCCTATGAAGGCAAAATTCTGGAAAACCCATGGGAAGCACCGCATGAAGATATGTTCGTCCGTAGCGTATCACCAGAAAAAGCACCCGACAAAGCCACGATTATCGAGGTTGAATTTGAAAGTGGCGATGCAGTGGCAATTGACGGTGTGAAAATGTCACCAGCGACTTTGCTTACGCATTTAAACAAACTCGGCGGTGAAAATGGCATCGGGCGTTTGGATTTAGTTGAAAACCGCTATGTCGGTATGAAATCACGCGGAATTTATGAAACACCTGGCGGAAGTATCTTGCTTGTCGCCCACCGCGCAATGGAAAGCCTGACGCTGGATAGAGGCGCAGGACATCTGAAAGACGAACTCATGCCACGCTACGCCGAACTGATTTATAACGGCTACTGGTGGAGTCCTGAGCGCGAGATGTTGCAGGCACTTATTGATAAATCGCAAAGCAACGTGAGTGGCACAGTTCGTATCAAGCTCTATAAAGGCAGCGCAACCGTAGTTGGTCGCAAATCGCCAAAGAGCCTGTATAGCGAAAAACACGTTACTTTTGAGGATGATGCCGGAGCTTATGACCAGAAGGATGCGGCAGGCTTTATTAAGCTAAACGCGCTGAGATTGCGGTTGTTAAGCAAACAGTAATTTTAACGCCATCCCCTTCCAACCTTGTTTGAAAGAACTTGGTGGGAACAACACAATTATGCGGTTTTCTTCATAAACCCTTAATTACCTTTACACATAAAATTAACCAGTAATTGCTAAAATTCTTACCTAAACCAATAGGTAAATTTATGATTACAGCGTTTTACAGGCAGGATAATTCTATACTTTGCAAAAAATTAGCAGAGAAGGAAAGCATACCTGATAGCGCGGTGTGGATTGATGCTCAGTCAGCTAACAGCCATGATTTGGATTTAATCCAGCAGCATTGCCACATCAATCTTCCTTCCAAAAATGACGTATGGAAAAACAATATATTAAACCGTCTTTATGTTGAGAACAATGTTGCCTACATGACCGCTGCGATTATAACCAAACATGAAAGCAGCTACCCCAATATCAGCGCGGTAACTTTTATATTAACGCCTGATTCACTTATAACCATCCGCGATATTTCACCAACTTCCTTTAATATTTTTGCCCAGAGGATTCAAACATTTCCCGACATGTTCCGTACTTCAGCACAGGCTCTGGAAGGATTGCTGGAAGAGATGATTACCCGTGTTGCCCATAATATGGAGTTGGTCGAGGAAACGCTTGATGCCTTTTCACACCGCGTTTTTGCTGGTGGCAAATTAGATGAGAAGGAAAAGAACACATCGCAAGCAATGAAAAATGTTCTTAAGGAACTCGGAACATGCGCGGATTTAAATTCAAAAACCAATGAAAGTTTGCACAGTATCAATCGCTTGATGCATTTCTTTAAACAAATACACAAAGATGATAATGAGCTGAAAAAAGACATTGATATTATGATTTCTGACAGCAATGTTCTCACTCAGCAAACCCAGTTCGCCGCAGAGAAAATCGCCTTCCTGCTCGATGCCCTTCTTGGAATGATTAATGTTGAGCAGAATCTTATAATTAAAATATTATCGGTAGCTTCGATATTTTTCATGCCACCAACACTTCTTGCCAGCCTTTATGGGATGAATTTCAAACATATGCCGGAACTTGATTGGGCTAACGGCTATCCAATGGCTATTTCTTTAATGCTGATATTTTCCGCCCTGCCTTACATATATTTCCGCAAAAAAGGCTGGCTGTGAGTTAGTTACTAGTAACTAATGCAAACTTTCACCATGTATCGACAAATCAAGCCCCTCATCTTCAGCGCGCCTGTCAACACGCAGACCTATAGTCACTTCGATGATTTTCAGGATAATGTAGCTCATAACCACACAATAAAATATGGTAACCGCAACCCCCTCAACCTGAGCGATAAACTGGGGAACGCTACCCTGCACACCGCCAATTTCTGAAATTGCAAATACACCGGTAAGCAGCGCGCCAATAATCCCGCCCACGCAATGCACACCAAAAACGTCAAGTGAGTCATCAAAATTAAATTTGAATTTTATGCGGCAGGCGTAATAACAACTGATTCCGGCTATAGCTCCAATAATCATCGCACCACCCACACCCACAAATCCGCAAGCAGGAGTAATCGCCACCAATCCCGCGACTGCACCGGAAATAATACCAATAACGCTAGGCTTCCTATTGGTTTTCCATTCAATCATCATCCACGATAGTGAAGACATCGCCGCTGCCACCTGCGTCACCAGCATTGCCATACCAGCATTGCCGTTTGCAGCCACCGCTGAACCAGCATTAAAGCCAAACCAGCCAACCCAGAGCAGTGACGCGCCTATTACACTGAAAACAATATTGTAAGGTTGTGCCATTTTGCGTGATTTAGCATTAAAATGCTTATGATTATCCAGCATAATCGCCGCCATGAGTCCTGCTATACCAGCGTTGATATGCACCACTGTACCGCCCGCATAATCCAGAGTCGCGCCGAAACCGAACAGCCCCTTATACCCGTCAATTCCCAAGCCACCGAGCATACCTTTAGGCCCCCAAACCCAATGGGCAATCGGCACATAAACCAGCGTAAACCACGCCGCAATAAAAATCAGTGCTGCTGACAATTTTATACGCGTTGCCACCGAGCCAAAAATCAGGGCGCAGGTGATAATCGCAAAGGTCATCTGGAACATAACAAATACGCTCTCAGGAATAACTCCGTTAAGGGAATCCTTGCCCACACCGGAAAGCAACAACTTATCCAGATTACCTATAAAACCATTATATTCAGTAAAAACCAGAGAGTAACCATAAGTAACCCACAGCACCGAAACCAGAGTCACCGCCACAAAGCTCTGCATAAGAGTTGCCAGAACGCTGTCCTTGTGCACCATCCCGCCGTAAAACAGCGCAAGCCCAGGAATAGTCATCATGAGAACAAGAAGGGTAGAAACCAGCATCCAGGCTGTGCTTCCTGAATCAAGAACCGGCGTGGCAACTGGTGCAGCGGCAATTTCCTGAGCAAAGACAGGATCACCGCCAACAACAAAAATCACCAGCAATATCAGGAAATTACGAATAACGTCTTTCATATACTATCTTTATAAAAAGATTGTCCCAATTCGGAAACTGCCAAAATTTATGCTGCTATGCAACATAATTATTTCAATCTTGCAAAACCTTTTTCTAAATCCGCGATTAAATCTTCGGTATTTTCTAGCCCGATATGCAGACGGAGAACTGTACCTTCCCTTTTCCATTCCGCCGCAGTCCGCACTTTTTCTGGTTTGCAATGGATAATAAGGCTTTCAAAACCACCCCAGCTATAACCCATACCAAAATACTCAAGGCTATCAAGCATGAGAGCGAGTTTATCACTTGAATAATTTTCCTTCAGCACAATGCTGAATAAGCTAGGCGCACCGCTAAAATCGCGTTTCCATAACTCATGCCCAGGCGCACCGGGAAGTGCTGGATGCAACACTTCTGCCACTTCCGAACGCTCGCGCAGCCACTGCGCCACAAGCAACCCACTCTTATAATGCTGTTTAAGACGCACCGCCATTGTCCGCATTCCCCTAAGTGCCAGATAGCAATTGTCACCACTAGGACACGCGCCAAAATTCCTGAAAGTTTGCAATAATTTCTTATAATGCTCGGCACGACAGGAAATCGTTCCCATAAGCAAGTCAGAATGACCGCTTATATATTTGGTTGCTGAATGAATTGATACATCCATTCCCAGCTCAAACGGATTGATGAAATATGGCGTTGCCCATGTATTATCACCAATAACAACTGCGCCATTTTCATGTGCCACCTTACTGATTGCCGGAACATCCTGAACCTCAAAAGTGAGCGAACCCGGGCTTTCCACAAACACAACTTTGGTATTTTTGCGAATCAAAGCAGAAATTCCTGCACCAATTAAAGGATCATAATAAGTGGTTTCAATCCCTAACCGCTTTAATTCATTGTCACAAAAACGGCGCGTTGGCCCATAAACGCTATCCACCATGAGAAGATGATCGCCAGATTGCAAAAAAGCCATGAGTGCTGTCACTATCGCCGATAGACCGGATGATGTAGCAATAGCATGCTCCGCCCCTTCCGCTGCCGCTATGGCTTGCTCCAAAGCTTCAGTTGATGGAGTGCCGAAGCGGCCATAAGTCACGTGTAATTTTCCAGCCTCAGCCTCTTCAAACACAGCATATGTTGGGAACAAAATGGTAGAAGCACGATGCACCGGAACATTAACCACCCCACGATGATTATCCGAAGCCAGCCCCACAGTGGTAATTAGCGTTTCTTTTTTCATAAACGCAATCTAGCAACATAAAACCAGAGCTGTCAACGAATAGCACTATTAAAATTCACGATGAGAAATTCCGGCGACAATATGGGTAAGACCAGATTTTTCATTGCCAAACGGCAGAAGAACTGCCCGGTATTTTATTATTTTTCCATTATTCTGAACCATCTGCCCACTATCTTCTGTAGGAGATTTCATATCAGATAATGATTTTATTGCCTGTAGCTTTGGCATAATAACAGAATTAGGAAACTTACTATTTCCAATATTAACCATGGCTCCTGTTACATCCTCACCATAAAGTTTTTTTATTTTATCACCAATATACTCATATTTATAATAATTAAAATTATTAGGAAGCAACGAAAGTACAAAGCACTGCTCCCATAAATCAGCTATACGGGCTGGGTTGTTTTTCCTGAAATCTGGGACAATATCATCTTTTTTGAGGTTTTCCCAATAGCTGGTAAGGCGTGCCGTGAGCCTGTTATCATTCATAATAAATTTACGCCTTCTATGTTGCAAGCTTATGATAAAAACATTACAAAAGCGTATTCTTACAACGTAAATTAAGAGTTAATACAGATAACATGTCGAAAAAATATTATCCAGAAGCAAACCCGAACCCTGATTTTCCTGCTATTGAGCAGGAAGTCCTGAAATCATGGAAAAACGATAAAACCTTTGAGAAATCAGTGGAAACCCGCCCTGCACTTAGCGCAGACGGCAAAAATAATGAGTTTATTTTCTATGATGGGCCGCCTTTCGCCAATGGTTTGCCACATTATGGGCATTTGCTGACAGGCTTCGTAAAAGACGTGTTCGCCCGCTACCAAACCATGCAGGGCAAACGAGTAGAGCGCAGGTTCGGTTGGGATTGCCACGGCTTACCCGCTGAAATGGGTAGCGAAAAAGAGTTGGGAATTTCAGGACGGCTTGCCATTCAAAACTACGGTATCGATAAATTCAACGAACATTGCCGCACAAATGTAATGAAATACGCCAGCGAATGGGAGGATTACGTCACCCGCCAAGCCCGCTTCGTGGATTTCAAAAATGACTATAAAACCATGGATATTAATTTCATGGAGTCAGTGCTGTGGGCGTTCAAACAGCTATATGATAAAGGGCTGATTTTTGAGGCTCACCGTGTGATGCCTTACTCATGGGCAGCCGAAACCCCTCTTTCCAACTTTGAAACCAAGCTGGATAACAGCTATCGCGAAAGAGAAGATAAGGCGATTACAGTGGCGTTTGAATTGGATAGAGAATCAATCAAGCAATTTCCTCTTTTGACCGACATCCAAAATATAAAAATTCTTGCTTGGACGACAACACCGTGGACTTTGCCTAGTAATCTAGCATTAGCTGTTAATAAAAATATTTTCTATTCCTATTATGTTGTAGGAAATAATTTATATATAGCATCAAGTGTGTATGTTTTTCGTTTTGCTGCTAATCACATGCAAGAACAATCACGAATGGCATCAACTAAAGAAATAGCTAATCTATGGCAAATAGCCTCTAATGCAGCTAGAAGTGCGGCAGAAGCTTTGGTTGCTTCAAAACATGCTTTTGATCAGGCTGCGATACAAGCTTTGAAAGTGGCTATGGAAGCAGCAAAGGCTGCGCTTCCAGACGAACCTGCTGCTGTAAGTAATGCTGTTTTAGCTGCAATTAATGCAAAAAATCTACACCAAGTTGCAAATCAAGCACTGGAAGCTGTACAGCCAGCATGGCATTCAGCATTAGACGTGATGATAGAAGCACTCAAATTAGAAACCAAGACTTATGACTACGAAAACTTACCAATTTTTGGAAGTTCAATTCAAAAAGGTGATATTTTAGTAGGCCTTACCTATAAACCTCTCTTCCCATATTTCGCCGACCGTGCAACTGTCATCCTGAGCGAAAGCGAAGGATCTCCATCCACTTTGGGAGATTCTTCGGCTATGCCTCAGAATGACAAGAGAGCCTTCCGCATTCTTGACGGCTCATCATTCGTGACTGATGGTGATGGTACAGGCATCGTCCATCTTGCCCCTGCTTTTGGTGAGGAAGATCAAAAATGCTGCGAGGCAAACGGCATCGAGCTTGTCTGCCCTGTGGACGGACAAGGTAAGTTTACTGATGAGATTTTTGATATTCAGTTGTCAGAGGTCAGCGATCAGCGATCAGAAAGAAATTCCACGCCGACCGCTGAACACCGACCGCTGACCGCTCTTTCTCTCAAAGGACTCAACGTCATCTCTGAGCCTGGTGGCAGCAAATTCGGACTCGCCAATGACCGCATCATTGACTATCTCAAGGCAACAGGCAAACTCATCAAGCAAGAACAGATAAAGCACAACTATCCGCATTGCTGGCGCACTGACCAACCACTGATTTACCGCGCGATGCCGAGCTGGTATGTGGAGGTGACAAAATTCCGTGACCGTGCGGCAGAGCTTAATCAGCAGATTAACTGGATACCTGAACATATCCGTGACGGGCAGATGGGACACATGCTCAAAACTGCACCTGACTGGAGCATATCGCGCAACCGTTTTTGGGGAACACCAATCCCTGTCTGGCGCAGCAAATCTGGCAAAATAATAGTCTGTGGAAGTATTGCTGAAATTGAGCAATTAAGCGGACAAAAAGTAAAAGATTTACACCGTCCACACATTGACGAAATCAAAATCACCAAGGATGGCGAAGAATATACCCGCGTTGAAGATGTGTTTGATTGCTGGTTTGAATCAGGCTCTATGCCTTTTGCGCAAGTGCATTACCCATTTGAGAATAAAGAATGGTTTGAAAAACATTTCCCCGCCGATTTTATCACTGAATATGTCGGGCAAACTCGCGGCTGGTTTAACACGCTGATTATGCTTTCCACCGCTCTATTTGACAAAATTCCGTTTAAAAATTGCATTTGTCATGGCGTGGTTCTCGATGCGGAAACTGGTCTTAAATATTCCAAACGCCTGAAAAATTATAAAGACCCGATGGAGGTTATCGACCAATTCGGAGCGGATGCGCTGCGCTGGCTGATGATAGCCTCACCTGTGATGCGCGGGCAGGATTTGATGGTTGATCCGGAAGGAAAATTTATCCGCGACGTGGTGCGCCTCGCCATTAAACCAATCTGGAACGCCTATAATTTCTTCACGCTCTATGCCAATGCCGATGGTGTGCGTGCTGAGTTAAGAGTGCTGAGTGCTGAGAATATAATGGATAATTATATTTTAGCTAAAATGAACAAAGCAATTTTAGAAATTGAAAAATCCCTAAACGCTTATGATACACCCACCGCATGCGAAGCAGTTTTGCAATTTTTTGATGCGCTTAATAACTGGTATATCCGCCGTAACAAGGAACGTTTTTGGAAAAGCGAACATGACGCAGATAAGCAAGCAGCTTATGACACGCTCTACACAGTGCTAACCACTATGTGCCGTGCTACTGCCCCTCTCCTGCCCCTTACCTGCGAGGAAATTTATAAAAACCTGACAGGCGAAGAAAGTGTGCATCTGGCTACCTTCCCAACCACCCGTCATCCCCGCGAACGCGGGGATCTAGAGCCACAAGGCAAGCCGCCTGAGATCCCCGCGCAAGGCGGGGATGACGAAATCGTTAAGCAAATGGATTGGGTGCGTGATATCTGTAATGCTGCGCTGGCTATCCGCAACAAACTAAATATCCGAGTACGCCAGCCATTGCAAACACTTACTATTATTGGTGGTGGAAATTATGATGGTAAATTGGGTGAAATAATTTGCGATGAAATAAACGTAAAAACTATTTCTAGCGAAACCGAAATCAACAAATACGCCACTCTGAAACTCTCCATCAATTCCGCCGTTCTTGGCAAGCGTTTACCTGCACAAATGAAGCAGATTTTGCCTGCTTCAAAAAAAGGCGAGTGGAAAAAACTGGAAGATGGCAGTGTAGAAATTTGTGGTGAAGTTTTGTTAGCGAGTGAATATAATCTACAGCTCGAACCAAAACCTGAATATAAAGACCGTGCGCAGGCATTATCCACCAACGACGCGCTGGTGATTCTCGACACCACCATCACACCCGAGCTCGAAGCCGAGGGCATCGCCCGCGACGTGGTGCGGATGATTCAGCAAGCCCGCAAAGATGCCAACCTCAACGTGTCCGACAAAATAAAATTATATCTGGGAGCAGAGGAAAAAACTACGGTAGCAATTCAGGCGCATAAAGATTATATCATGGAACAGACTCTGACCAGCGAACTGTTGAAAACCGCGCCAGTATCGCCTGTTTACTCAGTAGAAAATGAACTTGATAACAGCAAAATCACCATCGCCTTTTTGACTTAAATTAAGGAGAAAAACATGCCAAGACACAAGCTGAACATCTCGGAAATCCAAGCAAATAATGTAATATTTGGTCAACTTTCCATCAATAAAATTACAGACCAAAACCTGTTGCATATGCTTTCCGCTGTTAAACGCGAAGATTTTGTGCCACCTGCTTTTCGCCACTGCGCTTATATTGATCAGGACATAGAGATAGGCAGCGATAGGGTTCTGCTTGCCCCGCTCACTTTTGCCAGCCTGCTGCAACTGGCGGATATTGAGCCTTCCTGTCGCGCCTTGATTATTGGTGGCGGCAATGGTTACGCTGCAGCGGTTATTGCCGATCTGGTCGGGCATGTGGTATCAATAGATGACAGCAGCGAGCTTACCGCACAGGCTATGGAACATGCAAAACGCTTAAATCTGAAAGATGTTGACATTAAACAGGTCAAAAATATGGCAGATGGTTATCCGCTTTCCGCACCTTATGATATTATTTTTATTTGTGGTGCAATTGAGCAACTACCTGAACAACTCACCTCCCAGCTTGGTATAGGCGGCAGGCTGGTAGCAATACGTGAGAGCGGAAAAAGCCTAGGAAAAGGAATACTCGCAAAATCTATTGATGGGCATATTAACATCCGCGAATATTTCGATGTTTCTACCAAACCACTGAATGGATTTAAGAAATCCATCCAATTCGTTTTTTAGAGCTTGTCGTTACCGGCAAAATATTATATGTACCAGTATATTAATAAATTTTGCAATGAAACTGATGAAAATTAATAATAATATTTGCGCGCTTCTTACCATAACCGTAGGTTGCCTGTTTTTTGCGTCAGATGCTTCTCTGGCTGCTCCTCTGCTTGATCAGATTGAAGGCAATGGAAAAATTGATGCTCAAGCTGCTGCAAAAAAACCTGTCACAGAGCCAACCAAAAATAATACTAAAGATACGAATTCTAAAGCATCGCCAAAGTCTGATACAAAGACTGATACAAAGCCTGATACAAAAATCGAAAAAACTGACAATAAATTGTCCCAGAACCAGAATGGCGAGGAAGATAAATTAAGAACGGCTTTGGAATATGTATATGTCAACCATCCACGCCTTAAAGCACAGCGCGAAGCAGTAAAAGTCTCCGATGAAGGAATTTCACAAGCAGTATCGGAATTTCGTCCAAATGTCTCCGCTAATTTTAGTAAAGGCAGACAACGCACAGGCGATATTTCCGAAACATGGGATTATGACAATACGAAATCACGCAACCTTACTGTTAACCAACCGCTATTCAGTGGCGGTGGAAGCGTTGCCAGTTTTATGGCGGCGAAAAAACGGGTTAAGGCAGCGCGTGCCAATCTTTCTGCCGTGGAACAACAAGTTATTTTCGATGCGATTGTGGCATATACCGATGTGGTAGAAAAGCAGTCGGTGCTGGAATTGAACCATAAAAATGTTGAGGTTCTTCAGAAACAGATGGATGTCACCAATGCCAAATTCAAGGTTGGTGAGCTTACGATGACTGATGTATCACAATCAAAAGCTCGTCTGGCACTGGCGCAATCCAATGAACGACAGGCACTTGGCGACTTGGAAGCAACCCGTGCCACATTCAGGCGGACTATTGGTTTCGATGCCACGGATAAAATCGTTATGCCTGGTGTTCCAGAGGGAATTCCAGAAAGCTTGGAAGAAACAAAAGAGCTTGCCCAGTCGAACAATCCGGTTTTACTTACCGCCCATTACAGCGAGGAAGCAGCTGACAATGATGTTTACATTCGTAGCTCAACCTTGCTGCCGACTGTAAGTTTGCAAGGAACTATGAATCGTTCCGATGGCAATAGCCTGTCTTCTCTGAACAAGATTGACCAGGATGCAATAATGTTAAACGTCAGCATCCCTATTTATCAATCTGGTGCAGAATGGTCGCGCCTGCGGGAAGCAAGAAATTTGTCACAACAAGCCAAGTTCAATAAACTTGATACCAATCTTTCAGTACTGGAGAATGCGAATATTTCCTGGGAAGCGTACAAAACAAGTCAAGCGGTAATAACTTCTAACGAAGCAGCAGTTGCAGCTGCAGAGACTGCTTTAAATGGCGTTCGCAAAGAAAATGAATTTGGCGTACGTACTATCCTTGACGTACTTAACGCAGAGGAAGAAACATTTTCTGCAAAAGTAAATCTGGTTAAGGCAGTTCGCTCTGAGAAAATACACGCATATAGGTTGTTAGCCGCAACTGGAAAATTGACTGGTAAGTCGCTAAAATTAAACGTAAAATTAGAAGATCCGAAAGAACATTATGATAGTGTGAAATATCAGTTGCTAGGGTTGTGATTATAGTTATTTAATGTTATATATTGAGTGTAAGAAGTTATACAAAACATCTGCTATTGGAGAGCGCCATGGAGGCAAAGAAGCAAGTAGTTGGTGAAGAAGAGCTTTCGATGGAGGAGATCCTGCAGTCAATTCGTCGTATTATAGCCGATGATGATGATGGCAAAGGTAAGCAGGCATCTGATAATGGTAGTGCCGGTGCGTCTGATATACTTGAATTAACCGAAATGCTTGAGGATGATGGTAGCGTAACTAATTTGAATGATACGCCTCCTCCTAAAGTAGAAGCTGCTGTTGACGTTCTTAAAAACATTGATGCCGCCCTTGTGCCGGAGGCTCCAGTCAGAGAGATAAAGCTAAATTCACAACCGGTGGCAGCCCCTCCTCAAACTGCCCCTAAAAAAGAGGATGAAATGGATAATGAATCTGGTTCTCTGCTTTCTAAAACCGTAGAAAACGCGGCAATGTCAGCACTGGCAAAGCTTAATGTTCCTGAAAGCCCCCTCCAGCCTATAACCCCTCCTCCGCAATTCAGATCCGGTGGCACAGTCGAGGATCTGGTGGAAGAACTTCTGAAGCCGATGATGGTTGATTGGCTTAACAACAACCTTCCTGCTATTGTTGAGCGTATAGTTGAGCGTGAAGTTTTACGCTTAACCAGAAGGTAATCAGTTATCTCGCAATTAGGCGTAGACGGTTAATGGAATTAACCATTAAGTTGGTTATTTTAATAAATAATCGTAATATAGTAGTTCTGTATTATTATACATAACTACTATGGAAATCAAATCTATAAAAGCGTAAGTTGGCTGGGGCGCCAGGATTCGAACCTGGGTATGACGGAATCAAAATCCGTTGCCTTACCGCTTGGCGACGCCCCAACATTCTGAAAAAACTATATAATATTCAATTTATAGAGCATAATTCATACACATGGGCTGACATAGGAACTTAAAGCAGCTATTTTGTCAATTGACTAGCTATAAATATTACAAAAAAACAGGAATTGATACAAAAATGCTACAAATACATTGTTTTCTTGTAATTTATATGTTAATAAATACGCGGAGTCATGCAAATTGGTTAAAATATGTAAACTATTTTTAATGAAAGGTTAACATGTCTAAAGTTGATAACATAATTGCCTCCCAGACACTACCTAGCGAAGATCTGCACCAAGAGCAGTTTGACAAAGAGCAATTTGGCTTTTCATCTAACGACAATGCAGAAAATGACTCACTTTACAGAAATTTTTCCACACGCGACAAATATCTGAGGCTCTATCTTGTTTCTGATATTATCAGCTTAGCATTTGCCCTTGTTTGCTCCTGGATAACCGCCTTAACAATCAATGACTTAATTGTAGGAAATGGTAGCGCGTTCCTTGCAAACACTTATAATTACTCACGTCTTATACCTTTTATATTGGTTTCTGCCGGTGTTCTCGTCTGGTTTGCCCACAGCAGGCACTACAGCGTGCGCATGCCGTTTTGGCTGGAAACACAAAAAATAGCTGGTGCTTTAGGATTTGCATTGCTGGTTGATGGCTTTTTACAATTTGCTTCAAAACAGGACATATCCAGACTTTGGTTAATCTCCAGCTGGATTTTTGCGGGATTTGCAATAATAGCACTGCGTTCATTGACACGTTTTATAGCTTCAAGGCGCGGTGTTTTTCAAATGCCAACCTTGCTTGTTGGCTCCGGTGCAACTGCTCAGAAAGTATATAACGCCCTGAAATCAGTTCCAGAAATGGGATATGTTGTGACAGCACAGATTAAACATCTGCCGGAAGAGTTTATGCGTGCCGGAAGTTCCTGGAAAAACCTGAGCGACAAGTATGGTGCAAAGCATATTATCATAGCACTTGACGGAGCTGACTTTAACGGGACTGATAAAATAATGAAAAAGCTGTCACGCGAGCCGATTTCCTTTTCAGTAGCCCCTCCTCTACAGGAGCTACCGGTAACTGGAATGCTTCCACAGCATTTTTTAAACCATAACATCATGTTGCTTACCCACAGTCATGGGATCAACCAAACCATTCCTACAATGTTGAAACGTGTATTGGACATTTTTGTATCGGGCATTGCGCTATTGGTATTGTCTCCGTTCATGCTTTTGATAGCAGCCATGATAAGGCTGGATGGTGGGTCTTCAATGTTTGGCCATAAGCGTCTTGGTCGTGGTGGTAAAACTTTCCCTTGCCTGAAATTCCGCACAATGGTTATGAACTCGGATGAAACACTGAAAGAGCACCTGAAAGACAATCCAGAAGCTGCCGAAGAGTGGAAAGCAACCCAGAAACTACAGAACGACCCTAGGGTAACCGGTTTCGGAAAATTTCTACGTAGCACCAGCCTTGATGAGTTGCCACAGCTGATAAATGTACTTAAAGGGGATATGAGCCTGGTAGGTCCACGCCCGATAGTACGCAATGAAATAGAGCATTATAATAACGATATTATTCATTATTTCCGTGTACGCCCAGGCATAACTGGTTTATGGCAGGTTAGCGGTCGTAATGACGTAACTTATGCTCAGCGCGTACAGATGGATAGCTGGTATGTCCGCAACTGGTCTTTATGGCATGATATCGCCATAATCTGCAAAACCTTTCCGGCAGTTCTAAAACGCAGTGGTGCTTACTAAGCCTTGTCAAAGTTTGCGTTAGGCTTTAGCGAAAATCTATTTGTTCAGCACGTGCTTACGAGTTCCTTCAACAGTAGCAATAACCTCAACAATTAACTCGCTGGAAACCGACAATTCTGCAAGTGTATTTTCCAGATGCATTAAAACGCGATCAAAATGCTGATCATTCATTCCTTTTTCAACGGAAGACCTGTGTGCATTACGCAATCCCCTCTGCCAATAGGTATAATCACTGGGGCCACCAAAGGAAAAAGTCAGAAAAGTTTTCTGTTTTTCCAACAGGCGTCTCATGTCAGTATTTTCAAAAAACGGGCTTAACAAAGAGTCTTCCAGAATTTTTTTATAAAAAATTTCTAAAGCGGCATCAACTAATTTTTCACCTCCCAACCGTTGATATAGACTCTCTTTAACATCTTCAAACATAACACCATCCCGAATAAATTTATTAGATAAAATTCCACTTAACACAACCACACTTGATAGCATTGTAAGATATTTATAACAATGAATTTATGGTGTAAATCACCTAAAGCCCCTAATGGAAAAGAATGGTGCGGTCGAGAAGACTCGAACTTCCAAGGGTCGCCCCGCCACCACCTCAAGGTGGTGCGTCTACCAATTCCGCCACGACCGCACATGTAACATGACTTTCCATAAAAATGGAGATAGAGATGTAACAAAGATTATTTTTTTAGCAAGTTTTATTATGCCCATAAATAAATTAGAATGGAAGGTTTCTAAGGGTCTAACACCCTATCTTGACTGCATTACCCGGATGGAGCAGCGCGTGGAAGACATTATCGCTGGTAATACTCCGGAGATGGTCTGGCTGGTTGAGCATCCTCCACTATACACCGCTGGAACCAGCGCGAATGAGGCAGATTTGCTGTCGAACCGGTTTCCATTATATCATACCGGCAGAGGCGGGCAAATCACCTATCACGGCCCCGGTCAGCGCGTGGCATATGTCATGCTGAACCTCAAAAAGCGTGATGCAATGGATGTAAGAGCTTTCGTGCAACAGCTTGAAGAGTGGCTGATAGCAACCCTTGGCGAATTCGGCGTGCAGGGCGAGATTCGCGAAGGACGGGTTGGAGTCTGGGTAAACAATGAAACAACTGAGGCGAAAATCGCCGCGCTCGGCATCCGGGTTCGTAAATGGGTGACTTTTCACGGCGTATCACTTAATGTTAACCCTGACTTATCGCATTATGCCGGCATCGTTCCTTGCGGTATACGCGGTTTTGGCGTAACCTCCCTACACACCCTGAATAAACCGGTGAGCATGGAAGAAGTAGATGCGGTTCTGGAAAAGAAATTTAAGGAAATATTTGATGGTCAGTAGAAACACCCACTAACTTTTGGAATTTTTGCTATTGTTCTTGATAACACCACCTGCCTTAGCTTATCTGAAACCACATGGCTTTATCTCCATCGTATATGACAGCGAAGGTAACATGATCGGTCTGCATTCGATGAAGTAAAGATAATATGCATAGCCCGAAGAGCGAAGCCTGGTGCTGGCTGGTGAACTCTATACGGGAAAATCAGGTAGAGAACATACTCAAATTACGCATCCAGAACTTTAATTTATACAAGGCCTCTGCTTGATTACAACGTGTTTTGATGCGTGATGCCGCCAGAGTGCGTTTTTGCCGGCTTTGCCCTCTTTTTGCCCCCCCCTTAGAGGACGTTATACGGAAAATAATGCAGAAATATAAATCTTTATGACTTCCGCACTCGAATATCCAAGCATATAATCAACTAACATAGATGAAATCGAGAGGACGTTTCATGCCATCTTTCACTCCAAATAGCTATAGCAACCTGTATGCGCCAGAAATCTGCGCTATGGGACTGCAAAACCAGATGCTAATTTCAAAGGCACTGGATTTAGGATTATTGCACGAAGCAAATCAGCTTCAACGCATAGACAGCCAGCTTACTAAGCTTCTATATAAGGCCGCCAATTTTGACTTCATCGCGCAAGCGGCATCAGGCAGAGCGCTACTCGTTGGTGAGGGTAATTTAAATTTTGCGCTTGGACTGGCAAAACACCCTTCCATCAATACCAGACAGATTATCGCCTCCACTTTTGAAGGGAAGAATGCTCTCTCTGAAGAAACTATTACCAACGCAGAAAAAATTAAATTCTTAGGTGCATTAACGCTACACGGAGTGGATGCAACGAAACTATCCTCTGTATTTGGCAGCTGGAAATTTGATACTATCATCTTTCAGTTTCCGCACACTGGCAGCAGAGAGCCAATAGAAGGTCATAACCCGAACTTTATATTGGTACGTGATTTTCTGCTGAGCGCAGCAAAACAACTATCATATGGCGGTGTCGTTCTGATTTCTGCAATAGACAGCCCTCATTATCGCGGCGTATTTCAATTTGAGGATGCAGCTGAAATTGCAGGCTTCCAACCTCCAGGAAATCACCCGTTCGAGCTAGAGGATTTCCCAGAATATACCCATACTATGACAAATGAAGATGAAAGTGCGCTAGATACAGGGGATGATTTGCGAACATGGATATTTAGAAAATGAATCAACTCGCACTCTTTACCAATAATGCGTCTGCCGTACCCGATATTAACGGGCTAAGCTATATTTCTGAGTGGATTACGCCCGATACAGAAACCAAACTCATTTCCATTATCGACCAACAATCGTGGATTTGCGATCTCAAGCGGCGCGTACAGCATTACGGCTACCTTTACGATTATAAAGCTCGCAATGTAACGCAAGATTTATACCTTGGTAAATTACCCGACTGGCTACAGCCCTTAGCGCAAAAGTTAGTAGAGAATGGCTTGTTTCAAGCAGCACCCGATCAGGTCATTATCAACGAATACCTGCCTGGCCAGGGTATCTCATCGCACATTGATTGTATTCCTTGTTTTGGTAGAACGATTGCGAGCCTTAGCCTCGGATCGCCCTGCATGATGGATTTCTCCAAAAGCGCAGAGAAACACTCACTGATGCTAGAGCCACGTAGCCTGCTCGTTTTATCAGATAGCGCCCGTTATAAATGGCAACACGGTATCGCTGGGCGAAAAACCGATAAGCATGATGGACAAATAATTAGCAGAACGCGCCGCCTTTCACTCACCTTCCGCAACGTGATAAATCAATAAATCCGTAGCGTACTGGCTTGCCCTTAGTGCCGTGCTTCACCTGGCTGCGCCAGACGTAGCCCGGAGGGCGAAGCGTGGTGCCCAGAAGAAGAGTCGAACTTCCATGTTCTTGCGAACGCTAGCACCTGAAGCTAGTGCGTCTACCAATTCCGCCATCTGGGCATTTAGAATCCAGCCCTTATAAAGTTTCTACATAACTTGTCAACATAAGACCATTGTAACCAGCAATGACAAATTTCTGTAATTTGCACATAAAAACCTAGGCTGTGTTGACATTCACGCTAGGTCGCAAGCGAAAGCATGGTTTTTCGAGAACCGCAACGCAAGCGTACATACTAGTACGTGCGTAGCGGAAGCGCAGAAAAACATGTTTGCAGCAAGACATAGTAGTGAATGTACACACAGCCTAATGAAAACAGTTGAGTTTTTCCTGTTTTCAGTTTCTAATGTGTACGAATTTTCAATGGGGAATAAAATATATGGAACAACGGGTAGTAACCATACTCGGTGGCACCGGTTTTCTTGGTCGCTACGTGGTAAGAAGGCTGGCTAAAGACGGTTTCCGCTTAAGGATAGTTTCCCGCAATCCCAATGATTCCCTTGAACTCATCACCGCCGGTCATGTTGGGCAGATTGCCTTGCTTGCTGGCGACATAAACGATCCTAAATCTTACGCTCAGGCACTTAGGGGCAGTTACGCGGTAATAAATCTGGTAGGAATACTTTTTGACCGTGGCAAACAGAATTTTACGGCAATTCATTCTTTAGGCGCGGAAAAACTGGCAGTTGCTGCCAAAGCCGCCGGTGTGCAACGCTTTATTCAAATCTCAGCCCTCGGAGTTGAAAATGAAGGTGGCTCTAACTATGCCCGCTCTAAATTTTTAGGCGAACAGGCAGTTATCAGAGCCTTTCCCGATGCCACCATTATCCGCCCAAGCATCATCTTCGGTGCAGAGGATAATTTTTTCAATAAATTTGCCAAAATGGCTGGAATTTCTCCATTCCTTCCGCTCATCGGTGGTGGGCGCACTTTATTCCAGCCGGTCTATGTCGATGATATAGCCAAAGCCATTGAAACTCTCCTGCTGCAAAACACAGGCAAAGGGCAGATATATGAGCTGGGTGGTTCGCAAGTTTACAGTTTCCGGCAGATTCTCGAATATATTTTAGCAGTCACCGGAAAAACCCGGCGTTTTATTCCACTTCCCTTTGGCATCGCTGCAATAATCGGCAGGATAGGGGAATATCTGCCAACACCACCCCTTACCCGTGATCAGATAAAACTGCTTAAATATGACAACACCGTAAACCCTACACTGAAATCCTTCAAACATCTGGGCATCACTCCCACCGCCGTTGAAGTGATTGTCCCTGAGTATCTTTCCATATTTGGCAAAAAAACGGCGGCATAATTTATGTTAAAATTTGTAGGTACACCGCAAAATTTTCCTGAAGTAAAGCCACCCGAATTACGCAGGAAAGATTTTGAGGAGATCTACAATCAGTTCAACACCGCACAGGCAGCCGAGCAAGCAGCTCGCTGCTCGCAATGTGGCATACCGTTTTGTCAGATTCATTGCCCTTTGCAGAACAACATTCCCGACTGGCTGAAGCTAACCGCAGAAGGGCGACTGGAAGAGGCGTATGCTATTTCCAGTGCCACCAATAATTTCCCGGAGATATGCGGTCGGATTTGCCCGCAGGACAAACTCTGCGAAGGCAATTGCGTCATTGAAAAAGATTTTGGCTCAGTAACGATAGGTTCGGTAGAGAAATATATAACAGAAACTGCTTTTGAAAATGGCTGGGTAAAACCCATTTCTGTCAAACAAGAATCTGGATTTTCTGTTGGAATTATCGGTGCTGGTCCTGCCGGACTTGCTGCTGCTGATATGCTGCGTCGCAAAGGTCACGAGGTACATATCTATGACCGTTATGATCGCTCCGGCGGTCTGCTGATATACGGAATTCCTAATTTCAAGCTGGAAAAAGACATTGTCCTGCGCCGTCACAAATTGCTGGAAGCCGGTGGCATCAAGTTTCATCTGGGAGTTGATATAGGCGGAAAAACTCCTTTGGATGAATTGCAAAGCAGGCATGATGCAATTTTAATCGCCACTGGTGTTTATAAATCACGCGCTATGGAAATACCAAATTCCAACTTGGAAAATATACTTCCCGCCCTCACCTACCTTACCGCCAGCAACCGCAAAGGGCTTGGCGATGTGGTAACAGATTTTGACAATGGAAAACTAAATGCTGAAGGAAAAACTGTCGTCGTGGTTGGCGGTGGTGACACTGCTATGGACTGCGTACGAACTGCAATCCGCCAAGGCGCGAAAAGCGTAACCTGTCTCTATCGCCGTGATCAGACAAACATGCCGGGCAGCGCGCGTGAAGTTAAAAATGCAAAAGAAGAAGGAGTGAATTTCCAGTGGCTTTCCGCTCCCAAAGCTTTTGTCGGCGATAAAAAACTTGAGCAGATACTGGTGCAGCGCATGCGCCTTTCTTCTCATGATGTGGCAGGCCGTCAGGACATCCAACCAGTTCCTGGCGAAACTTTCAGCATCTCTGCCGATATGGTGATTGAAGCCCTTGGTTTTGATGCTGAAAATATTCCTGTAATGTTTAACAAACCTGATTTAAAAATTCGCAAAAATGGAACGTTGGATATAAACCAATCCAATTTTATGACCAGTGTTGAAGGAGTTTTCGCTGCCGGAGATATTGTGCGCGGAGCGTCGCTGGTGGTATGGGCAATTAAGGACGGACGCGACGCTGCAGGTGCAATTCACAACCATATTATGTCACAAGCTAAAATAAGGAATGTAGCATGAAAAACTTTACTCATATCCTGTCAGTTTTATTGAGCTTTACAATATTTTATAGCACCTCCGCTCACGCCACGGGAAAAATGCGCGATATGTCGCTTTCGGTAGAGGAAACAAACCGCCAGCTTGCAACACCGCAAAAACCACGCTCTAACATTGCCGATCCCGGTTTTTATAATGACAATAACCATGGTAATAATTATGATTTTGACGAGTATAGCAATGATGGTATTCCCTATAATAACAATTATACCTTTGACGCAGATGCTCCAATAAGCCCGAACATGGCAAACAATCTAAAAAATCCTTTGGATAATAATCTTTCAAGGAACGGCATTAATCCAAGAAGATTGCCGCCAGGAACGCGTGGTATAAGCCAGCGTGGCTTTATCAATAAGTTCTGTAGTACTGAATATACGCCGAAGGACATTTCCAGTGAGGCGCAGCAATCATGCATGGATACCCAGAGGCAAGAAGCCTGCGATCGTTTCCAAAATGCGGCGGTAAATATTCAGCGTATTCTCAGTCAGGCTATCGATTGTGAGGCTAATTCATCCGGCTATGCCAGTTCTGATTGTGATGGTCTTGATGCCAGCAGGCTTGATATGCTGAAACAATATTGGCAGGATGAGGATGCATCATACACTATTCTTTTCCTTCCGGATATGGTTCTTAACTCTGCTGCCAATTGCTCTGCCAACTCCAGACGTAGTGGCGTAAGGTAAAAATAATGACCTATTCATGGGATGATAACTGGAACAAACGAGCCGAACATCTGTCCAAAAATGGAATGTATGACCCGAAAAGCGAGCATGATGCTTGCGGTGTTGGCTTTATCGCTGCTATTGACGGCAAGCCTCGCCGTGAAATCGTTGAAGCTGGCATTGAGGCCCTGAAAGCTGTTTATCATCGCGGTGCAGTGGATGCTGACGGAAAAACTGGTGATGGTGCTGGAATAAATATCCAGATTCCTCAGGAATTCTTCCGCGAGCATATTGAAAAATCAGGTCGCAAACTTAGCCATGATTTGCTCGCTGTTGGCATGATGTTCCTGCCCAAGAAAAATTTTGCCGCGCAGGAAGCTTGTCGCGCTATTGTCGAAACTGAAATCCTGAAACTTGGTTACAAAATATATGGCTGGCGACAAGTTCCAGTACATGCTGAGGTCATTGGCGAAATTGCTGCTGATTCCCGCCCTGAAATTGAGCAAATCCTTATTTCCCATTCACTTCCCCTCTCCCTACAAGGGGGAGGGTTGGGTGGGGATGACGAAGAACGTTTTGAACTGGAATTATTTGCCATCCGCAAACGCATCGAAAAGGCAGTAAGAGCGAAAGCCATCAATGATTTTTATATCTGCTCGCTTTCCTGTCGCAGCCTGATTTATAAAGGCTTATTCAAAGCCGAGCAACTTACAGCTTTTTATCCT
The DNA here is from genome assembly GCA_038043465.1 of Pseudomonadota bacterium. Classification (GTDB taxonomy): domain Bacteria; phylum Pseudomonadota; class Alphaproteobacteria; order Rickettsiales; family SXRF01; genus SXRF01. Next base: position 62,680 of record JBBTBX010000005.1, read on the forward strand.
GATTTGCTTGATGAGCGTTTCATTTCCTCATATGCCATCATCCACCAACGCTTTTCCACCAACACCGCCCCAGCGTGGCACTTGGCGCAACCATTCCGCATGATTGCCCATAACGGTGAAATAAACACACTGAAGGGTAATATAAATTTCATGCGTAGCCATGAAGCAACTTTCCGCTGTGAAGCCTTCCAAGGCTTTGAAGATGATATTGTACCGGTAATACCCGATAATACTTCTGATACTGGCGCGCTTGATTCGGTATTTGAAATCCTGACCCGCGCTGGTCGCCCCCTGCCCCTAACTAAACTAATACTAATTCCACCAGCATGGGCGCGCACTTCTGACATGCCACAAGCACATAAGGACATGTTCAGTTGCTTAAACAGCGTGTCTGAGCAATGGGATGGTCCTGCAGCAATCGCCGCCACTGACGGCAAATGGATAATCGCGGGAATGGACAGGAATGGTCTGCGCCCGATGCGCTACACCATCACCAAAGACGGTATCATTATAGTTTCCTCAGAAAGCGGGATGGTCGATGTTTCCGATGTGGCAATCGTCGAGCGTGGCAGGCTTGGGCCGGGCGATATTCTGGGCATAGATTTATCCGCTGGCAAACTCTACCGCGATCGTGAACTGAAAGACCTGCTTACCACGCAATACCCATATGAAAAATGGATAGGCAACATTGTCAGGCTCAGCGAGTTGATGCGTCATCCTGTGGACGGCGAAGCCGTAGCACAGGATCTCGTGCAATTATTGCCATATCCTGTGCAGTCGCTTCGCGCCTCACAGGATTCATGCAACTACACCTATGAGGATATAGAAACCATACTTCATCCAATGGCAGAGGATGGAAAAGAGGCGGTTGGCTCAATGGGCGATGACACGCCGATAGCTATCCTTTCTGATAAACAACGTGGTTTTCATCATTTCTTCCGCCAGAATTTCAGTCAGGTAACTAACCCACCGATTGACAGCCTGCGTGAAAGGCGGGTTATGAGTCTGTTCACCCGTTTTGGCAATGACGGTAATTATCTTGCTCTCGACCAGTCACACAGCAAAATCCTGATTGCCGACACACCTCTTCTGCTTTCACACGAAATGGCTTTTATCACCAGACATTTTGCCGAGCGCGTAACCGAAATTGATACTCTTTTTATTCCCTCTCCCTCTGGGGGAGGATTAGCAAAAGGTCTTGAGGAGCTGACAAGCAAAGCCGAGGCTGCCCTGCGTTCTGGAAAAACTTATATAGTTCTAACTGATGAGCGCGTGGATGAAACTCGCGCCGCCATTCCCATGATTCTCGCGGTTTCCGCCCTGCAAAGCCATCTAGTTAAAAACAAACTGCGGAAAAAAGCCTCTATCCTTGTGCGCAGCTCAGAATGTTTTGATGTGCATTGTTTTGCCGTTTTAGTTGGTGCCGGCGCGACCACAGTCAACCCATACCTTGCCGAAGCCACAATTTTAGAACGCCACAAGCGTGGCTTATTCGGCAAAAAAACCCGCGAACAGGTGTTACTTAATTTCCAAGAGGCTATGAGTGGTGGTTTGCTGAAAATCATGTCGAAGATGGGAATATCCATTGTCAGTGCCTATCGCGGCGGGTTGAATTTTGAGGCTATTGGTCTGTCCCGAGCTTTAGTTGCCGAGTTTTTCTCCGGCTTGCCTTCGCGCATTTCCGGCATCGGTCTTTCAGGAATTGAAAAACGTGTCCTTGCTCAACATTCCCTTGCTTTTCCCTCATCCCTCATCCCCCATCCCAATATCCTCCCTATTGGCGGTTTCTACCGCGCCCGCGCCAATCAGGAAAATCATGCTTGGGAAGGCGGGCAGATCCACCTGCTGCAAAGCGCGGTTGGCAAAGGTTCATACCTGCTTTATAAACAATATTCAGATGCAGTTCGCGCCAACCCACCATTGCATATCCGCGATCTGCTCGATTTTAATTCTCCCAACGAACCAATCTCCATAGAAAAAGTCGAATCAATCACTGAAATCCGCAAGCGTTTTATTGCGCCCGCCATGTCCCTTGGCGCGCTCTCGCCGGAAGCGCATGAAACCCTTGCCATCGCCATGAACCGCATCGGTGCGGCATCTAATTCCGGTGAAGGTGGCGAAGGTGCAGAGCGTTACAAACCATATGCCAATGGCGACAACGCCAATTCAACCATCAAACAGGTTGCTTCCGGTCGTTTTGGTGTGACCGCCGAATATTTGAACAGTGCCAGCGAACTACAGATAAAAGTAGCACAAGGCGCAAAACCCGGCGAAGGCGGTCAGCTTCCCGGATTTAAAGTTACGCTGGAAATTGCTCGTTTGCGTCATGCCACACCGGGAGTTATGCTTATTTCTCCACCTCCGCACCATGATATTTATTCAATCGAAGACCTCGCCCAGCTTATCTATGACCTTAAACAAATCAATCCACATGCGATAGTATCGGTAAAACTGGTGGCGCAATCCGGCATCGGAACAATCGCCAGTGGCGTAGCTAAGGCAATGGCGGATAAAATCGTTATTGCCGGACATTCCGGTGGCACCGGCGCGAGTCCGTGGAGCAGCATAAAACACGCTGGCATCCCTTGGGAAATGGGGCTTTCCGAAGCTAATCAGGTTTTGACATTAAACCGCATGCGCCACCGCGTTAAACTACAAACTGACGGCGGGTTAAAAACCGGACGTGACATAGTAATCGCTGCGATGCTCGGTGCCGAAGAATTCGCCCTCGGCACAGCCTCACTGGTTGCTATGGGTTGCATCATGGTGCGCCAATGCCACTCAAACACCTGCCCTGTTGGCATCACCACGCAAAACCCTGACCTTCGCGCTAAATTCGCTGGTTCAGTTGATAAAGTCGTAAATCTGTTCAGCTTTGTTGCCGAGGAAGTCCGCGAAATCCTTGCCTCGCTTGGCTTTTCTAACCTTAACGAAATAATCGGACGTTCAGATTTATTGTCACAAGTAAGTCGAGGCAGCGAAGACCTTGTTGATCTCGACCTCAACAATCTTCTCGCCCAATCTGATACTGGCGGACATAAACGTTATTTCTCACTTGCTGGGCGCAACGAAGTTCCGGATACTCTCGATGCACAAATGCTGAGAGATGCGCATGACGCGCTGGAACGTGGCGAAAAAATCCAGCTCGCCTACACCGTTAAAAACACCATGCGTACCATCGGCGCGCGCCTGTCATCCATGATCTCAAGACGTTTCGATACAGAAACTCTGCAACCCGATCACATCACCTTGAAGCTGCGCGGTTCAGCCGGTCAGTCACTTGGTGCATTTGCCGTTCGTGGCTTAAAAATCGAGCTATATGGTGACTCAAATGACTATGTCGGTAAAGGGCTTTCCGGAGCAATTATCGTAGTTCGTCCACGTCCGTCCAGCGCGCTTATTCCGCATGAAAACACCATTATCGGCAACACGGTTTTATACGGCGCAACCGCAGGAAAACTTTTTGCTTCTGGGCAAGCTGGCGAGCGTTTCGCCGTTCGCAACTCCGGCGCACTCACGGTTATTGAAGGTTGTGGCTCTAACGCCTGCGAATATATGACAGGTGGCATAGCCGTTATCCTCGGTTCTGTCGGGCATAATTTTGGCGCGGGCATGACTGGTGGAATGGCATTTATTTATGATGCAGATGCAAGTTTCGAAGCCCGCGTTAATGACGAAAGCGTTATCTATCAACGCGTGGCAAGCAGCCACTGGGAGAAAATCTTGCGCGATTTAATCGCCGAGCATTACGCGGAAACCGCCTCACCCCGCGCTGATAACATACTTTCCGGCTGGGAATATGAACTGCCAAAATTCTGGCAAATCTGCCCGAAAGAAATGCTGGATAAGCTGGAATTTCCACTTTCTGATAGCGGAAATCAAAGCAAAATTGCATGAAAAAATTTTGGGGGATTTTTCGTCAGTTGCTTAGGCTTATAAAACTAATAATATTAACCTGTGTTATAATATTGCCTGTGTGGATAATTATTGAATTTAATGACTTGTACCCAAACCACATTTATTATCGTTATAAGCTAGCAAATTTTATTAAATCAGGACAAAAAGAAATTTATTTACGTGACCTAGTTTCTTTCAAATTTAGAGATGTATATTTTATATATTCGTATGATGATTTGATATATGATGAGAGATGTGGATTGGAAAATACAGTGGCTCCAAATGATGGTAATTGGGGAATTGCATATGTTACAGAAGATTGCGATAGTTACAAGATAATGCTAACAGGTACAATTTTTTCGTATGGAAGGAGCAACCATGGAGATAAAGGTTCTGATACACGAAGACTTAGCTATGATGATGCAAAAATAAGAATCATGAACAATAATAGTCCTAATATGAAATATCCTTATTGTTATGACAGAAGTGAAACGTGTTTGGTATTAGATTACTAAAACAATGTACGAAATAGGCAACATCATTGTCGTTAATGATAAAATGCAGTGCTGATAAAAGCAAATTGCAAAGCTGGTGACCTTAGTTGTCGCCTGCGCCAGCGACAAGCATTTCTGCAATGGTCACGCGCCCAATTTATTTGACCTTAATCGCGCAACAGCTCATTAATCCCAGTTTTGGAGCGGGTTTTTTCATCCGCACGTTTAACTATCACCGCGCAATAAAGCCCCGGCGCATCCGGCGTTTTCCCCGGAAGAGTCCCCGGCACAACCACGCTATAAGCTGGCACGCGACCATAAACAACCTCACCAGTAGCACGATCAACAATCTTGGTGGAAGCACCAATGAACACGCCCATCGAAATCACCGAACCTTCCTCAACAATAACCCCTTCGGCAACTTCCGAACGCGCGCCGATGAAGCAATTATCCTCAATAATTACAGGGTCAGCCTGCAACGGCTCAAGCACTCCGCCAATTCCAGTTCCGCCAGAAATATGGCAATGTTTGCCAATCTGCGCGCAACTGCCGATTGTCGCCCAAGTGTCAACCATCGTCCCCTCGCCCACATGCGCGCCGACATTCACAAAACTTGGCATCAGCACCACATCTTTACCGATATAAGCCGAACGGCGCACAACCGCGCCCGGCAAAGCGCGAAACCCAGCCGAACGGAAATCCGCCTCTGTCCAACTGGCAAATTTGGTATGAACTTTGTCAAAATAGCGCAGCGCGCCAGATTCCATAAGCGCGTTATCGTTAAGCCGGAACGACAACAAAATCGCTTTCTTCAGCCATTGATTGACCTGCCATTTGCCATCGGTTTTTGTGGCAACGCGCATCGCGCCCTTATCCAGCTCCGACAGCACAAAATCCACCGTCTCCCGCACCTCGCCTTTAGTCTGTATATTGAGCGATGCCCGATTTTCCCACGCTGCATCTATGATATTCTGAAATTGTGTCGTCATATTTTCTCTTTCCTATTTCTCAATTTCAAGCACCTTACCAGCAAGATACAGCGATCCGCAAATACAAATTAATGCCGTTTGGTCTTTTGCCTTTTCTATTACTGTTTGCAACGCTTTTTCAATGCTGTTTGCGCCTTGCGCTTTTATGCCCACCGCCTGCGCCGCTTCCGCCACTGCTTCCGCGCTCTGACTATTAGCTTCCTCACGGATTATAACCGAGCATAAAAACTCGGCATATGGCGCGAGGAATCTTAAAAATTCCCGCATATCCTTACCTTTTATCATCCCGCAAATCAGGTATATTTTTTTATCCTTAGCCTGCCCCTCCAGCCATTTCGCCAGCACCTGCCCGCCCTGCGGATTATGCCCACCGTCCAGCCACAATTCCATATTTTCTGGCAACAGCGCGCAATATGGATGGTTGGTCAGATGCTGCAAACGCGCTGGCCACACCGCGCTCGCCAAACCTTTTACGATATGCTCATCGCTGATATTAAACTGTGGCATTTGTTCGATACAAGCAATTGCCGCTCCGGCATTATCATATTGATGTTCACCCGCCAGCGACAGCGTAAGCTCTATGTTTTTTGCCGGTGAAATATAGCGGTGATTTTCTATCCGCCATTCCTGCCCCAGCCGTAATAACGGCGCGAAAAGCTGTGTCGCTTTACCTTCCAGCACTTTCATAGCTTCCGGAAATTCCTGCCTGCCTATTATACATGGAACACCGCGCTTGATGACCCCGGCTTTTTCACCGGCGATTTTTTCAATAGTATCACCAAGAAATTCCGTATGGTCAAAAGCGATTGGCGTAATGATTGTTGCCAGCGGTTTTTCGATTACATTGGTTGCATCAAGCAACCCGCCCAGCCCAGTTTCCAGAAGCAAAATATCCGCTGGTTTTTCGGCAAAAGCGACAAAAGCCGCAGCAGTTATCGCCTCAAAAAAAGTGACCTGTTGCTGCTGCAAAGCTGGCGAGATATAGCGAAAAATCTTTTCAATACCGGCATTATCTATTTCCTTGCCCTGCAAAATAATCCGCTCGCGAAAATGCACCAGATGCGGCGAGGTATAACGATGCACACGATAACCGGCAGCTTCAAAAATCGCGTGCAGGTAAGCAAGTGTTGAACCTTTGCCGTTCGTCCCCGCGATATGAATTACCGGCGGCAAACGCTTCTGCGGATTCCGCAGGATCGCAAGCAGGCGCAACATCCTGTCCAGCGATAAATCTATCCCTGCAATCAGCGGATGTTGCAGTTGTTTCAGGAATTGTTCGATTACCGCGCTCATAAAACCTCCAGCCTATGCCTTTTCACATTATGCACCCGCAGGTAATCCACACCACTTTCTGCCAGTAATTGTGAGATTTTTATGGTTGCATCGTCCTTGTCATCAATATTGTCACCCCGCACTTGTTGCGGGGTCTGGCTAAAGTCCGGATGCCGCAATGAATGCGGCATGACAGTAGATAAAAACGACTTCCGTGAATGCCCAATAAATATTGGCACATCCAGATCCTTAAATCTTGCTACACCATCAATAATTGCCTGCGATTGCTGCGCATTCTTTCCAAAACCAATGCCCGGATCAAAAACAATCCGGTTGCGGTTGATGCCAGATTTTTTCAGCTCTTCAAACCGCGTTTTTGCCCAGAAAATAATAAGTTCAACCGGATCAGAATCAACCGGCAGAACAACATTCTTATCGGCAGGAACAGTAAGCGAGTGCATCACCACCAATTTACACTCAGAATCACGAACCGCCGCCACCATCTCAGCACTTGCAAAACCGGAAACATCATTTATCCAAGCCACGCCAAGATCCAGAGCCTTTCTTGCCGTCTGCGCATACCGCGTATCAACACTTATAGGAATTGGAAAACCGTTAAGCCGTGATAACACCGGCTCCAGCCGCGCCCATTCTTCTTCTTGTGAAACTAATGTTGCATTCGGGCGGGTGGATTCCGCACCAATATCAATTATATCCACGCCCTCATCCACCAACCGCAAAATATTGATAAGCGCGTCCTGCACCGTAAAACTTTCCCCACCATCGGAAAAAGAATCCGGCGTTATGTTGATAATCCCCACCAGTTCCGGTCTTTTAATCATGGCAAGACCAGTAAGTGCGGTTGCTTTTGCCAGTTCCTTCGCGGTTTTCTGCGCCAGTGGATGCAGCCAGTTCGGGGCAATTTCCGCCACACCGATAAGCGCGAAATTGCGCTTCAGCAGTTCTTTATGCGGAATTTGCAAGTCTTCTGAATCAATTACCAAGTCTCCCATACCAAGAATATCAATATCAATCTCCCTCGGCGACCAATGCCCGACTTTTTCGCGCCCCAATTCCTGCTCTATCTGTTTAACCGTATTTAGCAATTCCTGTGGAGTAAGGCTGGTTTTGCCTGCAACCGCCATATTGTAATACGGCATATTCCACTCCGGCGGCGCGCCTTCAGGCAATAATGCATCTGACTCAAAAATATGGGAAATACGGATATTTTCCAGATATGGTTCTAATCCTGAAACCGCAAAGCGCAGCATCTCGCGCCTGTTTCCAACATTGCTTCCCAAACCCAATATTACTTCGTGTTTCTCCATGCCAACCTATATAAAGACAGAAAAATCATAACTCAATAACGAATCCAGCAAATATGACTTGAGTAAGTACGATGTTTGGTTTAACAATGAACTCATGTTTTACAACCTGTTTTAAGTGGATATTGCGATGCGTAAACTGATTCTTCTCGGACTGGTGACTTTTGTTTTAATGTTTTCTGCTGTTATCAGCATAGTCTGGTTCAGCCGTGCTTCTGACGTAAAAAAAGATGTTGAGGCATATCTAAACTCCGTTGGTACTGAAAACCTTAAAGTCACCTATAAGGAAGTCAATGTATCAGGTTTTCCCGTATCTATGAACGTATCAATTGTAAACCCGCGCATCACCGGACGCATTAACAGGTTTATGGAAGAAGTTAGCTTAAATAAAATTTTTAATCTTAATAATATGCCGGAATGGCATGAAGATTACGCATTGAATGGTTCAATCAACCTTATAGCCAATGCTTTTTCTAATAAGTTCAGAGTGGAATCACATGGAGAACTTGTAGGAAAAGGCAGTATTAGGGATAGAACCGTTGCTACTCTTAACCAACCGAGTGGAAGCACTATCTGTGAGCTGCAACTGGTAAATGATGGCTGGTTGCTGGGCAATTTGTGGGATTTTTATTTATTACATAAAGATAAAGCTAAGATTGCTCAAAATACGCGCTCTATCGATTGCGTTATCCCCGCCACAAATATAACAAACAAAGAAACCAAAGAACCGCTAATGACCTATGGCAGTTCGCGCTTTTTTATCTCTCGTAATCCACAGAAAGATCATGCAGACATACGCCTGTATATCCTGATAAAAGATATGGAAGCGACAAATTCCTACGATGTTATTTATAAATTATATGCAAACGCCTTATCCCCGGAAACAGTTTCCGTTGTGCCTTCAAGTTATGGCAAGCAGAATACGGAAATAGATATTTTATACAGTGGAACTGAAAATTGGAAAACTCCGCAGGCTATGAATTCCCCTCTTAGCTTGAAAATCAACAAGTTCTTGCTGGCGAACAGTGCTTATCAAAGCGATACCAGCGCATCTTTTACCTATAATACAAAAGATAGTATGAGAAATGCGTCTTTTTCCTATAAAACTGAAACAACAGCGACAGAATTACTGCGGAGTATTTTGCACACACAATTCTATAATATGATAGAACAGCTGAAACGAGGCAGCTCCGAATACGCGCAGGAAACCAAGCTTAAACTATCTCGTATGTCAAAAGAAGATACAAATAAAATGTTGTATTCTGTTATCCCTGATTTTAACGCTCTTGGTAAAATTACAACCAAAATTGATGCAAGTTATGCTGGCAATGATAGTTTTACAAATTTCAACGCTGATTTAAAAGCACTTGATTTCTCAACCGCTTCCTATGGAGTAACTACCACAGGCTCCATCAAAGCAGATGCTGCTAATCCGATTCCTGGCGGCAATTTATCAATTACCTGCGCCAATTGCGCCGTGATGCTTGATAATATGGCTGCTTACGTAGAGAATTTGCAATATGCCATGTCCATCTTTAGCCCAAAAAACAATTCCCAACTCGCGAATATAACCAGCGATTCAGTCAAATCTTTCAAGGAATTCCTTCTGGCTCTTATTCCCGCTGGAACTGCTGAGAATAATGGTACTTTGAAATTTGACATCATAAATGATGGCAAAAACTTGACCGTAAACGGTAAGAATAGCATTGAGGTACTGGCGTTATTTAATAAGCATGTTGCGAAAATACCGGAAATGGAAACCACCGCTCCTGTTCCAGCTCCAGCACCTGCTCCGAAGAATAAGTAATATTACTCAGCTTTCTTAGGAATACCCGGTTTTTCACCAGCCTCAAGCTCGCGCACATCGACCGCATGCTCAGAGCGCAGGAAACTCACTTCTCGCATGACCTGTGCCATAGCTTCCTGCGGCAACTGTTCTGGTGGCAGATAGTGCTTTTTGCGTTTTCTTTTGAAAAGCAGCTCAAATAATCTTTTAAATATATTCATGCTGCATTAATAACTAGTTTATGGCTAATCCGCAATATACTCAAAAAACTATTTCATGGTGTTCGCCTCTGGAACTGGCAGAACGCATAAATGAGCCATATTGGGTTTTGTTATATTCCGGCGTTAGGGCGCACTATACCGGGCGTTACAGCTACCTCGCCTGTGGCTTGCAACAACATATAACCGGCAATGATTTTGCTGAATTTTCCCGCCATCTTTCCAATAACAAACAATGTTTTGAAAATGCGTGGTTTGGCTATCTGGGTTATGGCTTAAAAAACACTCTGGAAAATCTGGAAAAAGATAAGCCAGACTGGCTACAAATGCCGCATCTGCAGATGCTTAATTTCGCGAACATCTACCAGTTTGATCATGAAAGCAAAACTCTGATATTATGGAGCAATGGCAACTCCAACTCACCAGTTCTTAAACAGCAAGTCGCCAGCACAATTCCTCCCATAAAAAATATCACCTCAAATATGACCCGCGCTGAGTATCTGCAAAAAGCCGCACATGTCATTGAGCGCATCCACGCCGGTGATTTATATCAAGCCAATCTCACCCGTAAATTTTATGGTGAATTTGTGGAAAATCCTGATTGCTTCCAGCTATTCAAAAATCTTTGCGGGGTAAGCCCCGCGCCCTATAGTGCCTTTATAAAACTGGGTGATAGTTGTATAGTTTCCTCCAGTCCGGAACTATTCATGAATATCGACGCAGCTGGCAACATAACCACCCGCCCGATCAAAGGCACCGCCCCACGCGGAGCTGATGAAAAATCCGACGCAGAGTTACGCCGTAAACTCAGCGAAAGCGAAAAAGACCGCGCCGAAAACCTGATGATTGTCGATTTAATGCGTAATGATCTGGCAAGGTCATGCGTAACCGGCAGCATAAAAACCGAGTCCCTGTTCGACATCACCACCCACGCCACCATCCATCATCTCTCCAGCACGGTAAGCGGTAAAAAATCTGCAAGCCACAGCACCATTGATTCTGTCAAAGCCGCCTTCCCCCCCGGCTCAATGACCGGCGCACCCAAAATCCACGCCATGAATCTCTGCAGTCAGCTTGAACAACAGATACGCGGTGTTTATAGCGGGGCAATCGGTTGGTTCGGTGGCGACGGAAGCTGTGAATTATCCGTAGTTATCCGCACTTTGATAATAAAGGACAAAAAATTTGAATTTCAGGTTGGTGGCGGCATAGTCGCCGATTCCACCCCGGAAAAAGAGCTGGACGAGCTGATAAACAAGGCAAAAGGCATTATGCTGGCACTTGGCTACCCCCTACAGAGGCTTGCGGAGATATAATAGTCCATTGCAAGCATTTTTATAAAAAATGCGTGGCAATCCAGCAAATTGTCATTAAGTAAAACTGGATTGCTTCGCTACGCTCGCAATGACAAATCATTATAATTCAATATATTAACCACATATTTTAACTGTAACAAAAACTTCATATTCATTTATAAGTTTTTGTGCTAGATTTGTTAACTATATTAAAACCAACTAATAATGAGAGAATGTTATGGCTGATCAGTTAACCCAAGAACAAATAGCTAATTACGAAAGACTTCTTGATAAAGAAAAAAAGCAAAGAGAAATAAATGGTGATAAAAACACAGCATGTTTTGTCACTGGTGGAATTGCAGGTCTGATTGGTGCATCCTCAGCTGTCCCTATTTCTGCTGGTGTTGGTGCCCCTTTAGGATTTGCTCTTGGCTTTGCTGGTGGATGTGCGCTCGGTGATGGGGCAGTAGATGTATATCACAGAGTAACCGGAACTTTAAATGACCATGCAATGAGGACGTTTGGCAATAAAGAAGGCCAAGGTCGCTAACCTACCTATAATTTCCCTGCAAAAACTACCAACCCCCGCTTGCTAATTCCCGAAAATATTTTATAAATTGTCATACCGCTGAAGGGCGGTATCCATGCCAATTTTTATCGAGCCACAAAATGACCAAAACCTACGGAAAATCCCGCCTCCCCAGCCGCCACGTAACCGAAGGGCCGCAACGCGCGCCGCACCGTTCCTATCTCTATGCCATGGGTATAACCGAAGCGGGCATCAACGCCCCTCTGGTTGGAGTAGCCACAACCTGGAACGAAGCAGCACCTTGTAACATCACCCTTGCCCGTCAGGCTCAAGTGGTAAAAAAAGGTGTGGCAGCAGCAGGCGGAACACCGCGCGAGTTCACCACCATCACCGTAACTGATGGCATCGCGATGGGGCATCAAGGCATGAAATCCTCGCTGGTCTCGCGCGAAGTGATAGCCGATTCGGTTGAGCTTACCATGCGCGGTCATAGCTATGACGCGCTGGTTGGACTCGCCGGCTGCGACAAATCACTTCCCGGTCTTATGATGGCAATGGTACGCCTCAACGTTCCCAGCGTGTTTATTTATGGCGGTTCAATCCTACCCGGAAAATACAAAGGTAAACAGGTGACTGTGGTTGATGTGTTTGAAGGTGTCGGGCAACATAGCGCGGGTAATATGAGCGCGGAAGATTTGCACGAGCTGGAACAAGCCGCCTGCCCATCAGCCGGTTCATGTGGCGGGCAATTCACCGCCAACACTATGGCATGCGTGTCTGAGGCAATCGGCCTTGCCCTGCCCAATTCCGCAGGTGCGCCCGCGCCGTATGAATCGCGTGATGCTTTTGGTTTTGAATCTGGCCGTGCGGTTATGGAACTGCTTAAAAACAAAATCCGCCCGCGTGATATCGTCACCCGCAAATCTCTGGAAAACGCTGCGGCCGTGGTTGCAGCAACCGGTGGCTCCACCAATGCTGCCCTGCATCTCCCCGCCATCGCCAATGAATGTGGCATTGATTTTGACATTCACGCAGTTGGTGAAATCTTTAAACGCACACCATACCTAGCTGACCTGATGCCCGGTGGCAAATATTCCGCCAAGGATCTATACGAAGTCGGCGGTGTGCAGATTGTACTTAAAACCCTACTCGATGGTGGCTTCCTGCATGGCGACTGCCTGACCGTCACCGGAAAAACCATGGCTGAAAATCTGAAAAATGTAAAATTCCCAGAAGGTCAGGAAGTAGTCCGTCCGCATAACAACCCATTCACCAAAACCGGCGGTGTAGTCGTGCTGAAAGGTAACCTTGCACCGGAAGGAGCGATTGTAAAAGTCGCCGGCATGAAAAACCTGGTATTCACAGGTACAGCCCTGTGTTTCGACTGCGAGGAAGATGCTTTTGCTGCAGTGGAACAACGCAAATATAAAGACGGCGATGTCATCATCATCCGTTATGAAGGGCCAAAAGGCGGGCCTGGCATGCGCGAAATGCTATCCACCACCGCAGCTTTATACGGGCAAGGCGCAGGCGATAAAGTTGCACTCATCACTGACGGACGTTTTTCCGGTGGCACGCGCGGTTTCTGCATCGGTCATGTCGGGCCGGAAGCAGCACTGGGTGGAGCTATTGGGCTACTTAAAGATGGTGATAAAATCACCATTGATGCCATAGAAGGAAAAATTACCGTCGATTTGTCAGATGATGAGATCGCCAAACGCCGCGCCGCGTGGAAGCCACGGGTGAATGATTATGGCTCGGGCGCACTGTGGAAATACGCACAGCTGGTTGGCTCTGCCGAAAAAGGCGCGCTGACTCACCAAGGCGCAAGCGCGGAAACACATATCTATGCGGATATTTAGTCGCGGGTTTGTTTGCATCTCAGCAAGCATAGGTCTAATTCTCTGCCTGCTTGCGGGTAAATTCTGGATAGCCGATCTCGCCATCCATTGGCGTTTGCACATGGCGGTGGTTTCCTTGTTTTTCGCCTTGGTATTTCTATTTAAACCCCGCAAAATTCTTGCCGTATGGATGCTGGCTCTCGCAATTGGCTTCGCGCTTCCGGCATATCAAGTGTTTTCTCCTGCTCCAATTCCCGAAGGCACAGAAAAAGCTCGAATCAAAATCCTGCAATTCAACATACTTTATATTAATGACGAATTCAAAAAAACGATTCCGTGGATAATTGAACAGAATGCCGACATAGTCGTGCTTCAGGAAATAACTGAACCACGCGCCAATGAATTAACAGAACTGAAAAAGCATTATAGCTGGTCACAGATAAGAACAAATGACAAACGCCGGGCTTTCGGTATGGCGATATTCAGCAAGCTTCCAGTCAAAAAATTTGATTATATAGACATTGGCGATGGCTGGAATCACTACACCCGCACCGAATTCAGCGTAAACAACCTGCAACTGAATCTATATGAACTGCACACACCACCACCGGTTTCCGAGCATTTCTTTGAACTGCGTAACCAGAATCTCTCAGTACTCGCCGATGTCATGAGCAAAGATGAATCACCACACCGCATATTAATCGGCGATATGAACAGCACCATTTATTCGCCGTATCTGCAGAATGTTCTGACCAGCGCGAAGCTCTACTCCAACCAGCAAAACTATAATATGGAAGGAACATGGCCAAGCTTCCTGCCAGTGCCACTGCGCATCGGAATTGACCATGTCATCGCTTCAAAGCAGATTAAAATCGAAAACCGCGAAATAGCTAAAGAACAAAATTCCGACCATTTGCCAATTATTACGACCTTATCGCTGTATGAATGAGTCATACCGCCGAAGGGCGGTATCCATACCAGATACACTATTGCTCATCTCTGGCATAAATATTTTATTATTATCAATATGTTATATACTATAATATTGCTGTAACAAAAACTTAACATAACCCAGATTGCCTATATTATCGAATATGTTAAAATCCTTAACAGTTTAGGTATTAAGTTTATAAAAATTGGGGGATTTATGGGTGATACATTGAAAACTATTGGCGTGACAGTACTCAGTGGAGCTTTAGGTGCTGGTGGAGATGTAATCGATAATAAATTGAAAGTGCCGGTTCCGGAATTTAAAGAACACGCATGTGAAGCACCCATTAAACACCTTATAGAAACTGAAATTCCTACCTATAAACAGCCCCCATTAGATCTAACTGGTGGCGCATCATCTAAAAAATCAGATAGTGATACACTTGCCGAAATAGGAAGACAAGACGCAGTCAAAGGAAAAACGGCAGGAATTATTGATGAGGTCAGAAAAGTAGAAGAAGGTCGTAGTAAACAAGTAAATGCAGCAGAAGATCATAATAATAATCATTACGGAATGTATATTGGTGCCGGAGCTGTGCCAGCAGGTCTTGCTGTTAAAGGAGTAGCTGGCTGGATTGCAAGAAACAGAGAAGAAAGAGAAGCAGTTGCTGCCGCTTCACAAGGGCGTGGCGTAAGCATAAGTGGCTAACAATCTAAACATGTACTCTTGCCACCCCACATTTATTGCGGGGTCTGGAGTTATGAAATTACCCAACCTTCTCCTCAGAAGTCGCTATCCCCAGAAGCTTCAGCTTACGGTGTAATGCCGAGCGTTCCATCCCAACGAAAGAGGATGTGCGCGAGATATTACCACCGAAACGTTCAATCTGCGCTGCCAGATATTGCTTCTCAAAAAGTTCACGCGCATCACGCAGCACCATCGACATAATATCCGAGTTGGTTTCCGGGCGGGCAAGAACCGGATTAGATGTCAGTATTTCCGGCGGCAATTCATCAGCGGTGATATTGTCGGCGCGTCCGGTGGTCATAATGAGCAGCCATTCCATCATATTGCGTAGCTGGCGCACATTGCCCGGCCAGCCATAGGCTTGGAGCATTACGATCGCTTCCTGTGACAGGTTACGCACCGGAAGCCCCGCCATCTCCGAAGCCCGCCTCAGGAAATAGCTGCATAATTCCGGAATATCCTCGCGTCGTTCTTTAAGCGATGGAATCCGCACCGGCACAACATTCAGGCGGTAATATAAATCTTCGCGGAAGCGACCGGCAGCAATTTCACTTTCCAGATTATGGTTAGTGGCGGCGATAACCCGCACATCAACTTCCACCTTCTGTTTACCGCGCTGGCGGGTAAAGCCCTGCTCTTGCAATGCCCGAAGCATTTTGCCCTGAATTTCCAGCGGTATATCCATAACTTCATCAATAAATAAAGTGCCGTTATGAGCGCGTTCAAACACTCCAAGCTTTTCAGCACCTCCCGTCGGGTTGGAATCCTCAACCCCGAACAATTCCGCTTCTACCTTGTCAGCAGAAAGCCCAGATACATTCATCACCACAAAATTAGCAGCATTCCTTGTCGATTTAGAGTGCAGCAAACGGGCAAACATTTCCTTACCAGCCCCCGGCGCACCGGTTATCAGAACCCGGCTGGCGGTCGGAGCAACTTTTTCAATGGTAGTACGCAGCTGTTGGGTGATCTGTGAAGTACCATTAAGCTGCATTTCCAGTTTACCACGGGTTTTAAGCTCTGAATTTTCGTTCTTAAGCTTGGCATTTTCCAAAGCCCGCTCCACTACCAGCAGCAGCCTGTCTTCCTTGAACGGCTTTTCGATAAAATCGTAAGCCCCCATTTTAATTGAAGAAACCGCAGTTTCTATATTGCCATGTCCGCTTATCATGATAACCGGAATATGTGGGTATTTTTTCTTCACAAGCTCAAGGATACCAAGACCGTCCAGCTCGCTCCCCTGCAACCATATATCAAGGATAAGTGCCGATGGCACACGTTCCGCAAGAGCCTTAAACGCCGAATCGCTATTATGCGCGGTACGCGTGTCATATTTCGCGTCTTTTAATATATCCGAGATTAACCCACGAATATCAGTTTCATCATCAACAATAAGAATGTCAGCAGTCATAATGCCTCAAGTGGTAAGTGATTAGTAGTTAGTGGTGAGTGAGTAGAAGAAACTAACTTTTTCTGTAATGATTTTTGCAAACCATTTTTTATTTTTGCTATTAGCTTATTTACACACTGTTTATACAAAGTACATGATATCATAGCTTGAATCCTAAAATAAAAGTGCTGCCTTCTTACCTCTTACCTCTTACCTCTTACCTCTTACCACCATCTACTCATCACTATTATGTTGCCCTTATATCACAGTGTTGCAAAAAAGAAAGCGTTACTTTTGCTCCGCCACCATCAACATTTTCTATATTTATCAATCCATTATGGTCATCGACTATTTTTTTGACAATAGAAAGTCCAAGCCCAGTTCCTTTACTACGGGTTGTAACGTAAGGCTCTAACATTTTATTTATGTCAGACGTTCTGAACCCGGAACCGTTATCTTCCACTGTGATGTTCAGCCTTTCCGGATCCTGCTCCACCGTTACCTTAATCCGCCCTTTACTATCGCGATTATTGCACTCATCAATAGCTTCCGCCGCATTTTTAAGCAGATTAGTCATAACCTGGGTCATTTGCCTTTCATCACATTTGAAAATCACCGGTTTATCCGGCAAAAACAGCTGAAAATCATAATTCGGGCAGGTAACTTGTGCAGAAAACACTGATTTTTTGACCAAAGCCACAATATCTTCATCCATAAAACGGGTGGCAGGCATCTTGGCAAAAGAAACAAACTCATCCACCATTTTACCGATATCAGCAACATGCTTGGTGATAGTATCCGTGTATTTTATAAAATTTTCTTCGTCCTCGCTGATAAATTTCAGATATTTACGCTTGATGCGCTCGGCTGAAAGCTGAATAGGTGTCAGCGGATTTTTTATTTCATGCGCCACCCGGCGGGCAACGTCAGCCCATGCCGCCGTCCTCTGCGCCACAACCAACTGGGTGATATCATCAAAAGTCACAATAAACCCTTCAATTTCATTGCCAACATGCTCCACCGTAACCCGGACATGCAACGTAATAGTCTTTTCGCTATCAACCAGTATAACCGTGCCTTCCTCAATATCGGTAAACAAACTTTCGGCTTTGGCAAGCAATTCTTCAATCTCAGGCAGGAAATTGCTGATATTTTCGCCTTCAACCAATATCTTATTGATACGATTAAGAATCGCTACCGATGAGCGGTTATACAGAGTAATATTTTTTTGGCTATCAAGAGCCACAACCCCGGCGGACACACCTGAGAGAACCGTCTCAGTAAACCGCCTGCGTTCATCAAGCCTGCGGTTGGCATACATAAGTTCTCCGCGCTGCGCTTCCAGTTGTTCCGTCATCCGGTTAAAACTGCGGCTGAGCGTTCCAAATTCATCTTTGCTGCTGTCATCTTCAATTCTGGCACTGAAATCACCACCACGCACCCTCTCTGAAGCCTGAACAAGGTAACGTATAGGTCGGATAAGGCTGGAAGCAAATACCATCCCATACCACACCGAACAAATAAGAAGCAGCAAAGCGAGGGCAACAAACACCATGGAAAATGTAATCTGAAACCTGTCCATCTGATTTTTAAGATTATTATATTCACTGACCGCCCCTTGCGCGTTTTGCATATGGTCAACTACCTTGCCATCTACAAGACGACCTACAATCAGATAACTATCAACAATCCCCGGTATTTTTATAAGAGCGCGTACACGGTCAGTTTCATTGGTCATAATCACCACTTCATCGCCTGCAGCACGCTCTATTAAATCCTGAGGCAATGTTTCAAACGCCAGGGCAAAACTGAAACGCCCCTGCGCGATGATACGGTTATGCTGGATAACCACAGCTTCTGTCAGCTCACGCAGAGCCGATTGCGTGGCAACTGTCCGGTTAAATTCAGCAGGGTTGGACATAATCAGATCCGTAACATGACTTAAATCTCCCGCCATTGCGATAGCGTCAGCGCGGATATTTTCCTTATGTTCGGCGAGATATGCCTCAGCCACCACCCGCGATTCCTCAACCGTGCGCTGCACACGTTCATTAAACCATGTCTGGATACCAAGGTTAAAAAACAACGCAGAAAATATGGAAACTACAATCGCCGGTGAAATAGTCACCAGACTGAACATAAGAACAATGCGTTTTTGCAGTTTTGTTCCGGATGAACCAGCCCGTATAGTCCGCCATAACCAGAAAATGCGGGTGGCAATAATTGCGATGATTAGCGCGAACAATCCAACATTCACCGCAAGCAGTGTCATCATCCGCTTAGGTTTCATGCCAAAATTAGTGGGGGCATTATACATTATGCTGTAAGTTACAAGCAAAGATATGCAAACAGCAACAACTGCGATAAGTAGCAGGTTACGCCGCAACCATTCAACCAATGATAATAAAAATGGTTTATACATCACAATAACTTATCGAAATGGATAGGTAGTTACAAGGATTTTGTCAGCATATATATTCCCTCTCCCCATGGGAGAGGGTTAGGGCTTTCTTCAATTCCCTAATACATAATCAGGCTGCAAGAAACATCGCTGGGGTAATAATCGAAATGCCACGATAAGGATTCAGCACCAACAAATCATTATCACCAGTAATCAATGTATCAGCATTACCATTTAAAATAAGCTCAAGAAATTTATTATCTTCAGGGTCACGGCAAATAGTTACTGTTTGAATAATGCTTACTTCTTCCCATGTACGAACAATTCTTGCCATAAACCCTATTATATCTTCAGAACTAATATAAGCTGAAAATTTTGGACGCGATAAAACTTTTTCAATTTCTTGCAGAACATATATGGAATATAAAATTGTTCCGGAATTTTCAGCTTTTTTCAATGCTTGTGCTGGTTTAGAGTTGCTAATTAGCAATGCGCTGATCAAAACATTGGTATCAAAAGCATAGCGCACGATCGTGTTACCTATTCATGCTTCAAATTTTGTCGTTAAGCAGAGCATCAAGTTTTTTCTGTGTTAAACCTTGATTTTTAGCTTTGGAAGCAACCTCATTGCGAAAAGATTGAAATTCTTCAATATTAAGGCGCGTCAATCTTTCATAATCTTTAGGAGAAATAATAACGGCTATCTCACGATTTTGTCGTTTTATAACAACAGGGCTACGCTGAGCCATATCTATCGTGGCAGCAAAAGCCTGTTTGGCATCTGTGGCGGAAACATACTGCATATAATCACTACCTTATATTATTTATATCTTAATTATATACAAAATAGACAATATAGACAATATATATTTGATCATCAGGAAGAAAACTTGCCAATCCCCAACTCAGCAATCTTTTTCCGCAAGGTATTGCGGTTAATGCCAAGAACATAAGCGGCTTTCAGCTGGTTTCCTTCCGTCGCCTGCAAGGTGGTTTCGATAAGCGGTTTTTCTATAAGTGGTAGAATGCGGTGATACAGTCCGGATGGTGGCAGTGCACCGCCAGTATGCGCGGCAAAATAACTACGTAGATGCTCCTGAACATCTTTTTGCAGAGTCTGCGTCTGGGCAAATAAGTTTTTATTTTCTGGCATATCTCCACTAATCCCTAATGCCTAATCCCTAACCCCTAACCCCTAATGCCTAATCCCTGACTTACGCCGCTTTCTTATGCTTTTTATCCTCAGCCAGTGCCGCCTTCACGAAAGAAGCAAACAGCGGATGCGGTGCAAACGGGCGTGATTTAAGTTCAGGATGGAACTGCACACCAACAAACCATGGATGTTTTTTAAGCTCAACAATTTCCGGCAGATGTCCCTCAGGGGAAACACCTGAAAACCACATTCCCGACTTTTCAAATTCCTCGCGATACTGCATGTTCACTTCATAACGATGGCGATGACGCTCACTTATCCGCGCATTACCGTATATTTTCTCGGCAAGACTTCCGGAAGCAATATCACATTCATAAGCACCAAGGCGCATAGTACCGCCAAGATCCCCACCCCGCGAACGGGTTTCAACCACGCTTCCGCGTTGCCATTCGGTCATCAACCCAACCAGAGGGCCTTTGCCATTTCCATCAACATACGGTGCAAACTCTGTTGAAGCAGCATCTTTAACACCTAGAACATTACGGGCATATTCAATAACCGCAAGCTGCATACCGAAACAGATTCCCAGATATGGTTTATTATGCGTCCTTGCGTAATTTATCGCCGCAATTTTGCCGTTTACGCCGCGTTCACCAAACCCACCGGGAACCAGCACAGCATCTACATCTGCAAGCATTTTACCCACATCTTGGTTCTCAAAACCGGCAGCATCGACCCAGCGTATATTAACCTTAACTTTATTGGCTATTCCAGCATGATCCAGTGCCTCACAAAGCGATTTATAGGCATCGCCAATCCCAGTATATTTCCCGACAATCGCAACGGTAATTTCACCCTTTGGATTTTGCACCCGCTCCAGTATATCATCCCATTTTTTCAGGTCTGGTTTACCTATATCCTCAATTCCAAAAATCTTGAGAACCTGCTTGTCAAAACCTTGTTCGCTGTAACGGCGCGGAACTTCATAAATCGAATTAACATCCAATCCGGCAATCACCGCTTCTTCACGGATATTGCAGAACAGCGCAATTTTCCTGCGCTCTGCCAGAGGAATTTCACGCTCAGCACGACAGAGCAGAATATCAGGCTGGATACCGATCATCCGCAATTCTTTAACGCTATGCTGTGTCGGCTTGGTTTTCAGTTCTTTGGCAGCGGCAATATATGGCACAAGTGTAAGGTGGATATACATCACCCGCTCGCGCCCAAGCTCCCAGCCCAGTTGTCTTATAGCCTCCAGAAACGGCAGCCCTTCAATATCACCAACCGTTCCGCCGATTTCGCAGAGTATAAAATCTTCATCATCCGTATCACGCAGGATAAATTCTTTGATTAAATCCGTAACATGCGGAATAACCTGCACCGTTCCGCCCAGATAGTCCCCGCGCCGTTCCTTGGTAAGCAGCGTAGAATAAATCTGTCCGGTACTCACCGAATCACTGCGCCTTGCACTAACATCGGTAAAACGTTCGTAATGCCCTAAATCCAAATCAGTTTCCGCGCCATCATCAGTAACAAAAACCTCGCCATGCTGCGTCGGGTTCATTGTTCCCGGATCAACATTGAGATACGGGTCAAGTTTACGCAACCGAACCTTATAGCCCCGCGCCTGCAGCAACGCGCCAAGACTGGCTGATGCCAGCCCCTTCCCTAATGAAGAAACCACACCACCAGTGATAAATATAAAACGAGTTGGCATATCAACCTGTTATTCTGGTTTCGGCACTATTGGTTGCGCCTGTTTTTCTGGAATTTTCTCAGCTTCCACCGGAGTTTGCTCAACAGGAGTAGTTGCAGAACTTTCCACCGGCACAGAATCTGACACAGAATCTATAATAGAGCTTTTTGTCATACGCCCTGCCACAACCGCAAGCGTAAGACTAGTGACCATAAACACCGCTGCCAGAATGGCAGTGGTTCGTGTCATGAAATTCGCCGCGCCACGCCCAGTCATAAACTGGTTTCCGCCACCACCGCCAAGCCCGCTCAACCCATCACTTTCAGTACGCTGGATAAGCACCATAACGATAAGAAACAAAACTATCATGGTATGAGCCACCAGCAAAATCGTATAAAATCCCATTTTTTTCCTCTATTACCCCAAAATTATTTTATAAAAATCATCAGCGTTCAGACTCGCTCCCCCGACCAACACACCGGAAACACTGCTAAGCCCAAGAATATCGGCTGCATTATCTGGTTTCACCGAACCACCATATAGCACGTAAACCCCAGCCACATCAATCTTTTTACGCTCAGAAATACTGGTTTTTATTGCCTCGTGAACCTGTTTTATTTCATCCATTGTCGGCAACTTGCCAGAACCAATAGCCCAAACCGGCTCATATGCAAGGAGAAAATTACCCAAACCGGCCTCATCAGGTACAGACTCCGCTATTTGTTGCTTGATTACCTCTAAAGTTTTACCATTTTCGCGTTGCTTTCCCGTTTCTCCTATACAAATCACCGGTATCAAACCAGTTTTTATAGCACAAATGGCCTTGGCGCGCACTATTTCATTGTTTTCCATCTGGTAACTTCTGCGTTCCGAATGTCCGACAATTACATATTCGCATCCCAAATCTTTCAGCAATTGCGCGCTGGTTTCACCGGTATAAGCACCTTCATCTTTAGCGTGACAATCCTGCCCACCAAGTTTTACTGCAGATTCCCCTAAAGCATCCTTTAATATAGAGAGCAAAGCCGTCGGTGGACAAACCACAACTTCCCTTTCGGCTGGAATTTGCCGAGCAATAATTTTTTGTGCCCAGATTTTTGAGCTTTCGACCCGCCCACACATTTTCCAGTTTGCTACTATAAATTTTTTCATATAAATTTAATCATTAGTTATAAACTGGGATATTATCTGAACAAAAAACCTTTTACAATCACGATGTGTAGTGTAAAGCAGATAGTACAAAACTGATAAATGACAAAAACTTATAATACTGGCAAAAATTATCGTATGATTAAACAATTCAGATCTGTCGCTCGTAATATTGGTTCAAAAATCCTTATGGCTCTTCTAATCCTCACCTTTGCGGTGTGGGGCATAGAGGATATGTTGCGCATGTCTGATGACAAAGTCACCGTTGCCACTGTCGGAGACATAAAAATCTCATATAGGGATTATCAGAAAACATTGGCCAATGAGACAGAAAAACTACGCCAGATGTTCGGCAATTCTGCAACGCCTGAGGCTTTGAATAATCTTGCTTTAGGTGCCAGCGTTTTGAAAAATATGATAAATGAAAAGCTTTTAGTGCTGGAAAGCAAAAGAATTGGTCTTAAGGTCAGCGATGAGGATGTAGCGAATAGCATCCGCAGAAATCCTTCACTTTTTGATGATAAAAGACAGTTCAGCAAGAAAAATTTTGAATATCTGCTCAGTTCAAACGGTATGACTGAAAAAATGTATATTGAAAAAACCAGACAGAATATGGCAGTTAATCTACTGATATCTTCAGTTTTATCCCTTGCCCATGTTCCGGAAAATGCCACGCAGACTCTATATGCAAGCAGGGAAGAAAAGCGCGTGGTGGATGTCTACACCATACCGCAATCTCATATAACTTCTACGACTCAACCAAAGCCGGAACATCTGGAAGAATATTACAAAGCGAACATAAGAATGTTTACCGCGCCGGAATACCGCACCTTAAGTTACATTGTGATAACTCCCGAGCGTGCTAAAGAATCGATTAAAGCATCCGGCGAAACAAAGGAAAGCAATGATATAGAAACAGTATATCATGAGCGTATTGAGGAATTCAAAAAACCGGAAAGGCGTAAGGTTGAGCAACTACTTTTCAGCACAGAAGATGCCGCCAATAAAGCCCTTGAGGATATTAAAAGGGGCAAGTCATTTGAAGAGACTGGCAAGGATGCTAATATTTTAAACCCAAAAGCAATATCACTTGGCTTGATTGAGAAATCAAAAATCATAGGAAACGCCGCTGACCAGGTATTCTCGCTAGCTATCGGAGCAGCAAGCGACCCGATAAAAAGTGCTTTCGGCTGGCATATTTTCCGAGTTACGGAGATAGTTCCTCCAACCACACAACCTCTGGAGGAAGTGCGCGAGCTATTGGAAAAAGAACTAGCATTGCAAGAACATGATAATGCAATGACCAAGTTTACCAATAAAATTGAAGATTCAATAGCTGGCGGCAGCACTCTGACCGAAGTTGCGAAGGAATTTAATTTAAAGCTTGTCTCACTGGCACCGATTGATAATAAAGGAAAAACCGCAGATGGAAGCGTTGAGAAAAACCTTCCTGAAGAACCTGCATTTCTGGAAATAGCTTTTAAATCTGAAGAAAAAATAGAATCTTCTTTAATCCCTGCCAAGGATGACAGCAGGTTTATAGTTCGCGTCGAAAAAATTATTCCTGAACAAGTTCTGGAGCAGGACGATGTTAAAACCAAGTTGCTTTCATTATGGACAGACCATAAGAAGAAAAAACGCCTTTCTGAATTGGCTGGTAAAATATCCGCCGATCTTCAGTCTGCCGTATCTATTGAAGAAGCAGTTAGGAAATATTCATTATCTGCACCGGAAACTATAACTGTTTCCCAGAAAAATGAAGCTTCCGATAAACCTCAAACAGTGCTGCCGGAGATCATGATAAAAGATATATTCTCAAAACCAGTTGGCAAGGCAAGCGCGAATTTCCCTAAGGAAAACGGCAGTTATGCCATTGCAGTGGTAAAGAATATAATACCGGCAGAGTTAAACGACAAAGATTCAAAATATTCAGGAAAAATTGCTAATATTGAAGCAGAATACAGAAATGATATGAAGGGCGAAATCGTTGATCAATATATTGATTCTCTTGCCAAAAGATACCCTGTTTCAATAAATGAATCGGCACTATACAAAAAGGTCGAATAATAATGCTGCCCGTAAAAAATCCGGTGCTATATCCATCCGAAGATGAATTTTCTGCACAGTTCAATAAAAACAAACCGCAGCTAGTATGGACGACCTGTCCGGCGGATCTGGACACGCCGGTTGCAGCCATGCTCCGCCTTATGAAAGAAGGAAAACCGTCTTTTCTTCTGGAATCAGTGGAAAAAGGTGAGATTCGTGGGCGTTATTCCATAATCGGCATCATGCCGGATATTATCTGGAGATGTAGCGGTGACAAAGCCGAAATCTGTTATCCTGATATAGAAAACGGTGATTCATTTTCTCCTTGCGAAGAAAGCAGCCTTGCTTCGTTACGCAGATTATATGAAGACTCAAAAATAGAAATTCCGGAAGGTTTGCCACCAATGTCCTGCGGTCTGGTTGGCACTATGGGTTACGACATGGCAAAGCTCATGGAAAAATTGCCTTCCACTAAGCCGGATTCCATTGCTGTTCCTGATTCCTGCTTCATTCGCCCTCGGGTCATGGTTATTTTCGATTCAGTAACCGATAAAATTTTTATTATCACCAGCATCTACCAAAACAAGAAAGAATATGTTGATGCCAAGGACGCATATCTTGTCGCCAGCGCACGCATCCGCTATGTTCTTGACAAGCTTTCAGCTCCTATACCGGAAAATACCGGAAAGAATTATAGCGCGGTTTCCATAGCTGATTTTAATTCCAACACCACTCGCGAACAATATGACAATATGCTGGAAAAAGCCCGCGAATATATCCGCGCCGGTGATATTTTCCAGGTGGTTTTATCACAGAGATTCTCAGCAAAATTTACCCTGCCACCCTTTGCCCTGTACCGCGCCCTGCGTCAGCTGAACCCATCGCCTTTCCTATTTTATCTGCATCTTGGAAGTTACACCTTAGTTGGTTCAAGCCCGGAAATTCTGGTAAGGCTGCGCGATGGCGAAGTAACCATTCGCCCAATCGCAGGAACTAGAAAGCGTGGAAAAAACAAACAGGAAGATAGAGATCTAGCTGCTGATTTACTTGCTGATCCTAAAGAAGTTTCTGAGCATTTAATGCTGCTTGATTTGGGACGTAATGATGTCGGTCGTGTCGCAAAAATCGGTAGCGTAAAAACCACCCAGCAGATGAGCATCGAAAACTATTCGCACGTAATGCACATAGTTTCCAATGTCATTGGCGAGCTTGATCCTAAATATGATGCGCTATCCGCCCTGATAGCCGGCTTTCCCGCAGGCAC
Organism: Pseudomonadota bacterium; assembly: GCA_038043465.1. GTDB lineage: Bacteria > Pseudomonadota > Alphaproteobacteria > Rickettsiales > SXRF01 > SXRF01. The sequence goes on from JBBTBX010000005.1 coordinate 89,106, forward strand.
GGTAAGTGGCGCACCAAAGATCCGCGCTATGGAAATAATTGATGAGCTGGAAAGCGAAGCTCGCAGTTTTTATGCTGGATGCATTGGCTATTTTTCCGGCAACGGCAATATGGATACCTGCATAACCCTGCGTACCGGTCTCATAAAAGACGGAGTACTGCATCTACAGGCTGGTGGCGGCATAGTCGCAGAAAGCATAACCGAAGATGAATATCAGGAAGCACTCAACAAATCCCGAGCCTTGATGCGAGCGGCAGAAGAGGCTATAAAATTCGTATGAAAATTATAATGAGAACTTAATATGTTGCTTTGTTATATTGATGAATCTGGAAATACGGGCAATAACCTAAAAGACATTCATCAACCACATCTGGTTTTAACCGCTCTTTTAGTTCCTCCAGAGAATATCAAAGACATAGAGAATGATATCAGAACATTAAGCTATAAATATTTTTCCGCAGAATCAAGAAATACTGATTTTGAATTTCATGGGGACGATATTTACAATAAAAGGGGACGATATTTTAAAAAACTTTCATTAGAACAGCGGATAAATATACTGGATGAAATTGTTGATGTTGCACTAAAATATGAGTCCATAAAAATCGGCTATATTTCTATAGAAAAAGAAAAATATCACGCAAAATTTCATATTCAACAAACAGCGTTTTCTTTGCTAGTAGAAAAAATAGAAGAACGTTTACAAGGTCATCTTAATTCTTACTGCCTACTAATTGCTGACGAGCAGGATGAAATTGAACAAAATCTGATTGATGATCTAGATCATTTTAAACAACATGGAACTACTTTTGGGTATAACAATGTGCAGGTTAATAGAATAATTGACTCCGTACATTTTGTTAAATCAAATAACAACTATTTAATGCAACTCACTGACGTGATATGTTATCTAATACGCAGAGGAGAAGAATCTCGTAAAAAATTAATGGAGCAATATAAAATGGAGCGAAAAGAATATAATGAAATAAGCTTTAATGAATGGATTGAAAAACATTCGCATAAAGGGCAAAAATATTTTTATAAAACTTACCACCGAATAAGTTCAGGAAAAGGATGGTTATTTTCCAAAAATTTCCCTTAAATAAAAAAGTGCTAACAGAGGTCATAAAGACCGTGGCTCGCTTGTGCAAACCAACTCTCCGCTAGCGTTCCAATCGTAATATAAAACACCTAACCCAGCAAGTGTTTTGCTATAATAAAAATTGCAAAAGACAAAATACCCTGCTAAGCTACTAATATAATTGATAAAATTCGCAAAACATGAAAATTATACTACTCGATAATTACGACAGCTTCACCTACAACCTCGTGCATTATATTGGCGAGCTGGGGGCAGAAGTAACCACTATCCGCAACGACGTGATAAGCGTGAGTGAATTGCTCGCACAGAAACCGGACGGAATTGTAATTTCACCAGGACCAGGCGCACCAGCTCAATCGGGAATCTGTCTGGAACTGATAAAAACCGCCTCCGGCAAAGTTCCAATTTTTGGAGTATGCCTTGGATTACAGGCGATCGGCGAAGCTTTTGGCGGCAAGGTCATCCGCGCACCAAAACCGATGCACGGAAAAATCAGCCCGGTTTTACACAAACACCAGAGCGTATTTGCCGGTCTGCCCAACCCATTCAATGCCACCCGCTATCACTCACTGATCGTTGAAAAAGATTCCCTGCCCGACTGTCTGGAAGTTACGGCAATAAGTGAAGATGGTTTGATTATGGGGCTACAACATAAGATACACAATACTCACGGCGTGCAATTTCATCCGGAATCCATAGCTTCCGAGCATGGTCATGCTATTATAAAAAATTTCTTAAGTGGGATATAACAAATCCCCTCTCCTTCTGGGAGAGGATACTACTAAATCCCCTCTCCCTCTGGGAGAGGGTTAGGGTGAGGGAGAGGGTATAATGGAACATGCGATGCATCATTCGTTAGCATTACTGGCAGATAAAAAAAACCTGCCATATGATGTTGCCATTCGCGCTTTTCAGATAATTATGAATGGCGGAGCAACTCCCGCACAAATCGCCGCATTTCTAATGGGTCTGCGCATCAAGGGCGAAAGCGTCGAGGAAATCAGCGCGGGTGCAGAAGCGATGCGGATAAAAGCCAGACCTTTTAAAGGCGTGGCAGGGAGCATCGACACTTGCGGAACAGGTGGCGACTCACGCGGCACTTACAACATTTCAACCACCACCGCCTTTGTCCTCGCCGCTTGCGGTCTGCCAGTGGTCAAGCACGGCAACCGTTCCGTTTCTTCCCGCTCCGGCTCCGCTGATGTTCTTGGTGTCCTTGGCGTAAAAACCGATTGCGAACCGGAAGTGGCAGAGCGTTGTCTGAGGGAATGTGGAATTGCCTTTTTATTCGCTCCCAAATTCCACACTGCCATGCGCCACGTTGCCCCAATCCGCAGCGAGCTTGCACTCCGCACGGTTTTTAATATCCTCGGCCCCCTAACCAATCCTGCCAAACCAGATTTTCAATTACTCGGTGTTTATAATAAATCACTGCTCAAGCCGCTGGCGGAATCCCTGAAATCCCTCGGCACCAAAGCAGCATGGGTGGTGCATGGCAGTGACGGTCTGGACGAGCTGACCATCACCGGAAATTCCAGCGTTGTCGCGCTTAAAAATGGTGAAATCACCGAATTTGAGGTATCGCCTTCTGATGCCGATCTGCCAACCACTATACTTGATGATATAAAAGGAGGCAGCCCAGAAACCAATGCCAGCGCGCTTATCGAAGCAATTTCCGGCGTCGAAAGCCCCTATCGCAACGCCGTGGTCTACAATGCCGCTGCCGGTCTGGTAATTGCCGAAAAAGTAGATAATCTCAAAGACGGAGCAAAACTGGCAAAGGAAGCTATAGATTCCGGCAAAGCCCACTCCATCCTTAAAAAACTGGTTGATGTGAGTAATTCGTCTATGCGAGCATAAACCATGACCGACATATTAGCAAAAATATGTGAAGATAAGCTTGAACACATAAAAAGCTGCAAATTAAAAGTTCTGCAGTCGGTTTTGCTGGAAAAAATAAAAACTCAGGAAAAACCGCGTGGCTTTAAGCAGGCACTGATAAAAACAATAGCGCGAGATAAACCCGCTCTGATTGCCGAAATAAAAAAAGCCTCACCCAGCAAAGGTTTGATCCGCGCTGATTTTGCTCCTGCCAATCTTGCCAAAGACTATGAATCTGGCGGCGCAACCTGCCTTTCGGTGCTTACCGACAAACCCTATTTTCAAGGCAGTGATGAGTATTTAATTGCCGCAAGGAGCGCGGTTTCCCTTCCTGTCCTACGTAAAGATTTCATGCTCGACAGCTACCAGATAACCGAAGCCCGCGCACTCGGTGCCGATTGCATTTTGTTGATTATGGCGGCACTTTCTGATGCTCAGGCGCAGGAATTGGAAATAGCCGCGAGCGAGCTGGGCATGGATACTTTGGTAGAAATTCATAACAAGGAAGAGCTGGAACGCGCCCTTGCCATCAATCCTAATAACACCGGTAAAATCATCGGTATCAATAACCGCAATCTGAAAACCATGGAAATATCCCTTGCTACCTCCGAAGAACTCTCAAAATCAATTCCGGGGGAATATATCGGCGTTTGTGAAAGCGGAATTTCAACTCCCGCTGATATTGCGCGAATGCGTGCTTGCGGATTGCATGCCTTTCTGGTTGGCGAATCTCTGATGCGCGAAGCGGATGTCACCAAAGCCACCAAAACTCTCTTGTCATTATGACCCGCAGACTCTGGCAGGATTTTGCTAACGTACGTTCACAAACTTTCGTGGGTGATCTGGTTTCTGCTGCCCACGACATCGCACCAGACGAGCTGGTGGATATGTCCCTTCACCCACGGGAAAGTATAATAACCTGCCTCGCCTACGCACAGGACGAGCTAATATATAATGATAAAAATCAAATTGTTGCAGTGGGTAGCGAATCCTATGCATTAACTCCGCGTGAGCAGCGCGTGAACAAATTCGGGCTGACTTACAAGCGCGATGCCAAGTTTCTGCTCCATAAAACCCTTGCCACTATCGTCGTCCACGCTGCTGATTATTTATACAAAACCCATGGCTGGCGCACAGTATTATATGATGGTCTGCGTACAGTGGACGGCGCGTTTAGAATATATAATCTGGCAACCGATGCCGACCTCGCATCCGGCATCCTCGCCCTGCCCGGTCAGAGCGCGCATAATAAAGGGCTCGCCGTTGACAGCATGATGATTGATGAGAAATGTTGCGAAATCGAAATGGGCGGACATTTTGACCACCTCGATATGTCAACTAATATGCGCTATTATAACGGTGATAAAATCTCACAAACTGCCAAGAAAAACCGCCTGATTCGTGAGGCAGCTTTCCTGCGCTCTGCCTTCGCGCAAGACCTTTTAATTGCCCCGCTACGCAATGAATTCTGGGATGACCGCCTGCCCGAGAACCGTGAAGATTTATGGCGGGTGTTAGATAGTGCCGCCCGCTGCATAGGTCTCGAATATTCAGTGAAAAATAAAACCAGCTGGAATTACGCAGATTTTCTTACAAACTGGCAAAAAATCTTTGCCGGACATGAAGGGAAAATCATGGAAACCATAGGTTTTGAAATGCCCCCACTGGAGGAAAAACCGGAATTTTACCACGGCAACTACCACCCGATTTATGACAGGGAGTTAATTTGACATTTCCCTAGCGTAGATTATCTTAAATACATGAAAAACCTCATAACGATCATACTGTTACTAATTTCCAGCACTGCTCATGCCGAGGAAATCGACCCCAAATTTTTCAAAAGCTGGCTTACGTTAAGCGACCTTCTGCAGTCAAAAGGAATCATTCCCTCCGCGCCGAGCTGGGCAGCGATCATCCCAATGTGCCTGCCGCTGAAAAAAAGCGAGGATGAAACTGATTATAACCGTTGCCTGTATGAAAAAACCATGGATGAACTTCAGTGGCCAGTTGATTACAAATATTGCAAAACTCAAGCAGAAATTGAGTATAACAGGGAATATACCAATTATGTGGAACAGCAGAACCAGCGCATGCCGCAAAAGGTAACAATAACTGAGAAAAACGGAACAACACGCGTAATCGAATATCCAGCCCTACCGGTAACACCGCTGCATTTCAACCCTCCTAGGGATAAAATAAATTATTTTCAGGATTGTATGATGCAGGAAAAACTCTGGAACAATTCTGAACGCTGGGCAATGGGCAGGCGTAAGCCGGAGAAAGAAGTAATTAAGCAAGCAACGCCTTAACTTGTCTTGCCAATTTATCCATTTCATCACCAGTCATAGGTGGGCAGAGCTTCATCATTTCGGCAAAGCGCGCCGGCTTGGTGTTTTCATGTCCTTCAAGCTTAATTATGGTGACAGGTTTGCCGGTGGCGAAAGCCTCACTCATCATATTCACCGAGTCATTGGTAACTATTATTTCATCGGCACAGGCGAGCAGCCCCATATAAGGATTTTCACCTTTTCCATCATAAATATAAACATTTTTATTATCCGCAAACGCGCTCTTTAAAGCCGTAATATTTTCCGCGCCAGTCCTCCGCGAAGGAGTTATCAGCAACGAACCTTTAGTAGTGGAAATCCATTCCCGCAAATCGACAATTAAAGTCTCCATCCTATCTCTGGTTAGTTTGTATTTATTGGTTGAACCGCCAACCAGAACCGCAATATGCGGACGCGGATAATCTGCAAAATGCGGTGCAAATACTTCGCAAGCAGCACCAAGAACCTCAGCACTTATGCTATGCAGCGCGAAACGAGTTTTAATAACATTATCGCCCGTAATTCTGTCATGCTCCATCGCCACCACCACATCAAAATTCTCAGGCGACATTTGCGGATCTTGAATATGCACGGCTTTAATATCAGGCTGCGATTTTTTTATAGCAGCCGCAACCAGAGCTGCCTTCCGCCCGCAACTTATTATTATTTTTGGCTGTGTCATCCACGCCTTTTTCGTCATCCCCGCCTCGAGCGGGGATCTTAGAGCACATGACAAAACAAAGCCTAGCAACCACCCGTCATAAAAAATATTCGGCAGCCAGGCCCAAGGTTTTTTAAGAGCAATAACTTTCATTTCCGGCTGCAAATCCATAGCCAGAGCCAGCGCGCGTACCTGCGCCACCATGCCCGCGCTACCATCGGTAACGCCCCAACAAATTGTCATATAATTCCCTTGGACTTAAAGGAAAAACACTCCTTCGCGCTGATAATAACATGGTCATGCACCTCGATACCAAGCGGCTTCGCCATGCTGATAATCGTTCTGGTAATATTAATATCTTCTTTGCTGGGATTTACATCACCACTCGGATGGTTATGCACCAGAATAATGCTCGATGCACCCAGCTCCAAAGCCCGTTTCACCACTTCACGCGGATAAATCGGTGTGTGGTTAATCGTGCCTTGCTGCTGACGTTCATCGGCGATTAATTCCAACCGGTTATTTAAAAACAAAATATGGAAAACTTCATTCTGATTATGCCCGATATGCAGGCGCAGATAATCCAGCAACTGCGTCCAGCTTTTCACAACTGTTTTGGCAGCAATCTCCTCTTTAAGCAGCCTTTCCGCTGCGTGGCGCGTAACTTTTATGGCAACCACCGCCGCCTCATTCACCCCTTCAACCTTAAGCAATTCGGCAGGTTGCGCGTGCAGCACCTTGGCAAAACTTCCAAACGCCGCGAGCAGTGACTTGGCAAGAGGCTTGACATCGCCAAGTGGCTTGGCAGGAAATAATATAAGCTCCAGCATTTCATAATCAGCAAATGAGGTCGGATCATTATTCAAAAAACGTTCGCGCAGACGCTTGCGATGCCCGGTATAATGTGGCTTGGCTATAGGTCTGTCCGAGATAATTTCTGGTATTGTTTCGCTAGTCATTACAAAGGCAAATACGAGTTTAACACCCGCGCACTATAACAAATACTTAGTATATTTACGATAGGTAATTAGATTTTTCTCTGGGAATAGCAGCAACCAGTGTTGATGTGGGTGATACAGGTTGCGCTCTTGATGCGTCTGCAACTTCAAACTTAGGGGAGTTTAAATCGCTCCTAATTAAACTCTCTTCTTTTAGCTCTCTTCCATTAATAAAATTCATAAGCGCATCAACATTTTCACGTTTAATCAGCTTATGAGTTTCATTGCCTGAAGTTATATTTTCAATTACTAAATCAAAATTTCTATCAAGTTCTCTTGTACGATTATCGCTAAAAATCTTGGAAATTGTTACAACACCATCAACAGACCTACCTTCATTACTAGGAAGAATAGAGCGAGATTGCCCAGTAGTACCAGCACCAACAAAGATAGCTTCTAATTCATTTTTTGAATTTAAAACAGCTATTCCAATATGCTTTCCATCCCCTATATTTGTTCTTGGTAGTTTATCTCTTGCTATGCCCCAATCGTCAATTTCAGACATACCTTCTAAAATAACAAGGCGGTGACCATCATCAGTTTTAGTCGCTTCTAGCTTCTTAATACCATAATTGCTGTCGATATTATACACCGAGGCTCTGCCATCTTCTGAATCTTTAATGTGCTTTAAAGAATCAGGCTTTTTTATCAATGGCTTATCCATAACTTATCCTATTTCAATAGCTGGATTATTTTTGACGGAAGCAACCAGTGTTGGGGATTGATGCACAGTGGTATTTGCCACAGGAAGATTGGGAAAATCATTTTTTTCTACAATCTTTGCTAATGTAGCCTTACCCTTGCGTAACTCTTCAATAATCCCTTTGTCTTTTAATTTATTTTCAAAATCAGGATGATTTTTAATAGCATCAATCAAAGATATGGCACTGTCGTTTTCGATAGCTCCTTTGACTTTACCTTTAGCACTATCATCTTTTTTATCAAACTTAACGACAATAGGTTCCTTGAAAGTCAACACCCTATCATCTGGCAACTGAACTGCCGTAACTTCTAAATCACGATAATCGTAATCTCTTTTATAACCAGCAGCTTTTATAGATTGCCCGTCTAATGCAGTAATCTTTATTACTGCAGGAGCAATATCACTAATCCAACTACCAAATACGCTAAGCTTACTCTTAGCCACATCAAGAGCCTTTTTCGCTTCGGCTGACTCAAGCCCACTGCCCTCATGCATGGTATACACCAAGCCACCAATCTCTTTAACAGGATTTCCTTTTTGTTTGTCTTTCCTCGCCATAAAAATATCCTTCATTAAAAATAATAATGTATGTTTTTAACACACCTCCTATCAAGATAAAAATTAAGATTGTGTGACAGTCGCATCCAGAATTTTCTGGTTGCTATAAATATGGTATAACATATTGAAATATATAATTTGTCATCCCCGCCTCGCGCGGGGATCTAGAGCAAAAAACACCGCAGAGATTTGTCGCCCTGAATTCCGCATCAAGTGCGGGAATAGTCTGGATGATTCAGCCCCTTAGGCGAAGAGGTAAAAATCTCATAGCCAGTAGAGGTAACGGCTATAGTATGCTCAAACTGGGCGGAAAGCGATTTATCGCGGGTTGTCACCGTCCAGCCATCATGCCGGTTAAGTATGGTCTGGTAATCACCGACATTAATCATCGGCTCAACCGTGAAGAACATCCCCTCCTGCAACACTGGCGAATGTCCTTCTTCGTAATAATGCAAGATGCTCGGCGCGGTATGGAAAATCTTGCCAATGCCATGCCCACAATAATCACGCACCACCGAAAATCCGTGCTTTTCCGCGTAAGTTTGAATCGCCCTGCCAATGTCGCTTACCCGCGCGCCCGGCTTCACCTGCTCAATCCCCAGCATCATCGCCTCATAAGTAATCTGCGTCAGGCGTTGAGCCTTTATCGGCGGCTTACCGACAAAATACATGCGGCTAGTGTCGCCGTGCCAGCCATCAACAATTACAGTAACGTCAATATTTACAATATCGCCATCTTTAAGTTTAAGCCCACTGGGAATCCCGTGGCAGACCACATGGTTCACCGAGGTGCATATCGAGCGCGGAAACCCACGGTAATTAAGCGGAGCCGGAATAGCCCCCGCTCCCACAATCATCGCATGGCATAAATCATTAAGCTCCTGCGTGGTGACATTTGGCTTCACATGTTCACCAATCATATCCAGAACTTCCGCCGCCAAACGTCCGGCGCGACGCATTCCCGCATAATCATCACCGGAATGAACTATAATCTGCCTGCTATCTTCCACCAAAATTTTATCTCTTTCTATTTTCTGAATGATTCTGTAATTAATATAGTAGATTTAGCAAGGATATTATCACAGGATATTAACACTATGCAAACTACAAAATCCTGCCTCATCGTAATCGGCAACGAGATACTTTCCGGACGCACTCAGGACGAAAACATCAGATTTATCGGCTCATCACTTGGGGAAATCGGCATTTCCCTTGCTGAAGTCAGGGTTATCCCTGATGTTACCGCGACTATTGTGACCACGGTAAACCAGTGCCGCAGCGCATTTGACTATGTTTTCACCACCGGCGGAATCGGCCCCACCCATGACGATATAACGAGTGGCTCCATAGCGCAGGCGTTTAATGTGCCAATAATCCGCAATCCGGAAGCAGAAGCAATACTGGAAAAACATTATGGCAGGGATAAGTTAAATGCCGCCCGCCTTAAAATGGCTGAAATCCCCAAGGGCGCAAGGTTGATACATAATCCGGTAAGTGCCGCCCCCGGCTTTATAATGGAAAATGTGTATGTTATGGCTGGTGTACCCAGCATCATGCAGGCTATGTTTGATAATATCAAAGGTGAGCTTAAAGGCGGCGCGAAAATTCTCTCACGCACCATCACCATATACACAACGGAAGGCAACATCGCCGAAGGTCTAACCCAGATACAGAACCACTTTCCCGATGTTGAAATCGGCAGTTACCCGTTTGTAAAAAATCAGCGGCTCGGCACCAGCCTTGTCTGCCGTTCTTCCGATAAAAACCGGCTGGAAACATGTTATGACACACTTAAAGCTTTCCTGACCGAATTTAATACGGAAATAGCAGAAGAGTGATTGTGTCATCCCGAGCCCCGTGAATCCAGACCTCTGTCCTCTGACTACCCTTCCACCTCCTCAAACACCACCTGTTTGGTTTTGGCATTAAGTGAAAGCTTCAATTTCCCCTGAATAAGCAATTGCGCCTCGCGCCCGAACACATCATACCGCCAGCCCTGCAGAACATTAGTTTCACTTTTTCCTAGAGCAATTGCTTCCAGATCATCTTTACCGGCAAGCATGGAAGCGGCAATACCATGCACATCCGCTTTCACCTTCAACAAAAGCTGCAGCATAGCAACCAAGCTTACAACATTTTCCGGTGGTTTGCGCGATTTGCTGACCTGTGGCCATTCGGTTTGCGGCAATGCCAAAGCCCTCTCCACACAGGCAAAAATTTCCTCGGTTTTGCTTTTGGAAAGGTTTTTATCCATGCTCCTCATCCGCGTTAAATCCGCAGCTTTGCGCGGGATAGAAGAAGCAAGCTCCACCAGCGTTTCATCTTTGAGTATACGCCCACGCGGCACATCATTTTTGCGCGCTTCAACTTCCCGCCACTGCGCCAACTCGCGCAACACCGCCAGATGTTTAGGGCGCATCGTTCCATATTTCAAGCGCATCCATGCATTATGCGGTTCTATTTGATATAATGCCGGGTCGGTTAGCTGCGCGTGTTCCTCCGCGATCCACGAAACCCGCTCCGCCTTTTCTATCTGCGCCTTTATATGTTCATAGATAACCTGCAGATGCGTCACATCCGACAGTGCGTAATTAAGCTGCTTCTCGGAAAGCGGGCGCGCCGACCAATCGGTAAAGCGCGAGCTTTTATCCAGATCCTGTCCGACAATTTTATTAACCAGAGTTTCGTAGGAAACCGATTCGCCATAGCCACAAACCGAAGCGGCGATCTGCGTATCAAAAATATTGACTGGAATCGCTCCCGAGAGCAGGTAAAAAATCTCAATATCCTGACGGCAGGCATGAAAAACCTTAACCAGATCCGATTTATTCAACAGTTTGAATACTGGTTTTAAGTCTATATTTTCGGAAAGCGGATCAATAACCGCCGCGTGCTGCCCGCCTGCAATCTGCACCAGGCAGAGCTTAGGAAAATAGGTCTTGTCGCGGATAAATTCAGTATCCACAGTTACATACTCACCATCTTCCACTTGCGAGCAAAACTTGTTTAATTCTGATTGTGTAGTTATAAGATTCATGGGTGCTTTATAGAACAAAACGCCAGAATTGCCAGCCACTTTCATAAAATAATGATTTATTCTTAATTTATCAGTTGGTTTAATGATAAATCATGATATATTAACATCCATTAAGAGGAGCTGTTATGGCAAAAACCCATGAACCGAACATTAGCTATTACCGCTGGGAAGGCGATGCCTGTCGCCTCATTGAAGATGAAAATGGCAGAATAACCGCCGATATATACCGTGCCGGTCGCGGTCATCTCCCAATTAGCGAATCAGACATATTATACAACGGCGTGGGCATCAGCGAAGAAGAATATAAAGAGCTGGTTTTAGAAGAAATAGCATTAAAGAAGAATAAAAACTAGGAATTATGACAACAGAAGTAAAGATAGCAAAACCAAGAACCGCTAAATCATTTGCTGGTTTGTGGAACAATTCCGGTGAAGATACAGTAATTAATGGAAATGCTGAGCTTCCTGACATGTATAGACGTCAGAACCGTTTGGTCGGTCAGGTTCTTGATGCCTGCATAATCCTACATGTATACGAACAGTTGAAACAAGGTAATGATTTTGATTCATTAGAAAAGCTTCTTCCTAAAAAATTTTCTAAAGAAGAATTTGCTGAATTAGCAAAAACAACTGATGATAAAAAACTACATAGACTTGTGGAAATGGCTAAGGAAAAGAAACCAGTAGAGCAATTAAAAAACCATAGACTTTTGGTAACTAAAAAAGACTGGCAAAATTACACAACAGCATTTCGCGAATATCTTTGGGAGTCAATTAAACGCGAAGAAAAGATAAAAGACCTGCCTGGAAGCCATGATGCGGTCACTAATCCTGCCGAGCCTATTATGCCTGAAGACCCAAGGATAATTGCCGTTAATGAAAAAATCAAACCTACTATCCAGTTACTAAATTGTGGTCCAAAAGCCCATAAAGCAATAGATAAAAAAGCAAAAAGAAAAGGAAGCGACATCAGCGAACTGCGCGACATAAACCGCGTTGGTGTTTTGCCAACCAAACTGGAATATGCCAAAGATTTCATAAAGATTATGGAATTATTAAATCCAGATAAAGCGATAACTGATAAAGAAGATGGACATAAAATAATCCCACGTCTTTATGAAGAACAACCGGAAGTTCGACTGAATGGTTATTATAACCAGAAATTATTTGTGGCGCAGGATAGATGCCTTGAACGTGATAAGATAACCAGAGGCAATGAAGGCACTGTTGCCGAAATTAAAATAGTGCCCGCGGCAATGCATGTTGCTGAAAAATTATCAGCAGCCATCAAACAAGTTCTCAACATGTTTGATGGCGACAAGATATACATTTCTGATAATCCGGCTGATGTCGCACAGATTCAAGAAAATCGCAGAGAATTAGAAAAAGAACTGGCAAAGCAGAAACCGGCATTTACAGCCATAGCTAAAAAAAATGATCTCGAACACTACGTAGATAAATGGCCAAAATTTGATAAGAAAAAAGAAAACGACCCCAAAACATACAAAAAATTAAAGAATGATCTTATCGAGCTTGCCACTGAAATTCATGTTGATGCGATGCTCAACGAACACAGAACATGGAAAGAGGAATATTTAAGAACAGCAATAATACAGAAATTAAGTAGAGACCCAAAGAAAAATGGGCATATAAACGGTCAACTGCCAACTGATATTACGCTTACCGACCGCCTTGGAAAAAGCTGGCTAGAAAGAATAGCAGAGTCAGGACATCTTGATCTAAAACAAATCGAAAAAGAAGTTAAGATTGAGATGGGTCTTAGCAAACCAAAACAAGCGCAAGCCCACTCACGATAATAATTCCTCTTGAATAAATATCTGTTTAGTCGTGTAATCAGAACATGACTAAATCTCCAGACAAAAATAGAAGCTTCCTTTCCGGACATATGATTCTGGTCATTGCCGCGCTGATTGCAATTATTATCCATCTTATATTACCTGAAGGAAAATGGCGGGATGCTCCCCTGCTCGCCGTGATAGCAACCGGCTCCTTCCCCATCCTCTGGCAGATAATCAAAAAGCTCATCAATCTAGATTTAGGCGCGGATATACTCGCCGCCATCGCCCTCATCACCGCCACTATACTTGGTGAATATCTCGCTGCCGTTCTTATAATCATCATGCTCGCTGGCGGGCAGGAGCTAGAGAATTACGCCATGCGCAAAGCATCATCAGTGCTTGCCGCCCTTGCTAAGCGTATGCCCACCATCGCCCACAGAAAAATTGGCGATAAAATTGAGGAAATCTCCATAGCCAATATAAAAATAGGCGATTTGATTGTTGTCTCACCTCATGAAACCTGTCCGGTTGATGGTGTGGTGGTGGATGGTCACAGCACCATGGATGAATCATATTTAACTGGCGAGCCATACCGCGTTTCCAAAGCCAAAGGTGCTGCGGTTTTATCCGGCGCAATCAATGGCGAATCAGTTCTGACCATACAGGCCGACAAGCTTCCTTCTGATTCGCGCTATGCCAAAATCATGGAAGTGATGCAGGATGCCGAACAGAAACGCCCGAATCTGCGTCGGCTTGGTGACCAGATTGGAGCAATATTTGCCCCCATTGCTCTAATCCTGGCAATAGCTTCCTGGTGGATAACCGGCGATGCCACACGTTTTCTGGCGGTGCTGGTGGTTGCCACTCCTTGCCCGCTTTTAATCGCGATTCCCATCACCATTATCAGTGCCATCTCCATGGCGGCTCGGCTGGGAATAATCATCAAAGACCCGACCGTACTTGAGCGTCTGCCCACCTGCAAAACCGCCATTTTTGATAAAACCGGAACACTTACTTACGGTAGACCGGAACTCACCGCAATCACCGTCGCGCCTGACGTAAATTCGAATGACATATTACAGCAGGCAGCAAGTCTGGAGCGTTATTCCAAACACCCGCTGGCACACGCTATTTTACAATCCGCTGAAAAAGCAAAACTAAATTTATTAGATGCACAGAGCGTATCGGAAAAAGCCGGAGCCGGTTTATCCGGCATAGTATCAGGCAAAGAAATTCGCATTACCAGCCGCAAAAAACTTTTGGATAATTCGCCGGAAGCAGAAACACAATTGCCTAAAATCAGTGCGGGACTGGAATGTGTTATATTAGCAGATGGAAAATATGCGGCAACTTTCCAATTTCGCGATGCGCCAAGGGAAGAAGGACATTCTTTTATCACCCATCTCGCGCCTAATCACCAGTTCAACAAAATCATGCTGGTTTCCGGTGATCGTGAATCCGAAGTTTCTTACCTCGCAGAGCGCATGGGTATTACCGAAACCCTGTCATCACAAACCCCGGAACAAAAGCTAATTCTAGTGCGGGCGGAAACCGCCAAAGCCCCAACCCTGTTCATGGGCGATGGCATTAACGATGCCCCTGCCCTTGCCGCCGCCACGGTTGGCATTGCCTTTGGGCAGGCAAGCAGCGTAACCGCCGAGGCAGCGGGTGCGGTAATAATGGAAAATAGTCTGGCAAAAGTTGATGAACTCATCCATATCAGTGAATCCATGCGCAGGATCGCCCTGCAAAGCGCGGTTGGTGGCATGATTCTTAGCGTAATCGGCATGGGAATGGCAGCAACCGGCAATCTCTCCCCCGTTGCCGGGGCAATAGCTCAGGAATTTATTGATATCATAGCCATTCTCTGGGCTTTGCGCCTCACCTGGCAGAAAAAAATCGAGTCGGATATTTAGCCACAAATCCCCTCTCCCTCTGGGAGAGGCAACCTTCTAAATCCCCTCTCCCTTTGGGAGAGGCAACCTTCTAATCCCCTCTCCCTTTGGGAGAGGGTTAGGGTGAGGGCATTTGTTAAAGTTTATCAACCATATTGCAATATTAATAATTTATGATAAAATGTCTTCCAGTGTAATTAGAAAATAAAATGCCAAACCCATGGAAGATAACAAAAAAGAAACGTTCGAAATTACAAAGGAAAATCCTGCAGTTCCTTACACAGCAACCCGTGAGCCTATCAACTACAAAGAAATTGAAGATAACAATCCTTTAAAATCTTATATACATAAACGCTATTTAGAGCAGGAGCTTGACATATTTTATGTAAATAAACTAAATGATATAGCAAAAGCAAAAAAGCTTGATATTGGAGATATTACTGAGGAAGATTTTGAGGAAGCACTTAAACATCTTGTTCCAAAAGAATTTAAAAAAGGGGACTCTTTCATGCTTGCGCGGGATGAGTCAATTTCCTATGAAGATTTTGAAGCTACTGCAAAAAAATTAGAAAACGTAAGCAAAAGTGATGTTTCTTTTGCAGAAATGCCAAGAATATTCATTCTCGCAGAACTCCCGCCTGAAACCACCAAAACCGGATTCATCCTTAGAAACATGCAAAATGCAATGGATTCCAGCTTTGCCAATTATTATCCTGTTATAGACACTGTTTTGTTCAGCGAAGAATATCTTAAGAAACACACTAAAGATGAAAATGAAGCTACATTTGGGCATGAATATGGGCATAGGCTAATTGATCATAGCGAAGGAGTAATATTTGCAAAATACGACTTAAAAAAACATGTTGCAATCATAGGTGAGGATTTATCAAAATGCGATCCATACAGCACTGCTGGAGATCCAGTTAAATGCAAAGAGCTTACGTCTAAGCTAACTAGGGACTTTGTAAATAATCAACGACATATTGTTGAGTTAGCCAAAATGGCAATTGACCGAGCAGAAGAAATCAAGGCAGACAGGTACGCTGCATTGGCTGGCTATGCAACTCCTCTGACTACAGTTGTAATGAAACAATATTTAGGGCATTCTCCAAAAAATACCCATCCAGCAACAGATGAGCGCGTGGCACTTATTAAGGCAGTAGAAGAAAATCCTGCTGCTGCCAGAGCAGAACTTAAAAAAGAACTGGAAGCACTTAAGGGATATAGATCCGCATACGCCAATTCCGATGATTATGAGTTGAAAAACCCGCTGTCAACAGGAGCAGTTCCAACCTCCGAACAACATAGATAATGGTCGAATCACGAACATCTGTTTTTTCTCCGACCTGATCCATACTAATTTCCCTCTGGTATTTTCCTTACACTTGTTGCAGCAATTTCCGGCTGTTTGCACTGGATAACCATAATCCGGTTATGGGTGGTCATGGTTTTAGCGGTAGATCTTTTGGAATTTGAGTCAACGTCGGTAACAGTTCCTGATTCGCCGGTCACTTCCAGCACGTCATAACCCAGCTCTTCACAGATGCTTCCGGCTTTCTGGTAGCATACCCCCCAGTTTCTATCAATTCCTGAACAATTAATTGCGTAACCGCGTTTACCGTCAGCCGTGTAGATTCTAGAATTTCCTGCTCCCCCACAGCCCATTAACAGGGAAACAGGCAGTAAAATAAGATATTTTCTTGATAAAACCATAAAAATCCTCAATAATTATATTTCGCAATGCAGCATTTTGTTAACTTTCAGAGTCCGAATATCCTATAAAAAAACTAAAAAAACAATCATAATGTTAATGGTTTCACAAAATTGTAATAACTATTTTCGATTTTTTATGTTATATTCATATTGTTTATAGCTTAACTTGTGACTCAAAAAATTTTAGATAAGGTTCGATTTATGGCAGATTCCGAAGGCAAAACATCAGCTTACGATAGCTTAACTACTGAACAAAGGAAAATAGTTGATAATGCAGTGGAGACTTTGGGTAATTTATCCGCCAGAAATAACGCGCCATATGATAGAAAAGGTGTAAGGGATTACATTATGAAAGCTTCGGAGAAAGACCCACATTTCTTCGAGTCTATCGAAGTCACACAGCCGTCAACCTCATCTATTCCACGTAAAATTGGAACTGACACTAACTCTATAAATGTATAGAACTACCGGAAAAATATGGGGCGAGTGACGGGACTCGAACCCGCGACATCCAGAATCACAATCTGGCACTCTAACCAACTGAGCTACACCCGCCATAATAAGTCATTAAGAAGGCATTAGGCAATAAGCAATAGATGGCTAAAAGTCAATAAAATATTAGCAGAAAGCACTAAAACTCTTAAATATTCTGTAAATTACTAAAACTCGCTGGTGTGAGGCAAGCGCGCAGCAATGAGCATTTTTTAAAAAGTTTAGCGTACATATTAGTACGTGACTTTTTAAAAAATGGTTATTGCAAGCAGATTGTCCGCACCAGTAGAGTTTAGTGTGTTGCTGAGAAATGCGCCTTAAGATGCTGCGCCACATTAGCCGACACGAACGATGATATATCACCACCAAGACGCGCTATCTGTTTTACAAACCGTGACGAGATAAAATGCGTATCCTCTGACGCTGTGAGGAACACCGTCTCCACATCCGGTTTCATTCGCGCGTTCATACATGCCATCTGGAATTCATTTTCAAAATCCGACACTGCACGCAAACCACGAAATATTACATTAGCTCCAACCTCTTCGGCAAAATTCACCAGCAATCCGGAAAAAGTTTTCACCTGCACGCGGTGTGCATCATTGCCCAGAACAAGCAGATCCTCCTCCACCAACCGCCCGCGCATGGCAAGATCAAACACCGGCTCTTTGCCGGTATCAAGCGCGACGGCGACAATCAGCCGGTCAGTCACATGCAACGCACGCTTAATAATATCCATATGTCCAACAGTCACCGGATCAAAAGTTCCCGGATAAATAGCGGTTCTCATCCTTCATAACCTCCAGTTAAAGAAAATGCTCTGACAATTTATAGCAGATATGCTACTGCTTTTACAAATATGAAAATCTAAAAATTTAAACAGACAATCTTTTTTCCCATACTAAAAAATAATTGATAAAAAACTAAAATAATTTTCTTGCCTAACTTATCCAAATATATTCTATCATAGCAATGTAGGAAAAAAATTCCCTGTATTAAGAGATTATAAATCTTTCTCTGTTTAACATGGGAATATCGTTTGTTTGATAGCTATAAAAACAGGGTAAAGAGTCGGAGAAACTGGTATCTATGGAAGCAGTAATGGACAGCATGAAGGGTTTTGGTAATTTACGTATTAGATTATTGATTGGTGCCGGCGTAATTTTATTGGGATTTTTTATGATGATGGCGTTTCGCATGTCGAACGCGGGCATGTCCCCTATTTACACAGGTCTTTCCATGGATGACAGCGCGAAAATCGTCGCTGAGCTGGAAAAAGACGGTATTCCATATGAATTATCAGCGGGCGGATCACAAGTTTCCGTCCCTTCTGATAAAGTTCTGCGCCTGCGCCTTACCATGGCGGAACAAGGTATCCCTTCCGGCGGCTCAATAGTCGGTTATGAGATTTTTGATCGTTCCGAAAGCTTCGGCAGTTCAAATTTTGTGATGAATGTAAACGCGATGCGCGCTTTGGAAGGCGAGCTGGCACGTACCATATCATCTATAAACGGCGTTGATACAGTGCGCGTTCATCTGGTAGTTCCCAAACGCGAACTTTTTACTCGCGAGAAAGAAAAACCAAGCGCATCGGTTGCTATCAAAATGCGTGGTGGAAGTTCTCTTGAATCTCAGGAAGTGAATGCAATAACTCATTTGATTGCTTCGGCAGTACCATCTCTTGAACCGTCAAAAGTAACAATCATAGACAGCCGTGGTAAACTTCTGGCACGTGGCGATGGCAACGATAGTGTCGGTGGCATGGCGAATAATCAAACCGAATATAAGGTAGCCTACGAAACCCGTACCCAACATGCTTTGGAAGATTTATTGGAAAAGGTGATCGGTGTTGGCAAAGTACGCGTGCAGGTCACTGCTGATATTAATTTCGACCGGATAGTAACCAATTCCGAAAAATACGATCCGGACGGACAGGTAGCACGCTCTGTCCAGTCAAACACCCAGAAAGAAAATGCGACCGATAAAACCGGCAAGGATAATGTAACCGTCGGAAACAACCTGCCACAAGGGGCAAGCGGAGGAGAAGGAGCATCAAACAGCAATAAACTAGTTGAGCAGACCGATGAAACCACTAACTTTGAAATATCAAAAACCGTTCAGAACCACATAAAGGAATCCGGCAACGTAAACAAACTTTCCATAGCCGTACTCGTTGATGGAACTTATTCTGGAGAAGAGAACACTGCCGAAAACTATAAACCCCGCAGTGAAGATGAATTAAAACAGCTTAGGGCATTGGTAAGTTCTGCTATCGGCTATGACGAAAAACGCGGTGACAAAATAGAATTGGTCAATATGCGCTTCACTCAGGATTCACTGAATCTTGTCGAGGAATCATTCTTTGAAAAATTCAAGCTGGAAATACAATCTATTACTCAGACTCTTATCATTTCTGTGGTTGCCATACTTGCCATATTGCTGGTGCTGCGCCCTGCTGTCTCAAAAATGGCAAGACAAGTGCAACCGCCTAGCGAGCGTATCGCTGGCGAAATGGCAATGCTGCAGGATGGCGCACCGTCAGGGCGTATAGCCAGTGGTGATATTGGCGATGGAGGTGGCGCGCCGTCTGGTGGTTTTGAAACCTCGCCGACAGATGAAATAATTAATGTGGCAAATATCAAAGGCGGGATGAAATCCTCATCCATGTCAAAAATAAATGAAATTGTTGAAAAATATCCGGAAGAAACTATGGGTGTGCTTCGTCAGTGGATTTTAAAACAATCATAACCACATCACGCAACTACGATTTACGAACTACGAACTACGATAATAAGGTAAACATATGGCGGCACCTCCTAAAGATAACAAAGATGACTTCCGGAAAATGGGTGGTCCGCAAAAGGCGGCTATGTTTCTTATGGCTATTGGCGAAGAGAGTGCCATCAAATTATTTGCCTTGATGGATGATGACGAAATCAGGGAAGTTTCCAATATAATGTCCACTCTTGGGCAAGTAAATTCTGATGTTGTCGAAAGACTATTTCATGATTTTGCCGATCAGGTTTCAGCTTCCGGCGCATTAGTTGGTAACTACGATTCCACAGAACGCCTATTGGTAAAAGCTCTTGGTAAAAATCGCGTTGATGGCATCATGGAAGAAATACGTGGTCCTGCCGGACGCACCACATGGGACAAGCTAGGCAATGTAAGCGAAGAAATTCTCGCCAATTTCCTGAAAAATGAATATCCGCAGACAATCGCCGTGGTTCTTTCCAAAATCCGCGCAGACCACGCCGCGCGCGTGCTAATGAATCTTCCCGAGGAACTGACCGTGGAAGTTATAGTGCGCATGCTTTCAATGGAAACTGTAAAAAAAGATGTAATGGATGGTATCGAAAAAACCCTGCGTATGGAATTCATGAGCAATCTTGCCAAACGTCAGTCAACTGATAGCTTCGAGATGATTGCTGAAATATTCAATAATTTTGATCGCACCGCCGAAGGCAAATTCATGGGTAAATTAGAAGAACGCAATGCCGAGTCAGCCGAAAAGGTAAGAGCCTTGATGTTTACCTTCGAAGACCTGATAAAAATCAACGGTGCAGGCATACAGGTATTACTCCGCACCGTTGATAAAGCCAAACTCGGAATTGCACTTAAAGGTGCTTCCGATGCCATAAAAGATTTATTCTTAAGTAATATGTCGGAACGCGCTGGGAAAATTATGCGCGAGGAAATGGAAGGCATGGGGCCAGTGCGAATTAAGGACGTGGATGAAGCACAGATGCTCGTAGTCGGTGTTGCAAAAGATCTGGCAGGAAAAGGCGAAATTATGATTTCCAGCGATAGTGCTGGCGAACAGCTAGTATATTAGGAATGAGCGTAATTATGGCTATTTTAATCACGAATCACGAATCACGAATCACGATTAAGGTTGCCTCATGCTGATTTCACCACTAACTTTCAAAGAATTTGAACCAGGAATCGCTGGTAAGGAAGTCCGCAAAAAACCTTTTGCCAACCAGAAAAAAACAGAAGAACCGGAAGCCCCTCCGCCTCCGCCAACTTTCAGCGAAGAAGAACTGCGAGCAGCCGAGCGTGATGCCTATCAGCGTGGGTTTCTTGATGGCACTAAAGAAGGGCACGCCACCGCCCAGAGCGAACATAGTGAAGTCGAGCGCATCTTGATGGAAGGACTGGAAAATTTTGTGCAAAGCATAGCTCCTATATTTGAGCAATATAAAAACCACTGCCAGCAGCTAAAGCAGGATATGCCGCCCCTCGCCCTGTCAATAGCGAAGAAAGTTGCAACCGATTCCCTGTCACAACCCGCGCAGTCCATAATAGAATCAGCAGCAAAACAATGTACGGAGATAATGGTAAATGAGCCGCAAGTAACAGTCACAGTTAATTCCAGGCTGGCTGATATTCTTTCAGAAAAATTGAAGCAATTGAGACAGCGTGAAAAAACCACTTCTCATATTTCAGTCGTAGCGGATGACAATATAGTTTTAAACAATTACCATATTGAGTGGAAAAACGGCAGTCTGGAACGTTCGACAGAAAAATTATGGCAACAGATAGATAAAGCAATAGACAATATGCTGGCGGCAATAGCAAATGAACCACCGGAGCAGCTTGATTTATTAAATAAAAAAGTCGTACAATAAACATTAGAGAACCCTAGTTAAGGAGAATTTATGGCTGAAGAAGTTTCTGGTTTTGGTGAAAGTGCCAATCCTGATAGTTTAAGTTTAGAGACAGTTTATGATATTCCGGTGCAGATTACCGTAGTACTCGGTAGAACCAGCATGCAGGTTAATCAGCTCCTTAAACTTGGTCGTGGCGCAGTTATAGAGCTTGACCAGAAAGTCGGAGAACCGATAGATATTTTTGTCAACAACCGCCTGGTGGCTCGCGGAGAAGTAGTTGTTGTTGAGGATAGAATCGGCGTAACCATGACAGAAATTATAAAGACGGATAAACATTAGCTGCAATCCTGTGAGACACATCAGTGTCTGCACAGGATCTGTGCATAATTGATAAATATCCTGTGCAATTGCTTTGCAATTGCACAGGATTGGGGGAAAATATGAGGCTACTAATCATCGGAGAACTATACGGACAGCTAGGCACAGCAAGCACAATAGCCAAATCACGCGGTGCCAAAGTGGCGCATGTAGCCGATATTGAAGGAGCAATGAATGCCCTGCGTAATGGTCAGGGTGCTGATCTTATCATGGTTGAAGTGCGCGAAGACATTGAAAAGCTGGTGACCATGCTGATGCGCGAACGCTTTAACCTGATGGTTATCGCCTGCGGTCTGGATACCGACAAAGACGCTGCCGTAAAAGCCATAAAATCCGGCGCGAAAGAATATATCCCGCTACCTCCGGATGAAGAGCTGATAGCCGCCGTTCTCGAAGCCATAACCGAAGAAATAAAATCCATAATTTACGCCGATCCGGCAACCGCTAAAGTAATTTCCCTTGCCGAGCAGATTGCCCCAAGCGATGCCAGCATTTTAATCACCGGCGAATCCGGAACCGGAAAAGAAGTAATTGCCCGTTATATTCACCGCAAAAGCAAGCGTGCCAACCACCCGATGATCTGCGTCAATTGCGCGGCAATACCGGAAGCCTTGCTGGAAGCCGAATTATTCGGTCATGAAAAAGGCGCGTTCACCGGCGCAATCGCAAGACGAATCGGCAAGTTTGAAGAAGCAGATGGTGGAACAATTTTGCTTGATGAAATCAGCGAAATGGATTTACGCCTGCAGTCGAAATTGCTGCGGGTTTTGCAGGAACGTGAAGTTGATAGGGTCGGTGGCAGTAAACCGGTAAAGGTCAATATCCGCGTTCTGGCAACTTCCAACCGCAATATGCAGGAAGAGGTAAAAAAAGGCACATTCCGTGAGGATTTATATTTCCGCCTCAATGTAATCAGCCTGAACATGCCTTCTTTGCGCGATCGCAAGGAAGATATTAAGCCACTTTCTGAGCATTTTATTGAGAAATATTCTAAAGCCAACGGCATTTCAGTCAGAAAACTAACTGATGCGGCGATGAACAAATTACTGGCTTATAACTGGTCAGGAAATGTACGCGAACTTGAAAACACCATGCATCGCAGCGTCCTGCTCGCCAGTGGCAACGCCATAGATGCCGAAGCGATTTATTTAAGCGGCGCGCCGGAGGAAGAAAAAACTCCTGTCCAAGCCCCTAGTCCCCAGCACCTAGCACCTAATAACAACCCCCTCGTTGGTCGTTCATTGGAAAATGTTGAACAGGAGCTGATAATAGACACTCTTAGCTATTGCCTCGGCAACCGCACCCACGCCGCCAATATCCTCGGAATCTCAATCCGCACCTTGCGCAACAAACTAAAAGCCTATGGCGAAAATGGTCTGAGTGTTCCTCCAGCCGTTGGAGACGAATAATGAGGATTCAGGATTCGGGATTCAGGATTCAGGAAAGTAAGAATGATAAATTCTTACTTATTTCTTCCCTGACCTCCGAATCCCGAATCCCGCCCCCTGTTTTGCAAGGCAAAACCCATGGCTGAAACCGGAGCAACAACCACAGCAGGCAAAGCAGGAGCGACCAACTGGACTGGTGAAATAAACGCCATGATGCGGCGCAAGGACATCTATTTTGCGGTTGGCATTATAGCGATACTCGTGGTTTTAATTTTACCATTACCCACTTTCCTGCTCGATTTTTTCCTTGGCATATCCATCACCCTTTCAGTCATTATCCTGATGACGGTCTTGTTCGTGGAAAAGCCTCTGCACCTTAGCTCTTTCCCCACTATCCTGCTCATTGTCACCATGCTCAGGCTTTCGCTCAACATCGCCTCCACTCGTTTGATTTTAGCGCATGGACATGAGGGAACAGGAGCCGCCGGGCATGTAATTCAGGCATTTGGCGGTTTTGTAATGGGCGGCTCGGTGGTTATCGGCGTGATTATTTTCGGCATACTCACCATCATCAATTTCGTGGTAATAACCAAAGGTTCCGGTCGTATCGCCGAAGTATCGGCCCGCTTTTCATTAGACGCGATGCCCGGCAAGCAAATGGCAATTGATGCCGATTTATCGGCAGGCCTTATCACCGAAGAAGCTGCCAAACTCCGGCGCAAGGAAATTGAAGATGAGAGCAATTTTTTTGGCTCGATGGATGGTGCCAGCAAGTTCGTGCGCGGTGATGCCATTGCTGGCTTGCTTATCACCTTCATTAACTTCATTGCCGGTATAATAATCGGAGTAGCGCAGAAAGACCTGCCCTTTAACGAAGCCCTTAATCACTACACAGCACTAACCGTTGGTGATGGCCTGGTTTCGCAGATTCCAGCCCTCATTGTCTCCACCGCCGCCGGTATTCTGGTTACAAAATCCGGTGTCGCCGGTTCAGCGGAAAAAGCGGTACTCGGTCAGCTCAGCCGTCATCCGGCAGCAATGGGTATAACTTCAGTGTTTTTATTCATCATGGCTTTGTTGCCCGGCATCCCTTTTGCTCCATTTTTTGTCCTTTCCGCTATAACCGGCTTTGCTTCCTATTACATGTTTAAAAACCCACAAATGATAAACCCCAAAACCGGTGAGGCATATTCAGCAAAAGACGCTCCCAAACTTCTGGAAAATCAGAATAAGGATGGCACGGAAGCCAAAGCACAGGAAGAACAGCCCGCCGACTTCCTACAGATTGACAGCCTCCGCCTTGAGCTTGGCTATGGTTTGCTGCCACTCATCAATTACCAGAAAGGTCACCGCCTCACTGAACAAATTAAGGCTTTGCGTCGCCAGATGGCGCGTGAACTTGGCTTTATTATTCCTTCCGTGCGCATTCAGGATAATATGCAGCTCCCACCCAACACTTATGTGGTGAAGGTAAAGGAAATCGAAGCAGCGCGTGGCGACATTCGCCCTGATATGTTACTCGTTATGAATCCAAGCGGTGGTAAAATAACTCTGCCCGGCGAAGAAACCACCGAGCCGACTTTCGGCCTTCCGGCGATGTGGATTAACGAGTCAGCCCGTGAGGAAGCTCTGTTCCGTAATTTCACCGTGGTTGACCCGCCAACCGTTATCACCACCCACCTCACCGAAGTCATCAAAGACAATATGTCTGAGTTGCTATCATATGCCGAAACCCAGAAACTGCTCGATGACCTCGGCAAGACCCAGCAAAAGCTGGTGTCCGAAACTATCCCGTCGCAAATCAGCGTCGGCGGTGTGCAGCGCGTATTGCAGAATCTCCTGCGTGAACTGGTTTCCATCCGCGATCTTTCCACCATTATTGAAGCAATCGCCGAAGCCTCACGCAGCACACAGAATATCAGTATGATAAGCGAGCATGTCCGCAGTCGTCTTGCCCGCCAGATAAGCCATGGACAAACCACAGAAGCTGGATATATCCCCATCATCGCCATGTCGGCTGGCTGGGAGCAGACTTTTGTTGA
Source organism: Pseudomonadota bacterium (assembly GCA_038043465.1). Classification (GTDB taxonomy): domain Bacteria; phylum Pseudomonadota; class Alphaproteobacteria; order Rickettsiales; family SXRF01; genus SXRF01. Next base: position 114,692 of record JBBTBX010000005.1, read on the forward strand.
AGCACTAAGTGGCTCCGGTGATGACAAAACCCTGTCAATGGCACCAAGCCGGATCCAGGAATTTATAGGCAGTGTCCGCAGCAATTTTGATAAAATGGCGATGCAGGGTGAAAGTCCGGTGCTGCTCACCAGTCCGGCAATTCGTCCCTATGTGCGTTCCATTGTTGAACGTTTCCGCCCATCAACAGTGGTAATGTCGCAGAACGAAATTTACATGAAAGCACGGATTAAAACTCTGGGGCAGATATGATAATCAGTGGTCAGTGGTCAGTGGTCAGTTATCAGTTTAGCAATACTCTTTTTTTCCTGACAACTGACAACCGACAACTGATAACTAGTCTCATGAGGAACTCATGAGGCTGCGCACCTTCACCGCCACCGACATGCCGGCTGCAATGCAGATGGTGCGTGATGCGCTCGGCGATGATGCGATTATTCTTAACACCAAACCCGGCGAAAACTATGTAACCGTTACCGCCGCGATTGAGGAGGATGCACCTCCGTCATTGCGAGGAGGCATAGCCGACGTGGCAATCCAGAAAAACAAAGGCTGGATTGCTTCACCACAAGAAAGAATTGTGGTTCGCAATGACGACCAACTAATTTCCGACATAAAATTCGAACTGCAGAACACTCTGCGCTTCCATAATCTTCCGGAAATACTGGTAGCAAAATTACTGCAAAAAATAACCATCAACGATTTTAACGAAATTATAGAAAAATATCGTGGTTCTGATGAGTTATTCCGCCCTGCCCTGGAAAGGCTGCTTGCCCGCAATTTTGTTTTTGAACCTCTGCGCTTTTCCACAAATGATATGCGGATAATGCTGATTGGCACGCCCGGGATAGGAAAAACTCTGACCATAGCCAAACTGGCTACCAAACTGGCTATGGGCAAACAATCACTTGTAGTGATCACCACCGATACCAACCGCGCAGGCGGCATTGAGCAGCTCTCAGCCTTCACTTCAATTCTGAATGTAGAATTACAGGTGGCGGAAACCCTAAAGGAACTTCAGGAAATCACTATATCTATACCAATAAAAACCCGTGTCCTGATCGATACCCCCGGTTGTTCGCCATATGACCATAAGGAGTTTGCGGAATTGAAAAATATTGCCAGTATAGAAAATGTAGAACCGATATTAGTTATGCCAGCGGGCGGTGATAGCCTGGAAGCGATAGACATGTTGGAAATCTTCAGCGAGATAAGAATACGCCGCTTGCTCATCACCAGATGTGATACCACACGGCGTTTCGGAGGAATTATGGCAGCAGCACTTACTCACGGCCTCAGCTTCTGCAATATAAGCCGTAGTGGCAGCATTACCGATACATTACTAGCACTGGAACCGGGATTACTGGCGCAAATGTTGCTAAGATATAGAACGTAAATAATAAATTAAAGGATGTAATATGAGTGAAACCAGACAGAATTTAATTGCAGTAGCTTCCGGCAAGGGTGGAGTTGGCAAAACCTGGCTTTCCGTCACCCTCGCCCATCTGATAGCCCGTTCTGGTCGCAGCGTGTTATTATTTGATGGCGATATTGGTCTTGCCAATGTCGATGTCCAGCTTGGTCTTACACCTGGGCGTGATTTGAGCAGCGTACTTTCCGGCCGCAGCACTCTTAAAGAAGCGGTAACGCATTACGCCGAAGGTGGCTTTGACATAATCGCCGGACGCTCCGGTTCAGCCTCGCTTGCCACCATGCCGCTGGAAAAACTGGCAACCATCGCGGGTGCGCTACGCGTCATGCAGAATGATTATGATTTTGTGATTATCGATCTCGGAGCCGGCATCGAGCAGCATGTGCAATATCTGGCGGGACTAGCCTCACGCTGCCTTGTGGTGCTTACCGATGAGCCAACCTCACTCACCGATGCTTACGCTTTCATAAAAATCACGCAAGGTAACAAGCCAGCGCCGGAAATTGGCATTGTGGTGAATCAGGCAGCAACCCAGAAAGAAGGTGATGCCACCTATCAGGCGATTAATAAAGCCTGCAATAATTTTCTTGGCATGTCGCCGCCACTGATGGGTATAATCCGCCGTGATAATAAGGTAAAAGACAGCATCCGCAGCCAGAAATCCCTGCTCATCAAAGCCCCGCATTCCACCGCCGCCACCGATGCCGCCCTTATTTCAATAAAACTGATGCAGAGATAGATAATAGGTTATTGTCATACCGAGCTTGCCGAGGTATCTTCTCTTCTGTCATACCGCCGTATGGCGGTATCCGGTTTATAATTTTAGTTGTATTTTGTGCCAGACCCCGCAATAAATGCGGGGTGACAAGCTTATTATTTATGGAAAAACTATGACTAAGAAAAAACCAAAACTTATAAAATGGGATTCTGCAAAATATCTTAAAACGGAAATTGCTAAAGTTCATAGAACTATTACCCGTGCGCGTGATTTATGGTCGATCTCCGTCTCATAACCATCCTCCCACCGCAGCCGGTGCAAGGTGTGCAGCAGCCACAGGTTACCGGCAACCAGTCAGGGCAGGTTACAGTTGCCACACTTCCGGTAGGCTCGGTTTTAAGCGGGTTTATCATCAACCGCGACAGCAGTGGCAACCCGGTACTACGTACCGAAAAAGGCGATATAATTTTTTCCAGCAATTTTTTCCTGAAAATCGGCAGCGAAATCACCATCCGTATTGAACAAAGCGCGGGTAGCAATACAGCCCATATACTCTCGGTTAATGGACAAGATCCGGAAATAGCCGTGCAACAATCCGGCTTCACGCCGGAACCTGAAGTTATAGTCAGCGAAAATCTACGAAAACCCGCACCAACAATCACAAATCCAACAAATGCCGGCGCAACGACTGTAACATCAGCTCAATCTTCCTCCCCTACAATCACCATTACCGGAACTATAATCTCTCCTGTCACTACCCAAGCCGACGCGAAAACTTCCGGCATTAATCAAAATAGCTTCGCACCTGCCAACACGATACTTCCAAACGGATCACAATTATCTCTTAAAATAGTTGATATCTCAAAACCGGCACCAATAATATCACCAGTTACAAACTCCTCAGGGCAGCAAACACAATCTCTCACGCCATCACCAACATCACCACCAACCCAGCAACCAAATACATCTAATCCAATATCTACCCCATATGCTACTTACGCCAAAAATTCCGCCACAATCCCTTATCCATCCGGGAATACCGGAGCTTTGCCGACCCAGCAACCACCTAGCCAGACATCAGCACCATTACCCACGAATTTAACATCCGCACCTCAGACCGGACAACAAATCGTCGCAACAGTAATCAGCAATGATCCAAACGGCGAAGCAATTGTGCAAACCCCACTTGGCATAATCCGCCTGCAGGCAGGAACGCAACTTCCGATAGGAAGCCATGTAACCTTTGAAATCGCACAAATCCAAACCCCGGAAGAACTGGCCTATACTAATAACCAGCAACTAGTAACTAGTAACTATACGACCCCCGCCCCACTCACCCAGCTTGCCAGAACTCCCGGCGCACTTTCTAATATTTTTACCTTAATTTCCGGTCTGCAAACAAATGATGCCCTTAATTTTATAAATAATAATATTCCAACAATCACCAGGCCACCATTCGGACAAAACCCAAATGAAAGTACCGGCCAGAATAATATACTGACATCGCTTTTCCGATTTGCTGCGACGTTAAAAAGCGGTGATTTCCGCGAATGGCTGGGACGTGGAAATACAAAATGGCTGGAAGACAATGGTCATGAAAATCTGCTGAAAAAAGCCGAAGGCGAATTTATGTCCCTCGCCCGCCAGTTTGTTGATGTACCGCCGCGTAGCTGGCAATCGCTGTTTTTCCCGATAGCAATTGCTGGAGAATTGCAACAGACCCGCTTGTTTGTTAAGCGCGATCGCAAACAAAAGGAAAATAACGGAAATGTAACTAGTGAAGAAAATACCCGTTTCGTGCTGGAGATGGATTTATCACAGCTTGGCGAAATGCAGATGGATGGCTTTGTCCGCAACCACAGCAATAATGTTCAATTTGACCTTATAATCCGCAGCTTAACCAAGTTTTCTCAAGAAATTGAAAATGATATATTGAATATATACAACAATATCGGCGAACTAACAGGCTATAAAGGCAGCCTGTCATTTCAGACAGTAAAAGAATTCACCGTAAATCCCATGGAAGAAATTATAAAAGATAATCATGAGAATGTGATTATTTAGCCAGCCTTCGTCATCCTGTGGATAGGCGACAGCCTATAGCACAGGATCTGTTCACAATTTGCTGAGATCCTGTGCAGTCGCTTCGCGCCTCACAGGATGACACCAATCCTAAAACCCGCTCGGGCAAACTTCATCGCAAACACATAGCCCATATCATTTATTATTTATAGCAATGACCAACTCCACCACCAGTGCCACCACCCGGAATAAAGCCACCGCCACTATCTGGTGGGAATAAAGGAGGAGTGCCAGCAGTGCCAGGTGTAGATCCATGTTCGAACGCACCTATATCATAGCCTGCTCCTACTGGGCGTGCGCCAGCTTGATAGTCGCCCGTCACTTGTGACAGGGTAATTCCCTTATCAATGGCAGGTGAAGATGCCTGTAGTTTGAAATCAGGAGAGCCAGAAAACGTGGATGCCGCACCCAAAAACTGTGGTTCGGCTGTGAAATTTCCGGATTGAGTGTAGTGAACTCCCTCGGTTCCGTTAGGACCGAACATGCGCTTGGCCCCCGCCCCGGATTCATAAAATAAGTTGTTATTAATAACATGCCCTGTTCCCTCAGAACCAAGGCTTACAAAACTAACGCCATTGGTGCTACTGCCAGGCATTTTTGTACCGTTCTCGTAGAAAATATTATTGATAATTTTGTTATTCGTCGCCCATTGTTGCCATAGGACAACGGCAGGACCATAGTGCTGATAGGCAATTGTGTTATTGGCAATAAGCCAGCCTGACGCTCCAGCAAAACTTTCGTGTGCCCCCCTCTTTCCATGCTTTCCGTCTGGACCAGCTCCACCATATAGCTCCATAAACCACGGATAACCTGCCACCTGAATACCGTTGCTAAGGTTGTCGTAGACAAGGTTGTTTGTGATTACATAATTAGACCCTGTGATGTACATGCCATGATCTTTGTTACAGCTATATTCATTGCCACCGGTGACTCCAGCTGCAATATCCGCTGCGCAGCCAGCAAAATGACCATTGTGAGTAATGCGGTTGCGGTTAATGAAAACATTTCTCATATTACCAAGAATTCCGTTAGCTTTACTATGGTGTATCCAGTTTCCCTGGATAACCACGTTAAATACACTATTTAGACGCATTCCATTCAGGCAGTTACGGATTTCAAAACCTTCTATAGTGATATCACCCATAGGAACTTCGGTTATGTCTCCGTCAGCATGCGTCATTCTGCCAGTACTTTCGACAAAAACCCCATGATAAGCATAATTAGTAGAACTGCAGTCAATAACCGGCAATTCGCCAACTACACCAAGGAGCTTGGTGTTGGATTTCTTTATATGGATATTTCGGGTTTCATTATATACCCCGCCATGAACATACACCGTATCCCCTTCACTCAACCGGCTGACCGCATAGGCAATTGTCCTAAACGGTGCAGCCTGAGATCCATTGTTTGAATCATTGCCCGTTGTCGCTACATAATAATCACCGGCATGAGCAGATACGGACAGTAACGGGCTAAGCACCAGTGCTGCTATCAGTATGAGAAGCGATGAGAGCTTTTTAGAGTGGGGGGGGGGAGAATCTAACATAACTGGAAGTCATAAAATGTTACCCGCAAATTTAGAGGAATACTCAACACAATACCCGTCCATTATATTATTACTTAAGTGTTAATGCAATGGTTAGTTGTATAAATGCGGTGTGAAAAATTCCAAAAAACTTTCCACTTCCGGAACAATTATCGATAATTCATTCTGCTATTACCATGCCACATTATGCAGAGATGGAAATCTTCTAATCAATAAAATTCGCGAAAGGGTAATAGATAGCTGATTATTGACATGATTATTTATAGTTTAGGATATATCTTATTTTTCTTGAGATATTTCCTGTTTTATGTAATGTATGCATTCCTAACCATTTAAGAATATCAATAAAAATCAAGCAATGAAATTAAGAAAAAAGGTCGAAACAATCTCCATATAGATAACAAACAACCATCGGTTTTTAGATAAGAAAATTGATAAATAATACATAATACTTTGTCATTTAATTAACAGTAAAAGTTAAGGATTGTAAAATGCCAAAAGATAGCCACACCCCTCCACACCATGATTCTCAAAGTTATTCACATAAAAAAACCTCCTCAGAATCTCTGATATGGCTGGAAAAAGCCATGGGCAACGCCTGCGGAGAAACGGCTTTATGGGTAGCAGTCATCACTCAGGCTATGATGGACGCGCTGAGCCGCTGCAAAAAATCTGAATCAATATATAGCAAACAAGAGGCTATACGCTGGCTCACAGGTAACAGCAAAGACTTTAATGATGTCTGCCTGTGCGCTGGAATGAACCCGGATTATGTACGGCGCAAGGCAAAAAAAATAATAGCTTCACCCAGGAATTGGCGCGCAGAAGCCGGGAAAGGCAGCCGTTATCATGAACGTAAAAAATACCGGGAAAAGCAGCGAACCAAAGCTGAAAAACCTGAAAATAGCACGAATTCTAAGGCTCAGATCATCATGCTACCAAATCTCCAGAATATTTTAAAAATATAAAATAATAATAATATGAGAAAAACACCATCTGACACTCCCTTGACAAACCCTAAAATATTAAGCTTTTCCCGTCGCCGTGGTCGTCCAAAAATTAATCGTCCGATGCTGGATACAGGAACGCCAGAAACCGTAATGAAAAGGCTGCAAGGAATCACTACAGAAGCATTGGATATATGCCTGGAGAAAGAAATCATTACCCAGCATCAACACTGGTGCGGCATGCACCTGCGCTGGCTATATACTTTACGTTATGGCGTTCCGAGTGTGCGCGCAACCAACCTGTCCGACATAGAGAATCATGAATCCAAATCATCCGATTATGAAGACCCGCTATGGCGTGCAGCCCGTGAAAAAGAATATAATGATGCGGTGAATATGCTCACCAAATCCGGATATTCATTATTATTAATAAATTTATGTGTATATAACGATCTTCCCCGCCTTTTCCCCGTCCAGACCGGTAAATCCACAGAATACAAGGAAATAACAGAGAAAATAAGCTCTGGCCTTAATATTCTTATAAAATTATGGAAAAAATAAAACTGACATAAATCTGACACAATTCTATGCTAAACTCCTAAACAGTTGCTGCATTTATTGTTTATTAAGTAAATAATTATAGAATTATAAGCTGTTAGCATAGCAACTTATTTATAATCTCTGTCGAAGCAAAACAGCCATAGTAGAGATTATGAACAAGTTTAAGGAGGATTAAGGAGAGGTTATGTCAAGTTCAAGCCGTCTGCAATCAGACCCCGTGTTTCAGGGTCTCACACGCCCAACTATGATTCTGGGTGTCAGCTTCTATTATTTCGTATTTAATGCCGGAACTAATCTTATAGCGTTTATTAATACATCGAATTTCGTATTTATAATGGTATCTGGTCCAATTATTCATCTTATGGGTTACTATCTTTGTATGAAAGAACCACGCGCGGTTGAAATGTTCGTGCTTAAAGTAAATAAGGGATTTAAGTGCATTAATAAAAATTTTCATGGTCAAAGAAATTCTTATGATCCTTATTAAATTATGGTATATGGGAAATTATGAATATGAAAATATTACGTCGCAGAACTAAAAAAGCAGCATATGCTGCCATTGAGGTCTCTCAATCTGAGTTTATTCCATATCAATACCATTGGGATAAGGCTACTATTTACACTAAAAAAAGAGAGTTTATCCAGATCATAAAGGTTGAAGGTTTCTCGTTTGAAACTGCCGATGATGAAGATGTGGACATGAAGAAAATGGTTCGTAATTCGCTGCTGAAAAGTATGGCGGAAGGATCATGTTCCGTATGGTTTCACACTATAAGACTTCGCCAGAGTTCCTATCCTGCCGGAAAACAACCTCCTGGCTTTGCTTCCCAACTAGATAAACAATGGCACGCGAAACACCATGATAAAGATTCTTACATAAATGAGCTTTATATAAGTGTGGTCAGAAAAGCCGGCATCAAGAATTTACCAAAACTAGGAAAGATATTAGGCAAAAATGAAGAAATGGCAAAACTTGCGGAAGTGCGTGCCATGCGTGAGGCGCAAAAAGAGCTTACAGAATCAGTAAACCGCATTATTTCCACTATGAAAGATTATGGGGCACGCCTGCTCACCACTTATGAAAATGAAAATGGTATCTTCTCTGAGCCAATGGAATTTTTGAGCAAGATTATCAACGGTGGAAATAGTTCGCCAATGCGCTGCGCCCCCTATGACCTAGCAAAATATTTATCAAAAAATCGCCTTTATTTCGGTAGTAGCGTAATTGAAATATCTGGTGGCCCCAGAAAACGTTATGCGGCAATAGTTGCCATCAAGGAATATGGACCAGCCACCGCCGCCGGTTTCATGGATAGCTTCCTGCAGCTACCATTTGAATTCATAATTTCACAATCATACCAGTTTTCCGATCGCAGTGCTAAAATCGGTGCGATGCAACGCCGTCAGAACCGAATGATTAACGCACAGGATAAAGCTATTTCACAAATCGCCGAAATCAGCGATGCACTCGATATGGCAACCAGCGGTCACGTAGCATTTGGTCAACACCAACTTAGTGTTATGTGCTTCGAGGAAGATTTAGCAAAGCTGGAAAACGTAGCTTCCATGGCGATAGCCGAGCTGGTTAACGTAGGCATCAATCCGGTGCGTGAAAAAATGATTATGGAGCAGACATTCTGGGCGCAACTGCCTGGTAATTTTGATTTTATTGCTCGCGGTTCTGACATAACCACAATGAATCTGGCAAGTTTTGCTTCAATGCATAACTATCCGACCGGAAGAATCGATGGCAACCATTGGGGTAATGCCGTAACCGTGTTTGAAACCACTTCTGGAACTCCGTACTTCTTCAATTTTCATGCCCGTGACGTTGGTCATTCAACCGTTATTGGGCCAACCGGTTCCGGTAAAACAGTGCTGCTCAATTTCTTATGTACCCAAGCGCAAAAATTCAATTGTCGCATTTTCTTCTTTGATAAAGATCGCGGCGCGGAAATATTCCTGCGCGCTATTGGTGGAAAATACAGTATCATCGAACCAAGTGAAAGTTGCGGATTTAACCCTCTGCAACTGCCGGATACAGCTGAGAACCGAACGTTCATCACAGAATGGTTACGCACACTGGTTACAGTGAATGATGATTCTTTCTCTTCCGCCGATATGGAAAGAATAGAAAGCGCGGTAATCGGTAATTATAAACTGGCAAAAAAAGACCGTATGCTCCGCAATGTCGCTCCATTCTTCGGTATGGAAGGCCCTGGAACAATAGCCAGCCGCCTGAAAATGTGGCATTCCAACACAGCGTATAGCGGTCTGTTTGATAATGAAGAGGATATAATTGATTTCAGTCTGGGTAATGCTTTTGGCTTTGAAATGGGAGAAGTTCTACGCGATAAGGCAAGCCTTGGTCCGGTACTATTATACCTTTTCCACCGTATCAACCTATCACTTGACGGCACCCCTACCATCATCGTACTCGACGAAGCATGGGCACTCATTGACAATAAAATATTCGCCGAACGCATCAAAGATTGGCTGAAAACACTGCGTAAATTAAATGGTATGGTAATATTTGCCACCCAAAGCGTTGAAGATGCTGCCAATAGCTCCATCAGCGCAACGCTTATTCAGCAGACAGCAACCCAGATATTCCTGCCAAATTCTAAAGCAACCGAAGCTTACCGCACCGCGTTTATGGTGACCGAGCGTGAATTTAACTTGCTACAGACAACCGACCCATCAAGCCGTTTCTTCTTGGTAAAACAAGGTAAGGATGCTGTTGTAGCACGTATTGACTTATCCGGCATGGATGAAATCGTGAATGTTCTTTCAGCACGCGCCGAGACAATCGTAATATTAGATGAAGTACGCAAAAAATATGGGGATTCTCCGGATGCGTGGATGCCACAATTTCAGAAGCAGGTAAAAGCAGATAAAGAAAAGATAGCTGTTAAAGATGCAAAAAAGTAACAAAAGTTTTATAGCTTCGTTGGTACTGCTTATTGTTTTATTGGGCGGTATTTTTTTGCCTTTTGTTGCATCAGCCTATGTAATACCCCAATTTAAACCTCAGGATAATACCGAAGTTAGGGAAGCTAATGGTATGATTACCAATCATATCTGCCCGAACACCGGCTCCACCAATTTAAGTGACGGGCTGGTGGTTCGTATTATTCCCTGCATCCGCGATATAGTGGTATATGCCACTAGTCAGATTATGGATGAAGTGATTACCCATGTTGCGGATGTTTTTGCAGTACTTTTTTCTCTGGCAGTAGTAATATTCGGTATATCAGTGGTCACCGGACATACACCAAGTTTTTCACAAGGCGGTATAATTCTGGCAATAAAAATAGCTGCCATTATCATGTTCGCGCACAATTTCAATGGCATGTACTCCCCACTTCTTAATGCATTGGAAGAACTGCTTAATATTATGGCAAAACCGGCAATTGTAGCATTTGATAAAGGAGGTCCATGGAATAGGGTAAGTGGCACTACTGACGCTATACTAATATGTAAATACGGCACATTCCAAGCCAGTGAAACCAATATAATGAATATATGGAACCTTATTGATTGCTATATTGATGTGATTCTTGGTGGAATTTTTTCTACAACAACCCTGAAAATGGGTTTTCTTGGTTTTGTTATTGGGGCTTTATTGTCAAATACTATTGGATTATTCGTTGGTTTTGTCGGGTTGTATATACTCGCCAACGCCTTGATGACCATATTCCGCACAGTTTATATCTTCCTTACTTCCTACGTTGCCTTTTCCTTCATGGTACTTATTTCTGTTATTTTTATTCCTACCATACTGTTCCAAAGTACAAAACGGTTCTTTGATGGCTGGCTGCGTATCACCATCAGTTTCCTTTTGCAGCCAGTATTTGTTTTCGGTTATCTGATAATGTTTCTGGTAGCTATTAATATCACTATATTTAACGGAAAACACTCTCTGTATTATGCTATTGCCGGGGAAGATTCGCAGAACCGAAATCCAAGCAATCCTGGCGTTGTAAACGGGAATTTTTATATTGGCGAATGGCTGGAAAATGTCGGAGCATATAAAGAAGATTTAGCCCTTAAAGATTTGGCAAGGATAAGTTCCTCAGAAACCAATGATCAGTTGGACAAAACACTGAAGGACACTAAACTTCAAGGTATGCAGTTCAGTCGTTCCAAGGAAGCAGAACCACATGACACATTACTTGGCAGACTACTTGATGATGTCAGCAAAATGAATTTCTTTGAGATAGGCATTCCAGTAACAGTTATTGACTGGGAATGGTTGGCAAAAGCCAGAAATCTGGAGAGATGGAATGAAATACAATATATGCCTTATAGTACTGACGCAGAAAAAGCAGCCAAAGCCGCAGCAATTGCAAAATTCTATCTGGATTATAAGATATCCGTATTGCTTGCCTTATTGATGGCTGCAATTATGATATACATATTTTACTCGCTAATAGAATATCTGCCGTTTATCGGAACAGCGACACTGGGAGATGGCGGGATATTACCATTTGGCGCAGGGCATCTTACTCCTCCCGGTGCAAATATTCTGGGGAGATCGCGATGAAGGCACTCAGAAAAATAGCAGCATTTTCTATTATAGCTCTTGCTATATTTACCATAAGTGTCTTCCTGCACCCTCAACAACCATTGGCGGCTGACGCAAAAACAGCTGATTTTACGGTATTTAATCCAGGAACATATGAATGTAAAATGCTACCTGGGCAGCTGGTGGAAGCACTTATTGATTGTATAAGAACGCCGGTGAAGGCAGTAGTTTTAAAGCCGGATAATGGCACTGAAAATATTGGTTTGCTGGCTTTCATTTCCAAATACATGGCTAAATTTCTTATTCTTGTCACCATTCTTGCCATAGTAATATTTGGTCTGAAAGTATTTAACGTAAGAAATAATCCATATACAGTCGGAGTAGGTTTATTGATAAAAATCGGCATAGCTTTTATTCTTCTTAATAACCTTGGTGGATTTGCTACAAAATTGTTCGATGTATTCGATGAACTGGTAAACCTTGGTAATAATGGTGGCGTATCAATATGGAAACAGATTGATCTGTTCATGAGTGAATTATTTGGTTTTGTGACTGATTCGCCTGATGATATAGAAAAAGGCATAGTAACCTTGCTTAACGGTGCTATTTTTTCCAAAAGCCTTGGAGTAATGCTAAGTATTGTAGGTGTTTTTGCTATCGGCAGCGTAATAATGTTTATATTACAGTCAATGTACCTGTATCTTTCTTCTTTTATCAGTTTTGCCTTCCTCCTTGCCATTTCTCCAATATTTATATTATTTTTTGTATTCAATTACACCGAACGCTTCTTTTCCAAATGGTTTGAGCTGCTACTTGCTGCTATATTAACACCGATGCTCATGTTCGCTTTCCTTGGTATATTCCTTGACACTGCATCGCCTGGTAGCACTGAGACCACTCCTGGAATCATCAGGCAAGCTGTCGATAGAGTCTTTGAGGCACTTGGAAATGGCGATAAAGCAGAAGGTCAGAATTACGCAAAAAGATGCCTGACCCCATCTAAACCACTGGCAGGTTCGTATTTGCTGCCAACCGATTCCAACATGATAGACAAGCTGGCATGCCCTCCTCCCCTGCTTGTGTGCGACGAGCGTGATAAAAATAATTCTGCCGTGCAGACATGGCTTAACCCATACCTGTTCAAAAGCTTTAACTACATGCCCTTTACCGTCGTAACACTTGATTGTGGAGACAAAGATCAGGATATAAAGAGAAATGTATATCTGGCACTGTTAACGCTGTTTCTATACGTGGCTTTTATTAACTCGATGCTCCACAAGATACCGGAAATTGCAAGCGATATTGCCAACGGCGTGAGTGTTGGCGTATCACATGTATCAACGCCGGTAATGGGTATTTTGAAATCGTTAAAGTAAGTAATTATAAATTAATTAAATGGTATTATTTATGAAAAATATAAAGAGCATTTTAGGTTTTATCAGGCCAGCCAACGCCAAATTGTTTGCTATTTTTATACTGACATTTCTTGTGGCATTTTCCGTTTTATCTGTTGATAACAATGCCAGTGCAGCTTCACAATGCACCGTTGGTAGTGATGGTCAAACCACTCCAGAGTTTGTGATTCAGGTAAATTCACTGGTAAAAGATATAATCATGAAAGTAACGCTGAGGCTCTTTGCTATTTCCGAAATGATGTACAGTAAAATTATCTCCACCCCCGGTTATTTCACCCTAATTCCCCTTACTGTAAGCTTGTTTTTAGCGATTTACGGCATACTGTTTGTCACCGGCATGGCTCAGATAAAGCTATATGACTTCGTTATCATGCTTATTAAAATAGGTATTATTTTCATGTTATTCACCCCAACTGCATGGCTTTTTTTCAGCAATAATGTCGTCAGGTTTTTTAATGAAGGCACAATTGAGCTGATAAATTACTTTACAAAAACATCAAATATCCACCCCGCCGTTGCTGATATTCCAGTAATAGGCCCGGTTATTAAACAAGCTTTAGCCGCAACAATGGCATTTTCTGCCATTGACAGTGCTATTAATAAACTTTTCTCCAGCCAGATGTTCGTAATATTAATGGCAGCGGCATCCTCGGAAAAATATGGCTTATTAATGGGTGCCATAATGGCTTTATCCCTATGGTTATGTTTAATGTCATTGTTGACCGCAGTTTGGGTTTATATCATGTCGCTGATAATGAAAACTCTTCTCTTTGGTCTGGCACCCATTTTCATTCCGACTATATTATTTAAAAGAACCCGCCATTTATTCGATAACTGGCTCAATCAGATAGTAAGTGCTTCACTGCAACCGGTGTTGTTGTTTATCTTCTTCATATTTTTCGTGCAGCTCATGGAAAACTCAATTGACAATATATTAGCCCATCCCGTTTGTTGGACGAAGCTGAACAGTGGCTGGCGCGGTACGCCTATGGACTGGTATTACTGGCGATTTGCTAAATATGATAGCACTAATGGCTGGATGCCAAACCCTGATGAGCAAAAAGCGTTCCCGATACCTATTATTCATATCCTGACATTCCTGCTGGTTGCTGAACTGGCAAACCGCTTTAACAAGGTTGTGATACAGATAGCGCAGCAGATATCACAGGCTAGCGTGAGTCTTGCCTATGAAGGAGGCGGATTGCTTCAATCCGCTATGGGTGGATTTACCCGGAATAAACGGAGTACATTTGGCTTCGGCAATAATCCTAGTTCGTAATATTGATGCAGGATATTATATATGAATTGATAATTGGTTGGCTGGATCTTGCCCAGTCGCTATGTTATTTTTTTGTGATATTCTCCTTGCTGGCTATCATCATGCCCTGCAACAAAGATCAGCCGATATTTCACAAGGGTATGCTAACCGATATACTTTACGGGATGGTCATCCCCATATTCTCTAAATTTGTTACAATATTTCTTTTAAGTGCTGGTTTTGGGCTGATTTTTTTTAACACCCCTCCTGATGAAATGGATAAATATATCGGCAACGGCTATGGTTACCCGGCAACCCTGCCTTTATGGCTGCAGGCAGCGATAGTCTTTTTCCTTTCGGACATCTACCTGTATTGGGCGCACCGTTTTTTCCATACTTCTTCAATGTGGAAATGGCATGCTATTCACCATTCTTCAAAAACTGTTGATTGGCTTTCCGCATATCGCTTTCATCCTGTAAACGCCTGGCTTTCCTTTAATCTGGTGAACGTAATCATGCTGATGATTGGTTTTTCTCCTGAGTCCATAACTGTCATGGGCTTTTTCAATGTGGCATATTCCTATATGGTACATGCCAACCTGAACTGGACATTTGGCCCATTTCGCTATGTGTTTGCCAGCCCAGTATTCCACCGTTGGCATCACACCACCCAGAAAGAAGGTCTGGACAAAAATTTTGCTCCCACCTTCCCTTTTCTGGATATTATGTTTGGAACATTCTATATGCCCAAAGGCAAACTTCCGGAGCATTATGGGATAAAAGGCGTTGATATGCCGGAATCATTTATTGGTCAGCTAGTCTGGCCGTTCCGGCAGTAAGCAAAATCCTGACGAAAGTCGGGATCCAGTATAGCGGTTCACGTTTAATTAGCGTCATTCTCAAATTCCCTCTCCCTCTGGGACGAGGCGCAACATACATGTTGCGGGGTGATGGCTAGTGTGATGGCTAGGGTCTACAGCCCACTGCTGGAATAAAAAAAAGCCCTCATCCCATCCTTCTCCCAAAGGGAGAAGGAGTCGCATCTCATTAACTGCCTTTACCACGTTTACCACGCTTATCACGAATACCACGTTTTATTAATTAACCATTCAGTAACTTATCAATATCATCATTACTCAGCGGAGTTTCAGCAGCAGCTTGACTTGCAGCAGCAGTTTGCTCTTCAGACACTTCGGTATTCTCTGCTGGCTCTTGCATAGCTTTCTCAGTAACAACATTATCAACCGCTATGATCTGATTCTGGGTAATAATAGGAAGCACCGCCTGATTAAGATGGATAACATTATCTCCCAGCGGATCATGGCGTTTTATTTTATAAACATTCTGATTACCGCACATGGCAATTGCCTCAAGTGCCGACCCAGCTTCAACCAGTTGAAAATTTTTATAATCACTGTAAATGCGATAAACAGTCGCAGCAGAAATCTGCATATCCCTGCGCGGAATTATCAGCTCTTCAAAAGGTTCTTCGTTCTGTTTCATAATATCCCCAAATACAAATTTACTGATATAATTATAACATAAAATCGCTAATCAGGGGAAAAATATAGAGAAAATTTTATCTTTCTCCTTAAAGCATTTTCCTATATTCGCGTTATACCGCCGGCGAAAATTTGGTTTTCGAGAACCGGAACGCAAGCGTACGTTTAAGTACGTGCGTACCGGAAGCGCAGAAAACCAGATTTGCAGCAAGGTATAATGCGAATTAATATGCTTTCCAGCGCATTACCCCAAACAGATGCGAAACCTGTCCATCATCATATCCTAGGGGTACTATGCAAGTTCTGTACCGAACATTCATGTGATGAGAATTAACAAACTCACCTTCATCGATAACAGGATGTTTTTCATTGAGAACTTCATCTATTTTTTTTATGTTGGGTACGCGCGTAGAGGAAAGCAAACGCAGTGCCATGTCAGGATTACTGGCATCATCCCCAAACGCACTAACGAGGGCAGTACCCATATAGCTGTAGCGATAACCAATACGCTTCACAACATCATCAAGGCTGATCAGAAAACAATAATCCCAAATATCAGCAATTTCTTCAGGATCAATATCGCTCTCATGCGGGAATTCACGTCCCCTACATATCTTCTTCCAATAGTTAAGCAACTGGTCATGACAACGATGGTGCAGATCAGCTCCTTCTGTATTATGTGAACTGCACTGCCCCGATTTATTTTCTGTCATAATCCCCCGACATAGTTACATAATTATTATTGCAATAACCAAGCTACAGATACTCTTTTAACTAACGCACTGTCAAATATATAAAAATATTTTTGTCATCTAACGTCTAACTCTCGCTCTATACTCTTGAACATTTTTATTATGTTGTCCAAGAGTGCTGGCGAAACTATGCCCGCCATTTCCAGTAGCTACAAAATAGAGCTCATTTGTCTCCAGTGGGTGTAAAACCGCTTCAATAGCCTCTCTGCTGGGATTTGCTATCGGCTCAGGCGGCAACGCATCAATCACATAAGTGTTATATGCCGACGGAGTTTTTAAATCATTGATGGTAAGAGCCCGCCCCAGCGGTTGATTCCCGTTAAGTTTTTCCAGACCGTAAACTGTGGTAGGGTCAGATTGCAGCTTCATGCCAATCCGCAAACGGTTTATAAAAACCGCCGCCACCCGCGAGCGTTCATCCGGAACTCCGGTTTCTTTTTCTACAATCGAGGCAAGCACCAATGCTTCTTTTTTAGAAGCAAGAGGCAGCTTCTCGCTACGTTTTTCCCATAATTCATCCAGAGTTTTTTTCATTTTTTCCTGCATCCGCGAAATCAGAGCGGAACGATTATCACCATAAGTAAAATGATAGGTTTCTGGAAACAGGCTGCCTTCTTCGATATTTTTTGGCACTTCCCCAGCAAGGCTGTTATCCGCATTCATCAATGCAACAATTTCACGGACATTCAACCCTTCAGCAATGGTAATTTTACGCACCACCACTTTTCCATCAACCAGCATCTGCAACGCTTCCCGCGGCGAGATAGCAGGAGAAAAATTATATTCTCCAGCTTTAATGCGCTGCGCATCACCACTCGCGTAAGCAATCATCTTGAAAAATAAGGGATAGGCTATAACATCATTCTCTGCCAGAATATCCACGCTCTTGGAAAAGCCACTTCCCCGTGGAAGAACTACATTGGTTTCCTGCTCCAAACTTCCTGGCGAAGTAAAATCCTGCCACGCGAAAGAAACCACAGCAGCCACAGACACTATTAAAATAAAAAAAATACTAAGGAACTTCCGCAAAATATGATCCTTTTTAGGGTCGTAAATCGTAGTCGTAGATACGAAATTACTAACTACTAACTACTAACTACGAAATTACACCTGCTTAAACACCAGCGAAGAGTTCGTCCCGCCGAAACCAAATGAATTCGAAAGTACCGCGCGGATTTTGCGTTTTTTAGCGGTGTGTGCCACCAGATCCAAATCACAGCCTTCTGATGGGTCATCTAAATTTAATGTTGGTGGAGCAATCTGGTCACGGATTGCAAGTATAGAGAAAATCGCTTCAACCGCACCCGCCGCACCGAGCAAATGCCCGATAGCCGATTTGGTAGATGACATGGAAAGTTTATAAGCCGCATCGCCAAACAGGTTTTTCACTGCCTGTAATTCCAGCTCATCGCCAAGCGGAGTGGATGTTCCGTGCGCGTTGATATAATCAATATCTTCAGGGTTTAACTGGGCGCGTTTCAGTGCCGCCGCCATCGCCCGCCCTGCCCCTTCATGCTGCGGAGCTGGCGCAGTTATGTGATAGGCATCACCAGATAAACCATAGCCAACCACTTCCGCGTAAATTTTCGCGCCACGTTTTTTCGCATGTTCGTATTCTTCCAGCACCACAACGCCAGCACCCTCGCCCATAACAAAACCATCACGTCCTTTATCCCATGGGCGCGATGCCTTAGTCGGAGTGTCATTAAAGCCTGTTGAAAGCGCGCGCGCTGCTGCAAAACCAGCAAGTCCGATGCGGCAAATTGTCGCTTCTGCGCCACCAGCCAGCATAATATCAGCATCGCCGAATTGAATGAGCCGCGAAGCATCACCAATTGCGTGCGCGCCAGTGGAACAGGCAGTTACAACTGAATGGTTAGGGCCTTTAAAACCATATTTAATGGAAATCTGTCCAGAAGCCAAATTTATAAGTGCAGCAGGAATGAAAAACGGGCTGACGCGACGCGGGCCTTTTTCCTTCATCATCAGCACAGTTTCTTCAATAATATGCAGCCCGCCAATACCAGAACCGATCATAACCCCAGTACGCAAGCCAGTTTCTTCATCCACCGCTGTGAGCCCAGCATCTTCTACTGCCTGAGTCGCTGCCCCAAAAGCAAAATGGATAAAATCATCCATTTTTTTCTGCTCTTTCGGTTCAATGTAATTATCAGCGTTAAACTGCCCAGCTTCCGTGCCACGCACCACCTGCCCAGCAACCCGCGCTGGCAGATCCGACACGTCACAATGGGTAATATTTACCAGCCCCGAACGCGAAGAAATAATCCCGTCCCACGACTGCTCAACCCCGCAACCAAGCGGAGTAACCAGACCAAGACCAGTGACTACAACTCTTCTCATGCAAAGAAATGAAGATTACGCAGCTTTTGCGTGCTGTTGAATATAATTTACTGCATCCTGCAGGCTGAGGATTTTTTCAGCAGCATCATCAGGTATTTCAATGTTAAACTCTTCTTCAAACGCCATGACCAGCTCAACGGTATCCAGACTATCAGCACCGAGGTCATCAATAAAGCTTGCTTCCATAACAGCTTTAGCTTCATCCACACCCAGATGTTCAACAACGATTTTTTTTACTCGTTCAGCAATATCACTCATGATGTTTTTCCTTCGTTAGTTAACACATACAAAATCCATAGATGGAATTTTGTTACCTGATTATTAAACAAAATCTATAAAACAAATTCTGTTTATTAAATTGCATATAGAGTCGCGAACAATAATCATCAAAACTTAAACGTCAATATTAAAGTACATATTAAGCAAATAATCTTTTATTTATTCCCTACCCAATTACCATAACTCATTGTCTATTACTACAAAAAAGTGGGTTACGGGACTAGTGATTAGGCAAGCGGGAAGTAGGAAATAAATAGTCAAAATCCCCAAATCCCACATCCCCAATGCCTCATCCCATGTACAAACCACCGTTAATATGCAGCGTCTGCCCGGTAATATAAGATGCCGAGTCACTCGCCAGATATAATGCCCCGGCTGCTATATCCTCCGCCGCGCCCATCCGCCCAAGCGGAATATTCTGATTAATCCGTGCCTTCTGCTCATCATTTAGGGCATCGGTCATATTGGTTGCAATAAACCCGGGAGCAATACAATTAATGGTTATCCCGCGTGATGCCACTTCCTGCGCCAACGATTTCGCCATGCCAGTCAGCCCGGCTTTGGAAGCGCAATAATTCGCCTGTCCGGGATTCCCTGTCCAGCCTACCACCGATGTTATAAAAATAATCCTGCCGGCACGGCGTTTAAGCATCCCTTTAATTGCAGCGCGGGCAAGGCGGAAACTGGCGGTCAGGTTAATATCAATTACCTGCTGCCACTCCTCATCTTTCATCCGTAGCGCGAGATTATCCTTAGTGACTCCAGCATTGCAAACCAGAATATCGAGACCCTCAAGTTTCGCCTCAGCATCTTTTATAAGGGCATCAACATTGGCAAGTTGCGATAAATCACAGGCGATGGGAACAACTCCCGCGCCCAATTCTGCCGCAAAGCCATCAAGCTTTTCCTGACTGCTACCAGAAATTGCAAGGCTCGCGCCAGCAGAGTAAAAACCCTTGGCAATCGCCCCACCAATACCACCAGTTGCACCAGTTACCAGTGCTTTTTTGTTTGTAAGATTGAATGTCATTTTTGCCTCGTGATTAGTGATTCGGGATTCGGGATTCGAAAATTTCTTACCGAAACACGAATCCCGAAACACGAATCTCGATTATTATTCTACTTTCGAAAATGCTTCCAGATCCGCAATCGTCCCAATATTCATCGCTTCCACAGTTGGAGCTATGCGTTTCATAAGTCCGGCAAGAACCTTGCCTGCGCCAACTTCTATCACCCGCGTTACACCCTGCGCCGCCAGATATTCCATTGATTCGCGCCAACGCACCACACCTGTCACTTGGTCAACCAGCAATTCGCGTAAAATAGCCGGGTCAGTTTCCGCCTTTGCCGTAACGTTGGTGACTATTGGAACTAAAGGATTATTAAATTTCGCCGCAGAAAGAGCATCAGCCATGATTCCTGATGCCGGTGCCATAAGGGCACAGTGGAATGGCGCGCTTACTTCCAGCAAAACCGCCCGCTTTGCTCCTTTATCCTTGGCTATTAAAATTGCGCGGTCAATCGCCGTGCGTGTTCCACTAATAACCACCTGCCCTGGTGCATTGTCATTGGCAACGCTGCAAACCTCTTCACCCGCTGCTTCACTTGCAATTTCTTCTGCAACTTCGCGGTCAATCCCGATTAAAGCCGCCATTGCCCCACCGCCATCATGAACGCAACGTTGCATGGCAACCCCGCGCACACGCAGCAACCTTGCAGTTTCAGTAAGCCCAAGCACGCCAGCAGCGCAAAGCGCAGAATATTCGCCGAGGGAATGTCCGGCAGCAAATGCAGCTTGTTTTTGTATATCAAAACCAAATTCCGATTGCAAAACCCTGAATGCCGCAATTGAAGTCGCCATAATTGCCGGCTGGGCGTTCTCTGTTAAAGTCAATACATCTTGCGGACCGGAAAATATGATATCTGAGAAATCTTCAGACAGCGCGTTATCCACTTCCTCAAAAACCGCGCGGGCAACCGGAAAATTATCAGCCAGTTCTTTTCCCATACCAACAATCTGTGATCCCTGCCCCGGAAATAATAATGCTTTTTTCATATCTCGTCCTTTTTTAACTATTTTTGCAGCCATATCCAAAAATTCCTAGAAATATGATTATTAAAACTATTTATAGCATATGGCAACCTACTTCTTCTCACCCCCTCATCCAACGTCTTGTCATACCAGAAGCCAATTTTCCCCATTAGTGTAAAGAATGGCTAGGAAAATTGAGCTGTCTGGTATCCAGTTTTCTTTATACTGGATGCCAGCCCTATAAATTATAGTTATTATTTAATAGTTACGGTCGCTTCGCAGCGAAAAATAAAGCCTTTGGCGGTCTTTCGGACTCGATTTTTATAGTAATTCTGTATAACAAACTATTATAAAGAATTACTATAAATACATAAAACCATATGATTTTTAATGATTATTCAAAAAAACTTGTTCGTTACAATTACAACCAACTATTTTGCTTGCAATAACAAAAAAAAACACTATAGGTTATAGCCCTTTTAAATATTATACATATAGCGTTTTGCTATGAAAATTGCAGGAGTTTAAGTCACTATGCCATTGTACGAAAGCACTTTTATAACCCGTCAGGATTTGTCCCGTCAGGACGTAAGCAAACTTACTGAAAATATGAGTGCTATTGTAGCGCAAGGCGGTGGAAAAGTCGTTAAAGACGAATATTGGGGTCTGCGTAACCTCGCTTATAAAATCAATAAAAGCCGTAAAGGCCATTATGTGATGCTGGCGATAGATGCTCCGGCACCGGCAGTAAAAGAAATGGAACGCAATCTCAGCCACAATGAAGATGTTATACGTATGTTGACCATACGTGTTGATGCTTTGGAAGATGGTCCTTCTGCCATGATGCAGCAGTCACGCGCGCGCGAAGATGGTGTTGCAGAAAATGATAATGCTCCTGAAGTAGAAGCTGACGTTGATGTCAGCAACGAAATTATAAATTAAACCTGAAATACGTGAGTTATTTGATATGAACATGGAACGTGAACGCCCTCAAGAAAACGCAGCCGCTGGTCGCAAAGTATTTTTCCGTCGCAAGAAAACTTGCCCGCTGACTGGTGCCAATGCCCCTAAGATCGATTATAAAGACGTGAAATTGCTACAGCGTTTCATCTCTGAGCGTGGAAAAATTCTGCCAAGCCGTATCACTTCCGTATCGCACAAAAAGCAACGCGGCCTTGCTCAGGCAATCAAACGCGCACGTAATCTTGCTTTGCTTGCTTTCGTCGTACAATAACTCTACGTCATTCCCGTTCTATCTTGTTTAAAAAATCGGCTGGAGATTCTTCGGCTGTAAGGTTAAGCCGTGCCGTTAGCAGGAATGACAACTCTAAATCCCATCTTTGCCACGACTTATGGCAGCGATACCAGTGCGGCAGATTTCGATTAAACCAATCGGGCGCATTAATTCGATGAATTCATCAAGCTTTGCGGATTCACCAGTGAGTTCAAACACAAAACTTTCAGTGGTTGAATCAATCACACGCGCGCGGAAAACATCGGCAATCCTGAGGGCTTCAACCCGCTTGTCACCTTCGCCCACTACTTTTACCAGAGCCAGCTCACGCTCAACATGCTCACCTTCAACGGTCAGATCATGCACCTTGTAAACCGGAATCATTTTTTCTAGAAGTTTTTTTATCTGCTCAATCACCATTTCCGTGCCGGAGGTGACAATCGTGATGCGCGAACGTTTGCTGCCATGTTCGACTTCAGCCACAGTAAGGCTCTCAATGTTATAACCACGACCAGAAAACAGGCCAATCACCCGTGCCAGCACGCCAAATTCATTATCCACCAGCACAGCAAGCGTGTGCCGTCTTTTAACGTCAGTTACTGTAGGTATGTCGTAAACTATGTCTTTCATGTGTCCTAAACCAGATTCTTATTAAGTTTCGCGCTGCCATCGGCGGGGCTTAGCAGCAGTTCATAATGCGCCGCGCCCGCGGGAATCATCGGGTAGACGTTTTCGTTTTGATCAACCAGCATATCAACAATAACCGGGCCTTTATGAGCGATCATTTCTTCGATTGTGGCATCCACGTTTTCCACTTTTTCGCAGCGCAGACCTTTCATTCCGTAGGCTTCGGCGAGCTTCACAAAATCAGGCAGCGAGTCCATATATGATTCGCTATAGCGGTTGCCATGGAACATTTCCTGCCACTGGCGCACCATGCCCATATAGCGATTATTAAGGATGAAGATTTTCAACGGCAAGCGATATTGCATGATGGTGGAAAGCTCCTGAATATTCATCAGCACCGAGGCTTCGCCAGTCACGCAGACCACTAAATCTTCTGGATGCGCGATCTGCACGCCGACTGCGGAAGGCACGCCGTAACCCATTGTGCCAAGACCGCCGGAAGTCAACCAGCGATGCGGTTTCTCCTGCGTCATAAACTGCGCCGCCCACATCTGATGTTGTCCAACATCGGTGGTGACAAAAGTTGTATGTTTCTTGGTGAGCGCGTTTAGCCTGTCCAGCGCGTATTGCGGTTTTATTATTTTATCGCCCTGCGTATAAGAAAAGCTTTTCTTTTCGCGCCAGCCCTCGATTTTATTCCACCAGCCCTTCAGGTCATTTTTTGGTTTTTGTTTTTTCCAAAGTTCCAACATTTTTTCAATAACCAGGCCAGCATCACCAACAATCGGAACATGCACGCGCACGTTTTTATTGATGGAAGAAGGGTCGATATCGACATGGATTTTTTTGGAATTTACCGAGAAAGCATCAAGCCTGCCAGTCACGCGGTCATCAAAACGCGCACCGATATTTATCATCACGTCGCACTCAGCCATGCACATATTGGCTTCAAGCGAGCCGTGCATCCCGAGCATTCCCACGAATTGTTTGTCAGTGCCAGAAAACGCGCCAAGCCCCATTAAGGTGTTGGTGCAGGGAAAGCCGGTGAGATGCACCAGTTCGGTGAGCAAAGCGCAGGCTTTTTCGCCAGAATTTATCACGCCGCCGCCAACATAAAAAATAGGCTGTTTGGCGGTTGCCATAAGTGCTACGGCCTTTTCCACCTGTGCCATGTCGGGCTCGCTTTTAGGGTGGTAAGACGGGCGGTTTATCTCGATTTTTTCGCCGTAACTGCCCATCTGGTTCATGACGTTCTTTGGAATATCAATTACCACTGGCCCAGGGCGACCAGTGCGGGCAACGTGGAAGGCTTCGTGCATTATATGTGCGAGGTCGTTTATATCGCGCACCAGATAGTTATGTTTAGTGCATGAACGAGTAATTCCGGTGGTATCGGCCTCCTGAAAAGCATCGGAGCCGATCAGGTGGGTCGGCACTTGCCCAGTGATGCACACTAGCGGGATGGAATCGAGCATGGCATCGGTAAGACCGGTTACGGCGTTGGTTGCGCCCGGGCCAGAAGTTACGAGCACCACACCGACTTTGCCAGTGGAGCGGGCATAGCCTTCAGCGGCGTGGGTTGCGGCCTGTTCATGGCGTACGAGAATATGGCGCAGTTGATTTTGCTTAAACAGCGCGTCATAAACTGGAAGAACCGCTCCACCCGGATAGCCAAATATCACGTCAACACCCTCATTAATAAGGGCTTTGACTATAATTTCCGAACCCATCATTTCGGTCGTTACTTGTTGTGGGGGAATAGTCTTTACCTGTTTCATGCCTTGCCCGTTTAGTTCAATTCTTTTGTCATTGCGAGGGAGCATCGCGACCGTGGCAATCCATCTTACAAAACTGGATTGCTTAGTCACACTTAGTGTTCCTCGCAATGACGAGTGAAAAGGGAATAACGCTAACGTTTTTAGCGGTTTAGGTCAATAGGGATGTTGGGGTTTTTGTCATACTGTGAGGCGCAGAGCGACTGCACAGTATGACGATGCAACAAATCAGCGTTGGTGTGTGCCGTTAGATGAGCCTACGTGACGGCGATTTTTTTTTGCTCTTTCAGTAAAATTCCTGGCATCTTCTTGTTCTCTCGCTTTCTGTTCAAATTCTTTGGCAAACTCTTTGCGAACATCATCACTTGCTTTTGTCAGCAAGTGATTAAATATTTTTAATTCATCACCGAACAATCTTGCAAGACCGCCTGGAGCTTCTTGATGTACGATATCGGCGGCGCGCAGATGTTCTATTTTTATTGATTTCTTTGTGGCTAAATTTTTAACCGCTTTTACATTTTTTGCCTGAATAGCCAGCATCAATTCATCTGGTTTTGTTGTGTCGGTCATAGGATTATTTCCGCATTTGTTGATTTGATGGTGAAACCAGCGTCAGCACAGTCTTTGCTCTAGTTGGCGGCTCCTTATCAGCAATCATAGTAGCAATTTCATTAGCTATTATTTGATTGCCTAATGTGAAAGCAGGAAGGTTGGCATTTTCAATGGTTTTATGATTAGCCTTCGTAATTAAAATTTTAAGTATCTTGCGCTGGTCATCAATTTTATCGGATTTATCAATATCAAATTTAGCGTAATTACTGACCGCCGCCTGCAAATGTTTTTCCGTTATCAATGCCTCACTGGCAAGGTCTTTTACTGTAGTTATGTCAGTATTATTAATGGCATCTAATAACCCCGTTTCCTTTTTATCTGCAATTTGATCTTTTGCATCTTCGATTGTTTGAAGTGATGGAGCAGCATAAGCTAGCATATTCTTTATCTCATCTAGTTGATAACTTCCTGGGGCTTTTTCACAATTTTGAAATGCCTGCACCAGATGTCGAATTTCTACTTTGAGTGGATTTTTTTCTCTTGTAACCAATTCTTTCACTAATTCCATGTTTTTGGCAATTATCGGCTTATCTCCAGCAATTGCCGCCTCATTCACAGCATTAATTGCCTCTAGTAATTCATCTGGCTTTGTTGTGTCGGTCATAAAATTCTTTCTATGTTTGGTATTGTGTTATAAATCTACACGCTGTGTTTTTTCTGTTCTTTCAGCTCAGCCTGCAAGCGACTTAGCAAGGAGTGTGCATGAGAAAATGGTTCTCGTGCTTCAGGGTTTTTCTTCAATAGCTCTATATGTTCATCTCTAATAAATGAATTTTTTCCGTCTGGATCTAGCATATTGGCTGCTGTACAGCAATTTCCCTCTATTATATGTTTCATCAATAAATTAGGCTTCTCAGCTAGCACCTCTTCTAAACCTTGCATAAAAATTCCTTTCTTAAATTCCTAATGATGATTGTTGATTTGTTCTATAACGCGATTGAAATCTGTTTGGGTTTTCGTCTCCTGATAGATCTTTTATGCGTTCTTCTATTTCGACTATAACGCGAGGCATACGATTATCTTCTGCCATTTGCTTGGCAGTTTTATGATTATAATATACATGAGTTTCACATTGCAACTGTCCGGAGGTGGTTGCTTTTCTTATAAGGTTTATAGCTACTATATCTTCACCATTTTGTATTGCCTCATGAAGCGGGGTGTAACCATGTGTGTCCCGATGAAATAATTGCTCGGAAGTTACACCTGCCTTATTTATGAGATCAATTGCGATTATTGTGTTGTGGGTTGAAATTGCATAATGCAATACGTTCTTTCCTAATGTTTCATCTGGCTCAAATAGTTTCTCGGCAGAATATTGTTTGATTAATTTTGTTGCTTTTTTCCTGTATTCTTGCCTTTCTTCTTCTGTATGCTTACTTCCAGAAAGTGTTTCGTCTGTTTCTGTCAGAAGATTTATCACTTGTTGTGATACTGCTTCCTCTTTTTTAAATTCTTCTTTTGTTTTCCAAATAGCGTTCATAAAGTTATTATCTTAGTATTTCCAGTTTGTTTAACTAATAAAATACTTTAACAAATCCAGAGAAAATGTAATGTTAAGATATTGTGACAATTATATTATCGTTGTTATGCAGGTGATTATTGTGTCATCCCGCACTTGATGCGGGATCCAGAGCCACGAGTTCTGTTAGTGGTTTTTGCATTAGATCCACGCCAATTCTTTCAAACAAGGTTGGGCGGAATGACAAAAACGCTATTGAGTTATTCATATATTTTGTTACAATCATTATGTTGTAATCTTGGTTATGGAGGATTTATGAATCATTCTATGAGTTCTGGTGGGTTTGCTCTTGCAGAAGGTGTGTTTGCTGATGATGTAGCAAATTCCAAAAAAATGAAAATGTTGTTTATGCTGATAGCTGCTTTCGTGCTTTACAGCGATTTTTATGCTCCTGCTGTATCGGTTGGGCATTGCGCTGCTATTTCCGCACAATAATCCTTTGTTTTAATTTTTTTTCTGTTTATCTTGTATCAATAATCAATTGATAACCGGTTGGCGTTATTATGGTCGCAGTGCTTTCCAAAGATATGACAGAGAAGTCCTTAATCGAAAAACTTGAGGATACGCCGTATCGTCAGGCTCCTTCTAATATCGAGGCGGAGCAGGCGTTGCTTGGTGCTTTGCTGGTGAATAACGAAGCCTTGCAATATATCGGTGATCAGCTGCGCGCCGAGCATTTTTATGAGCCGTTGCATTCACGCATTTTTGAGGCAATCCAGAAATTCAATGATAAGGGGCTGATTGCTAATCCGGTTACGCTGCGTCATTATTTCGATCAAGACGAGGCACTGGCGGATATTGGTGGTGGCGCGTATCTGATAAAGCTGGCTGCTGCTGCGGTTACAGTGATAAATATCAGCGATTATAGCAAGATGATTTATGATCTGGCACTGAAGCGGCAGCTTATCAATATCGGTGAAGATATGGTGAATAATGCCTATACTCACCAGATCGACACACTCGCCACGCATCAGATTGAGGAAGCGGAACAGAAGCTGTTCAATATGTCGATTGAAGGCAGCGGTGACCGTGGCTTTCGCGCTATCCGCCATTCGCTGGTGAAGGCGATTGAGCAGACTGACCACGCGCTGCGCCATAGCCAGCACTTGGTTGGTATTACTACCGGACTGAATGATATGGATAAAATGCTGGGTGGGCTTAAACGCTCGGATTTGCTGATTCTTGCCGGACGACCGTCTATGGGGAAAACCGCGCTGGCGGTTAATATGGCGTATAATGCCGGTATTTATCTTGCAAAAAAAGCTAAGGCTGATGGTTTGACCGCGAAAGAGGCAGGAAGCGTTGGTTTTTTCTCGCTGGAAATGTCGGCAGAGCAGCTATCCACGCGTATGCTGTCCAGCGCGAGCAGGCTTAATTCCTATAGCATTTTAAACGGCAAGATTTCTGCTGAGGAATTCGCGCATCTGGTACGGGTGAGTAATGAAATGTCGCAGATGCCGTTTTTTATTGATGACACGCCCGCGCTTTCCATTGCTGGGTTGCGCACGCGCGCGCGGCGTTTGCACCGGATGAATAATCTTAAGGTGCTAGTAGTAGATTATCTGCAACTGGTGCGCGGTAGTTCGGCATCATCACAGAATAACCGCGTGCAGGAAGTTTCGGAAATTACGCAGGGGCTTAAGGCTATCGCCAAGGAGCTGGATATTCCGGTAATCGCCCTGTCGCAGCTATCACGCGCGGTGGAGCAACGCGAAAATAAACGCCCGTTGCTTTCGGATTTGCGTGAATCAGGCTCTATCGAGCAGGACGCGGACGTGGTTATGTTCATTTACCGTGAGGAATATTATCTGTCACGCGAACAGCCAAAAGAAGGCACGCCGGAACACGCCACCTGGATGATGGAAATGGATCGCGCCATGAATGTAGCCGAGGTTATCATTGCCAAGCATCGTAACGGTGCGATTGGTGACGTTAAACTGCGCTTTGATGCGAGTCTTACTCAGTTTGAGAATCTGGCTGAGGGGTATTAGAGCCTGTTCATAATCTCTACTATGCTAGTCAAACGCTTTGTTTTTTGCGCTTCCGCTACGCATGTACCAAACGTACATTTGCGTTGCGGTTCTCAAAAACTGCGCTTGTTGTCACAGCCTAGCGAGATTATGAACAGGCTCTTAGTAGGATTCAGGAATTGGCGGCGGGATTTCTTACCTTGACTTTATATTTTTTGTGGGTACAATTATTAATATGAAAAATTGGTATGATCAGGAGAAAAACCAAGAAAATATTGCTAAACATGGAATTTCTTTTGATGACATTGCAGAATTTGAACTGGAAAACGCCTTTACAAAAATTGATAATCGCTTTGATTATGGTGAAGTTCGCTATGTAAGTTATGGTTTGAAGGGTAACCGTCTGCATGTTTTAGTATGGACTGAAAGAAATGGAGAAGTCAGACCTATCAGTTTTCGTAAGGCTAATATGAAGGAAAGAAAACGCTATGAAAAAATATAAGAAAGCTCCAGACCAGCATAAACCGCTAACCGATGCAGAATGGAAGTCAATGGGCAAAATAATGCATGGCATAGATGAATTGCCGGAATCAGCACGCAATGCAGCTGCGCGTCTGCGCGGAAGACCAAAGGTTTTAGAGCCAAAGCAGCATATAAATATCAGGCTTGATGCACATCTGGTTGAGCATTTGCGTTCAACCGGCAGTGGTTGGCAAACCAGGTTGAATGATTTCCTGAATAAATCGGTGGAGCAAGGTCTGGTATAGATTTACTCTATCATTCGTGACGCATGACCCATGAAAATATTTCGCTTGCGGTCTAGTGAATTAGCCAGCAGTGCCTAGTGATATTCAGATTTCCCTCTTGATTTGATGTATACTATATGTTACATTGATGTAATGTATAGTATACAGCGTTATGTAGATGCTAAAGGTAATGAACTCATCACTGAGTGGCTTATAGGGCTACGTGATGATAAGGCAGTTTTTCGTATTGCTGCCCGTTTAGAGCAAATCCGGCATGGTAATTTCGGGGATTGCAAACCTGTTGGTAATAGTGTTTGGGAATTACGTATAGACATTGGTGCTGGATACCGAATTTATTATAGCATTACTGGGAAGGATATTGTTCTGCTGCTGGTAGGTGGTGATAAACGCAGGCAAAAGCAGGATATCAAGAAAGCTATTAGTTGTTTGAATGATTATAACAGGAGAAAATAATGAAAAATCAACAAGACGATTTTGACATGTGGATAGCTAAAATAATAGCTAAACGCCCCAATTTTGCCAGCGAATATCTTGAAGCCACTCTGGAAGAATACAAAGAATTTAAAGACAGTAAGGCTATCTTGGGCGCATTAAAACAAATAGCTCTCGCTCAGGGGATTGGTCGTATTGCTGAGCGTGCTGGAATTCCCCGCGTTACAATTTCCCGCGCTTTATCTGAAAAAGGTAATCCGCGTATGGATACTTTCATGTCTATCATTGATGCTATGGGGTTGAACATTTCTTTTTCTGTACAGCATAACAAATAAAATTTAGTATTTTATGATGACGCTTTTCCCCACACTCGAAGTTAATGTTTCCGCCTTACGCTCCAACTATAGCTTGCTGAAAAATCACCATGCCGGAAATTCCATCGCGGCGGTGGTGAAGGCTAATGCCTATGGGCTTGGAGTTGGCGAGGTTGGCGTTGCCTTGTGGGCGGAGGGTTGCCGTGATTTTTTTGCGGCGACGCTGGAGGAAGGAATCGAGCTGCGTAAGCTTCTCCCCGAAGTTAGAATAGGTGTGTTTCAAGGGCTGTTTTCCGGTGAGGAGCAGGAATTTTCCTATCACCGACTCACGCCGGTTTTAAATGATATTTCGCAGGTGGAACGGTTTGTGAAATCTGAGCTGCGCCATACGAGCAAGAATATCATGGTGCATGTTGATAGCGGGATGACGCGGCTGGGGCTTTGCGAGAGTGATTTGGAAAATCCGTTTATTGCCAAGTTGCAGGGTTTTGGTCCGGTGTTGGTGCTTTCGCATCTTGCCTGCGCCAATGCGCCAGCACATCCCAAAAATTCTGAGCAACTGGAAAGATTCCAGTCCGCGCTTAAATATTTTCCAGATGCCAAAGCCAGCCTTGCTAATTCGGCAGGTGTTTTTCTGCCAGCGGAATTTCATTTTGATATTGCCCGCCCAGGCTGCGCCCTTTATGGCATTAATCCGGCGGATGGCAAAAACCCGATGCAGCATGTGGCGACATTATCGGCACCGATTTTGCAGATACGTGAGCTAGACCGTGATGAAACGGTGGGGTATGGAGCAACTGCATCAATGAGTAAGGGCGGGCGCATTGCCATTGCCGCTCTGGGCTATGCGGATGGCTATTTCCGTAGCTTAAGTAATCAGGGGTTCGTCTATGTAGCAGGACATAAAGCACCGCTGCTCGGGCGGGTGTCGATGGATATGGTGGCAATTAATGTATCCGCTATTCCACCGCAGGAAATCGGCGAAAACAGCCGCGCCGAGTTTATAAATGAGTTGCAGACGGTGGATGATATAGCGACACAGTGCGGCACTATTGGCTATGAGATTTTTACGCGCATCGGCAGACGGGTTAAGAGGGTGTATAAGTGAGTCATCCTGTGGGACACGAAATGTCAGCACAGGATCTGGGTATAATTGAGAAAAATCCTGCGCTGTGGCTATGCCGCCCGCAGGATTGCGGCATGATAACACCCTATAAAATAACTATAATATAATTGTCATCATATCTTAACTTGTAATATCCCCTAGGAAAATTGATAATTCTTGAAGTTTTAATTGATTTCTTATGGGGAACAAAATGGCTGGTCTTGCAAAACGAAGTGATTCAGAAATATTGGCAGATGATATTAAAAATCAAAATTTGCATACCATTTATGCCAAGCCTGAAATAATAACAGCCAGTCACCTTAAATTGGCTAGGGAGAAGCATAATCAAACTTTACATAGAGCCCCTGTGGAAGAATTAGAACGTGCATCCCGGATATTGGAAAAGTTAATTAAGAATGCGCGCCTTGCTGTATTGCAAGAAGCAGCTACAAATCCGGAATATCAAAAAGTTGCTGGATTAGCCGGAGATGTTCACACAGAACTGCAACGTCGGGAAAAATTAGAAATGAAAAATAATTTTGCTTCCAAATACAGGGATGCAAAGGATTTTCTTCAAGGACATTTGTTTCGATAAGTTTAATAAGGATAAAGTATGTCAGAGTTTACTATTAGACCATTTGGAACAAGAAAAGAACGTGAGATATTGTCGATAGCTATCAATTCCAGAGATCTGCAATTGGCTTCTGACTATACAAGACCTGATATAATAACACCACAACATATCGAATTGGCTAAGGAAGTAATTAATGACGCGAATGGCAAGCCAAGTTCTGTAATCTGGGCAGAGCGTCTGATATATAAAAAATTGCTTGATAATGCTGACACTAAAGTTCTTCAGGTGGTTCTGGATAGAGTTGAGAAGGCATCCAGACAGGTTGATGGTCTGGCTCATGAAGTTTATAATGAGATTGAACAAAGGAAATTGTCAGATGCAATTAAGGTTGGAGATGTAGAAAAAGTTAAGTCTTACACTGCATCTACGGCAATAAACCCGGTAATAAATTATGAACATCTGAGATTAGCGGAAGAAAAATACAAACAGGAGATGGGTACTAACAGAAAATTTACCGAAACTTCCGACAATGCTGTTCAGATATTTAAAGCTTTAATCGGAGCAGCTAGAACATCAGTTTTGCAGGAGGCTGCTTGTTGTGATTCGTCAGAATTAGGCTTTCTTTCTCAGAAATTGATTAAAGATGAATTGGTCATAAGGGAAAATAAGAGAGGAAGGCATGTATTGGACAAGGTTATGTCTGATAAACGTGGAAGGTAATATAATTTTAAAAATTCTTTATGGGGGATAATATGGGCGATAATGTAAGTAAGAACGGAAGTTTGACAGAAGATGCACAAGAATTGCTACAACGTCTGGAAAAGGTAAAAAATACACACACTAATGCTTTGCGTAAAGCTCCTGATAATGCGCAAGCTAATGAGGTAAAAACAGCATATCGAACATTAGCAACATTGCTTCAGAACGCTGATATTAAATCCTTAAAGGAAGTTGCTGGCAATACTCGGGTTGAAGGGCTTTCTGATAACATTAAGCAAGAGCTCCAACGTCGTGAACAATTCGTAAAAAAAGACAGTTTTGTTTCCAGACATGAGAGCAAATCGCTTGCTTTGATTGGTGCTGAACTTCAAGAGCGACAGAAAAAAGCAGATAGAGATCAGACATATAAGTCTAGTCCATCTGAAGCAACCGTAGGTGTACGCTAAATTTTTAGTAAAATTTCACTGGATTACGCAGCGTCAGCTTCAACGCGGACTATATCCAGCTTAACATTAGCAATAACTTCCGGATGCAGGATGACACGCACCGGATATTCGCCAATAGTTTTGATAATGGTGGTCTGGATAATCTGGCTCTTCGGTACAACATGACCGGCTTCTTTCAAAGCATCCGCTATATCGCGCACGGTAACCGAACCATAAAGCTTGCCTTCCTGACTCGCCTGACGAATAAGCTTTACGCTGATGCCTTCGACCTTTTTAGCCAGAACTTCAGCTTCCTTGCGGGCAGCGTTATTTTTTTCTTCAATGATGTGGCGGCGTTCTTCAAAAATCTTTTTATTTTCTTCAGTAGCGCGCAGGGCTTTTTTCATTGGGATAAGGAAATTACGACCATAGCCGTTACGCACTTTTACAGTTTCACCAATAGCACCCAAGCGGGCAATGCGTTCTAGCAAAATAACTTCCATGATCAATTCTCCTTACGAGTTCAAATTTTTATTTGTTACCTAAATTTGGGAGCTAGTTTCTAGACGAACTTCCACCAGATGACAAGTGTTTGTTTAATATTTTTATATGATTCCACATGCCTATACCGACTACCACCATTGCCGGCCAAAAGGTTATTATCGCAATAAAATAGCAAATAAATATAAAAAACATACTGTTAATAACTTTTGTGGCGTTGCTGTTCAATATCGCTGCTCCCAGAAAGAAATATGGTATCAGCAATATGAAAAGCGATGATTTTCCTAGAAAATTCATTGATTCTCCGCCTATTATCGAGGCAAGGCCGCAGATACCCATTAATGTCAGTAACCAATGCGGCATTGGGAAAATATGTATTGTAAAATCAGGGCGTACTGCCATATTTTTTTTAAACAGGGTGTAATTGACGAACCAGGCACAGCCAAACATCAAAAAACACCATAGCCAAGCCATTGAACTACAAAGAATGAATGCAAGATACATTGGCGAAATAGTAGCAGGAATTTCATATTTACTGTCTAGCTCGGCAATAACATCTTTTGCCATATTGGCAATAAACTGTGGCAGGTTTGTATCCTGAGTAGCGAATATGGCGGTGGCTACGGCAAGTAGCATACAGCCGTAAAGTGCCAGATTTACTGTAATTAAGCCGGTAGGATACCACAAGGTCATAGTGGCTGCCGGTGAATCAATTTTTATGTTACGCAGTGCCAGATGGCAAACATACCAGCAGGGCAAGGCAAATACAAAAAAATACATCGCGGCAGGGGATAAAGCCCCTCCGCTGAAAAGAAATATGGGGATTACGGCAAGTACGCCGGATTCAAGTGCTAGTTTAGGGTTTTTGCTAAGCCCCAGAGAAAATAGCGGGATGATGGAAACGAACATCAGAATAAAATCTAAATTATTGACAGCAATAATTAGAAATATAACTGACGAGAGTAGCGCGCTGAGAAAAATAGCGGGAAACTGTTTTGACATAATTCCTGTGTGACCTCAATATATAGTTATTTCAAAACAGAAGTTGATTGTTAAGCGACAATATAACGGAGGTTACGTATGGGCAAGCAAGAACTACTATGCCGCCCTCACCTTCTCCAACTCCAGCAGCTTCTTCTTCAGCGGCAACCCGCCACCAAACCCCGTAAGCGCGCCCGATGCGCCGATAACCCGGTGGCAGGGTATAATAATCATCAGCGGATTGCGCCCATTGGCAGCCCCAACTGCGCGCGCTTTCTTAGCGTCACCAACACGCGCAGCCTGCTGCCCATAAGAAATCGTTTCGCCATAAGGAATTTTCTGCAATTGCCGCCACGCATTTATTTGAAACACGCTGCCCTGCATATCAAGCTTCAAGTCAAATTCCTTGCGCTTTCCTGCAAAATATTCGCCAAGCTGTTTTTCAGCTTTGAGTAAAAGCAGATGATTATTATCCTCCACCAATTCATTTCCCGCGTCACGGAAATTGTTCTGCGAATAAACGCCAGAAATTCCACGGTCAGAAGCAACGAGTTGTAACTTCCCCACTGGCGACGAATAAAATTTATAATAAGAAATATTCATGTCTTGCATAAATCACCTCTAAAGTTGTGGCGACGTCACCGAATCCTGAATAGTCTCATAAGCCGGTTCAATAGCCGTAGCATCAGTAGTTACATTTTGCCCACTATTTCCCTTAACTTCCGGCGGAACCGAGACAAAAACCGGATTCAGATTCTCCAGCTTTTTTTCCACAGGAAAATTTTGATTATCAGCGCGTAGTGGCATCAGTTTCATAGTAGCCGGTGTTGGCGGTGCAGCACCCTCCCCCTGATAAGCAACCAGCTTATTTTCCCATCCCGGCATCTGGTCGCGGTAACACAATATATCCTGCAAAACACGGTAACAATAGCGAGTGGGCATCGGTTGTTTAGCCGTGCTCGGCAGTGGTGTTATCCACCACTCGCGCACACGATCATTGGTGCGCTTTATGCTATCACGCACATTATCAGCAACGCGCATGGCATTTTTAGTAACGTTAGCTTCAACCTGCTTTGCATCTTTTTTTGCCTGCTCTTTGACAACTTCCTTATCCTGTTCGAAATGCGTACAGGAGCAAAGCAATAGTAAACTGAAAACAATTAATACTCTATGCAATTAAAAGCTCCTTATTCATCCACTATGCTCATATCACAGTAATAATAGTATGCCAATTTTTGAAGCAAAAATCCTATCAGGCATCAACAGGAATAGCTCCATTTGGTGTCATGCTGTCAATTGCCGTCGGAAGATGTTCCGCAAGTTTTTCTGATATTTGATTTTCTGATATGCCAAGTTTCTTTGCCAATTCTGAAATAACACCAGAACCCAGAACTTGCGAAATCTGGCTTGGATTAACCGCCTGATTAGCACCTGTTCCAATCCATGATTGAACAACACTACCCAAACCGCCTTTTTCAAACTGGCTGGCTATGCCTTCAATGCCACCGTGTTTTTTAATAACTTCACTTACAAGTGATGTAACTCCGGCACTTACCAATCCGCCTAAAACTCCGTCTAAAATACTCATAAGATCTCCCTGTTTAAATTAATTTCTGCGCGCATATTTCATAATCACGCGTCACGAAGACAGGATATAAAGCAAAATCCATGCCGTTTCCAGAAGATTATTGTCATCCTGTGGATTGCAAAGCAATAGCACAGGATCTGTTATAATTATGCTGAGATCCTGTGCAGTCGCCTCGCGCCTCACAGGATGACAAGGAACTAAACCCCAACCCCAACAGTCGGTGCTTCCTGATGTTGCAGAGCTTCAACAAAACCTTTTGCAGAACTACCATTCTTAGACTCAACCAGTTTCTGCACTCTTTTTTCCACCCTGTGTGCAAATCCTCTATCTCCCACATCGGCAGATGTAACAATTCTGTTCATCTCATCTCTTAGCACTTCCGGATCATTACTATCGTCAATTTCCTTCGGCATTTTCCCTTTTTTAGCACCACTGGTCACCCACATAACCGACGCGGTTATTACGGTAAAAATAGAATCAAGAATAGCCAGCTTTGTCCAGCGACCAATCCGCCCGTTTTCTTTGAATCCTTTGCCTCCGGTTACAAATTTAACTGCATTGTTAATGTGCCTGAACGCAGTTGTTTCAATATAATTTTTCCCACCCTGAATTTTTTTGTCATAATTTATTTTTGTCCAGCCAAGATCAACTATTTCTGGATCAAGCAATGTTTTTTGCTTAAAAATTTTGTCTAAAACAAAACCGGCTCCCACCACTGAAACTGTTCCAAGAAGCCGACGCTTTATTAGATTGCCAGCACTTTGTTTTGGCTGCTCTTTTTCAATGTGTATTTCTTCCGGCGTTTTTTTATGTCCATCCGGCGCAGTTTGATCCACTCCCAGCTTATCATTTAACCAATGAACAATCTTACGTTTATTATCCTCAAGATATTTCAATGGGAACAATAGAATACTACCGCCTGTAAGCAATGAAAGGCTTTCATAGCCAACCCTGGTGTTATTATGCACCATTCTTTCAATAGCTTCTTTATTAGGATTCTTACTCAAAGACTTGAGAACATTACTAACATGCTTAGTTGTTCCACTAATACTGTAATCAAGACCTTTGCGCCAGAAACCCTTACCGTTTATGGCAATGTCCGCCATAACCACAGAAAGACCTAGGTTTACCCAGTAGTTTAGCCCTTTATAGGTAACCCAGTTAAACACCTTTTCACCCTTGCTCATCACCGGTTTAGACCTCGGTGCGACGGCAACATCAGGGGCTGCTTCTTTTTCTGGTTCTTTAGCCGTTTCTTTCTGTACAGAAACCTCTTTTTGCGGGGTATTGGAAGAATTCTGGTCAGATTTTGGCTCACTGGAATTCGGCTCAGCAGCAACAGCAACGCCCGCTTGCGATTGCGGCAACGCTTCACTAATTACGCCATTTTCCTGTTGTTTATCAGCCATTTACCTATTCAAACTATATTTTAAACACACTTCCACATATATTAACATACTAAATATACAACAAAATCTGGGAAAATTATATTACGATTTCGTGAAGAATAATATTACAGGAAAATCCTTGTAACAAAAAAGACCTGCGATAATAATAACATATTGTAATATATAGAAATTATCTGTGGCGTGGATTTCTCATTTCTATAAGAGAGTACCATGCCTGCCATTTTATGAAAGGCAACGCAAAAACAGCGCGGTCAACTGCCGAAGTTATTTTCAAAATGCCATCACCCAGCTTGCTATCGCGCAGTGGCACTGAAAGCAGACTGAACAAGCCATAAAATTTCAATTCAACATCGGCAAAATAACGCTTCGCTATCTCCATGTCCTTTTTAAGCAGCGGATGTTCATCAATCGTGCGCGCATCCGGTGTCATTTTCCGGTACGAATTAAAAAGCCTGTTATGTCCGAGCGGTTCCCAGAATAGCGCAGTTCCATTCGGGCGCAGCACTCTGGCAATCTCAGAAAAAGAACTTTCAATATCCAGATGGTGGATAATCCCGCGACCAAAAACCATATCAAAACTGGCATCAGGAAAATCCATTTTTTCTGCGTTCATCACCAGGAATTTTGTATTATTTATATTTTCTGTTGCCGATTTTTTATCTCCAAGCGAAACCGCAACATCCGAAATATCAATGCCCGTTACCGCCTTTGCAACGCCAGCAACTTTATGCGCCATCGGGTAACTACCGCAGCCATATTCCAGAACCTCAGAATCCTTTGCAAGCTGCATCAGCCTTTGGTCAAAAGCTTGCGAGCCATCTTTTATAGCCGCGTAATATTTGCCCTGAGCATCGCGGTTTTCCTCACTAAAACGCGTATTATGAAATTCGCGTTCACGCTCAATCCGGTCATCAAACTTGGGTTTCAACATAGACAATCCATCAACAAAACATCTTGAGCCTAATGCGTTATCACTGCACCTTCACCATCAGTTTTCGCCAAGGCAGCAGCTGCGGCAGCTTTCGGCTCGGTCCATTCAATCGATTCTGGCATCCGCACCAATGCTTCCTTCAGAACATCATCCACGGTTGAAACCGGAATAATCTTAAGTTCCTTTTTCACATTGTCGGGAATTTCCTCAAGGTCTTTGACGTTTTCCTGCGGAATCAGAACCGTGGTTATGCCACCGCGCAAAGCCGCCAGCAGCTTTTCTTTCAGCCCGCCAATGCCAAGCACCCGCCCGCGCAAAGTCACCTCTCCGGTCATCGCCACATTTTTTCTTACAGGAATTCCGGTAAGCACTGAAACAATCGCGGTAGTCATACCGATACCCGCCGAAGGACCATCTTTCGGGGTTGCCCCTTCCGGAACGTGGACGTGTATGTCTTTATTCTGAAATGTCGGAGGAATTATACCAAAATCCAGCGAGCGCGAACGCACGTAAGAAATCGCTGCCTGCACCGACTCCTGCATCACGCTGCCAAGTTTACCGGTAATCGAAGTTTTACCCTTGCCCGGCATTGTCACCGCCTCAATCACCAGCAGATCCCCGCCAACTTCCGTCCATGCCAAGCCTGTGACCATACCCACAAGATCCACTTTTTCCGCCTCACCATACGTATAGCGACGCACACCGGCGAATTTGCCCAGATTACTCGCCGTAACTTTCACCGCGTTTTTGCCTTTCAGAAGAATATCTTTCACCGCTTTACGCGTCATGTTGGCAATTTCGCGCTCTAAATTACGCACGCCGGATTCGCGGGTATAATAGCGGATAGTCTCGCGCAGAGCCTCATCGGAAATTGACCACTCAGTCTTTTTCAAGCCGTGGCTTTTCACCTGTTTTGGAATCAAATATTGCTTAGCAATATTCAGTTTTTCATCTTCGGTATAACCTGGAATCCGGATAATTTCGAGACGGTCAAGCAAAGGCCGCGGCATATTATATGAGTTGGCAGTTGCGATAAACATCACATCTGACAAATCATAATCCAGTTCCAGATAATGATCGTTGAAATTTTTGTTCTGTTCCGGATCTAGCACCTCAAGCAGAGCAGCAGCCGGATCGCCCCGTGAATCCGCGCCCATCTTATCAATTTCATCAAGCAGGATAAGTGGATTGCTGGATTTAGCTTTTTTCATAGATTGAATAATTTTACCCGGCATCGAACCGATATAAGTTCTGCGATGCCCGCGGATCTCAGCTTCATCACGCACGCCACCCAGCGAGATGCGAACAAAGTTACGACCAGTCGCCCGCGCAATGGATTTAGCAAGTGAAGTTTTACCCACACCCGGAGGGCCAACTATACACAAAACCTGCCCCTTAACCTGCTTAGTGCGCTGCTGCACCGCCAGATATTCCAGCGTGCGGTCTTTCACTTTTTCCAGACCGTAATGATCCTGATCCAGAATCTTCTGCGCATGTTTCAAATCACTGATAATCCGCGTTGGTTTTTTCCACGGAGTAGAAATAATCCAGTCCAGATAATTGCGGATAACCGAGGCTTCTGCCGACATAGGACTCATCGAGCGCAACTTCTTCAGCTCGGCAAAAGCCTTTTCTTTTCCTTCTTTCGACAGACGTAATTTTTTGATTTTTTCTTCCAGTTCGCCAAATTCATCCTTACCGTCTTCGCCCTCGCCCAGCTCCTTCTGAATCGCTTTCATCTGCTCATTCAGGTAATATTCGCGCTGGGTTTTTTCCATCTGCCTTTTCACCCGTGAACGAATGCGGCGTTCGGTATTCAGCACCGAAATCTCATTTTCCATCAGCGTAAAAATATGCTCAAGACGCTCAGTCACGTTCAGCATTTCCAGAATCTTCTGCTTTTCAGGAATATCAACCGACATATGCGCGGCGATAGTATCGGCAAGCAGGCTTGGATTAGTTATTTTGCTTACAGTTCCCAAGGTTTCCGGCTGGATTTTCTTATTAAGCTTCACATATTGCTCAAACTGCCCCAGAACCGTGCGGAACATCGCTTCTGATTCGTCCTTATTGCCGGCTTCTTCCGCCGCCAGCTCTGCCATCACCTGAAAATAATCATGATTATTGAGGAATTCGGTAATCTTGGCACGGGCAACGCCCTCCACCAGCACTTTCACTGTGCCGTCCGGCAGGCGCAGCAGCTGCAGAATATTACCAATAGTGCCAACTCGGTAAACGTCAACCTCACGCGGGTCATCAACCCCGCCATTTTTCTGGGTTACCAACAATATCTTACCACCACGGCGCACCACCTCCTCCAAAGCACGCACCGACTTTTCGCGCCCGACAAAAAGCGGGACAACCATCGATGGGAAAACAACAATATCGCGCAGTGGCAGAATCGGGAAAATATTAGACATGGGTTTGCTTTGCATAGTATCCGATATATTTGTTATAGGTTTTATTACAGATTACTTATTTATAGGAATATATATAGAAAAAAATTATTATGTAATTAGTTATAACTTCTTCTTGATATTTAGTTCTAATATAATAGAACTGGCACTCTATTACTAGGGGCAAGTAGTAAAAAGTTATGAGTGCTGAGTGCTAAGCAGGAAAAAATTGTTTTAATACATAATATTAACCTGATTACTCATTACTCAGCACTTTAAACTCCCTACTCATTTGCGGATGTGGCGGAATTGGTAGACGCACTAGATTTAGGTTCTAGCGCCGCGAGGCGTGGGGGTTCAAGTCCCTCCATCCGCACCAGCCTTCGCACTACGTGCTTCGGCTGGCTTACGCCAGTAAGCCTGCTGAACACATTAGGAGAAGGCTGCGCTACGAAGCTTGAGTGTAACGAAAGCGAAGGAGGGCTATCACCATGTATTATGTTTACATACTACGTAGCGTCAACTTCCCGAAGCAAACTTACCGAGGATATACAGAGGATATACAGAGGATTTAAAAGCTCGTATAAAGGCTCATAATGCAGGTAAATCAACACATACAGCTAAGTATCTACCATGAGAATTGGTAAGTTATCATGCATTTGCTGACCAACAAAAAGCCCGTGAATTTGAACATTATCTAAAGACTGGATCAGGGAAAGCCTTCGCCAATAAACGGCTATTATAAACTTTTCCTATGCATTCTTAAAAATATGAAATAATCATATAGCTTGTCAGCAAACTTATAAACTTAGAGCGTTTTTATTTTATCAAGGACATTTTATACTCAAAGCAGTTCAAGAATTGGCTAGACAACCGAGACGAAGTGTAGAAAAACTACACGAGTCGAAGGTTAACAACGCCAATTCTTGAAATGAGAAGAGTGTATGCAGGAAAAATTAAATAGCCCAAGCAAGATTCATTTTATAGCAATAGGACTTTTTGCTTTTTCAATGATTGCCATACAGATCCTTGCCACCCGTATTTTCAGCGTTGTATTTTATTACCATTTTGCTTTTGCCGGAATTACGCTCGCCATGCTTGGGCTTACCGTTGGTGCATTCAAAGTATATTACAAGCCTTCGCGCTTCACTTCTTCCACTGTTGATGAAGAATGTGGGAAGCACGCATTATACTCAGCAATTTCAATAGTAATTGCTACTTTGGGAATGG
This sequence comes from Pseudomonadota bacterium, assembly GCA_038043465.1. Classification (GTDB taxonomy): domain Bacteria; phylum Pseudomonadota; class Alphaproteobacteria; order Rickettsiales; family SXRF01; genus SXRF01. The sequence goes on from JBBTBX010000005.1 coordinate 157,213, forward strand.
TTGATATTGCCGGTCGCCTCACTACGCTGGCAGACAGTTACACTGGCTCTCTAGCAGAGACAATAAGAATATTCGGTGGCCTGTTGCTTATATCCGGACCTTTCTTCCTATGCAGCAGCTTTGTTGCCATAGGTGTGTGTGTCACATTATTGCTCACCTATTTCCCATCACACACCAGTCGCCTGTATGCCGTGGATCTGGTAAGTGCTGCCCTTGGCTGCATATTAATGATTGTAATGCTGAAATTTTTTGATCCGGTAAGCGTCATTTTATTATTAGCAAGCTTACTGTCCATATTTGGTTGGAAACTAGCTAAAGAAAAACTATCTTCTTTCAAAGTCAAGATGTTCTATTCTGTAATTATATTGTTCTTTTCTTTATTCACCGTACAATCATATTCTTATGTAACAGGCAACCCGATATTCCACCTACGCATTGCCAAACTCAGTATTCTTGAAAAATTTGATTTTGAACGCTGGAACAGCTTCACGCATGTGGGTGTATACCAAACACAAAATTCCAGACCATTTGAATGGGGATTCAGTGAGAAGTTTGATGAAAAGAATCATGAATTGATTGAACAAAAAAAACTGGTGATAGATGGAAGCGCAGGAACCATTCTCACAAAATTTGATGGTGATTTGGATAAAGTAAATTTCCTGAAATATGATGTTATCAATTCCGGTTATCATCTGCGCGATATAAACCACACGGCAATTATTGGTGTCGGAGGTGGCAGGGATGTTCTTTCGGCTCTTGTGTTTGGTGTCAGGAAAATCACTGGTATCGAAATCAACCCCTCAATTTTTGAAGCACTGAACAAGGTATATGCTGATTTTACCGGCAAACTTTATTCCTATGAAGAGATAGAGATGGTTAACGCGGAAGCAAGGAGTTATATAAGCTCGCATGACGTAAGCTACGACATGATACAAATCTCACTGATTGATACATGGGCAGCAACAGCCGCTGGTGGTCTTGCTCTTTCCGAAAACAAACTTTACACTAAAGAAGCCTGGGTTGATTTTTTCAAACATTTAAATGAAAATGGAATGCTCAGCGTTTCCCGCTGGTTTATGGCTGACAAACATCACGGCGAGTTATATCGCCTTCTTTCCCTTGCAACGGACAGCCTGAAAGAAATCGCGCCTGATGCTGATATCCGAAATCACGTTATAGTGCTTAATAATTATGGCGGGATTATCAACATGCTGATTAGTAAATCAGCCTTCACTCCTGATGAAATAGCAAAAACCGCAGAATTTGCCGAAACCTATGGTTTTAATATGCTCATCACCCCAACTAAAGATTTTGATGACATTTCCAAGACTATACTTTCCGGCAACGCTTCTAAAACTTTCTATGACTCATTACCACTTGATGTAACCACCACCACCGATGACCGTCCGTTCTTTTTTAATATGACACGGTTCAGGAATATATTTTCACCATTAGAAGGCGAAGATAATGCCGCCAATAACGCTGCCACTTATGTATTAGCAACCCTCGCCGCTATAGTATTTTCCTATCTTACCTACGCTGTAATCTGGCCTATGTTTAATCTATATAGAGCAAAGCGTCAGGAGTTCAAAAATGCGCAACCATACATCGCCTATTTCACACTAATCGGTCTTGGATTCATGTTCATTGAAATGTCACTTATGCAGTGGCTGACTATTTTCCTGGGACATCCGGTATATGGCTTATCAGTTATTTTATTCACGCTGCTATTATTCAGTGGCATAGGTAGTTACACTGTGCGCTCACATAATTTATCCAGAAGCGCGTACATTATCCGTCCATTATTACTCTGTATATCCATCGCAACAACCTTATGGTTAGTTCATAATTACCGCATGGAATTGCATCATCATAATACCGAGATGCGGATATTATTCTCGGTCTTATTGTTAATTCCAGTGAGTTTGTTTTTGGGTATGATGTTCCCACTGGGAGTAGCAGCGGCAAAAAAACAACACGCCGAACTGTTGCCGTGGTTCTGGGCTTTAAATGGCGCAGCCTCGGTATTTGCCAGCATTTTCTCGGTAATAATCTCAATGAGCTATGGTGCCAGCATAAGCTACTGCTTTGGGCTATTATGCTATATTCTGTGCTTTTTCATCTGCCTGCACCTAAGCAGGAAGTTTTAGTAATATCCTCGTCATTGCGAGCATTTTTATAAAAAATGCGTGGCAACACAGGAAAACTGCCATCTACAACTCCAAATCCAGCTCTCCAAATCCAGTAAAATAATTTAATTTTTTTAACTAATTGTTAAACTACTTAACATATTATATGCATATGTAGATTAATTAGTTAATTTTATATTTATGGAGAATGTTATGTCGCATGATGCGATAAATTCCTGGGTTAATGGCGCGAAGGCAGCAAAGCCTGATCTGAGCAACGCCGCCAAGTCAGCAGCTATTCAGGTTGTAAGACGCACCCAGGCGCAGGCGCGTGGCAATCTGATAATGGATATTGCTGAGAGAATCCGTCCGCACCTGCTCAAAATGTTTGATGGTGTACGCGACGAAAACGGAATGTTGATGCAGCCGGCGCATGTGCGTGGAATCGCCCTGAACATGGCGCAGAAAATAGCTAAAGAACAAGAAATAAAAGTAGAATTAAAAAATTAGAAGAAACAACGGGAGTGGAACAATGTCTATAACAGAACAAGGACTTGGAGAATATTTAAAGCAAGTCGTCGATCCTAATATTCTTAGTCAAATTTCCAAGGGAGCAATGGAAGAAGGGCTTAAGGGAATGGCAAACATCCTTAATCAACCACAACCGCAACAAACCCGTGGAGCTGGACATAGCCGATAGAATTTAATAAATTTCTGTGACTAGAAATCATAAAACCCGCCGTAAATGGTGGGTTTTTTGTTCCCTTTATATACGTATGTAACAAAAACTTAACGTGCATTATTGACATATTTTGTTATACTTTAATGGCATAATAAATATTTATACGGAATTGTAATATGGAAACTAAACCTCCCCAAGAACCAGAAATTCAAATGCCTAGAGATCAAATAACCGCAGATTTAAGTGGGAAAAAGCCTATTGCACCTAAAGAATTAGGGTTTAACACTCCCGACAGCAAATATGCAACACGTGAGTTTGCTAAAAAAATAGAAGGAAAGGACTTGGTTATAGTACGAAAAGACGGCAGCCGAGTAATTTATACTGCAGAACGTATAGCTGAAGAAGCTGAAAACATAGAAAAAAATCCCGAAAAGCAAAAAATTACCAAATTTCTTATAATGCAATCTTTAGTATCCAGCGCAATGGATGGAAAAATCCAGGAACTAGGCAGTCGAGGCACAACCCCAAGCAACCCTGGACGCACTCGCTAATTCCTATCTGCAATTAATAAAAAACCCGCCGTAAATGGCGGGTTTTTTTATCATATTATGTCATCTCGAACGAATGTGAGATATCTTTGCAATTATTTTTATAATGGCAAGATTCCTCGACAAGCTCGGAATGACAAACTAAGCCATTTCGTTAGCGTGCATATGCGAATCAGAAATATTTTCTGGATCTTTCAGAACATATCCCCTGCCCCACACGGTTTCGATATAGTTTTCACCGCCAGCAGCTGACGCTAATTTTTTGCGCAGTTTGCAAACGAACACGTCGATAATTTTCAGCTCCGGCTCATCAATCCCGCCATAAAGATGGTTAAGGAACATTTCCTTGGTAAGGGTCGTGCCTTTACGCAGGGAAAGAAGCTCAAGAATACTGTATTCCTTAGAGGTCAAGTGCAATGCTTTGCCATCAACTTCGATAGAACGCGTATCAAGATTAACTGAAAGCTTGCCGGTACGGATAATAGATTCGCTATGACCTTTGGAACGGCGGACAATCGCCTGAATACGAGCGATAAGTTCACCTTTGTTGAAAGGTTTGGTCAGATAATCATCCGCGCCATAACCCAGCCCTTTAATCTTCTGGTCAGGACCAGACAAACCGGACAAAATCAAGATTGGCGTAGTCACGCGGGCAGCACGGAAACGGCGCAGCACCTCATAACCATCAATATCCGGCAACATAAGATCCAGGATTATTATATCATAATCATATAGTTTACCAATCTCCAACCCCTCTTCGCCAAGCTGAGTAGTATCGCAAATGATCCCCTCAGAGGCCAACGACAATTCAATCGCCTTAGCGGTTGAGGAATCATCTTCTACCAATAATACACGCATCTTGAGTCCCCCCTAATTTTATTAACAAATCGTTAAATTATTAATTTATAGTTAAGCACAAAAAAAACATTACTACAACTATTTATTCTGTAATTTACTCAACAAAAACTCTATAGTGCTGAAAAACCACCTTTTCAAATTTAACACTGCAACCTTTGTATGTGAATCCTCTTATGATGTCAATTAAGAAAGACTAGGTAATAAAAATGCAGCTTGAAGAAATAAATAACATACAGGAAGTTACAGTAACTGGCGTTGTCGTCGCCGTACTCGGCATGCTCATCGAATGTGCGGGGATTGAAAGGCTGCTCAGCGTTGGTGCGCGTTGCAGCATAATCGGCACGCGGGGTTTAAGCGGAACACAACCATCAGTTGCCGCCGAGGTAGTTGGCTTCCGTGATAATCGGGCATTATTAATGCCTTTTGGCAGCATTGAAGGTATAGGGCCAGGGGCAAGGGTAATAATAGAGGAAAATGCCAGTGTCTGTTACCCCAGCGATGGCTGGCTGGGGCGGGTAATCAATGCTATGGGCGAGCCGGTAGACGGCAAAGGCCCTTTACGTATGGGTACAAAGCCTTATCCACTGCGAGCGGAAGCACCATCAGCGCATGAGCGGATGCGAGTTCGGGGCAAGCTCAATATGGGCGTGCGGGGCATGAACACTTTCCTGAGCTGCTGCCGTGGTCAGCGTATGGGTATTTTCGCCGGTTCTGGCGTAGGAAAATCGATTTTAATGTCGATGTTGGCAAGAAATTCGCAGGCAGATATCAACGTTATTGGGTTAATTGGTGAACGCTCCCGCGAGTTGCAGGAGTTCATTGAGGATGATTTAGGTGAAGAAGGGCTGAAACGTTCAGTTATAATTGTGGCGACATCCAGCGAATACGCGCTTCTACGCCGGCAATCCGCCTATCTCACCATGTCGGTTGCCGAGTATTTCCGCGATACTGGGCGCGATGTTTTATGCCTGATGGATAGCGTAACCCGTTTTGCCATGGCGCAGCGCGAGATCGGCCTTTCCGCAGGCGAACCACCAACCAGCAAAGGCTACACTCCAACCGTATTTGCCGAACTTCCCAAGCTTCTGGAACGTGCCGGTCCCGGAAAAGCCGGACAGGGCAGCATCACCGGACTTTTTACCGTATTAGTTGAGGGCGATGACACTAACGAGCCAGTATCCGACACAGTGCGCGGGATTCTCGACGGACATATTATTTTAGACCGGGCAATAGCCCAGCGCGGACGCTTCCCAGCAGTTAATATCTTAAAGAGCGTATCGCGTACGATGCCAGATTGCAACACTGAGCAAGAAAATGCATTAGTGCAGGTCGCCCGTCGCCTGCTTTCAACTTATGATGACATGGCGGAGATGATTCGCCTCGGGGCATACCGCAAAGGCTCAGATTCAACAGTCGATCAGGCAATCCAGTATTATCCGGCACTTGAGGATTTCCTGCGCCAGCGCAAAGATGAAAAAACCACGCTCGATGAAGGCTATGACCAACTCGCCAAGCTGCTGGGAATCGCCAATTGGCGGGGGTAGCATTACCTCTTGCGGGGTGAGAGGTATGTTTCGTAGTTGCGTAATTCGTAGTTGCGTAAATCGTATTAATCATGCGTCAAATGTTGAAATAATAAATTATCACTAGAAGGAAAAATTATGGCAAAATTATTAAAAAATCCGCATCCTGGAGATATATTAAAGTATGAGTTTCTCGATGAATTAGCCATGAGTCAGAATGCGCTGGCTGATGCAATAAATGTTCCGCGCAACCGTATCCACGCAATTGTAAAAGGCACTCGCGATATAACCGCTGACACTGACTTGCGCCTATGCAAATTTTTTAGGCTTTCCGAAGGTTATTTCCTGCGCCTGCAAAACGCTTTTGATACATTGGAAGCAAAGCGTAAAATCTCCGCGCAAATTGCAAAAATAACCCCAATTACAAACTCCGAGCAAAGAACTGGTGCTTAACTCGCCAAGCTACTGGGAATCGCCAATTGGCGGAGGTAGAATAAAAATAATCATTGATATTGGGATATATTTGCTGTAGCATAAATTATGAAAATTCAGTTTGATGACATAAAAAACGCCATGAATATCGAAAAACATGGATTTTCATTGGATGCATTTGAATTGTTGGATATGTCGTCTGCTATTTTTCATGAAGATAAGCGCAAGGAATATGGTGAAAAGCGTATAAGGGTTTACGCATTATTACGGGGGAGACTTTGTACTGCCGTATTCACACCGCGTGATAACGGTTATCGCATCATCAGCTTTCGTAAGGCAAATGCTAAAGAAAGAAAAAAATATGAAAAAGAAGCCTAAAAAAATAATACTTACTGGTTTAGATAAAGATGGTGTTCCTGATAGCGAAACACCGGAATGGACAACAGCCCAATTCCGTACAGCGAAACGAGGAATTGATGGTTTGTCTGAGCTAATTGGAGAAGAGGCAGTAAAACCACTTCGGAAAGTTGGGCGACCAAAATCAGCATCCCCAAAACGTAATGGAACACTGCGTCTGGCTGGTGATCTATGGGAACAAATCAAAGCTTCTGGGCGAGGTTATAATTCGCGTGTCGAGAATGTTCTGCGTGAAGCGGTTGAGCGCGGAAAAATATAGGTCATCTATCTTCCAAGATTCAGAACAGGGGCTGACTCTTTGTCTGATGTCATCACAATCAAAAGACTATTGATAAGCTCGGCTCTTTTATCATCAGAAATTTTTATATCACTCTTACTTTGGAAATGCTTCATCACTTCGTCAATAATGGCAAGGGCATTCTCCACCATATATTGCCGTGCCTGAAAAATCGCCACAGCCTGCTGGCGTTTGAGCATGGCAGACGCAATTTCCGGTGAATAGGCAAGATGGGTTAGTTTTATATCTTCAATAATAATCCCTGCCACAGCAAGTTTATCCTGCAGCATTTCCTTTAATTTTGCAGCAACTTCATCAATATTACCACGCAGCGACGTTTCTTTCTCCGAATCATAAGGATAATGCGCTGCCAGCGTACGAATAGCCATGTCACTCTGATTGGCAAGGAAACTTTTGTAATTATCAATATTCAGCGATGCCTGTGCTGAATCAATCACCCGCCACACCACTATCGCGCCAATCTCAATAGGGTTGCCATTGAGATCATTAACCTTCAAATGATCCGTGACAAAATTGGTGAGTTTCAGCGAAACAGTTTTTTTCACGCTAAGCGGTATCGTGAATAGAAAGCCATTTTGTTTTATTGTGCCTATGTATTTTCCAAAAAACGTAATCACCTTTGCTTCATTAGGAGAAACTATGGTAAATCCGGTTAGGCACAAAACAACAATAATAATGACGGGAATCAATAGCGGTTTGACTGTAGACGCTGAGAATACAAGCATCGCGGCTAATATAAAAAACCACAAAAATCCATTGGAGCATACGGCTGGTTTATCTGTTATCTGTTGCATATGATCCCTTTCGCAATAATTTCTCACTTGTCGTGATTTTAGAACTATATTTTGAAAATAATACAAAAATCGTATAAAGCATAACGGCTGGTTACTATAGCAATACTCCGAATCTGGCATAGACTGGAAGATAAATAAACAATGAAAACCCTAGACACACTGATCCGCCTGCACAAGCGCACACTCGATGAATTGCGCCGCAATATGGTGTCGTTGGAAAACCAGAAAAGCCAGTTGCAACAGGCAATAGTGAATCTGCAGAAAGACCTTGATAAAGAAATTCTGCTTGCTGGCGAACAGCCGGAAATGTCGCATTTTTTTGGCGAGTTTGCCAAAAGGATAAAAAACCGTCAGGATAATCTGCGCGATGAGATTCGCTCACTTGACGTGAAAATAACCGAGCTTAACGGCAAAATTTTTGAAGCATTTGCCGAACTGAAAAAATATGAAATCGCCAGAGAAAATGCTAAACAACGCGCGCGCGAAGCCGAAAACCGCAAGGAAACTATAATGCTTGATGAAATCGCCGCCCAGCAATTCCTGAAAAAGCAGTCAGAGGCGTAGGATATAGCTAAAAAATATTACCGCGACCTATATCCAGGCTGGTTTTCTCTTTGTGGATGGAATGCATCGTTTAACTGAGAGACTATAGAATAATGATCCGTATCTATCGACATTAAAGCCCGACTCTTGATTCCACTAATATTATTCTCTCTTATAAGCTCCGCTTTAACTGCTTCTCTATCTCTTTTGTCAGATGGCTTAATACCCGCTGCATTTTCTCTATCCCTACCATAAAACTTAATATCAATATATTTATCTATGTATTTATTATCAATAGCCGAACCGACTTTCTCATATTTTTCATTAGGCTTAAGTTTATCCCATTCCTTCAATTCTTCCAATTTTATATTCATTTTCCTTATAAAATCTAACTGGCTCTTTGAACCTTCCAGATCTTTCAATATTCCATCATATCGTTCAGTTGGTATTCCTTTATATTTATATTTTTCTTCTATAGCCCGCGTAATTTTATTAATTTTCTCAGCAGGCTTAAGTTTATTCCACTTCTTCAATTCTTCCAGTTCCAATTCATGTTTGTCTACAAAACGCTCAAGCGTATCAAGCCTCAGATTATTACACAATCTCAATTCTTTAAATGCTTCATGATATTCTTTCTCATATTCATTCAGCTTATTTTTTCTTCCTTCAGTATATTGTTTTTCCTCATCCAATGCCCTCTCCAGTAGCTGGGCAGGACTACGATTAGCAAGCACGCTCTTCAAATAATCACTGGGATTTTTTGGGTCATATTTCACGCCTGATAAATCAGCCGGAGGATTATTAACTAGGGTTCTGCTTACTATAAACTCAATCAACACCTTATGCCCATCAGGCAGGGAATTATATTTGGCAATATTAGAACCTGTTTTTTCTTTAGCAATCATAAAATAACCCTTTGTTTATCATATTTGTTTTTGAGACATCCTGATACTAACACAACAAAGAAATAATAATTGTTAAAGTTTTTTGAAGGTTCATGTGCAAGTTTATTACAATAGCAACATATTGATTTTACTAAATAGTGCCGCCAACAATAACTAACGCAAACCCCTGCGACTCGGCAAATCATCGCGGTGGACATAGGCATTAAGCAGCAAGCCTATCGCAAACACGCTGGAAAGCATGATACTCCCGCCATATGACATCAGCGGCAACGGAACTCCCACCACCGGAAGCAACCCCATGACCATACCACAATTAATCAAAATGTGAATAAATAAAAGAGCGACCACTCCAGCCGCCACCATTGCCCCAAAAGTACTGCGGCTGCGTAAGCTCACCAGCATCCCCGCGCCGAGCAGCAGCATATATAACAGCAGTAAAGTTATACTGCCGAAAAATCCGAATTCTTCTGCGAACATTGTAAAAATAAAATCGGTATGTTTTTCCGGCAGGAAATTAAGCTGGCTTTGCGATCCTTGCAGATAACCTTTGCCGAGCAGCCCGCCTGAGCCAATAGCAATCATCGACTGCAAAATATTATATCCGGCTCCCAGCGGATCTTGCTGCGGATCCAGAAAAGTCAGCACCCGTCTCTTCTGATAGGAATGCATAAAATGCCACAGCACAGGTGTTGCAGAAACCACAGCGAGTATCCCACCTATAAAATATCGCCATTTCACTCCGGCAAGAAAACACATGACAAGCCCAACCACCACCATGATGGTGGTAGTGCCAAGATTCGGCTGACGTAAAATAAAAAACGCTGGAAGTGCAACAATCATAAGCGGAATAATGAGAAAAGTAACACGCCTTACGTCATTCTGGTGACTGTTATGAAAATACCGCGCCAGCACCAGAATAACCGCCAGCTTCATAAATTCCGATGGCTGCAGGTTGAACCCGCCAAGCTTTACCCAGCGTTGCGCTCCCATCCCGATATGTCCGGCAACATCCACAGCCACAAGCACCAGCAGACACAGGAAATATATGATATAGGCATAATCCAGCAAAACCCGCATCGGCAGCACGGCAATAACCAGCATAACAACAAAGGCAACGCTAAAACGGGTAAATTGCTGCGAAAAATAAATCGCGCCATCTTCCCCACCTGCGGAATACATCATGGCAAGACCAATGCCGGCAATCATGCTCATGATAAGCACGATAAACCAGTTTATTTCCATAAGCTTTAATAACGGGCTTTTTATGGCTGAATGTTGAGAACGACGACGCATAGAAGTTTTTATAAACTATTTTTTTTTGCTTGTCATCCCGAGCGTAGCCGAGGGATCTTGTCAAAACAAAGGCCTCTCGACAAGCTCGAGGTGACAAAACTTCCCTAATCCCTAATCCCTAATCCCTAATCCCTATTTCTACAACCTCCTGATACTCAACTTCTCAAAGCTCTGCCTGCGTTTCCAATCGAGATATTGCGTGAGCGCGTCGACCTGATCATCATGCGCGCCCCCTGGAAAAGAAAAAAGTTCCGCCTCAAAATCAGCAAGCCATTTTGCCTGTGCAGGCAACAGCAGTTTTCCCGCTTCAATCATCGCCGAAACCGCAGCGAACCGTGAAATTTTGTCAGATTTCGGATTAATTCCAAGCAGTGGCAGATGACTTTCCCGCTTCACATCCTGTAGTAATTGCTGCCCGCTCGCCTTATCCTCCAGCAAAATCACATTCGGTTTAAATTCCTCCGCTAATCTATAAAACATTTTCTTTAAATCCGGATATTCAAGGCGTACCACCCGCGCATCGTGCAGATAACTTCGCCCATCGGCTTCAACAAAAGTCAGGCAGACGCTCGCGTCATTATGCGCCCCGCTTTTAATCGCCGTGTCCCAGCTTTGCACAATATAATCAAAAACCTCCGGCAAATTTGTATAGCGCGCCAGCCAATTTCTTTTTATCATACCCCCATCTTCAGGCTGCGGATTTTGTTGATACTGTGCAGCAAAGGCACTGCTTCCCAGTTCAATTTTTGCCCGTTCAATCAGAAACATATTCTCACGCTCTGGATGCAGCAATTCCCCAGCTTCACGAATTTTTGTCACAGCTTTAAAACTATATTTTTTTTGCTGCATGGAAACCGCAGGCAGGCAGAGATGCTCCCACCCGCCTTTTGCCAATAAATATCCGCTTAAATCCTCGCTGTGCAGACGTTGCATGACCAGAACAATCACCCCTTTTTTCTTGTTATCAAGGCGGGTTGCAAATGTATTATCAAACCAGCTATTGACACGCGTCCGCCAGTTTTTATTCATTGCCTGCGCCGGACTGATAGGATCGTCAATAATCAGGAAATTACCGCCCTCGCCTATCACACTCGCGCCCACCGAGCTTGCCATACGGAAACCGCGCTGCGTGGTCACAAATTTTTGTTTCTGGTTCTGCTCACGTGTCAGCTTTACTTCCGGAAATATATTCTGATACCACGGACTGGAAATAAGCAACCGCGAATCAACCGAATGTTTTATGCTGAGTGATGCAGCGTAACTCGCGGCAATAATCCGCGCTTTGGGATTATGCCCTAAAATCCACGCTGGCCATGCCACACTGACACACACCGATTTCAGCGAGCGCGGTGGTATATTGATAATCAGGCGGGTAATTTGTGCTTTGCGGGCAGCTTCCAGATATTCGGCGATTAAATTAATATGCCAGTTCGACAAGAATTCCGTGCCCGGATCAACAGTCTCCAAAGTTTTTCCAATAAATGTTGGAAAATCACACTCTATCAGCTCGTCATACCACAAAGGCATTGCTCATACCTTTGCTTCTTCTGCTTTTTGTCTTTCGACAAAATCTTTTACCAGCGCGATATCAAATTCAGAAAGACCATCGTGAATATTTTTTTCCGGATCATCAGCAACATCATCCGCGCTTTCATCACCAAACATGGCAAGCAGCTCTGCAAGAACCACCAAATTTTCAGCAATGGATAATTTGTTTCCAAACAAAAGTTCATTGGATGCTTTTAAATCCACAATTTTATCCTTCTTTGCAACGTTTATAAGCTCAATCCTTGCTTCGATGATAACCAGCAATTTGCGGGTGATACTGCGTAAATGTTCGGATCTGTCATATTGCAGTTTTATAATTTTCTTCGCCATATAGACCAAGAATAACTGCAGCATAAATGGTCAGGAAGTGGGTATTTTTGTATTGTCATCCCCGCCCAACCTTGTTTGAAAGAATTGGCGGGGATCTAAAGCAAAAATCACTGTAGATAACACTTATTTTGCAGCCCGCCCCCGCCCCACCAGCCATAAAAAACCGGCGGGGATGCTGGCGACAATAGCAAGCAGCCCGATCTGGATTGAAAGGGTTAGTGCGGCTTCCTGCGGCACTCCGATAAGACCTAAGAAAAACACCATCGCTGCCTCGCGCAGACCCCAGCCACCAATGGAAATCGGAATAATCGAAATCAGCAGCACCCACGGAATAAGTGTGAGGCAATCTATGAACGAAACTGGATTGCCAAGGCTTTCCGCCAGTATATAAGCCGTCATGCAAAAGCTGGCATGTGAAATTATTGCATAGAAAAGTGAGCATAAACCAGCCTTAGGGCGCGCCATCACCGTGCGGATATTTTGCAGCAGAAACTCCATCCATTGCAATTTTTTCAAAAATTTGCTGCGGATAATTATTTTATCCATATGAAATAAAACCCACAGTCCGAATGCAACCAGCAGGAAATAAGCTGGCGTAATCAGCCACGCGCTGATGCCAATATAACCCGCAAGAATTGGCATGGTAAACCCGCCCATAACCCCAAGCGCGAGCAGCGCGATCATCCGGTCAATCACCACCGAACTGATAGCCAGTGGCAACGGCACATGCTCGGCTTTTATCAGCCACACCCGCACCACATCGCCACCCACAGTCCCCGGCAGGCAGCAATTAAAAAATACGCTGATATAAAAAAACTTAAATACACGGAGATACGATATAACCTGCGCCCCCGCACCGGCAATAGCTGCCATAATCACCCGCCAGCGCACCGCCCCCAGGGCAACCTGCACCATGAAGAAAAAACTTGCTCCTATAAACGCCATATGGTTCTGTCCGCGCAGCATTTTTTCAATTTCCTGCATATCCACACCCTGCGCCACAAGCCAGAAAACAAGCAGCATCAAGGCTATTTTTGCTAGTAAGGAGAGGCTTTTGGAATATTTGGAAATGGACATAAGCGTAATTCGTACCTCGTAATTAGTAATTCGTGAAGAACTAATTTACACTTTACGAATTACGAGGTACGAATTACGCTATCTACCAATAGTTTACATTGGTAACTTTTTGATTGACAGGCTCACCATATAGTTTACACTGGTATCTATGCAGACAATAATAGAATTTGGTGATTTTTATAAAAATTCTTTGAAACTCCTTGGGGTGGATGGACATGAAGAATTGGTAAGCTTCATAGCGTGTAATCCCAAAGCCGGAGATATAATTCAAGGAACAGGTGGATTTAGAAAACTGCGCTTCAAACGTTCTGGTATTGGTAAGAGCGGAGGAGCTAGAATAATCTATTTTTTTTATACCCCAAATAAACCAATAATGCTGTTTATGATTATGCAAAGAATGAAATGGATAATCTTACCAGCAGTCAGAAAAACTGGCTCAATAAACAATCAAAAATACTGAAAGGAGACTAAAAATTATGGATAAAAAATCTTTTGAGAAACTTATGAAAAGCGTACAGCAGGCTGTTGATTACGCCCAAGGTAAACCTGTTGATAATATTCGTGAATATGTCGTTCATGTTCCCAAAAAAGTAAATGTAAAAAAAATCCGTAAAAAGCTTTGCATGACGCAAAAATCTTTCGCCGAAACTTTTGGATTTTCTTTGCAATCCGTTAAATATTGGGAATCTGATAGACGCGAGCCAGAAGCCGCTGCAAAGGTTTTACTTAATACTATTGCCTACAGCCCAGAAACCGTGATATTGGCGAATAGATAAACCACAACTTTACTAACTACAAACTACTAAACTACGAGATTTAAATGTGCGGAATAATTGGTATCACAGGTAAAAGGCAAGCTGCTCCACTCATCTTAAGCGGTTTAAAACAGCTTGAATATCGCGGCTATGATTCGGCGGGCATCGCCACCGTAATCGGTGGTGATATTTCCTGCGTGCGCGCTAGTGGCAAACTCGTTAACCTCGAAACGCAGCTAGCTAAAACCCCACTCGACGGAATAATCGGCATTGGGCATACGCGCTGGGCAACGCACGGTGCGCCCAACGAAACCAACGCTCATCCGCATACGACTAAGAAAGTTGCAGTGGTTCATAACGGAATTATCGAAAATTTTCGTGAGCTACGTGAGGAATTATCTGGGCTTGGTTATAAATTTTCCAGCCAGACTGATACTGAAGTTGTGCCAGTTCTGGTCACACATTTTCTCGATAAAGGCTTATCTCCAGAAAACGCTGTTTCCGCTACTCTGAAACGGTTGCATGGTGCTTACGCCCTTGCATTTATCTTCACGCAGCAACCCGACCTTCTGATTGCAGCCCGCAGCGGCCCACCGCTTGCCGTTGGTTATGGTGACGGTGAAATGTTCATCGGCTCAGATGCTATTGCACTTGCTCAGCTAACCTCGCGTATTTCCTATCTGGAAGATGGCGACTGGGCGGTGCTGACACCAAATTCCGTGATATTCTACGATGCAAATGATAAGGTGGTGGAGCGCAAAATAATCCAGTCCGGTTATAATATCGGCTCGGTCGGCAAAGATAATTACAGCCACTACATGAAAAAAGAAATTCATGACCAGCCAGCCGTGGTTGGCGAAGCTCTCAAAATGTTTATAAATCCAGTAACGCTGGATATAAACCTGCCCGCTCTCACTTTTGATTTAGCGAGCATAGAACGCATCCAGATTATCGCCTGCGGCACTTCCTATTATTCAGCGAATGTCGCTAAATACTGGCTGGAATCATTGGCAAAAATCCCTGTCGAAATTGATATTGCCTCGGAATACCGCTACCGCAGTCCGGTGGTCGATAAAAAAGGTTTGACCATCGTAATTTCACAGTCCGGAGAAACCGCTGATACTCTGGCGGTTCTGCGTTTTGTAAAGCCAATTCACCCTGTCCTTGCCATAGTGAATGTTCCTGAAAGCAGCATCGCCCGCGAAGCAACGAGCGTTCTATACACCTACGCAGGGCCAGAAATCGGCGTTGCCTCCACCAAAGCTTTCACCACCCAGCTTGCAACCCTTGCCTGCTTCACCATCGCCCTCGCCAAAACCCGTAAAACCATTGACGGCGCGCGCGCGCAGGAGCTATGCAAATTGCTGCTGGAAGTTCCAACGCAAATGTCCGACATCCTTATGCTGGACAATCAAATAAACGCACTGGCGCACAACCTCACCCATGCCCGCGACATGCTCTATATCGGGCGCGGCACGAGCTACGCTATAGCGATGGAAGGCGCGCTGAAGATGAAAGAAATTTCCTATATCCACGCCGAAGCCTACGCTGCCGGTGAACTTAAGCACGGACCAATCGCCTTGATTGACGAGAAAATGCCAGTGATCGTTCTCGCGCCATCCGATGCGCTATTTGAAAAAACTGCCTCCAACCTGCAGGAAGCGGCAGCGCGTGGCGGCAAAATAATCCTAATAAGCGATGAAAAAGGTATTGATAACATGGGCGATATCGTCACCGCCAGCATTAAACTACCAACCGCCGATACCTTCGTCACCCCCCTGCTCTACAGTCTGCCAGTGCAGCTCCTATCCTACCATGTGGCAGTGCTGAAAGGCACCGATGTTGACCAACCCCGCAACCTCGCTAAGTCGGTTACGGTGGAGTAGAGTCCACCTTGCCATACCCGCACCTCTCTCCGTCATTGCGAGCAACTGCAAGGAGCGTGGCAATCCAGAAAATTCTAGCACAAAAACTGGATTGCATCGTTACGCTCGAAATGATAAAGTGAAATCATTATAATTCAATATATTACCGCCTTCACACGCAACCAATCCAATTTTTCACAAAATTGTAACAATAATTTACTATTTTCACGTGTTAAAATGAACTACATAACCTTAACATTTTAATATATATCTTTATAAAATTACCTATGGCAAATGTCACAGAAAAAGAAATTCATGATGCAGAAATAAATACTTCTTTTCTCAGCGGAAATGGGCTGGCAATACGCTTGGTTATACTGGATGCAGTACAGCGTTATCACACAGCAGAGGAGAGAGGAGACCTTTCTCCACAGGAGAAAAAAGACTTGATTATACAGCTAACAAAAGATGCCGCCCGCGGAGCAAAAGACGGCATATTTATTGGTACTTGGCCCATTAAATTCGATCTAACTTTAACCCCGGCACAAAAGGAACTCACAGCACGGGCATATGAGAAGTTTTTTGGAAGCAAAAACGCTGAACAAATTGCCGATTTCATAGATGACGAGAAGCTAATAGGAATAATTAAAAAAATGCCTCCCATTAAAGGCAAGAATGCTGATGAGCTTATGAACGAAGCTTCAAAAATCTCAAAGGATCAACAAAAAAGCGAGAGTCCGCTTAATATGTCTGAACTTTATAAAAGCAAGGATATTTTCGAGGAAGTAGCTAAAAAACATGGAATATTGTATGCTAAAAAAGATGGCGTTGAACAAAAACTTGGAGACTATATGGAGGCTGCAATAAAAGAGGTAAAAACAGAAATTACCGCAAAACTGAAAAATAGCCCCGCAATAGACTGGCAGAGTTTTAATCATGCTCAACCATTAACACCACTACCAACAAGATCTAACATTGCCCCATCCACCGGCAGGAATTATACCGTATAACACTACCAAAAATCCCTCCTGCAGGATTATCATTAATAATCAACATATTAGCAATATATCAGCAACCGCCGACCATTTTTCACAAAATTGTAACAATAATTTACTAATCTCTTGTGTTATTATCGGGCGATAACTTAAATTTTAAGGAATTTTTATGGCAGAAAAACAAACAGCAAAATCAGATACCCCAAAGTTTGATAAACTTCCAAAGGAAGAGCAGACTCTGATTAATAATATTATAAGCTCTGAGAGAATAGTGGAAATATATCAGCATCCAGAAAAAAGGGGCGAAAAATATCGTGATAGTGAAGAACATAAGAAACATGTCATAGAGCGCAAAGAAACGTTTGCAGATTTCTCAAAATCCGACCTGCAAGCAATTTTTAAAATAACAGAAACTTTACGCGCAACAGAAACATCTAAATGCGTGGATAGTAACTACAGCGCACCTTGCCCTACTCCTCCGTCACCACCGCTTGTTCCTGGTTCAGACGGCAGATATACCAGAGGATAAATTATGACTGATAACAAAGCATCTGAAACTGAATATGATTTTCGTGAATATTATAGACAGCAAAGAATTGACAAATTAATGGCATTAGAAGAGGACTTGGCGTCCAAACAAGGTGAAGATAAATATCATCAATATCTTGACGATTCCGCCCATTCTATTTTGAAGTGCAACGGTTAAAAATTTCCTGAGGTGTTTTCCAC
>JBBTBX010000006.1:0-468065 GCA_038043465.1 Pseudomonadota bacterium
AGCACCTTTCGTGTTTGAAAAAATGAACAAAAATGTTCTTAGCAAGTTGTCCGTGGAAATGTAGCAGGATCACTCTACACTCAGAACTCTTAACTCGGCACTCCGAACTCAGCGCTCACCCACTTCCCTGCCATCTGATATTACGATATGTTGAGCGCATGCCAATAGTTAAATGGTTAAAAAAATGTCACATAATATAACATAAAACAGGAAAATTTATTCGTTTTATTGAACAATAATTGGGTAATATATTGAAATAAAACATAAGACAAAAGTAGCGAAACACTGCAATACGCTACAGATAATATGCAATAATATACAGATAATTAGCAAAACACTGCAGAAGTTAAGAGAAACGCTTGAGAAATGAATAAGAATTGTACGCTATAAACGGTTTTTATTTACGGTTACGTGGAATAATACAGACCACTTCCGAACCGTTATTTTTATATTCAAGCGAAGGAAACGACTTCATTCTGGCGATTGCTATACCTCTACCATTAGGATCAGTAGCGCGTTTCGGAGAGAGTTCCATATAATCTTTCCATGCAAACCCTTTCCCTTGATCCCTGATGCTGACCACTAATTCATTTTCACCTGCGGTATATTCAATAACAGCATATTTATTTTTATATTCCGGCAATGACAGGCGACGTTCTATTTCAGCATGCCACTGCCCATTCAGCGACAATTCCATTTTTTCATCATAAGTAATTCCTAAATTACCATGCTCAACGGCATTTACCATAAGTTCATTGAGCCCATACACCATATTCTCAGGTTCTGGAAAACAGTTGGCTATAAAATATGAAAGGTTATTGGTTTCCTCTAAAGTGCGAAAACGGAATATTCCCTTTTCCATAAGTCCCAATGTGCGCTGCTGTTTCTGCACTTGCTCACGCAATTCGTTGCGCCCGATACTGTCCTTTAAAGCTGCACGTACTATCGATAATAACAATGCTTCGTTATAAGGTTTCGCCAGATAATAATATACTCCTGCCTCTATCCCCTCCTGAATCCGCTTGCTGCTCGCTGCGGCAGTCTGCATTATTATCGGAATATCTTTAAATAGCTGATCTTCGCGCAAAGTTTTGAGCACTGCCATCCCATCCATATTGGGCATCATCCGATCAAGGACTATCACCCCAACATCAGGATGCTGTTTCAGCTTTTCAAGGGCAACAACACCATCACTGGCACAAATCACCTCAAAACCGGCATCAACAAGATATTCTGATATAATATCAAGATTAAAAACCTCATCATCAACGGCAAGTATTTTAACCTTATTTCCCATAATTCCTTGAAATTAAATACATTAACTACAAACTATAGTAATTCCAAATAAGAACTATACAGTCCTTATTTGAAGATACGCTTGCTTCGCGACGAAAAGTAAAATCTTTGGCGGTCTTTCGGTCTCGATTTTCATAGTCTTTATGTATAATTCTTATACATAAAGACTATATACAAAGGTACCTTACGCGAAGCAATATTAAATCGAGAATGAAGATTTTTAAAATAATATTGAAAATTATTTTATTTACTACTCAAAATAGTTTATCATATCCTAACTTGGTAATCCAAACCACCTACTAAAATCATTAGCTTTATGTCAATCGTGAAAATAATAAATAATAATACGGCTGAATTCCGTTTGGGCGGTAAGCTGACTTTTTTGAATGGTGCGGAGTTTAATGACCACCTGGGTGAAGTGCTTAGGCACAAAATCCAGTCTATTTCAATTTACCTGGATGAATTAACCTTTATGGACTCGGCAGGGTTGGGGATGCTAATGATTGCTCATAAGGAGTGTTATCAACGTGATATTGACTTAACCATATATCATCCGACCGGTGATGTGAAGACGCTACTGCAGATGACTAAATCATACGAGAGATTTAATATTGTCGATTGAACTACCAGATTTACTTTGTGACTCCCAGATACTTGTTGTTGATGATGTGACTGGGACGTGCGAAGCTTTGGAGACTGTTCTGAGCGATCACGGAACAAAAAAAGTAGTGTATGCTACTGATAACCTTGATGCCTCAGAAAAACTTGAAGCATTTACTCCCGATTTAATCATAATATATGTATCTTCATCAAATATCGGCTGGTTAGAATTCTGCAACAGCCTGCGTAAAAAAAATGGGGTTTCCGGCATAGTTCCCATTCTGGCTATAACCGATATGAACAAACTTGATGAGCGTGTAAAAATTCTCAAATTCAATGTTTCCGGCGTATTACATAAACCAATTCAGAATGAAGAGTTATACAAATCGCTTAACCTGTATTTGCAGAAAAGCCGCCTTATTAAACGTCTTGAAGAAAACAAAGAACCAACCGCAGCGGATCTTGAGATCGCCCGCAGCATGCAATATACATTGCTTCCCAATGATAATTTGCTGGATGCCTGCAAAGAGAATTATGGGGTGGAAATCAGCCATATATATCAATCATCGCAGGCTCTGGGCGGAGATTATTGGGCGATTAAGCAACTTGAAAATGGTCGGTTAATGGTTTGTGTGGCAGATTTCGCCGGACATGGTGTTTCAGCCGCTATTGATACATTCAGGCTGCATAATTATCTGATGGAATATGTAAATTATTCCAATTCTCCTGCGATAATATTGAAAGACATGAATGATAATTTTTATCGAATGCTGCCAATAGGACAATATTTAACCTGTTTTCTTGGAATAATCGATACTTCAAATAATAAAATCACTTATGCCGGAGCAGCAGTTCCACCGGCAATTCTGATAAATAACGAAGAGGTTATATCCCTTGATTGTTCTGGAACACCGATAGGAGCTTATCCAAAAGCAGAATATACCGAGCAAACAATAGATTTTTATAAAGATAGCACTTTAATGGTTTACAGCGATGCCCTCATTGAAATAAACAGCTATAATAAAAGCGTATTTACCAGAGACTCACTGTTACAGCATATACAGGAATGGTCGATATATGGTATGCAAACCATACACGAAAAAATATTGACCCGCATTAAGCAATCGAATCATCATTTTGATGATGATTTAACACTGATTCTTCTCAATATGAACGGCAAACACTGAGTTTGCGCTAATATCATATTAATTAGAACAATTGCATTCTTATACAATTAACCAATAAGCAAAATTCAATTTATTAAGTGCCTAAAGCAATCAAATTTTTGCTGTTAACTGCTTATATAATAATAATTATCTTATGTTTACTGCATAATTAACCAAATATTCTAAATATTATCACTTTAAATTAACTATATTCAGTTAAATATATAGGTTACAGTAGCTGTATTCCTATATCGATACTTGGTTAATGATAAAATTTAATTGATTAATTTAATGACTAAAGAACAGGAAAAAAAATTAAATTCGCCAAGAATACGCTACCTGGTCGCGTTTTCAGCATTCATCATGCTGACCTTCAGCTTTATTGTTATCTATCAGGGAAAGAACGCATATAATCAGGCAATAAAAGACGGCGAACAAAATTCCGTGCGTCTGGCAAATATCCTGAGTGAGCATGTGGAGCTGAGTTTTCTTGGTGTTGATTTATCGCTGAGGCGCGTTATCGAAAGGCAATTTTTCAATCTTCTATTTCGTAACAACATCCCGCAATACACAGAGAATGATTTTAGAATATGGTTAAATGAAACTCCACAGATAGCTGGTATTGCCCTGATAGATGAAAGAGGAGCGATCAAGGTTTCCGCCCACAAAGAGAAATATGGGCACTGGCTGGAATATCAAACCCGACCAGCGGGACAGCAGCTTTTCAAGCAGCTTCGTGAAACAGATAACAACGATGTATTCATAGGTAAAAATCATACGGTAGGTAAAACTCCCCTCATCATAATGAGCAGGCGTTATACTAAACTCGGTGGAGAATTTGGCGGTATTGTCGTGGCGGCAATTGACCCGCAATATTTCATCAATTTCTATGATTCTATAGCCTCCGGCAATCAGAAATTCATGTCCATTATGCTTTCTGACCAGACATTGCTTGCCTCAAGCCCATATAAAAGCGCAATCAATGAATTCCTTGGTCGCAACTTTCTGGGAGAGCAGGAAAGAGTTCCCAATGCTGTATTCCACGGGAAAGTTTCCTCAAGTGATTCCAATAAAATCATGGCTCTCAAGTTTTTAAAGAACATGCCCATTGCCATACAAATAACTCTGGATGAAGATGACTATTTAACAAGCTGGCGACAATCACGGCTAAGGGATATCGGCTTTCTGGTGCTATTTACAATTTTCGGTTCAATACTGTCATTCTTCGCGGTAGTAATGGCACGTCAGATTTTACGGGTTCAGGAATCAGAAAGTGCGGCGATACTTGCCAGTCAGGCAAAATCTGAATTCCTCGCTAATATGAGCCATGAACTCCGCACTCCGTTAAACGCCATTATTGGCTTCTCTGAAATGATAAATTCTGGCTATTTCGGCCCACTGAATGCCAACCAGAAAGAACGTATCTATGACATTAACCTCTGCGGCAACCACCTATTGCAGCTGATTACCGATATATTGGAATTCTCAAAAGGTGATGCCGGCAAACTGGAGCTTCTGGAAGAAAAAGTAAATCTAGGTGATCTGATTAATGAATCAGTGCGCATCATGAAAGGTAAAGTAAAAACCAAGAATATAGATCTGATAGTACGGATAGATCCACAGCTTCCATTGCTGTGGGGCGATAGCAGAAAAATCCGTCAGATTCTTATAAATCTTCTGTCAAATGCTTTTAAGTTCACTCCGGAAAACGGGGTGATAACCACATCTGCTAGCTTTGATTCACATAATAATTTAATGCTGATTGTAACCGATAACGGTATTGGTATCGCAGAAGGCGATATTCCTAAAGCTCTGTCGGTTTTCGGACAAGTTCACCGTGCAAAAAACCATGAGGGAACCGGATTAGGTTTGCCACTTTGCAAAATGTATGCTGAACTGCATGATGGAAAGCTTGTGCTTCAAAGTAAACCTAATGAAGGAACGACTGTAAAGATTATATTCCCGCATCAGCGCACTATAATAAACAGGCAATAAAGCGCAGGCATCACCACCCGACATAATTCTGTCATTAAGACCTCTGCATAATGCGTTTTTCGTCATTGCGAGAAAACGTAGTTTTCGCGGCAATCCAGCCATTACTGTCACCCCGCACTCACCCTTGTCACCCCGCACTTGTTGCGGGGTCTGAGGCAACAAATTCCGTCTTTGGTTTTTGCCCTTGATCCCCGCTCAAGGCGGGGATGACAAATTATTCCAGCGCATCGGGATTGGTGAACTTCGCTAAGCCTTCCTCTTCACCATTCATCCTCTGGCGCAAACAGTGAGCAATATAGATAGCTACGCTATAATTTTTCTCTAATTCCGCCACGAACATATCAATCATTTGCAGTTCATTTTCAGTCAAAGTATGACGTTTATCATTCTGGTAATTATAGGCGATAGCCATAGCATGTGATAGCATATCGAGAGCTACTTCAATTGGTAGCATTGTCCTGATGTCGTAATTTCTGTCGAAAAACATTTTTTTTCTCCCTCTTAAAATGCCACCAGCGAAATTGCTGGTGGCGGGGAGTTCGAAAACCTACCATATGAGAGGCTGCATTGGTCTTTGGCTTTCGCCTGAACATACACCAACACCCCCCCGCCAAAGCGAGGAGTGCATTGCAGTTGCACAAACTGCATATGGAAGAGGTTTCGATACCCCAAAGCCAGATTCTCCAGCTTCAAGTTCAGGCTAACATATTAAATTGGATGGTCAATTATTATAATCCCCTCTTCTCACCACCCGATGTAATTCTGTCATGCCGCATTTATTGCGGGACAGGAATAGCTGTTTTGCTTGTTTTTATAAAAATTGTCAGGTGGTAAGAGCACAGGCAATAAAGTGTTATCTTTTTACCGCTTCTCGGGTAAAGTGCTGCCATTCATTCACATATTTCTAAAAAACCAATATGAAAAAAATTATAGTTATTACATTACTGTTTATTCTGCTGCTTACAGTAGTTGTCGCGGCGAAATGGCTGATTAAAGGTGAGTCGGTTACGGTTACTAATCCAGTACGCGGCACAGCTTTACAGGCGGTTTACGCCACAGGCACCATTGAACCGACCATTATGATACCAATTTCTCCGCGCAGTTCTGCCCGCCTGGTAGAACTTAAAGTTGACGAAGGAAGTATGGTCAGCAAAGGTCAGGTTCTGGCGCAGCTTGAAGATGATGAACTCCAGAGCTCAATAAAACAATTACAAGCGCGTGAAGATTTTGCCAGGAAGGAATTTGAGCGTAATTCTATTCTAGTTAAAAACAATGCCACACCAAAGAAAAACTATGACCAGGCAAAGGCAGACTTAGAAGCGGCAATTGCAGCAACTCAGATCGTCAAAGCGCAAGCAGATTATCTTAAGCTAACCTCCCCTGATGATGGACTCATTATTAAGCGCGATGGCGAAATAGGACAGACAATCCCAACCAACACTCCGGTTTTATGGTTGTCATGCTGCGCCCCCTTACGTATCTCAGCCGAAGTAGATGAAGAAGATATTGCAAAAGTAGAAGTTGGGCAGAAGGTATTAATTCGCTCCGATGCTTTTGCTGAGCAGATATTTAATGGCAAAATTCAGGCAATCACCCCAAAAGGAGACCCTATCGCCCGCAGTTACCGCGTACGTATTGAGCTGGTCGGTGACACTCCGCTCAAGATTGGCATGACGGTCGAAACCAATATCGTAATCAATGAGAAAGAGGATGCCATACTGATACCAAGCAGCTCTGTTTACAAAGACAAAGTTTTGCTAATAACAGATGGTCGTGTTGTAGAGAAACAACTTTCACTGGGAGTTAAAGGAGCAAAACAAACAGAAGTGATAGATGGCCTGACCATTGATGATCTGGTGATTATCAATCATGATCAGAAATTGAAAACAGGTCGCAAAGTTAATGCCATTGTTAATACAGTTCCAAAATCATGAATCTGTTGATTTCCATAGCCGCACGACATTTATTGTCACGTAAGCGACAAAGTATAGTTTCTCTTCTGGGTATTATTCTTGGCGTGGCATTTTTTTTAGCAATTTCCTCGCTGATGAAAGGTTCAGAGAATGATTTCATTGCAAGACTTGTTAATAATTCCCCACATATTAACATAAACGATGAATTCCGTGATCCGCGCAAACAACCTGCACTAACATTATATCCAGAAGCAGCAGTGGAAATATCCAATGTAAAACCGGTAAGTGAAACTCGTGGCATAAGGGGTTTTAAACAAATACTGGATGATTTATCCACACTCGTTCCCGGTATACTTGCCTCACCGGTTCTTGCGGAACAGGCACTTATCAGCAGTGCAGGGAAAAATTACGGAATTACACTAAATGGTATGATCGCCAAAGAAATACGTAGCGTAACCACCATAGAAAAATACATGGTTTATGGTTCTGTAGACGAGCTTATTTCCAATCAGAATGGAATTATAATCGGTAATGAGCTGGCACAAAGATTAGCTCTGAGCATTGGCAATAACATAACAATTATCTCTACCAATGGGCAGATGCGGGTGTTCAAAATTGTCGGCATTTTCCGTACAGGGCGGGCAAGCTATGATGCTACTCAAACTTTTGTTGATTTAAAACGGGTACAGGCACTTACTAACCGTTCCAACCGTGCCAACAATATAATAATAAAACTGCCAGACCCTTATAAGGCAAGGGAAATAGCTGCGAAGATTGAAAATAATATCGGATATAAGGCCGTATCATGGCAGGAATCGTCCGAAGATATATTAAATACTCTCGCGATACGAAATATCATAATGTACACAGTAGTAAGTGCCGTATTAGTGGTGGCGGCATTTGGGATTTACAATGTTATTTCCACAGTAGTTATGGAAAAACAACGCGACATAGCCATTATGAAATCAGTGGGATTCCATGCCCGCGACATAAGGAAAATATTCATAACACAAGGAATTATCCTTGGCATAATAGGCTGCTTAATCGGTATACCGCTTGGTATGGTACTTATGAAAAGCCTGATGCAGGTAAAGCTGAAACCACCAGGAGGCACTGAATTTGTACAAATGCCGCTGGATTGGGGCTGGCAGCAATTTGCAGTTGCTGCCGGATTTGCCATAGCTGCTGCCGTAATTGCCGCGCTTCTTCCTGCGCGTAAAGCCGCAAGCGTACAGCCGGTTGATATTTTGCGGGGCAGCTAATGGGAAAAACTATTATCAAAGCCGAAAATATAACGCGCAGGCTAGAAGGAGAAATTCCAGTAACCTTGGTAAGCAATGCAGATGTTGATATTAAACAGGGCGAATTTATAGTTATTACCGGACCTTCCGGTTCCGGCAAATCCTCCCTGCTCTATCTTCTTGGCTTACTCGATAAAGCAACCAGCGGAACAATCTGGCTGGAAGATACTAATGTCTCTACTTACAATGATGAGCAGCTTGCCAATATACGTCTGGAAAAACTGGGCTTTGTTTTCCAATTTCATTTTTTATTGCCGGAATTTTCAGCATTGGAAAATGTGATGCTGCCAATGAAGAAACTTGGAATATTGCCATATGAGAAAATAAAAACACGAGCACAGGAACTACTGTCCAGCCTTGGTCTTGGCGAGCAGATGCACAAACTGCCAAAGCAATTATCAGGTGGGCAGAGCCAGCGCGTCGCCATTGCCCGCGCACTTGCTAATAACCCTATACTTATTCTTGCCGATGAACCAACCGGAAATCTGGACACTGAATCCAGTCATAATGTGCAAAAAATCCTGAAAGAACTCGCGCATAAAGAAAATAGGGCAGTTGCCGTTGTTACTCATGACCTAGGATTTGCAAAAATAGCCGACAGGGTTATTAAAATAGTTGATGGTAAGATTATTTAAACAACCTTGCGATTATAAACCATTCAGAAAATTCCTGGCTGCTTCATATTCAGCTTTTATATTTTTCAGCATTTCATCTTTAGAACCTGAATTGGCTGTATATTCATCCTGAGCTATTTTACATAATTCACCAAGCTGCATAGCACCAAGATTCAATGAAACTCCTTTCAGAGCATGTGCATCCTTACGCCATTCCTCTGCTTTATCTTCACTATAATTATTCTGCATATTGCTAATCGCTGTATCAAAGCAGGAAAAAAACTCTTCAAACAATATTTTTTCCATTTCAACATCACCGTCAGTCATGCTGCGTAAATTGTCTAAATCAACCGGATCAGCCATTGTATAATCCCTAGCCTATTTTTCTTAATTTGCGTTCCTGAACATATTTTTCAATAGACAGCATAATCTTCTGCCGGCTGTATGGCTTGATGACAAAGCCCTGCGCCTTGTTTTCTACAGCTCTGGCAACGTCCTGTTCATAGCTATTAGCTGTCACCATAACAATAAAACTATCAGGATCATGCTTCTTAATCAGCGAAGCAAACTCATGACCATTCCCGTCCGGCAATTCAATATCAAGAAATACAATACAGGGAATATGTTCGGCGTATAAAGATATTGCCTGTTTAACATTAGCGGCAGAATAACAGGTATAATTCCGCATTAACATACCTTCTATCAAATTTCGTGAGAAAGTCTGATCTTCTACAATTAGTATTGTCGGCAAGGTATACATACGGCGTTCACCGCCGTATTTTTTCATATGTTGAATCTGTTCTTCATTAAATTCTAATACAAAATTATCATCCGTCATTTTAAATCATCCACATTAATTACACAACTAACCCATATATATCCTGTCCGAAAACCTTACATTTCTGCCCCAATTCGAGAATGCAGTGTCAGACAGATACACGGCACTTTTACTGATAATCTACACAGCAAATGCACCTTAATTTCTTAGTTATTGCTCTGCTATTAATTGAAAAATATCAAACAAAATTATCGTTTTATCCTACATGATGGTGGTTAAGAAAAAATTAATACATTCCGAATAAAATGTTTAGATAACAGAATATACAAATAAAGCAGCTTTATTCCATAAATGGTTTTTATCCACAAAAAACAATATATTAACAGGCAATATAAAAATTAAATTAAATGCGCTCAAAAGTAGTAAAATAAACAAAAATGTATCATTAGAAGAATTTACCATGCCCAATATGATTCGGAAATTTTATCTGCCTCAAAGAATATGGACGCGGATGAACTATTGTCCTGACAGATAAATTCATGGAAACAAATAGCATCAAATGACCAGCCCAAAAAGAATGTACAAATTATCAATCAGCGCAAAGATATTAATACCGCTTTGTACTATCAGTGTTGTTGTGATGATCTTTGGGTGGACAATATTCAAATATCATTACAGCATACTAATGAAAGAGCAAATTGACAGGAGGGCAACATCCATTGCCAGAAACATAGAAAGATTTTCCTATGTGGTCGGCAATTCTCCAGAGCTAAACAGTATAATAGATTCCGTAGCAACAGAACAAGATGTTGAGATGATTGCCGTGTTTCAAAGAGACCCATTTCAGCTAGTCACTAATGATGGAAAAAAACTAACAATTCATGAATTAGAGCAAGCAATAAATGAGAAATATCCTGGACAAGGACGGGTGGAAGCCTTGCGTACCAAAAAATCCTTTAATTTGGTTAGCGCTGAAAAAGGGCAAGCCGATTATGTACTTATTACCCCCATTGCACTTAAAGAGCCAGATTCTAATAAATCCATAGATGGAATTATTTATATATCATTTGAAATACAAAATTTTCTGGAACAGATAACACAAAAGACACTACATACTTTGATATGGATTGCACTTGGTGTTTTATTAATTCTGGGGATAACTTACTCGGTTCTGCAATACTATATTTTTAGACCACTAAGCAGCATGAATGAAATCATAACGCGCCGCAGCAAAGGGGACGCTTCTGCCCATTTCAGTGCATTACGTGATGACGAAATTGGCAATATAGGACACTCTTTGAACAAAATGCTGGAAAGCATGGAACGCAGCACCAAGGCTTTTTTACAAGCATGGGAACCAGCAGAAAGAGAGGCAAAAATTGTATCATTGCTACGCAGCGTGGCGGTCGCCTCAAACAGTGCCACCAACATAAATGAAGCTATTGAACAAACGTTAAAACTTATCTGTGAATTTATGAGCTGTCAGGTTGGGCACGCCTTTGCAGTTGATACTAAAAATAAATTGCTACGCACAACTGGATTATGGTGGAGCAGTGATGATGATAAATTCCAGAAATTCAAGGAAATATCCATGGAAAAATTCTTTTCTTCCGGAGAAGGATTTCCTGGAAAAGCCTGGGAATCTAAAGAAATGGTATTGGCCCCATATATTATGGAGGATAAAAATTTTGTCCGTGCACAAATGTTGTCGTCTCTTCCTCTTAACATTAATACCGGGGTTTTCTTTCCTATAATAGTGGAAGGTAATGTATTTTATGTTCTGGAATTTTTCTCCTCAGATATAAAAACTGCGGATCTGGAAATGCTAAATGCAATAAAAGATATTAGTGGTCAGCTAGCGCAGGTAATTGAGCGCAATCAGGTTCAATTAAAATTAAAAGCGGCAAAAGATCTGGCAGAAAAAGCTACATCAGCAAAAAGCGAATTTCTTGCTAATATGAGCCATGAAATACGCACTCCTATGAATGGTTTGCTTGGTATGACCACACTCCTTCTTGATACAAAACTAGATAACGAACAACGTAACTGGGCAGACATTATCAAAAAATCAGGTGAAAACCTGATGGAGATTATAAATGATATTCTTGATTTCTCGAAGATAGAAGCGGGAAAATTAGCCCTGGATCCTGTACGTTTTGATTTGTACAGTACAATTAATGAGGTAACAGATCTCCTATCACTTACTACTCAAGAAAAAGGGATAGAACTGCTGGTTGAACTTGATCACAACCTGCCTAGATTTGTGATAGGCGATCCGGTACGTCTGCGACAGATATTACTCAATCTCACTACCAATGCTATAAAATTTACTGAAAAAGGCTATGTACTGATTAGAGCATCTGGCAAACCTACAGCTAATCAACAGATACACCTTTACTTTGAAATAGAAGACAGTGGGATAGGCATTCCTGAGAATAAGTTGGATCATATCTTTGAAAGTTTTTCTCAGGCAGAAGAGTCAACCACTCGCAAATTTGGTGGAACTGGCTTGGGTCTGGCAATATGTAAAAAATTATCCAGTATAATGGGTGGTTCCATCGGTGTGACCAGCACCTTAGGAAAAGGCTCTATATTCAAATTCGATGTGTTTATGGGAAGAACCGACCAAAGGGTTACCGAAAGGCATATTATTGATTGTGACCTTTCTGGAATACGAATTCTGGTAGTAGATGACGCAGAAATAAATTCTATAATACTCAGGAAATATTTAGAAGCATGGAATATAAAAGTTGATTTCTGCAGCACAGCAGAAGATGCTGTTATGTTAGCAAAACAAGCAGCAGAAAATGGTATGCATTACAATTTTGCTTTAATAGACTATTACCTTGACGGTAGTAGAAATGGAAAAGACTTAGCCAAATCTTTTAAAGAAGACGTAAACATTAAAGATATAATGTTAATAATGATAACGTCCCTATCACAGGTAGTTACCAGTGAAAATGTTACTAATTCAGGATTTGAAGGGTTCTTTATAAAACCCATATATCCAAATCATTTAAAAGCCGCCTTGCAAATTCTATGGAATGCGAAGAAAAGCGGTGAGAAGATACCGCTGCTTACACGCCATCAAGTCAGCAGTATGTTGCAGGGTAAAACCAACAATGAATCCATAAACCAGAATATGTTTAGTGATGTGAATGTGCTTGTGGTAGAGGATATGAAGGTCAATTTGATGTTGATTACCAAGATTCTTGAGAAGCATGGCTGCAAAGTATCATCAGCTGTTAATGGCAAAGAAGGTGTGAAGGCCGTTAGTAAAAACAAATATGACATAGTATTCATGGATTGCCAGATGCCGGAAATGGATGGATTTGAAGCAACGGGAAAGATACGCGAACTTGAGGGAAATGAACGTCATACCATAATCGTTGCACTAACTGCCGATGCGATGACCGGCGACCGGGAAAAATGCCTGAAGGCCGGCATGGATGATTACCTGAACAAACCAATTAAACCGGAACAAATTACCAAAACACTTAAAAAATGGATTAAGAAAGAAACAAAAGCCAGTTAGCCGAATTAGCAAACTGCGCGAACTAAATGCTCTGGACAGTCTATTCTCACCTCATTTATCGCCAGCGGTTTCTGCATTAAATGGCAATAATGCGGTGCGCCTTCATTATGGTCTTTGCCGAAATGCTGGCAGCTAAAACACATCCGCACAGGGATGATTTCAGTTTTCTGCAAATGCCCGACAAGCAGCAGAATACCTTCCCATATTTTGCTGATTTCCGCTTCAGGAACATGGCTTAGTGAATTATTAAAGTAATCTGTAAGTCCAGATAATCTATCAACTGAGTTTCTGCCACTTTCAGTAAGAGAAAGCAAAAAACCCCGTGCATCATCTGTGGCATTCTTTTCTAATAATTTTTTATCTAGTAAGGTTTTCACCGCGTCACTGACCGTTGCCTTGGTAACGGCGAATTCTTTGGCAATACCAGTGATATTGCACTGGTTATGATTATGGAAAGCAACAAATAATAAAATCTGAACCTGCAATGGGCTTAAATTATAATGTTTTGCTTCTTCCCATAGGGCAGCGCGAAACACAGTAGACAAGCGTTCAATGCCCGCGACCATTTTTGCAAGAATATCAAACTGTTGTTTTTCCCTGTCAAATGCGTTCGCCATGAGCAAATCCTATAATCTGGCTGTTATTAGTTAAAAGGATTTGGACAGCCTTCCATCTGTAAAATATAATGACCATGTTTGTTTATATATTCCTGTAACTGACTATCTGCATTCTCTGAATGGCAGAAATTACATCTTTCCTGTTTAAGTGAATCAGCGGATTCTCCAATTTTTTCGAGAAATTCTCTGGCGAATGTCACAGCTTTTTCCTTGCCATCGCCATTTGGCAGCAGCACATCAAAATGGATTGTTTTTCCGCTCTTTGAGGCAGCATAAGTATCATAAACATCAATTTTCATATTCTATCCATAATAAAAAACTTCCCCATATATTATGTATAATTTTTGCACTTCAAGAATTGAATTCTTAAAGTGCATACGCCCGCTACGCGTCGGAAAATCGGGCTTTCGGCCTCGATTTTCACATACCCATCCCAACTTTTCAGCTGGGATGGGTATAATTATACGAGGAAGTTAATAATATTAATATAAATATTAAGCTACTGCTTTTTTAACATCATCCATGCTTGCGCCAAAATTGATGTGCAAAACTGTTCCATCAATAACCAGTGCTGGCACAGATTTTACACCTACTTTTTCTGCTTCACCAATGCGGTTCTTATCTTTTGCGAAATGTACTACTTCTAATTCTATTCTACTACGGTCAACAATATCAAGAACTTGCTGTTCGGCAGAAACGCACACTGGGCATCCTGCATGATAAAATATCGCTTTGCTAGACATAAAAACTCCTATAATTTGTTGTTATCAGTTGTTGATTATTTATGTTCCTACTAGGCACTGTTAGCTAATTCGCTAGACCGCAAGCGAAAACGCCAATTTTAGAGAACCGCACCGCAAGCGTACATATAGTACGTGCGGAGCGGAAGCGCATAAAATGGCGTTTGCAGCAAGGTATAGTAGAATTAGCTAACAGTGCCTAAGGTAGGCTCAATAATCAATATAAGGATTCCTAACTAAATTATCAAGATAAAAATTCATTATGAAAATTCATTATTTACAGCATGTTCATTTTGAATGGATGGGACTTATTAAAGACTGGGCGGAAGCGCGTGGTCATAAGCTTTCTGCTACTAAGTTTTATGAAAAACATACTATTCCTAACATAAATGACTATGACGCGCTGGTAATTATGGGCGGCTCGATGAGTGTTCATGATGGGGCTATTTATCCGTGGTTGGTGGAAGAAAAAAAACACATAAAACAAGCTATAGAAGCGGGTAAACATATATTCGGCGTGTGTCTCGGCGCGCAATTAATCGCTGATGTTCTGGGTGCGAAGATATCCAACGCACCAGTTAAAGAAATCGGCTGGTTTCCGATTGCGTGGAGTGATGGCGCGATGGGGCATAAAATAATTTCAGGGCTAAATCCTGCAATGACTGTTTTTCACTGGCATGGCGAACAGTTTGAAATTCCCAAAGGCGCAATCCATCTTGCCTCCAGCAAAGCCTGTGAAACCCAAGCGTTTCTCTATAAAGAAAAAGTTTTGGGATTACAGTTTCACTTGGAGATGAATGAAACCGCGATTGATAAAATTATAGAAAATTGTGGTGATGAAATCGCTACTCCCTCACCCACCATCCAATCACAAGAAACAATCAAAGAAAAAATTGCAAATATCGCAGCGTGTGAACGGGCGTTGTTCAAGCTTTTGGATAATTTTTTATCATCCTGTGAGCAACGCAAGTTGCTGCACAGTATCTCAACATAATTATAAACAGATCCTGTGCTATTGCTTCGCAATCCACAGGATAATGGAAGCTACTGCGCCAGCCAGCCACCATCCATAGTGATTATCTCTCCAGTCATTGAATCACCATTTTCACCACAAAGGAAGGCAATCATCGCACCAATATTTTCTGGTTTGATAAAGCGTTTGTTGGGTTGTTTTTCACCAAGCAGTTTTGCGGTTGCTTCTTCAATACTTATATTCTGCGCTTTAGCTTTATCCTCAATCTGTTTTTGTACCAGCGGCGTATGCACCCATGCTGGGCAAATTGCATTCACTGTAATATTAGTTTCTGCATTTTCCAAAGCAGCAACTTTGGTGAGTCCCACTATTCCGTGTTTTGCTGCAACGTAAGCTGATTTATTAGTGGAAGCAACCAAGCCATGAACCGAGGCAATATTGATAATCCGCCCGAAATTCTGCTTACGCATTAAAGGAATTGCAGCTTTCATGGCATGAAAACTTGATGACAAATTTATGGCAATAATCGCATCCCATTTTTCTTCAGGAAATTCTTCGATGGGCGCGGTGAACTGAATACCTGCATTATTTACCAGAATATCAACCCTGCCCAGCTGCGCGTTACAATCCGTCACCATCTGCTTTATTTCCGCTGGCTTGGTCATATCCGCAGCAGAATATATAGTTTTTACGTTATAAGTTTTTGGAAACTCAGCAACCAGACCGTCAATCACAGATTTTTCACCCATGCCGTTGAGCATAATGTTGCATCCCTGCCCCGCCAATGTGCGCGCAATGGCAAGACCTATGCCACTAGTTGAACCAGTTACAATCGCATTTTTTCCAGTAAGTGACATGATTATCTCCTATAGTTTATCTTAAACTCATAACTCAGCACTCTATACTCTAAACTCATCTCCCCGCAATCAACATTTCCACCGCTTCGGGATTTAGTAATGTCGAAGTGTCGCCCAACTGGTCAAGCTGCCCTACTGCGATTTTGCGGAGTATTCGGCGCATGATTTTGCCCGAGCGAGTTTTGGGCAGTTGCGGCGCGAAATGGATAACATCAGGCATAGCGATTGCGCCAATCTGCGTGCGTACCCATGCTTTGAGTTCAGTTTTTACCTGCTCGTCAGTTTCCACATCGCCGTTCAGAGTTACATAAGCATAAATTCCTTCACCTTTTATGTCATGTGGCACACCAACCACAGCCGCTTCAGCAACTTTGGGGTGGGCAACCAGTGCTGATTCAATTTCGGCTGTACCGAGGCGATGCCCTGAAACATTCAGCACATCATCCATCCGCCCGGTTATCCAGTAATAACCATCAGCGTCACGCTTTGCCCCATCACCTGTAAAATAATAACCTTCATATGGCGCGAAATAAGTTTGACGATAGCGTTCATGATCGCCATAAATAGTGCGTGCCAAACTTGGCCATGGTGCTGCAATACAGAGTGCGCCCTCACCTTCACCCTCTATTTCTTTACCTTTTTCATCAAGCAACACTGGTTTTATTCCCTGCAAAGGAAATGTTGCTGAGCCTGCTTTGGTTTTGGTTTTTCCAGCTAGCGGACTGATAAGAGTTGCTCCAGTTTCCGTCTGCCACCACGTGTCCACAATCGGGCAGCGACTCTCGCCCACCACCTCGTTATACCACCGCCACGCTTCAGGATTTATAGGCTCACCAACCGAACCCAATATTCGCAGGGATTTGCGGCTGGATTTTTTTACCCACTCCTGCCCATCACGCATCAACGCACGAATGGCAGTTGGCGCAGTGTAGAAAATCGTCACTTTATATTTATCAACAATCTGCCAGAAACGCGAAGAATCAGGATAGTTCGGCACACCTTCAAACATCAGCGTTGTCGCGCCATTGGAAAGCGGTGCATAGAGCGTGTAGGTGTGTCCCGTCACCCAGCCAATATCAGCAGTGCACCAGAAAATATCATCTGGTTTTAAATCAAAAACTTCCTTATGGGTGTAAGAAGCCCAAGTGAGGTAGCCACCGCAAGTATGCAGTAAACCTTTTGGTTTTCCTGTCGAGCCGGAAGTATAAAGAATAAAAAGCGGATGCTCCGCGTCAAAATATTGCACAGGAAATTCATCACTCGCCATAGTTATGGCATCATGCCACCAAACATCCCGCCCACGGTTGAATTTAATATCAGTTCCAGTTCGCTGCACCACCAGAATTTTATCAACATTTGTGCCGGTTATCGCCTCATCAACCGTGGCTTTCAGTGGAATACGCTTACCACCGCGGAGTCCCTCATCAGCGGTTATAACTATACGACTATCGGCATCAATAATCCTACCCCGCAAAGATTGGGCGGAAAAACCGCCAAACACCACACTATGCACCGCACCAATCCGCGCACAGGCAAGCATGGCAATCGCTGCCTCCGGTATCATCGGCATGTAAATAGTCACCCGCTCGCCAACACCAACACCCATTGCAATCAGAGCATTGGCTGCTTTGCAAACTTCACGATGTAATTCTTTATAAGTGATTTTACGGTTTTCTTTACCATCATCACTTTCCCAAATTATTGCTATTTTATCGGGCTGGGTTTTAAGATGTCGGTCTAAACAATTTTCAGAAACACTAAGCTTTCCGCCGTCAAACCAGCGTATAACTCCTGTCTTGAAATCAGAATCATTCACGCTATCCCAACGCTTATGCCACTCTAAACGCTCAGCTATTTTTTCCCAAAATTGGTTATCATTGTGATTATTAATCATATTTTCCTCAATGTATGAATTTTCTTGAGTAATGATGGCAACAAATCGGCAATATCTTCAGCTATAAGCCCAACACCAAATTTTAAAGCAGCCTGTGTATGTAACCAGACAGCAGCGCACCCCGCTTCAAAGGCAGGCATACCCTGAGCCAATAGCCCAGCACAAATTCCGGCGAGCGCATCCCCTGTTCCGGCACTGGCAAGATATGCTGGTGCATCTTGATTAACAATTATTCTACCGTCCGGCGCAGCTATCACCGTATTTGCACCTTTCAGAATAAGCACCGCACCGCTTAACTTTGCCGCCTGCTGCGCCCTTGCCTCCTTGCTTTCATTCTCATCAATCAATGTTCCAAACAGGCGCGCAAACTCCCCTTCATGCGGGGTCAATATGCACGGCGATTTTATAGAAGAAAAAAGCAGGTGCGGATTATCGGAAAATATAGTTATCGCATCAGCATCAATAATCACTGGTTTATTCTTAGCCAAAGCACACAGCACAAATTGTTTGGTTTTTTCTGTCACCCCTGCTCCAGAACCAAGAGCAATTGCTGTTACTTTCTTATCTTCAATAAGCTTTGCAAATTCTTCGGTATTACCAGTAATTTTAGTCATAACCGCTTGCAGAGAAGAAGCATATACAGGCAAGGACTCAGCGTCACAGGCAACTGACACCAAACCAGAACCACTACGCAGCGCGCATCTGGCAGAAATCCTAGCGGCTCCGGTGCTGGCAATACCACCACCGCCTATAATTGCATAGCCACGGTCATATTTATTATATTCCGGTCTTAGCTCCGGAAAATGCTTGAGCCATAGTTCTGGGGAGTTTTTGGTTTCCTGCATCATACAATGAATATAATGCCTTACTGCCAAATAAGGCTAGTAATATTTACAAGCAACCAGTTCCGCCAGCATTTATTGCATCAACAACCCCAGCAGCACCTTCCAGCAGGGCAATGCCGACTATATGTAAAATAGCAAAATTCCATGACATTTTATTAAGCAACGCCAGAATACCAAGCATCACTATAGATAACGTCGCAATTCCTTTGCCAGTATTGCCCAATGCCCAACCGCTTACAGTGCAAAGCATATCACCAACCGCAGTGTTATCCCCGGCAAGACTCAGTTCCGGATAAAATGCCGGAAAAAGAGCAAAAACAATGAAAATCCAGAAATCCAGATTAGATAGTAACCGTTGGTACATTCTTACGCTTTCAAATAATCTATTGAGCGTGCTACCCTATCCATAATATCTGTACAATAAAAGTTACAATTTAATGACATTATGATTATCGCAAGACATGCCGCTATATGCAATTATATTGCACTATATCATGGGTTTAAATTTACAATCTCATAAAACACTTTAAGAAAATCCTGACAATTTTTATATAATTCAGGGTTGCGCAGACCTTCTGGGGTCAGGCTTTCGCTATAATAACGCTCCACGAGTTCTTCCATTCTGGAAAGACTGTTTTCGCTAACAAGGATTCCGGTATTTGCCTGCAAAGCCTCTGCCTGCGCTTCGGTAAGCAGGACACGCAGGCGCAGGCAAGCTGGCCCTCCACCATTTTTCATACTCTGGCGTAAATCGAGATATTGCACTTCATCAATTGAATTATTCGCAGACCTACATATTTTTTCCATTAGTTCTGCAGCTTTTCCAGCATAAAGATTTTTAAGCTCAAGAGGCGCGATCACCACCATCTTTCCATCAGGTTTGCTCACAATCTGGCTGTTGAAGAAATAACTATGCACCGCCTCTTCCACGCTTAATTCATTTTCCCTTATAATAATGAGCTGCAAATTACCTTGCGGATGCAGTGCTTTATATGCTCTTTCAATTTGCGCTATATCAACCATTCCATTTTCATAAGCTGACTCATGTACAAGCAGAAGATTTTCGTTACTCACCGCAATCACATCATTATGAAAAACACCTTTTTTTATCACATCGGGATTTTGTTGAAGAAATAATGCTTGTTCAGGTGGTATATTGTGATTTCTGGCAATAGCCTGTGATGCTTCCAGATTCTGCCTCTTACCATAGACAAATACGTTAAGTCCTGTTGCATTATGAGTAGGACAAAGGCGCATATGGTTTGCCGCTCCCTCATCCAGAAAACCTTCGGTAGATGAAAGTGGAGGATAAACAATGGCATCCGGTACATGGCGAAATATCTGTGACAAAACTGAGTAAGTCGCCTGCGCCTCTATGCGCCTATGAGGATTAGTGTATAGATTGGCAACGGTAAGATGCAATTTACCATCGGTGCTATCTATAGTTGGAGTTATAGTTGCTGCATTAGCTGCCCACATAAATGAAGATGATGAAGCTTGTTCCAGATTGCCAATTGGCGCATTTTCAACTGTAAACCCGTTTTCCTGCAAAATTGGTAGATATGGCCTGAGTTGCGGTGGCAAAATACCAGTCATAATTCCCAGTGAACGCAGGTAACGCGCCAGCGCAATAGCTTGCAAAGCCGCCTGCTTTGGATTAGATTCACTGCCACGGTTTCGCTCAGAAGCAACATTATCAGATGACAACCCGCCATAATGATGAGTTGTTCCCGGCAGCCCGATGAATATGATTTCTTCCATAAAAAAATATTATTAATTATGCCTCTAAAGAAAATATATAACTACGATTTTTCTGAAATGTCGAATAAAGACATTTTTCGCGATAGGTTTTTTGCCAAGACTCTGACTTTGTCGGATCTGCGCATTGTTCATGATTATGTGCAAAGTAAGAATATCAAGATAGCTGGGCAAACAATCCCATCGGCGGTTCATCTGAAAGGTACTGATAACGGTAATAAGCAGCCTTTTGTAATTCTCGCGCAGCTTCACGGAAATGAACCGGCAGGTCTTGCTGGCATAGCTCTAACCATCGCGCTCTCTGAAGCAGGGCTATTAAAGCGCGATGTAATAGCTATTATCGGTAATCCTCTGGCAGCAAGGCAATATTTTGCAGCACTAACAGAAAATCCAAGCGCGCCACAGGAAACCCGCGATGCTTTCCGCTGCGGGCTTAGTGAAACAGGAGAGCTTCTGCCTGACGGCAACCGTATTCCCATAGATTTTCTGACGAGCAAAAATGTTACGCCACACATTAAACGGTCGCAGGAATTATACCTGCTTGGACAGAATATTTCAGGAATAATTGATATTCACTCGGCGCGTGGTAACATGACCTGCATCACTGATCATAAGCATGACAGTGATTTACAATACAGCCCCATCCGCGCGGTACTTACCGAACTTGCCGAAGCCATTTCCGCCAATGCTTCCGCCACTGTAACTGTCCAAACCTTAAAGACCATTCTCTTTCCCCTGCCTAATATTACCTGCCAGACCGGAATTGAAGCAGGAAGGCATGAAAACCCAAATGCGCCTTACGTTGCGGCAGCTTTTACTCTTGCTACTTTATATAATCAGAAAATTACTGACGTACTTCCGTTTAACAAAGATGATAACGGAGTTTTTGAACGCTACAGCGTCCGCCCGCGCATCACTTATAATGATTTAATACGTGATGGTGAATTGCAGCCTGATGATAAAATATATATGGCATGGGAAAATAATGGCAAAATTGAAGACCACCAATATGACGAG
Source organism: Pseudomonadota bacterium (assembly GCA_038043465.1). Classification (GTDB taxonomy): domain Bacteria; phylum Pseudomonadota; class Alphaproteobacteria; order Rickettsiales; family SXRF01; genus SXRF01. The sequence goes on from JBBTBX010000006.1 coordinate 21,900, forward strand.
ATGGAAGCTATTCAAGCCGGACAGATAGTTGCGGTGGCGCGACCGTCCGGCGCAATTTTCCGCGCACCATATGATTTCTCCGGAATATTTCTCAGTAAATCCGGCGCGCTCTATGATAAAGACCCAAGCGTAGGACCGTGGCCTGTTGCCGCCAGTAAAATTGATAGCGTAAAATTCTGCTATCCGTGCATTGTTTCAAAGATTAGGATGGAATCAGCATATAAAACCAATAGCCGAGTACACGAGTGTATATGCTGCCGTTAACCCTGCCATTTTTCCAAGAGAGAGATTTTATGCAAGATTGCTACAGGTGCTTGTGAAAGGAAAAGCTTACAGCACTAACGTTGTTTAGAGTCCTGAGGTGGTTTCTCGGTTGGAAACGGAGGTAGCGGGTTCCCATCCATACAATGTTGGTATGATTGAATTAAAGCCATTCCAGCAGCAGCACTAGCCAAATGATTTGTATCCACTTGTCTACCAAAAAGTTGGCGGTCTTTAATTTCTCCGATAGGAACATCAGAAATCCTTTTACCAACTGATTTTGCAATTTTTAGTGCATCATCTAAACACTTCTTATCGTTTTCGTTGTGACTATCACCCATAATAATGACCTTCCATTCTATTCAAAACTAACTCAGGCAACCTACCCTAACTTTTTCCCTAAGTAAAGTGACAGTTATGTGAAGATTAACAGTATTTAATAAAAATACATAATAACCATCTGAATTAACTAAAGTTCATATTATGGAAACAAGGTTATGAAGGATAAAAACAAATGGCTTATAAGAAAACAAATCATGGGCTGATGTTATTGATTCTTAGCGTAAACACTGGCAACCTTATCGCTATAAACTTCCTGCCACTGGTCGTTATACAGTCCCTTCTCATAATCTTTCACAAAATCCCGCCCTTTTGCCAGTAAAATAACATCAATCTGATATGGTTCTAAAGTTTTCTGCCAGTCTTTTTCCAAAGTGACAAAAGCCATGAAATCGGAAAGTATTTTTTCATTATAAACGGTAACGGCACGACCATCCATAAATACAGGGAATTTGCCTTTACTCTCGTAAATTATCCTGCCACCAAAATCATAATCATTCAGCACGCGCTTACCGGCATAATTCTCCATGACAAAATTAATAGCGGGCAATGGTGATTTTTCTGCTTTTTCCACATAATGCTCTTTGCCAAGAACCGGCAGCAGGAAATAACTGCTGATTACTATAATAGGGATCAGAGCAAGAATAACTCGTGAATAATTCAGGTTGTTAATCCAGACGAGAAGCTTTCTGGTATTCTCATCTTTTAAATCATCAGCGGGAAGATTAGCTGCCAGATACGGCGCGCCAAGTATTGATAGAAAGCCAACATACCGAACAGAAAGAAGCATTAAAATAAGCCAGATAACGACAAGGATTTTATCAGCAACCAGCACATTACTTACGCGCAGGTTACCGAAAAATACAATCGCCACAAACCACAGGGAAGCACCCATAACACTCCCAAAAACGAATGGCTGCCACTCCATGATATATTTTGTTACTACACTGCTGGATGTTCTGACGAGTACATCATTGATAATGCCAAAGCCATAAGGATTCAGGGGAATCGCCGCTAAGCACGCCAGACCAACATAAAATAACCGCCAGAACCATTTTTTTTCTGAGTTGATAAAATGATTCAGATATTGTTTGCAGTGAGCAAAATTAATTGAATCGGTATGTGTCTTGATAATCGTATAAATAGCTTCCAGCCCATAAACACCGATAATTATAAATCCAACAAAAAAACTACCGTGCAGATTAACCCATAATACCATAAGAAGTGGTAATAGAAATAATTTCCATGTGGTCGGGTTAGAACGGCTTTGATGCAATATATGGTGAAAAGCAAGGGCAAGGAACATTCCGATAACTTGCGGTCTGCCGGTTGCGAATTCGAACATGGCATAAGCAGTTATCATCGCCACAAAAATCTGTGCATTCACACCAAAGCTACCACGGCTGTGCAGGCTGGCAACAAGCAAAGCCACGAGCATGGCGGGTAATGCCGAAGTAAATACAAACAGCCCCTGCAGACCGGTTTTTTCATGGATAAAACTAAGGATTACGTCCCAGAGCCATGACACGTTATACCATATCTGCTCGCTACCAGAAAATGACCAGCTATCATGCTTGGGAAGCGCTCCACTGCTGCGGATTAAATCACCCGCGGCAATATGCCACCCCATGTCATAATCCTGCAAAATAGGCAGGCAGAGAGAGTAGCTCACCACAAAAGCAAAGATAAATGTCATAAGTACTAGAGGAACGGGTAGGTATTTTTGCATTTTGAACCTTATATTCCTAAAATTTATTGGTTAACGGATAGCGGCGGTCTTTCCCAAATAACATTGACGTTACCTTAACACCAGGGCAGGATTGGCTGCGTTTATATTCCGACAAACGCACCAGCCGCAACACTTTCTCAACAATCTTTTGTTCATGCCCTGAAGCAATTATTTCTTCCGCAGACATCCTGCCTTCAATATGTTTGGCTAAAATATCATCAAGTATATCATAAGGCGGTAGATTATCGTCATCGCGCTGACCTGGCTTCAGTTCCGCCGATGGCGGTTTACTTATGCTGCGCGCAGGGATTGCCGGTGACTGCTGATTGCGCCAGTTTGCCAGCTCATATACCTTGGTTTTATATATATCCTTAAGCACATTATAGGCACCACAAGAATCACCATATAAAGTGGAATAGCCAACGGCAATTTCTGATTTATTACCGGTGGATAGCAGCAAGCTGCCATAACGGTTGGAAAGCCCCATAAGTATAATCCCACGCAACCGCGCCTGCAGATTGCCACCAATTTCCGGCTCTTCCATCCAGCCAGTTTTGGCAAATTCAGAAGTCAGTATTTTAGAAAAAACCTCCATGGCAGGAGTTATAGGAATAGTACGCGTTTCAATACCAAGCAACTTCGCGCTTGACTGCGCATCCTCCACGCTATCCTTTGAGCTATAAGGCGAAGGAAGAAGCACTCCCAGAACATTTTCCGCGCCCAGCGCATCCACCGCACAAGCAACCGTAACTGCCGAATCAATGCCGCCAGACAGACCTAATAAAACTTTTTTAAAACCGTTTTTGCACACATAATCAGCAAGCCCGAGCTTCATTGCATTCCAACACTCATCCTGTGGAGAGCGTAGCGATAGCACAGGATCTCGTGTAGCAGGGGAGATATCCTGTGCTGATGCTGACGCATCCCACAGGATTACTGACTCCTCAAACCTCGGAAACTGGCAAATAATTTCACCAGCAGCATCCATTACAAAAGAACCGCCATCAAAAACTATATCATCCTGCCCACCCACTAAATTTGCGTAAAATAATGGTGCAGAAATCACATGTGCTGCCTTCCGTGCTACATCCAATCGCTGCTTATCCTTGCCTATTTCAAAGGGAGAGCAATTTATCACTAATACGGCTTCTATTTCCTGCTTTCTGAGTGGTTCAAGCACTGCTTCATGCCAGACATCTTCACAAACCATGATAGCGATTTTATGCCCACGCCAATTTACAGGAATTATGCCATTTCCTGCTTCAAACAAACGTTTTTCATCAAAAACTCCATAATTGGGAAGCATGGTTTTAGGCTGGACATGGATTATCTTGCCACCGTCAAGCAGTAAGGCAGCATTTGTCATACCAGCGCAGGCTGGTATCCAACCTTCTTTATTTTTTTCTGGATGACAACTTTCGTTGGCATGACAAGAATTTTGTTCCCATACACAGCCAATAATCAGCGCGGCTCCACCCGCGGTTTTTGCTGCAATATCTTGCGCCGCCTGCATAGTTTTTTTGCGAAAGTCCGGAGACAGAATTAAATCCTGTGGCGGATAACCGGTTATGCAGAGTTCCGGAAACACAACTAACTGCGCACCAGCTTTCGTCGCCTTATCCCAGGCAGCGAGAATTTTTGCATGGTTTCCAGCTATATCACCAACCGTAACATTTATTTGTGCTATAGCAATTTTTGGTAATGACGACATCTAATGACGTATTATACGAAGATATTAATATTAAAAAATAAGGGAAAATTATAATGCAGTAGTATTATTTAGCAAGCAATTGCTCTAGCTCCGGCAAAACATCCTGCCACTGCGCCACTAAGCTATAATCGGCTATTTCAAAAATCGGGGAATTCTCATCTTTATTGATGGCAACTATCACCTTGCTGTCCTTCATCCCCGCCAGATGCTGGATCGCTCCGGAGATACCAACCGCAATATATAAATCAGGGGCAACCACCTTCCCTGTCTGCCCAACCTGATAATCATTAGGGACAAAACCGGCATCCACCGCCGCCCGCGACGCACCAATGCCAGCTTTCAAAATATCCGCCAGCACTTCCAGTTTCTTGAAATTCTCCGCAGAACCCATTCCCCTTCCGCCTGACACTACGATACGTGCAGAAGTAAGCTCAGGACGTTCAGATTTATTCTCCTGCAAGTCCACGAAACTGGAAAGTTCACCTATCGGCAAGGGCGCGAGGTTTTCTATGACCGCTTTACCGCCTGTAGCAGAAGCTGGCGCAAATGCCGTCTGGCGCAATGTTATAATCTTTACCGCTTCATTGCTTTCAACTGTTTCCAGCGCATTGCCCGCATAAATCGGGCGAACAAAGACATCGGCACTTATAATCTTTATAATTTCTGAAACCTGCGAAACATCAAGCAATGCAGCTGCCCGTGGCATTATGTCCTTACCGGTGCTGGTGGCAGTTGCCAGTATATGTGTATAATTATTACCTATAGAAGCAATAAGAGGCGCGATATTTTCGGCAAGCGGGTAGGTATAACAAGGCGCGTCGGAATATAGAACTTTTTTTACACCCAAGACAGAAGCTGCCTGCGTGCTTACAGCAACGGCATTCGTTCCGGCTACCAGCAAATGAATATCACTGTCCAATTGAGACGCCGCAGTTACTGCATGCAATGTCGCAGGATGCAGGTGTTTATTATCGTGTTCGGCAACAACCAGAATGCTCATATAACCTTCGCTTCATTCTTCAGCTTATCAACCAGCTCGGCAACGCTGGCTACCTTAACACCACCGGCGCGTTTTTTCGGCTCTTCATATTTTAAATGTTTCAAGCGTGGCGTGGCATCAACACCAAGTTCGGAAACCAAAACTTTTGTTAGAGGCTTACTGCGGGCTTTCATTATATTGGGCAAAGTCGGATAGCGTGGTTCATTAAGGCGTAAATCGGTACTGATTACGGCGGGAAGAGCGAGCTTCACTGTCATTAGACCACCATCAATTTCTCTGGTTACCAAAGCTGCATTATTTTCTATCACAATTTTGGAAGCAAATGTCCCCTGCCCCCAGCCAAGTAAACCAGCAAGCATCTGTCCGGTCTGGTTGGCATCGTCATCAATTGCCTGTTTGCCGATAATCACCAACTGTGGTTGCTCTTGCTCCACTAATTTAGCAAGAATCTTTGCTGCGCCCAAAGGTTGGATTTCATCGTCACTGGCAACTAGAATTGCCCTATCCGCTCCCATAGCAAGGGCCGAGCGTAAAACTTCCTGAGCTGCGTCAACCCCCATTGAAACGGCAATAATCTCGCTGGCGATGCCCTTTTCTTTTAAACGTACCGCTTCTTCCATGGCAATTTCATCAAATGGATTCATTGACATTTTAACACCGGAGGTTTCAACACCAGAACCATCGGCACGCACGCGAATACGTACGTTATAATCCACTACTCGCTTTACGGGGACCAGAATCTTCATGTATTAATATTAACAAAAAGCCTTTAATAAATTATTAATTTTATTTTTCTGCAAAATAAGCTATTGCCTTGTCCAACCCCCTGTCCAGCGAGGTTTTTGGCTGCCAACCCAACAGCTCCTTGGCAAGACGTATGTCCGGTTGCCTCTGCGCCGGATCATCCTGTGGCAGTGGCTTATAGATAATAGATGATTTGCCACCGGTTTTCTCCAGAACTTTATCTGCCAGTTCCTCAATAGTAAATTCATCAGGATTACCCAAATTAACCGGCCCCACAATTCCAGAAGCACTTTCCATCATCCGGATTATTCCCTCAACAATATCGTCTATATAGCAAAACGACCTGGTCTGGCTACCATCGCCATAAATAGTGATAGGTTCGCCAGCTAGTGCCTGACAAATAAAGTTAGAAACAACGCGACCATCATCACGACGCATGAAAGGACCGTAGGTATTAAAAATGCGTACAACCTTTATATCAGTTTTATATTGCCGGTGATAATCGAAACATAAGGTTTCAGCGGCACGCTTGCCTTCATCGTAACAAGCACGCGGGCCAATAATTGTTACATTGCCTGAATAATCTTCTGATTGCGGATGAACTTTTGGATCACCATATACTTCGCTAGTTGATGTTTGCAGAATTCGTGCATTATGCGCTTTTGCCAGATCCAGAAGATTTTTCATCCCTAAAATATTCACCATCATAGTACGCACCGGATCCGGCTGGTAATGCACCGGTGAGGCAGGACAGGCAAGGTTATATATTTCATCAAAATTAGAACCATCCTTAGAAAGAAAGGCATAAGGTATGGTTATGTCATGTTCGATAACCGAAAAACGTCCGCTGGAAAATAGCGGTTCGATATTTTTGCTTGAGCCTGTAAAGAAATTATCAACAGCAACAACATTATGTCCCTGTGCAAGCAATCTGGAGCATAAATGAAAACCGATAAACCCCGCGCCACCAGCTACTAAAATATTTTTTACAGAACTTCCCATGCCACTTTATATATAAATATGGAAGGAAGATTCAAGTAATATATTAATAAGCGCGAATCGCTGAAGTACTAATCGGTAATTCTCAACTCCTGAATACTATCAGCAATGGTTTTGAATATTTCGCTGAGCTGCGAAGCATCACCAGAATTTATAAAATAATACTTACCAAGATTAGTGTCAGATGAGCCACTGGCGCATTCACTCAGAAAATCATTAACAATTTTACCATTAACCTTATCAATGAAATCACCACTGGCATCTTTCTTCACCACATCACCAACAGCGATAGTATATACTACAGTCGCTGGATTCCGATTCTTGAAATAACTGCAAATATTAGAGCTCGCCTTATCAATATCCACATCATGAGTGGCAGGTGAAGATAACCCGGTATTAAGACCATCAGTTAGTAACACAACTGCGTGTATCGCGTCAGTCCTAAAGTTAGCAGCATATGTTTGTGCTTGCTGTAATCCGGCTGTGCTATTAGTTCCGCCTATTGCCGTCATAGAGTTTATACGGCTTTTTACTGCTTCCATATTGTTAGCAAAATCCAGCCTGGATTTAAGGGTATGATTCCAGTTAACCAGAGCAATACGGTTATTCCCCAAAACCGCAGCATCCAGCAATTTGTCAGCAAAAATATTGGCAGCGGTTTTTAAGCCGGCAAGTCGTGAACTAGCACCACAGGAATAATAGTTACTACTAGAACTGTAACAGTAATTAGTGCTGGGATTATTAACATCGCCATCGTTACAGGCAGGAGCGACTAATCCATTGCTCCCACACTTCTCGCCACCAAATGTCCAGTCCATAGAGTCAGAAGTATCAAACACTAAAATAACATCATACCGAGGTGCGCCACTAGCTATATTCACCCTACTGCGTGAAGAAACCTTGAGATTATTAAATTGGCTGCCCATGGTGCTGATAAAATTGGTATTCATACTCGCGCCATTGCCAACAGTAATACTTACGGAATTCGGATCATACTCCAAAGGCGGACGTTTTACACCGAGATAGGTCGCCGGAAAATTAAGGTTATAATACATCTCAGCCGCTTTTTTTCTGTCATCAGCAGAAGGATTAAAGCCAGCAGGATTAGCTGCAGCCAACGCTGCAGCATCAGAAGCTTGCTGCGACTTCATCTTAAGAAGATAGGCACGACCAAAATCTATGCCCGCCCCACCAAGAGCAACCAGAACCACTATAAAGAAAGCGGCCATGATCAAAACGCCACCTTCGTTATTATCCCTAAAAGAACGGATTACACCTTTATTGCTCTTCATATTATACCCCATGTAAATTCATATTTATCTACCACAGCTCCCCAAATACTATGATGGAGGAGGAGAATCTGGTATTGGATTTCCTGTACCACCGCCGCCACCGCCAGTACTGCAGGCTCTTTCAGTTTGAGAATCTGTACAATTTATAAGTTGGTTAGAATCTACAACACAGGTTGTGCTACCATTAATCGGAGTTGTGCAAGTCTTGCAAATTTTTCTGGTAGTACAAGTACGACATTTAGTGATTACCTTACAATCCGAACCAACACGCTCCGTTTTAGAAGAGCAGATTCTTGAAACAGGCACCAATGTAATATCGGCACAGAAAGAATACTTATTACCAAACTGTTCTTCCTCTGGATCTGTATCATCATCAGGACGCTTTAAAGTATCAATATCACCATTGCGTGGGCGGGTAAATACCACCGATTTCATTATATTTCCTTTAGCAGATGCCGAACCAAATGCACCGAGAATGTTGCTTAAAAACGGTTGGTAATTATAAAATGTCTCAGTTATGATCATGTTTTCACCCTGCTTCATATCAGACATGGCATTATGTATCAGCTGACCATTGGCACCAGGAAAACTCGGAGATGTTCCGGCAGTAGAGCCATTTTCTGATGTTGATGAATTGATAGCAGCTGCATTAACTCCATTAAGCAAACTTACCGCCTCAGACGAAGACAAACTACCACCGCCAGACCTTTGCCAGTTAATAGTTATGCTGCCATTGTTGTTACCTGGTCCTGTTTTAGTTATAGAAGAAATAATAGCTATGCGATCAGAAGCAGTATTATAAACATCCATGGTTCTGGAAAATTGCGCGAAAACTTCGCCATCCAGCGTTTTCGTGCTTGCTTCTGTTTTAATCTCCGTAGCCTTTATCGGAGTAAACTGACTCATTATATTAGAGAGTGCATAAACAGAGCGTTCTGCCCTCTGAGTAATCATAACGTAACGGGTAAATTCGACTACACCGAAAAATACAAGAAGCAACAATGGCAGAAGCAGAGCGAACTCTATCAAAGCCAATCCTTGCTTGTTAGACCATAAAGATTTAATCGAATTTTTCATAATTTTACCCATAAGCTTATTTATATGTTGCAGCAGCAAAAATTAATTAAAATGGTTCGTTCCTTAAGACGGTTGATGCAGTAATCATAACCACATTTCTTTTATTTCCCTGATTGTCGGTCCTTTGAAAAAATTGCCCAACAAGTGGCATCAACACGCTCCATGGATATGATATACGCACTTCTACTAATTCTCTGGCTTCTCCAAGTTTACTGTCCTGCGCCCCTTGATAATTTCCTATATTATTTACCTCTTGATACACAACGCATTCTTTTGGATCACTGCTAGGAGGATCTGTATCAAAACAAATGTCAGGCACCTGCGTTTCACCATCTGCCAGCTTGGTAATCTGCACCTGAGCTTTATCACCATTAATCAGTACCGACGATCTGTTCTTAGCGATGCATTTTATATAGCCTATCCGATCGGGATAGCCACTGCACTCAGTATCAGTAGTTTTACCAATGGAAGCAGTGCGCGAAATTTCCACGGCAATATTTTCGATTATCACTTTACTATACAGAAACAGTCCGAACTCCAGCATCCCAAAGACCAGCAAAAAAAACAACGGGGCAACGATGGCAAATTCTACGATCGCCGAACCATCATTTTTACGAAAGAAACCCGAAGAAAATATTTTCATATGTACTATTAATTCCATCAAATTACAGTTTGCCGAGCACTGATAGTAACACATATCAGGAAATTTATCATCAATAAACTCTAACATAAATTATATTAAAATTTAATTAATATTAATTATATTTCTATAATAAATTAATAATTATAGCTATTTTCTCAAGCTAAATTCTAATTAAATATTTATGAGAAAGCATCACCGCATATACCCAAACCTCTGTAATGACTGATAAAATCAGTTATTACAGATAAAAAGTGGCTGGCAGCCTAATGCACGTTAAGCTCACCCTTACAATATATAAACTTTGACGGGGTGATTAACTGGGTGCTGGCAACTTTCACAGAATGCAACTTACCATCAAGCTTTTGCTCCCAGAAACCTAGGAATTTATTGAGGACAGGAAATTTAGGAGCTATGTCCAGATCCTGCCATACATAGCTTTGCAGAAGCATAGGATGCTCTGGAAGGTGATAAAGAATCTCGGCTGTCGTCAGCCTGTAATCTCTCAGCATCATGCTAAAATCGGACATATACACTCCTTACAAATTAATAACCAGCAATCGTCAGTATAACAAAATTTACAAGCATTTTCAGCATATTATCGTGAAGTATGATAAATTAAATTTCTGGCATTTCTATAAAAATCTGATATAATTGTTGTCTCTTCATCAAATATATTTACATTCCCAGCAAATCGAATAAACATTCTGGAACTCGCCAGAGTGCTTTGCTTTGTTTCTGCTCTAGGAAGGTAAGGCTAGGTGTACAACTAAGTGCATGAGCCAAAGCCTGACTAAATAGGAATGAATGAAAATGCTCAGGATATGGACCGTTAGCTCAGTTGGTAGAGCAGCTGACTCTTAATCAGCTTGTCGCTGGTTCGATTCCAGCACGGTCCACCACTGATATAAGGGCATTTTATGCCCTTATATCAGTGGTAAGTGAATGGGCGAGAACCCCTGGGTTCGAAAAAATTCAGCAGGATTTTTGGACATTGAGGCGAAGCCGAAAGACCCGTAGGGCGCGTAGCCAGTAGGCGAAGCGTCAGTCCTCTACCGCCCACCATTTGTTCGAACACTTTTCATTAGCTTAAGTGTTCGCGTGGGGATTTTCTCTAAGCCAATTAATAAGGCAGGCCACTACGACGTTTCTCAATAACCGATATTTTTGAATTTCATCAGTGGACTTTTGTCCAAATGAATGAATTCCCATATCTGAATCTAAAACCTTACTACCATGCGAAATTGAAGACCTAATATCATAAAACTCATTCTTAATTTTATTTTCAATGCCTGGGGCGTACTTATCTATAAAATCCTTAAATAATTTAGTAGGGCCATCTGATGATTTTATCTGAGCAGAGCACCCTGGCGCAGCCGTTCACAAAATCTTTCTCGATTACATCCGGCTTATAGATTGCCTTATTTGCGACAAAATTATGCTGCACAAAATGCAAAGGCTTTTCTGTTGCAAACGCACTTGTGACTTGCAAGATTGCAACCGCCGTAAGCATGGAAATACTAGTAAATTTCATATGTTATCCTTATTTCTTAAAGTAAAACATTAGCTTGATTACTATCAATCTTAAAGAGTTTGTTGTAAATGAGAATCATTCGCAAGTCAACACTGGTAAAATAAATTATACTCATTCTGTATAGTTCTTATTTGGAATAACTATATGTTCTGTAGACCTGTTTGCTTTTGCTTGAAATTACCCCATATTACAAGTAATCACTCAAATTAAGAGAGCTTTTGCTTTAGCCGCTTTAGCTCAGTTGGTAGAGCACTTCATTCGTAATGAAGGGGTCGGGTGTTCGAGTCACCTAAGCGGCACCATCCGCCTTCGCTATTCTGCTTTATCCTTCAGGTAAGGTGCGAGTGTCAGTTTAGTTTCCTCTTGCGCCTGTAGGGCCTGCTCAGCTAGGGTTTTTAACCGGGTAACGTCGGGTGCTTCCATACCTGCCAGATGTTCGACTTCCTTGGCGATTTCTGCAACTTTCATCGCACCGATCTGCTGGCTGGAGGATTTGAGGGGATGCGCAGCACTTGCCATCGCCTTGAAATCACCTGCACTAAGCTCCTTCTGAATGGCTTTTACATACCCCTCCGCCACATCAAGATGGCTCGTGAGAATGAGAGATAGATTTTCACCCATCAGCTCGGCGAAATCGCTGAAGATTCTCTCATCGAGCGTATAGTTGGTAGCACCAACCATAAGCGATTCCTCTTTTTGCGCGTTACCTTCCTGTTTTTCTTTTGGCAGCCATGTGAGCAGAATACGCTCCAGATCGCTCTGGCACAGAGGTTTGGTGATATAGTCGTCCATGCCCGCCGCGATGCATTTTTCGTCATCGCTCTTCATGGCGTTAGCAGTGAGTGCAACTACCGGGACACGCGCTCTCTTCTGGTGGGCTTCGAGCTTGCGGATCGTTTGTGTTGCCTCATATCCATCCATCACCGGCATCTGGCAATCCATCAACACCAGATCGAAGTTGCGCGCTTTAAGCTGCTTCACCGCCTCATCACCGTCACCCGCCGGAGTCACGCGCAGACCGTATTTTTCCAGCATGGCGGTCGCCACAATCTGGTTGACGGGATTATCCTCGGCCAGCAGAATGTGAGCGTTGTTAAAATGCAGCTTTTCGTTAGCCTTTTTCTGCTCACCTGCCTTCGCTTCTTTCAGATTATGCTGCGTTACCATAGAGATGTTCCTACCGCTTTTTTGCGCCTCGGCAATAACGGCCAGCGCATCGCGCAAATGCCAGGAAGCCAAAGGTTTGCTTAAATAGCCCACCAAACCGATTTCCTCCATCCATTGTTTATCACCGCGACCAGGTGCTGAAGTCATCATCAGCAGCGCGATATTTTTTGTAGCGGGATTCGTCTTCATTTTCTCCGCCAGTTCTGCACCGTCCATATGTGGCATCATGAAATCGAGTATGGCAATATCGAAATGATTATCCTGCTCAAGTATCCCCAGCGCCTGCATGCCGGTTGCCGCTTCCACCACCTCCACGCCGAGCGGCACAAGTTGTTCGCGCACGATGACGCGCGCCGCTTCGTTATCGTCCACCACCAGCAGTCGTAAGCCTTTCAGCATGGCCTGTTTAGGAACAGCGAAGGCACTGGTACCGCTTTTATCTTCGGCAAGATTCTCTGGTTCGTCTCATCCGTCAACAAGTAAAGCGCACCGCCAAACGGCAGCAGGAAAAGTGCAATCGCGATCAGAGTGAAATAGCGTCTAAAGAAATAATTCATAATTGCTGCCTATTACTCGCTATATAAGAATATATTCCTATAATATACAACCTGTTGAGTAAATGTATAGCAAAATCACAAATTCTGGTATGAATCCGGAACTACAAAGAAAAGTAGTGACATGAAGAATATGATGGTGATTGTCGATGACTAACCACTTTATCAAGACATTCTGAAAAGCATGGCAGAAAATCTTAGTTTCGATGCGGCACTTCGTGGTGACGGCTTAGAAGCCATAGAATAGCTCTCAAAAAATATAGATTAAACGTATAATTCTAGTACAAAATGGCTGTGAAAATCGAAGTCGTCACTTGACTTTCCGCCACAAATTAATAATTATATTAAATTATATATACAAAATCCTTATTTGAAATTAATATATTTAACACGTAATTATATATGATCCGATGGACAGTTTGTCATGCAATGCAATAAATCATTAATTTAATTTCACTCGTATTAATCATCATGAAATTAGATCGTCCCTTTACTGGAGTATTAAATGACTTGCAGCGCCTTCTGCAAAGCAAACCTGCTTATACTGATATTATCAATCTAGGACTAGGAAATCCAGGGACTCCGGTTGATCCGGCATTGTTAGACCTCGTGCATAAGGATATTCATCAAAATGATGGTATTTCACGTTATGGTTCCAGCATAGGTGACCTATCTACGAGAAAAACCATAGCAGATTTTATGATGAAAATACGCAAAACTACTTATCAGTTTGATGAGAATTGCAATCAGATAGCTATCGTCGGCGGCATAACTGAAACGATTAAAGAATATTTTTTAGCACTTTATAATAAAGACACCGAAATAGATGGTGAAATTATAAAACACAATAAACTCAAGGTTTTGATACCTATACCTGCATATGCATGGTATTTCGATGCGCTTAAAAAAATACCAGGCGTTGAGACCATTAAAATTGATACTCGTAATACCGGCTGGAAACTGGATGCAAAATCACTTGAACATTTCCTAGAACGAAAACCACCACCGGATGCACTTATTCTCAATTATCCATGCAATCCTACCGGTCAGGATTTGACGGAAGCACAGTAGAAAGCAGTTGCTACCGTACTAAAAACCCATGTAAAAACTCATCCAAAGTTCCGAATTGTGCTTGATAACGCTTACAAGGATTTATCATTTTCTCCACATAAAGGGCTTTTTGAGATTGAACCAGAATTAATGAAGCATGGCATAGAATTTAATTCGGTTGCTAAATTTCATGGTTATGCCGGACGCAAAGGCCCAGGTTTTGCGGTATCGCAAAATACAGATGACATTGCTATGTTACGCAGGCAGTTAAATCCAGATCTGGGAATTGGGGCTGGCAATGAAGCATTTCTGAAAGCAGCATTTAGCCCTAACTATTTTACACCGGAACGTATAGAAAAAACTCTAGGAATGTACCGTCGCCGTTGCAACTTTGTGACCAATTACATAAACGCCCAGTTAAAACCCACGATTGGTAGCAACCATCAGATTGCCTTATCGACAGAGGGTGGAATGTTTGTCTTTGCTGATTTCAACCATTGGCTTGGGAAAAAAATTGAACCTAAAGAATCCAGGGCATTACGCAATTTGCTTTGTGAAACTATGCCGGAAAATAGTGATTATTTTAACCATGAAGTGTTCAAAAATAATAGAATAAATGACGATAAAGATTTATCACTCTATCTCATGCTTAAAGCTCATATAGTAACTATTCCTGGTCAGGATTTTGGAGCATCTCCTGAAGATGGAATGTTACGTATAGCACTCGGAGACATAGGAGACTTGACTACTTATAGGAAAACGACATCCACAGAACAATTTGCTAATTATTTGCCAAATGAACCTGATTTAAGAAACAAACCACTTAATGACTTGCGCAAACTAAAATCTGGAATGGATCGTGTAATTTCTACATTAAGAAACCTGGAGCAAGAAAAAACACGCTCATAAACAATCTATGCAGCATCTATAGCAAAGCACAAACACGCGCCAGCCATTCTTTTTCGCTATCATCAAGCTGCGGTAATAACTGCTCGTGCACCCATTCATGATAATCATTAAGCCATTTCTTTTCCGCATCTGTAAGAATAGACACATCAATCAACCGTGTATCTATCGGGGCGCAGGTCAGAGTCTCAAAACCTAAAAAAAGTTTTCCCCCCTGTTGTTTATTATTTTCGCCAACCGATTTTTCTACTACAGTAACCAGATTTTCAATGCGGATTCCATATTCCCCAGCTTTATAATATCCTGGCTCGTTGGACACCACCATGCCGACTTTGAGCGGTGCATCCCCTCCTCGCTTGCCAATACGCTGTGGCCCTTCATGCACGCCAAGAAAACAACCCACGCCATGCCCTGTGCCGTGGTCATAATCAACTCCGTCCTGCCAGAGAAATTGTCGCGCCAGAGCATCAAGCTGCGAGCCTGCCGTACCTTCAGGGAAAGTTGCTGTCGCCAGTGCAATATGCCCTTTTAGCACTCTTGTGAAGCGATCTTTATGTTCCGGCGATGGCTCACCAATCGCGACTGTACGGGTTATATCCGTCGTTCCATCAAAATACTGCCCACCAGAATCCAGCAAAAATAATTCGCCTTGCTGAAGAGCGCGATTGCTTTCCAATGTCGCCCTATAATGCACAATCGCACCATGCGCCCCGCTGCCAGCGATTGTGTCAAAACTCGGTTCAAGGAATAATTCATTCTGCATCCGCATAAGCAGCAGCCTATCAACCACTTCCAGCTCACTCACACTCTCCTGTTTTTCCAGCCAGCATAGAAGCTTTGCCACCGCAGCCCCATCACGTATATGCGCCTTGCGTATTCCAGAAATCTCCACAGGATTTTTAACTGCCTTAAATAAAATACATGGATCGATTCCCTTTAATAATTTTATTCCACTAGCGGAACATAAATCAGCAATAAAAATAGTTGTTGTCTGTGCGTCAAATATCATGGTTTTTTGTGAGAATGCGCGCAGTTCCTCGCTCAAAGAATCGGGCGCACATACTCTTACGCCATCACCTAAATGTTCCACCACCTTCTCATCAAGGCGCGCATGATCAACATATAGCTGAACATTTCCCTGCCCATCAATAATGGCACATGTCAAACATAATGGAGTATTTTCGGTGTCACGCGCGCGGATATTCAGCAGCCAGCACACACTCTCTGGCGCACTTATAAACAGCGCATCTGCACCTGCTTTTTTTACTTCTCCTGCTACACGCAGACGCTTTGCAACAGATGTTTCACCGCTATAAATAACATCATGTGCAAATATTTTAGTCGTAGGTTGAGCAGGACGATCTTCCCACAATTCATCAACCAGATTTGCTGTCGGCACTAGAGAAAATTTCTTAAACTTATCCAACATAGATTTGGTATAAAGTTTTGGATCAAACCCTATTTTTGCACCACTGGACAATTGCTGGGAGAGCCAATCTTGCGGTGTCACATCGGCACTATTTAACACCGTATATTCCGCGCCGACCTGCTTTGCTGCCTGCAACGTATAACGCCCATCAACAAACATCGCAACTTTATCAGCAAGAACAACAGCCAGCCCAGCCGAGCCAGAAAAGCCAGTTAGCCACTCCACGCGCCGATTGCAGGCTGGCGGATATTCACTCATCCATTCATCATGCACCGGTTGCAGGTAGGCATTCAGCCCGTTACTTACCATTAGGCTTCTTAGTTGTGATAATTTATTTGTCATTATCGTTATGTATTTTATCTCTGTAGAAAATTTGATGCTTACGCATAAATTTTTGTAAAATTGAATTTATTAATAATACTCTATAAAGAACATTATTTAACGCATAAAACGTAAAACACATAATACCAATTATAATTCTGATCCATATGATGAAAGCAATTAAAGCCCAAACAATTCCAGCGCCCATAAAAATAAAACTGATTTCCCAGAATGCAAGTATGTTTATTGTATATTCTCTATATCCCGATAACCATTCTGGTAGTTTATTACAACTTACACCACTTCCAATCGCCCCCCCACAATATCCAAGACTATAAAATATAATAGCCAATACTACATACCCAACTGGCGAAATTCCCAAAACAAAATACAAAGGCAATCTTCTTCTACACTTTTCTATAATTTTCTTCATTTTACCTGCCATTTTTTTATCCTATTACTAACGTACACCAATCCTGATAAACAAACTTTCTCTTTAAATATAACCCATGTGTGCGGTGTGCTGCAAGCACCTGTTTTTCCTGTGAGGTAAGCAATCCTGAAAGTATGGCAACGCCGCCAACCGCGAGGTTTTGTTTTAAATATGGAGCGAAAGCGATAAGCGGGCGGGCAAGGATATTGGAAATTATCAGGTCATAAGGTGCTGCGCGCTTCACCTGCATCGCGCTATAGCCATCAGAAACACCTGTCTTTATATATTTACGCACCTGATTTATTGCCGTATTTTCACCAGTAACCCGCACCGAAACTGGGTCGAGATCCACCGCTAGAATATCAGTTTTCCAAAGTTTGGCAGAAGCAATGGCAAGAATCCCAGAACCTGTTCCCATATCCAGAACCTTATGAAACTTGCGACTTCTTGCCAAAAATTCCAACGCTTCAAGGCAGCAACGCGTCGTTCCATGCTCACCCGAACCAAAGGCTGCCCCAGCATCAACTTGAATGGAAATACTGCTCGGATTGGGCAAGCCTTCCACATGCGAACCATGCACAAAAAATCGCCCGATGGAAAGCGGTGGAAAATCCCGCGCCACCTGCGCCAGCCAATCATCCTGCCGCAATTGTTCTATTTTTACTTCTGGCAAAGAGATATTATGCAGCGAGGAAATCACCAGCAAACGTCTTTTTATCTCATCTGCGTCAGGTTTTTCAGCGCATATAAGCTCAAAAGTCCAGATTCCTTTTTCCTCGTCAGTTTCAAAATTGGCAACGGAAGTGGCAATATCGGAGAATGCTTCCTCCGCCGTTCCCACCGCACTGGATGGCAGGAAAAACAACACTTGCCAGTAGATAGAGGGTTGCGCAAAAGGATTTTTCTCAAAGGCTTTTTTCATTTTATTTTATCATCTCCAGCCATTCATCTTCGCTAAGAACACGCACTCCGAGCTCCGTGGCCTTTTTCAGTTTTGAGCCAGCATCTGCGCCAGCGATAACAAAATCAGTTTGCGCGGAAACGCTGCTTGCCACTTTTGCTCCAAGGGTTTCCGCGCGTTCTTTGGCTTCCGCACGCGTCATTTTAACTAGCGTTCCAGTAAACACCACGGTTTTACCTGCAACTGGCGAGTTGCTTTCTATTTTCTTTGCATCCATGACCCGCAATTGCGTTAGCAATTTTTCCACGATTTCCGCATTATGATTTTCCGCAAAAAAATCAGCGAGAGATTTTGCCACTACGCCACCAATGCCATTAATATTTTGCAACCTCTCCGCATCCAGATTTCTCATCCCCGCAAACCAATTTCCTGCATTGCTATATTCCCGCGCCAGCAGCTTTGCCGTAACCTCGCCAATATGGCGGATACCCAGTGCATATATGAATTTTTCCAGCGTAACATCGCGTGATTTTTCAATAGCCGCGAGCAAATTCTCCAGCGATTTTTTACCCCATCCTTCGCGCTTTTCAATTTCATCTGATTTTTCTGCCAGCGTAAAAATATCAGTGACATTTTTTATGAGTCCATCATTCCAGAAAGCCTGAATTTGTTTTTCACCAAGCCCTTCAATATCCATCGCCCCACGACTCACAAAATGGCGGATGCGTTCAACCAACTGCGCTTCACAGCGTAATCCACCTGTGCAACGCCTCGCTGCCTCGCCCTCTTCACGCACAGCATGGCTGCCGCAAACAGGGCAAATATCAGGAAAAATATATTTCGGCGTTTCAATTTTACGCGTAGCAGAAACAATCTGCGGAATCACGTCCCCTGCCCGCTGCACCACCACCGTGTCACCAACGCGGATGTCCTTGCGCGCAATTTCATCTTCATTATGCAAAGTGGCATTGCTAACCACCACCCCGCCGACAGTTATAGGTTTTAGACGAGCAACTGGAGTTAAAGCACCAGTGCGCCCAACTTGAATATCAATGGATTCTATAACGGTAACCGCCTGCTCAGCTGGGAATTTGTGGGCAATCGCCCAACGTGGCGCGCGGGCGACTTCACCGAGCCTTTTGCGGAGTTCCAAATCATCAATTTTATAAACCACGCCGTCAATCTCATATGGAAGATGACCACGGCTTTCCTGTAATTTCAGGTAATATGAAAGTAAATCATCAACATTTTCCGCTTTCTTTTCCTGAATTGCCTTAAATCCCCAGTCTTTTATTTTTTCCATAAGACCGATTGCACTATGGGTGACAAACGAAGATTCACCTACACCATGCACAAAATAACCCAGCTTGCGCCCCGCGGTTATTGAAGCATCTTTTTGCCGCAAACTCCCTGCCGCCGCATTACGTGGGTTAGCAAATTTTTCTTCATCAGCAAGGCTCAAATTAAGCTCATTAAAATTCTGATGCGACATATAAACTTCGCCGCGCACTTCCAGTATTTTTGGCGGATTATTTTCTAATTCTAGCGGTAAAATTGTTGAGAGATTATCAGTAATATTCTCACCAACTTCACCATCACCACGCGTAAGCCCTAATACAAATTTTCCATTTTCATAACGCGCTGAAAATGACAGCCCATCTATTTTTTCTTCAATTGCGTAAGCAATCTTAGTATCATCACTCAATCCTA
The DNA here is from genome assembly GCA_038043465.1 of Pseudomonadota bacterium. Classification (GTDB taxonomy): domain Bacteria; phylum Pseudomonadota; class Alphaproteobacteria; order Rickettsiales; family SXRF01; genus SXRF01. The sequence continues at coordinate 41,697 of JBBTBX010000006.1, forward strand.
AAAACTTCTTATTGCGTGCGTCCCACTCTCTAACATCCTCCTCAGAAAACGCATTATTCAGTGATAGCATCGGCATAGAATGTTTCACTTTGGCGAACTTCTCCAGTGGTGGCGCGCCGACTTTCTGGGTTGGGCTGTCCTGCGTCTGCAATTGCGGGAATTTTTTTTCCAACCCTTCCAGCTCACGGCGGAGTTTATCATACTCCGCATCGGAAATAATCGACCTGTCCTGCTGATAATATAGCGCGTCATGATGACGGATTTCCTTTGCCAGCTTCTGCCAGCGCGCACGCGCATCCTCAAAACTAAAGTCAAACAACACTTATTTAGGTCTCCTGAAACATATTGCTTCTATAAATTATGTCATCTATTGACATTTTACAATAATTATGTAATTATAAAATAGCAACTTAAGACCAAATAAGGAACTACATAATGACCAGCAGTTTACATGTTAGTTTGCCTGATGAAATGCGGGCTTATGTTGATATCCGTACAAATGGCAGCAAGGATTATTCTACGCCCAGCGAATATGTGAGAGCTTTGATTCGCTCAGATATGGAAAGAGATGCGCAAAAATTATATGTGTTTAAGGAATTACTAAAATCCAATGATGAAATATCAAATAATATATTCGTGCCTCTATCAATACTAGACGAAATAGAAACACAGATTGCCGCAGAAAAACTTTAAGTTATGAGTGGTTGTATTGTATTTACGCCAACTGCATCTGAGCATTTTCGGAATATTCTTATATATACCAAGAAAAAATATGGCACACAGCAGATGCACAAATATTCCTCCCTACTCAAAAAAGGCTTTGGTGAAATAGTCGTAAACCACCAAAATGAAACCAATAAACATCTTGATTGGAAAAACAACATGGGCTTTGAGTTGCAACATATACAGCACTATTATGTGGTGTATAAAATTATCCGCGATAATATCTTTGTAATAGCAGCCATCTTTCATCACAGCATGGATATTCCAGAAAGATTAAAAGAGTTGCAGCGTTTATCACAACAAGAACTTTTAACACTGGCGAAAAGACTGAATTAGTTTCCTATGCCGCCTGCTCCAATAGTTTCTGCGCGGCTTTGCGAGCTTCAGTGGTGATGGTTTCACCCGCCAGCATCCGCGCTAGTTCTTCCTGTCGCTCTTCGCCAGAAAGCTCGGTTACATTGGTTACAATTTTTTTGTTTTTCTGCTGTTTTTGAATTAGCAGATGCTGGCTGCCACGTGCTGCTACTTGTGGCAGGTGAGTTACCACCAGCACCTGGGAATTTTTACCCAGTTCTGCAAGTCGCTTGCCGATAGCATCCGCCACTGCTCCGCCTGTGCCAGTATCTATCTCATCAAAAATAATAGTTGAAACGCTGCCAACGCTGGAAAGAGCTACTTTCATCGCCAGCATAAAACGTGAAAGCTCGCCGCCTGATGCAATTTTTCCGAGTGATGAATAGGTAATATCCTTCGCGCCTTTGCTGACGTTAGTGGCACATTCAAACTGCACATAATCAATACCGTGCGCGCCCCAATTCGTTTCCTCTAAATTATCAATCCGCACGCGGAAACGTGTTCCTTCCATCTTAAGCGGCGTTAGTTCCTTTTCAATCGCGCTTTCCAGTTTGATGGCAGCTTTCCTGCGCTGCTCGGAAAGCTTCTTGGCATGATTCAAAAATTCTGATTTTGCTTCACTTTCTGCCATTTTCATGGCTTTCAACTTATGCTCCTGCGAATCAATTATCGCCAGTTTTTCATCCACTTCATCACGCAGGACAGCCAGCTCATCCACTGGCAAATTATATTTACGACCAGCAGCTTTAAGCGCGAACAAGCGTTCTTCCATTTCCTCCAGTTTGCGTGGGTCAAACTGCGCTTCCTGCCCGATCTTTTCCAGCGCGTAGAGTGCTTCCTCGGCTTCTATGGAGGCTTTTTCCAGCCCTTCAATAATTGGTGCAAAAACCTCTGCTGTGGCAGTTAAGGCGGAGCGCGTAAGTGTGCGCTGGGAGTTTCTAAGTGCGCTTAAAACGCCCTTGCCACTATTAAGTTCTCCAATAGCTTCATTCAAAACCTCAAACATTTTTTCGCTTTGCATCATCCCAGCGCGGGCAGTGGTGAGAGTATCTTCCTCACCAAACTGCGGATTCAGGACTTTAAGTTCACCGCGCATATGGCGCAGATATTCCTGTTCACGGGTGGCCAGTTCTACTTCCTTAAGCAACTCAGCTATCGCATTTTTGCTTTCATTCCATTTATGATAATGCTCTGCCACTGTTTTCTGCGCGTCTGTTAGTTTGGCATAATCGGTAAGCATAGCGCGGTGTAAGACCGCATCCTGCAAGGTTTTCTGGTCATGCTGCCCATGCAATTCCACCAATGTTTCACCGATACGTTTAAGGGCAGATGCGGTTACTGACTGGTCATTGATAAGTGCCCTGGTCTTGCCATCGGAAGTAAGGCTGCGACGGATTATAAGAGTGTCGGCTGGTTCGAGATCCAGTTCGGCAAGTATATTTTTGGCAGCAATGTTGCGAGTAATATCAAACTCGGCGGATACCGCGCCTTGCGCTTCGCCACCACGGATAAGGCTGCTGTCGGCACGCGCACCCAGCACCAATCCTAATGAATCAAGTAAGATGGATTTGCCAGCACCAGTTTCTCCGGAAAGCACACATAAGCCCGATTTCAAGGCAATATCACAGCTTTCGATCAGAATGATATTACGAATGGAAAGCTGTATAAGCATATAATTTTGTTAAATTATGTTTTCCCACCAGGAAGAAGATTTTGGAGGAATATCTGCTGTTTTCTTGCCTGGTTCATCTTGTTTAATACCAGCATTAGTCATGAGTTTATAGCTGTCACGATACCATAAACTATTAGGGAAATTATGTCCAAGCACCGCCGCATAACGCTTTGCCTCTTCGGTAACTCCCAACTTCAGATAGGCTTCAACCAAACGGTGCAAGGCTTCTGGTGTATGGCTGGTAGTCTGGTAATTTTCTACAACAAAGCGGAAACGGTTAACCGCTGCCAGCGTGTCATCACGCTTCAGATAATAACGCCCAACCTGCATCTCTTTTCCTGCCAGATGATCCAGCGTTAGATCCAACTTGATTTTGGCATCACGCGCGTAGTTGGAATCAGGAAAACGGCGCATAACCTCACGCAATGCAACAAGAGCCTGCTCTGTTATTTTCTGATCACGCCCAACATCGGATATTTGGTCATAGTAGCAAATTGAGATAAGATAGTAAGCGTAAGGCGTTGATTCATTATCAGGATATAGCTTTACAAAGCGTTCCAACGTTGAAACCGCCGAATCATAGTCTTCCATTTCATAACTTGAATAAGCCGACATAACCTGAGCGTTGGTAGCCCAGGATGAATATGGATGTTGCCGCTCTACTTCCTCGAAAGTCTTTATGGCTTCTTTGTAATTTTCCTCGTCAACCTTTGTACGCGCGTCACTATACAGCTTTTCGGCTGATTCTGGCGGTTTTTGTGCATTATCTTCATCCTTGCCGGAGGAACAGGCAACAAGAAGGGACGCTAAAGAAACGGACAGTAAAAATTTTGAATAACGCATTCCCGCTTTATATCAGGCAAATATCCTATCATACAAGATAAATTTTAAGCGTAAGCGGCTTTTGCAATATGCAAAGGAGGAACAGTTGAAATTGCGTCTTCACTTTCTATTATATAAGCAGAATCGTCAGCAAACAGAGCGCGCAGCAATTTATTATTGATACCATGACCGCTGCGACGGAATTTCACCGTACCATCAATCCTAAACCCGGCCAGAAACAAATCGCCCACACAATCCAGAGCTTTATGACGCACAAACTCGTCATCATAACGCAGACCTTCTTCATTCACGATTTTGTCTTTGCCAACCACAATAGCATTGTCGAGCGACCCACCAAGTGCCAGCCCCATATTCCGCAGTGCGACAACTTCATGTTCAAATCCAAAAGTACGGGCGCGGCTGATGCTTTGTTTGAAATTTACCTCACGGAAATCATACTCGGCAGTTTGCTTACCAATCAATGAATGATTGAAATCAATTTCTATATTCAGCAGCATTCCAACGTCACCTTCTCTATTAGGCGAAATGCGTGCATAAGAACTGCCATCGTAAACCTCTACGGTTTTCAGAACCCTGAGAACCTGACGTTGAGCTTTCAAAGTAGTAATACCGGCACATTCCAGCATAAATACAAACGGCTCGGAGCTCCCGTCCATAATCGGCACTTCAGAGCTGCTAAGTTCAATAATGGCGTTATCAATACCAACACCCCAGATGGCTGCCATCAAATGTTCGATAGTGGAAACTTTAACCCCATGTTCATTTTTGATAGTAGTGCCAAGATTGGTTTCACACACCAAATCAAAACGTGCCGGCACCAAAGCATGTGCAGACAGAACATCCAGCCTTTTAAACACAATGCCAGTATTTGCAGAAGCTGGCAGAATATTCATTATCACCTGCTCGCCACTATGCAAGCCAATCCCCTTACAGGAAACTTTATTAGAAAGCGTGGTCTGCAGAGAGTGTATATTCTTATTTATCAACTTGATTCTCCTAAAATTCTTGAGCTCATACAGGTTCAAATTACGGATTATGTCCATGTATTTCAAATCAATGTTTGTTACGTTTTGTTACATAAACCAAAAATTAACTTCTGGGTTTATATCTCCTTGTAAAAAAGCAATTTTATCTCTTCCAGTACATAATTTTTTGCATTTTAATCATTATTTAACTTGTATAGAGAGGATATTATGGCTGCATGGCTTACATTAATTCCGGCTATTTCACAGTTGCTTGATAAAATCATCCCAGATCCGCAGGAGCGGGAAAAGGCAAAAATAGAGCTTATAAAAGCGGAGAGAGCTTTCGATCTTGAGGAACTGCGCCTGGCACTTTCCGCCGACCAGATGCAAAGTGAGATAAATAAGGAAGAAGCGACAAACCAGAATATTTTTGTATCGGGATGGCGACCGTTCATCGGCTGGGTATGCGGTGCTGCCTTCGCCTATCATTTCGTAATCCAACCAATTCTTGCGTTTATCATCGTCAATCATGGTGGGAAAGTGGAATTGCCAGCATTCGATATGCAAAGCCTGTCAACTGTGCTGATGGGAATGCTCGGACTTGGCGGACTCAGGACTTTGGAGAAGATAAAGAGTGCATCAAAATAAAAACACTATCTAGCAGAGCCAACCAGCTCCCTATCTTTTGCATCACTAAGTACTAAAGAAGCGAGATACGGTGAAGATTGTTTCAGGGCTTCTTGCGGATCATTCAGACGCGGACCATTATGCCGCAATTTTTGATTGGCTAATGCCATAGCAATCTCGGCTGATGTTTGATGTGGTAACCCTTTAAGGTAACCAGCCGCGAAACCAGCAAAAGCCGTATCGCCTGCACCTAAGGTGTTTATTATTTCTTCAGGTTTAATATCCCGAGTATTGACAAATTCAATTTTGTCTTTCGTAACAATAGCTGCCCCTTGATCCTCCAAGGTTATAAAAGCAACTTGTCCTTTAGTATATCCATTATCTCGCAAAACATGCTGCTCATTGTTAAATGTCTGTTGCAGTTTTTTTAAGGCTTCCGGATTATTGTGGCTAACTTGATAAATGCGAGCTAATTCCTCCATATTGCCAAGTATTAAATTAGCACTGGGTATAAGCCATTGAAATTTTTTTGCATTCTCTTCACCAAATTTTGCATGGGTAGGCAAAGCAAGCCATAATTCTTTTTTATCGTGCTTATTATCCCAACGCTGCGTTACCAGCTTATCAGGAAATTTCTCATCAAATTTTTGCCATAACGACCCTTGCACGAATACCACATCACTGTCTTTAACCATATCATCGGTGATATGATAGGGCTTTAGTATCGATTTTGCATTTCCCGGATGGGTTACAATTGTGCGGCGACCATCTTCATACAACAAAACAAATGACCTGGCCGATTGCGGGTTAGGAGCGTTATTCTGATAGGTTTTTGGGTCAGGAAACAGTTCTACTCCGGCTTCATTAAATGAAGTTTTTGCTTTTTCAGTATATTCATCATCCCCGGCAATACCAAGATATTTAGTATTTAACTTCCCTTTGCCAAGAAGCTTACTGAGAGTAACCAATACGTTAGCTGAAGAACCACCCGGTTCAACTGTAAGCTTGCCAGCCGCCTTCATTTCTTTCACAACTGCAGAAAATTCTGCGAATTGTTCATCGGTAAGTGCCTGCTTAGATACACCTTCAAGCTTATAATGCCTCACTAATTTCTGTAGTTTTTCACTATCTTGCACACGAACAATAAGATCAGGGATTACAAGATCAGCAGTTAGAATATTGATAGGTTTATCAGGCTTCATAATAATTGTTAATTTATAAGTTAATAATCTATATAGTTATTATTTTTGAGTTACGCTCGCTTCGCAGCAAATTTTACTTGTCAGATACCAGCATAACTTATCTACTGTCCTAGCAATAGTGACAATTTAATGAAGATTCGGTGCATCTATTAACCAATTGAATTATAATAATATTGCAGATACGAGCTATGAACAACACCAGAACTCTTAGCCAATTATATATTGCTACCGGCATATTATGCCTGGCACTGCTTGTCTTTGCCCATCATGGAATGCGCCATGATTTATTTATTGCCTGGGGCAACGAGGAATACAGCCACGGGATGATAATACCATTTATCGCCCTGCTAATCGGCTGGCACGGGCTTGCCGAAACCAAACCGGAAATCCGCCCCTCCTGGTGGGGTGTAGGGAGCTTATTAATCAGCGGAGTATTTCTAACATTAGGCACTCTGGCAAATTTCCCAACAATAGGACAATATGGCTTCATACTGGCAATTACAGGAATTACGACAGCCTATCTCGGAACGAAAGCTACTAAAATTTTAGCACCCGCCTTTATTTATCTATTGTTTGCCATTCCCCTGCCCCATCTGGTCTATGCCAATCTTTCCGGACAACTCCAGCTTATATCTTCAAATATCGGAGTTTTTATCCTTGAGGCAGTAGGAATAAGTGTTTTTCAGGAAGGCAATATTATAGATTTAGGAGAATATAAATTACAGGTAGTGGAAGCCTGCAGCGGTCTTCGCTATCTTTTCCCGCTGATGAGCTTTGGTTATCTTGTTGCCTACATGCTTGATGATAAGATGTGGAAACGGGTTTTGATATTTTTTTCCACCATCCCAATTGCCATAGGCATGAATTCCCTGCGCATTGCTGCTGTCGGAATTACCGTAAATTTCTGGGGTCAGGAAATGGCAGAAGGCTTTTTACACGATTTTGAAGGTTGGGTGATATTCCTGCTTTGCGTGGCACTATTAATTATCGAATTGCTATTATTACAACGGATCGGCAGCAAAGGGCGTTTCCGCAGTGAAATTTTCGGCATCCCTAATGGCAAAATAACATCCGGCAATATACGTTTTGCGCCACCAACTCTAGCCGCAATAGCGATGTCCATAATATTGGCGACTATATTTGGCGGTGGTCTTGCCGATAGGCAAGATGAAATTACGCCTAAGCATAAAGACTTTTCTTTTTTCCCGAATGTAATTGGTGAATGGCATGGCAAACAGCAATATCTGGATGGAGATTTGCTTAACGGTTTGCAGCTTACCGATTACCTGATGTCTGATTATAAAATAAATGATGAAAAAATTCCGGTTAATCTATATGTTGCTTATTATACAAGGCAGAAGATAGGTTCGTCGGCGCATTCTCCTGCCAATTGCATTCCGGGCGGTGGCTGGCAGATCGCCGATAAATCCATTAAAACCATTACTCTTATGGATGGCCTGAAACTCAAAGTATCGCGCCTGTTGATCCGCCGAGGCGATGCTGCCCAGCTGGTTTATTACTGGTTTGACGAGCGTGGGCGCAACGTTACCGAGACATCTTATGCAAAATTGTACATAATGCTCGATTCGATAAAACTGAAGCGCAGCGATGGCGCATTAATACGGCTTATTACCCAGATTGAGAAAAAAGAGGATATAGAAAATGCTGATAAAAGACTAGTACAGTTTCTTTCTAAGAGCTATCCTGTTATAAAGGATTTCCTACCAGCCAGTAGCATGTCATTACCAACAAATATGTAATGGTTATTATGAAAAAGTCACATATAAGAAATATTACGATTATCATGCTGATAGCCGCTACTTCTGCATTTTTTGCCTATGACAATGATACACCGCTTGAGAAAGTGGCAAAACATATCAAACGTGGCGATGTTTTGTTTGAGCGCGGAGAATTTAAAAAAGCACGGCTTGAATATAAAAATGCTGCAAAAATCACCCCAACCGATGTCGAAATTGAATATAGATGGGGTCTAGTTGATGAAGCAGAAGGCGATGTCCGCGCCGCCCTTGCTGCTTTCATGCAAGCAGAACAACAAGATCCGCATTTCCACAAGGCAAAGATCAAAGTCGCACATTACCACTTGATAGGAAACAGCTTGGAGGAAGCACAGAAAAGAATTAATGCCATACTTACAGATGACCCACAAAATATCGAAGCTCACGCCCTTAATTCGGCACTTTTTCTGCGGAAAAAAGATTTTGTAAATACCGAGAAAGAAGCACGTTTTGCTCTTTCTAAAGATCCAGCAAATATCACAGCGACATCTGTACTTACCGGAATGTATCTGGAGCAGGGTCAGAAGGACAAAGCTGAACAAATATTGACAGAGGGGATAAAGCGTAACCCAAAAGATACGTCCCTGCTCATGTTGAAAGGCAAAATTTATGAAACACCTCTCAATATAGAAAAAATAAACGAAACCTATAATGAGATTTTTAAACTCAAGCCAAAAGACATAGGGATCAGGATATACCTTGCCAATATTTATATCGGTGCGCAGAAAATTGACGAGGCTGAAACTGTTTTACGCAAAGCGGTTGATGATATAGAAAATAGCTGGGAAATAAAGCAGGAGTTAGTCAATTTCCTTGCAAAAAACCGTGACATAGAAATTGTAGAAAAACAAATCCACGCCTATATGCAGCAATATCCCGATAATAAGGAGATATATCTTTGGCTTGCAGATATATATTTGAAGAAGAATAACACGGAAAAAGCAATAGACCTGCTGAAACAGATAATTGCCGAAGAAAATGATGATAAATACAGCCTGAATGCCAAGACTTCACTGGCTAAAATTGATTTTGCCAAGGGAGATAAGGAGACCGCCAGAAAAATCGTTGAGGCTGTGTTAAAAAAATCTCCTAAGAACCCCAAAGCTCTTCTGGTGCGCGCCAATATTTTTTCGTCACAGGGAGATTATCAACTCGCGGTTTCCGACCTGCGTGCTATAATCCACAGCCAGCCCAAAGCCACGGAAGCACTTAGTATGCTCGCGGAAGTTCTGCTGCTTCAGGGATATAATGATTTGGCAATCGAAACCATGAACCAATTAATTGATATCGAACCAGCAAATACCTCTGCACTGGTGCGCCTTTCCCAGCTATATAACCTCAATGGAAATAACCAGCAGGCACTAAAAATATCGGCTTCGGTTAATAAAGTTGCTCCGGGATATTCAATAGGCTGGGAAAATACAGCAAGAATTGCGATTAGCATGAAAGATTTTGAAACAGCCCATTTTGCAATTAAAAATCTAACCAAAATTGAAGGGCATGATTTAACTGCAGCTTTTCTGGAAGGGCAAATATCCGCAGGCAATGATAACAGCAAGGAAGCAATCTCCTACTATACCAAGGTTATAGATGCTGATCCAACGTCACCCCTTTCCGAACACGCTCTTTATTCGCTGGTGGAAACTCACAATAACGATAATGCTGCTCTGGAAAATATTACAAAATATATAGCTTCATTAAAAACTGACAGTGCTTATGTAAACACAATTCTTGGAGAATGTTATATTAAGCTTGGAAAAAAAGATTTGGCGGCTTCCGCCTTTGATAAAGCAATAGCGAATAATCCATCGAACCAGTCAGCTTATATTCACCGCGCAAGGATATATGCAGAGCAGAAAAACAATGAAAAAGCTATAGAGATTCTGAAAATTGCAGCAGATAAAATTCCAACTGATGTAAGAGCTCTCATGCTGGAAGCCGATATTTTGCGGGTCAGTGGCAAATATAGAGAAGCTGTGGAATTATATGAAAATATATTAAAAAACAATCCAAAAATTGATGCCGCATCCAACAATATGGCGGCAATAATCGCAGATCATGAGTATGGAAAACCAGAAGAGCTGGAAAAAGCAATGCGGGCAGTCAAACAATTTGCTGATTCAGAAAATCATTTATTCCTCGATACCCTTGGCTGGGTTTATTACCGTCAGGGAAAATTTGAACAGGCACTAATAATGCTGGAACGCAGCCTGAAAATAAATCCTAAAGCGTCTCCTGAAATTCACTATCACTATGGCGCAATACTCTGGAAAAATGGAAATGTCGCAAAAGCAAAAGAAGAATTAACTATTGCAACAGGGAACGGCAATGATTTTCCAAGTATAGAGAATGCAAAGAAAATTTTACAGGAATTGCCGAAATAAAATTTAACATTAAGGCAATTAATTAATATCTTATTCAAACTTTGTTAATTATAAAAATATTGCACACGAAAGAATACTCTGCTAGGGATGGACTTTAATTCTGATTAGTCTATTTGCTTTACATTTAAATCTTAAGCTTTTAAGGGTATATTTATGAGATTTCATAATGCTATCATGGCTGCTGTTGCAGTTCTATTCACCTCCAGTGTGGCTAATTCTGCCGTGGTTGATTACGGCAGCTCAGTTACCGGTGGCGGGGAAAACATAGGAAGCGTTGGATTGATCCCTTCTGATCAGAGCGGGACTTTCTTTACTACCCCTGGTGCCGGCGTTGGTCTTATTTCTGGCGTTATTGGCAATAACAGCAAAATAACTTTTTCTTACACTTTTTCTCCTTCTAGCCCATTTAGTATACTTGGTTCGGCTGGTGGCGTGAGCGGAAGCCCACATTTTGCCTCTGCAAACTCAAACGGTTTTTCTGTTGCAACCGGTGGGGTTTTCGCCACTGCTAACATATCTGGGCTTAATGGCACAACCAGCATAACCAATACTTCTGGTGGTAATATCGACTTCTCCAGTATATTTGTTGGGCTCCTGCAGTCATTCTCTAATGGCTCTGGTGGCTTTGTCGGGAAAATTAATTACAACGTGTCTGCCGTACCACTTCCTGCAGCGGCTCTGATGTTTGGCTCTGCTCTTGCCGCAATGTTTGGTTATTCTCGTCTATCTAGACGAAGAGAAGGTATTCTACAGTCATAATTCTTTATTTGATATTCAATTTAAGCCGTTTTGTTAACTCAAAACGGCTTTTTTGCTGAATTCAAATCACTGCACTTCTCTTCGCAAAATTTATATTGCAGGTTATTTTTCAAGCATTCCGGCATGCAGACATAATATGTCGAACTATTTTGCTGCTGGATAGAATTATAATGCTCTTTTATAGTACTTGGCTTACTTTCCATATCAGAAAATTGATTGTACGGATCTTCTTCTTGTTCCTGATTGGCGGATTGCACTGATGTATCCTGCATCCCATAGCTGCATTTAGTCATACAAACAGCCGATACTTCTCCGCTTCCTTTGCAGTCACTCAAACATTTATAATCCAGATTCGCCCACGCTGTCGTAGGTATATACAGGGCAGAAATAACCGTACATAAAGCAAGTTTTTTCATACTACAACTTCTTGATCTTTTTTCAGCTCATATAATATTATCATAAGTAACTCATTTTCGGTCATATCATCCCTTATAGGACGAAATGCGCTAAGTCCTGAGCTATTACGATCCTGCACAACTTCGGCAACCGTCCGGAAGTTAATACTCTTTTCATCTTCAGCAAAGGCGTACATCATGGTCTGGTCACACAGCAGATTTATAAGGCGGGGAATTCCGAAAGAGAAATAATGCACTGCAGTACAGGCAAGATCGTCAAATATCTCATACGAACTACCAGCCACATTCAAACGGTGACGAATATAACCGAGAGTATCAGAAACACTCAGAGAAGTTAAGTGGTAATGCACCGATATTCTCTGCACAAACTGCCGCAGTTCGGGAAGTTTAAGAGTTGCAAGCAATTCCGGCTGCCCCATCAGAACTATTTGTAACAACATATCTCTTTCATTATTTATGTTGGAAAGCATCCGCAAATCTTCCAACATCTGAATAGTCATATTCTGGGCTTCATCAATTATAAGTAGCGTGCTTCTGCCACGCGCATATTCTTCCAATAAAAATTTAACGAACTCTTCGTGCGCCTTAAGCTCATCACTTCCAAAATCATCAAGTTCAAAAGCATTAGCAATCCAACTGCGCAAGCTGCCTATAGTCTGGCTAGGATTAGAAATAATACCAACAGTAACACTTGGAGCAAGCTTGCCGAGCAAATGCCTTATGATGGTAGTCTTACCAGAGCCGACATCACCACTCACCACCATAAAACCGGAATGATTAACGATCCCATATTCCAGCAGACTAATGACGCGGCTGTGGCGTTTGCTGTAAAACATGAAATCTGCATTCGGCAGAAGTGAGAACGGCATCTCTTTAAGACCAAAAAATCCTTCGTACATCTCCTTATTTTCTCCAAAGAAAGAATATAATGCTTATATAGATTTACGCTATATTAATCTATTTGTAAGATAAAACACATAACGCATTGATACCAGATAAAATAAGAAGAATTTATTGCTAAAAACGATTTTATTGGCTATAGAGTTTCAATATACAGGATAAACGAATTTATGATTATCTCTCTATGATTGAAAGATAAAACCTACCTAAAAGGATGAGCGCATGAAAAAAATTGTGAAGCTGATATTAGCCTTTCCAATTATATTCACCCTCCTGATAAGCTTTGCAAGTGCGGATGACAGCTATACCATCCGCCCTGGAGATATCCTGCAAATTACTGTATGGAAAGAAGAATCTTTGGATCGTGAAGTTCTGGTGCTTCCGGATGGAACGGTTACATTTCCTCTTATAGGGTCGTTTCCAGTCAAAGGGATGACCCCCGCCACAGCGGAGAAAGTAATCAAGAAAAAGCTGGAAAATATCATTCCTGATGCTTCCGTGGCAGTATTAATCAAAGCTCCACTCGGACATTCAGTGAATGTAATAGGTCAGGTGGTAAAATCGGGTGAAATCATGATGGGTCGCCGTCTCACAGTCATGCAGGCTTTAAGCCAGTCTGGCGGGCTCACCCCTTATGCTGATGAAGATGCAATTATTGTTTTACATCGTGGCAAGGATAATAAACAGACTTCAACGCCATTTCCTTATAGTGATTTAGCATCCGGTCGTAACCTTGATAAGGATATTATCCTCCAGCCTGGTGATGTTGTAGTAGTTCCAACAGCAAGCCTCTTTAACTGGTAGACGAACATGAAGAAGGATATTTTTATTAAAATACAATTACTTTTTTCTAGCGTACCCGCCTTGTTTTTTTATGCAAGCTCGGCTTACGCAGTAGATTTAAGTGACATAGACAGTAAACATCATATTAAAGTAAGGGGTAAGGAAGTTTTTGCCTATGATACCAATCCCTTAAGGTCAACCAATAGTTCCGATACGTTGATTGGCTCTGAAACCACGCTTGGTGTTACTCTGGGTGACATCACCCCCACTCACAAGCTATATCTGGACTCAACACTTAACTATAATCGCTACGATGATTCAGATTTCAATACTACTAATGTCCATGAAGCTCTTGGTCTTTATAAGATGAATCAGCGTTGGATGGCTGGTGTTGAAGGACGGTTTGATTATGACACCACAAGAACCAGCGAAATAACCTCTTTCGGCGTAACAATCCCAAAGGTGAGGAGTACGACATTCGCTCTTTCTCCACAAGTCTCCTTTCAACAGAACAGCCTTGATAAATGGTCGCTTAATAGCAATCTGGCAAAGGTTAAATATGATAATGCTGCTTTTGCCGATTACTTAGCAGCCTCAGTTAATCCAGCATATGCCCATAATTTTGATCCTAACAATGCCGGTATTATTATGCTGAACTTACAGCATTATGACGCTGATAATATTGATAATTCGAGAACCACCAGTATCGGTCCTTCTCTGGGCTGGACATCGGTGATAAATGACAGGCTGAGCACCAAAACGACTGCCGGCGTAGAAAGATCGGCTAAAAGTTCAGACATTGGTAACGATACGTCACGAATAAATTATGTTTTCTCTGTTGGTATCAATTTCAAGAGTGAGCACGATCTTGCCAATCTAACAGCCTCACGTTCGCAACAGCAATTTGCCAACGGCAGCTCCGCCCTTCTCACTTCAATTGATGCCACCGAAGAGCATACTATAAATGATAGGCTAAAGCTTAATGCAGCTGCTAATTACAGTTTTACCAACTATCATGATGTGGCAAGCGTCAATCTTGACCGTCAATATAAGGTGTCTGGAGGGGCAACATATAACATATTAAATAATCTGGATTTAACATCTAAATATGCGTACATAAACCAGAAGCTTACCAACACATCAGATCCGGTTAAAGAACAAATTTTATTAATCGGTGTGGAATATCACCCGGATTTTAGTCCGCTGTAATTAAACAAAAATATAGCTAGGGTTTTGAAATGGAAGATATTTCCTTACAAGATATTTTTAGAATATTGTTACGATGGAAAAAACGCTTCCTTTTAATGTTTTTTGTGTTGTTTGCTATCACAATATTTATTGCTCTACGCTGGTCAAATTATCGTTCAGTTGCCACAGTACAGATTGAGCTTTCTACTATTGCTCAAAATATTGTGAATAATCCAAATGAAAATGCCGTCACTCTAGCGGATCAGCGCATAAACCAGATTCAACAGAGGGTTACTTCTTTAGAATCGCTGGCACTAATTATCAAAAAATTCAATCTTTATCCGGAAATATCTGAGTCTGTTCCTATCGCTACCCTGACCGAAATTATGCGCAGAAAGATAAATATGTCGCTCATAAGCGGAACTATCGCCAATCCGGCTGCTGCACAGAAACAAACAGCAGAACAGCTATCTGCAATAGGATTTACTTTGAGTTTTGATTACAAGAATCCCGAGTTAGCACAACAGGTAACTGATGAGCTGGTAACCCGTTTTCTTGATGAAGATTTGAAAATGCGCCATTCACAGACAAAAGAAACATCAGAGTTTATCGCAACGCAGATTGAAGCTATAGAAAAAGGCTTTGTCGAACAGGAAAAAGTTATAGCTGAGTTCCGTTCCAAACATGGTGAATCCGGTCCTGCCGCCCTCATGTTTAACCAGCAGGCTGCGGCTAATCTTGCAATCAACCTTCAATCCATTGACGCGCAGATTAGCACTAATGAAGGAGTCCAAGGCAGCTTGCGCGCGCAGTTGGCAACAGTACCTCCCTATTCCCGTATCAGTTCAGATGGACAAGTAATGGGTACACCGGAGACGCAGCTTAAGGCACTTGAAACAGAATTAGCAACCCTTAAAGGGCAATATGGAAAGCAGCATCCAGATGTAATTAAAATAGGAAGACAAATTGCTGGTCTTAAATCACAAACTTCGGAAAAATCTTCGGAAATAAGAGGAGAACTGCAAAAACAGATTGATGATACCAATACCAATCTTGGCGCAGCGAAGAAAACGCTTGGTGCAAAGCACCCCGATGTGGGCATATTGGAAAAGCGGTTAAAGAAATTGAAAGATGAACTTGCCAAAACTCCTAAGAAGGATACTGCTAAAACTACAATAAAAAATGATGCTGATAATCCCGCTTATGTCCAACTAGCAACCCAGTTAATGTCAACGCAGGAGCAATATAAATCATTAGTTACGCAGCGTGATGAACTGATAAATCAGCGCACCAAATATGAAAGGGCAGTAGCACTTAATCCTAGCATAGAGCAGGAGTTATCGAAACTAACCCGTGATTACCAAAATGCTCAGGAACGCTTCCGCGAGTTAAAAGAAAAGAAGATGACCGCAGATTTGAATGAGCAGCTTGAACTTAGCAGGAAGGGGCAACGCCTGGTAATAACCAGTCCGCCGGAAGTTCCTGCTGACACCCAGCCTAAACGTAAATTATTCATACTCGGCGGATTTATATTATCCGTTTTAGGTGGTCTTGGCTTAGTAATTATTACAGAGTTCATGACTCAAACTATCTATGGAGCAAAACACCTCACATCTCTGGTTGGGGCAATGCCACTGGCGATAATTCCTCACATATATTCCGAAACAGAAAAAGTTTTACCAGCCCATATTAAATATATCAGGAAAAATTTTCCTGAAATTTTCAGGTTAATTGCTCTTTGCAAAAAAATTGGTGGCTTTAGAGAATATAAGAAATCTTAGGTTGGAGCAGTTATGGAGAAATTAGAAAAAGCGTTGAACAAGGCAAGATGCCAGCGTATGCATAGTCTCGGCTTAAAAAACAACGAACTATCCTCCATACATAACCCTGCTTTTACACCAGCCTCAAGTCCCATAGAATTGGGCGAAAGTTTTCTTAAGAAGAATCATATAATTTCTTACCATACCCGCAGCCAAGAGGCAGATGTTTTCAGAATACTTAGAACCCAGATTCTACAGATAATGAATCAATCCGGCTTTAAAACTCTTGGCATCACCAGCCCCAGATATGGCGATGGCAAAACCACAATCGCGCTGAATCTTGCTGTAAGCATCGCACAGGATTTAAAGCAGACAGTTTTGCTGGTAGATGTTGATTTACGTAAGCCAAGCGTTGCTGAGTATCTTGGTATTGTCGAACCACTCGGAATTTCCGATTACTGCCTGCAGAATACCCCTGTTTCGGAATGTATAATCCGCACCTCATTTGAGCGACTCAGCATACTCCCCGCCGGATATTCCCTAGATGCTTCTTCTGAAGTTCTAGGCTCTCCAAGAATGACTTATCTGGCAGAAGAATTAAAAACCCGCTATTCTGACCGCCTGATAATTTACGATATGCCACCGGTCTTAAATCAGGATGACCCCATTGCTTTTTTACCCAATATAGATGCTTTTATTATGGTGATACGTAACGGTGTTACTTTAACCAGCGATATTAAGAATGCCCTGAATTTACTTTCTGGTGCTAATTTAATCGGTACTGTGCTGAATGATTACGACAAAAGCACAGAATTTTAAAACCAGAATATTTTTTGTCAGTTAGGAAAAGTTTATGCACAATAAAACTAAGCGTCTTTCTGTCTTTGAAAGGATAATATTATTTTTTGCTGTGTTTATTTTCTGCAATTCCGCTCATGCTGAAGATATGCAGTTTTTCTATGGTAATAAGAAGATTGATACAAGGAATTGGTATGTTTCTAATGGCTGGAGCAATGGCGATTATCAATCATGTGAATGGCGTGAAGATGCCCTGTCTGCAAATGACAAAAACCTCCGCATCACAATTTCAGATGAAAGTGGGAAAATAAGACCTATAGCCTGCGGAGAGATAAGAACAAAACAACTCTATTCCTATGGCAAATATGAAGCAAGAATAAAAGCCGCAAAAGGAATCGGCGTTAACACCGCCTTTTTCACCTATGCCGGTTATCCCAGCAAAACTGTACATGATGAGATCGATTTTGAGTTTTTAGGGAAAGAGCCCACAAAAGTGCAGGTTAATTATTGGGTAGATGGCAAACAGAATCCGAAAATCCTGGATCTTGGTTTTGATTCCTCAGCAGATTTTCACGATTACAGTTTTGTCTGGTCTCCTTCCAAGATAAAATGGTTTATTGATGGCAAACTTGTCCATGAAACCAAGGATGGTGATGATATGCCAAGCCATCCCCAGAATTTATTTTTCAGCCTTTGGACCAGCTCCAAAGTCATGAAAGATTGGATGGGAGAATTTACTTATGAAGCTCCAATCGACGCTCAATTTTCAGCGGTAAAATATACTCCGTATAATGAGTATATAACAAAAAAATAGCTAGGGTCTGGTTACTCACGGCACAATATTTGCTGCTATATTTGCTGCTATATTTTCTGTCATCTTTAATCATATAACAACACAAATGGATCAGCCATAAATGACTGCAAAAATTCTGTATCTCGTTCATGATTTATATGACCCTGCGGTGAATAAACGTATATTGATGCTTAAAAGCGGTGGCGCAGAAGTAACGGTTGCTGGCTTTAGACGCATGGCTCAGGAGATTAATAATCTTGCCGGATGTAATACAGTCAATTTTGGACAGACCTATAATACAGGATTCACGCAAAGATTTTTATCGGTAATCCGTGAAATAATTCTTATAAAAAAGTATAAGAAAATATTTTCTGATAATGAAATAATAATTGCGCGCAATCTGGAGATGCTGGCAATCGCCGTACGCGGCAGGAATATGTGCAAAAAAAAGCAAGTGCTTGTATATGAAAGCCTGGATATTCACCGCTTACTACTTAAGAAAAATATCATAGGAAAATTACTGCGCAAACTAGAGGGCTGGCTCACAAAAGATGCATCCCTTCTTATCACCAGTTCCCCCGCTTTTATCAGCGAATATTTTGAGGCTCTGTCACAAGTAAAACTGCCAATAAAATTAATAGAAAACAAGGTTTTTCCTTATGACGAGAAAAACAAAGCAGTTATACACCCCGCCAATATCCCGCCACCACCCTGGAAAATAGGCTGGTTTGGAGCTATCAGATGCCGTAAAAGCCTTGATGTTCTCAGTGATCTGGTAAGGCTCAGCCAAGGCAATGTTGAAGTTATTATTCGCGGTCGCCCTTCCCTTGACCAGTTTGATGATTTTTATAAAACCACCAGCTCTGTTGCCGGAGTTAAATTTCTTGGAGAATATAAAAATCCTGATGATCTTGCAGAAATTTATTCTGAAGTTCATTTTACCTGGGCAATAGATATGTTTGAAGAAAATTTAAATTCTTCCTGGTTATTGCCTAACAGATTATACGAGGGTTGCCTGCATGGCTCAGTTCCAATTGCAATAGAGCATGTAGAAACAGGTCGCTTCATAAATATGCTTGGAATTGGCGTTTGTATTAAAGAGGCACGTAGTGAAAATTTATTTATTTTCTTTAACACTTTAACAGCAGAAAGGTATTGTGATATGAGGAAAAATTTGGTAGAAGTTTCTGGGCAT
The DNA here is from genome assembly GCA_038043465.1 of Pseudomonadota bacterium. GTDB lineage: Bacteria > Pseudomonadota > Alphaproteobacteria > Rickettsiales > SXRF01 > SXRF01. The sequence continues at coordinate 60,855 of JBBTBX010000006.1, forward strand.
AGGTGGATTCACGATCTCAGATCATGTGAAGATTTAGTTACATACTTAAGAACACTCAAATAACAAAGGAGGTTTTATGAACACCTTGATAGTTATTCCGTGCCTTAATGAAGAAAAAAATATAGAAAGACTGGTTAGACAGCTTTCGTACAATAATAAAGAGCAGGGCATAAAGATTATTATAGTTGATGGTGGCAGCACTGATGGTACTAGGGCAGTCATCAGATCCCTTACAGAGAAGCACGGTAATGTGCTCTATCTGCATAATCCGAAACGTATACAAAGCGCCGGAATCAACCTTGCTGTGGAAAAATTTGGCGAAGGCTGTGAGTTCATCATTCGTGTTGATGCCCACGCTGAGTATCCGAATGATTATTGCCGTACCCTTATTGATGAAGCACAGAGAACTAAAGCTGATTCTGTGGTGGTTGCCATGGAAACACGCGGGATTACCAAGTTTCAGAAAAAGGTTGCTGCTGCGTCTAACTCGAAATTAGGAAATGGCGGCTCGGCACACAGATCTTTAGGTGTCAAGGGGCACTGGGTTGAGCATGGTCACCACGCTCTTATTCGCGTCGAAGCGTTTAAAAAGATAGGCGGTTATGACGAGAATTTCTCGCATAATGAGGATGCCGAGTTTGATGTAAGGTTACAGAAGATCGGTTTTAAAATATGGCTTACTGATAAAACATCTATCATTTATCATCCGCGGAATTCTGCCACTGCCCTGTTCAGACAATATATAAATTATGGTCGTGGCAGGGTGCGTACTTTGCTTAAACATCGTAGATTTCCTCAGCTTCGCCAGATATTACCAGTTGCAGTAGCTCCGGCAGCACTTCTTACCATTGCAGCCATACTGCTTTCCTCTACAATGCTTGCTGCTCCTTTATTCCTGTGGGCAACTTTATGTATCAGCTATGGCGTGATGATCGCCATAAAATCAGACTATATCTCTCTTCTTCCGGTTGGTCTTGTTGCTATGATAATGCACTTGGCATGGTCACTTGGTTTCTGGCATGGGTTGATAAGAGAAACCATACTTAAAAAAGCATGACTGAAGAAACATCTGTTAGCATATGTGTCTGCACATTTCGTCGTCCGCATATAGTTGATACTCTGCGGTCAGTATTAAATCTGGAGATCGCACAGGGCTGGAACGTAAGAGTTATTGTTGCCGATAATGATGACACTGACAGTGCCAGGCGGGCTGTGGCTGAGGTAGCGCAGGAAGTAAGTTCGGAAGTAATAGGAATAGATTATATTCATGCCCCTGCCCGCAATATTTCAGTTGCCCGCAACGCCTGCCTTGATGCGGCAAAAACTCCCCTTGTCGCTTTTATAGATGATGATGAGTTGGTGACGAAAGGCTGGCTGAAAGCAATGATAAGCAAACTTGATAGCAGTAGTGCGGACGTTATATTAGGCCCGGTAATGGCAATTTACAGTAACGAATGTAAAGAATGGCTGCGTAAAGGAGATTTTCATTCCACCTACCCAGTATGGGTTGGAGACAAAATCATCACCGGCTATAGCTGCAACGTGCTAATTAAACTAACCTCAGCAACGCTACAAGAATTAAGATTCCGCCATAGCCTCGGCAAAACTGGCGGTGAAGATACTGTGTATTTTTCCAGCCTGCATAAAGCAGGTGCAGTTATCACTTACGCTCCGGAAGCCATTGTCACAGAAATGGTAACGCCGGAAAGGGAAAAATTAAGCTGGCTTATAAAACGCCGTTTCCGTTCAGGACAAACACACGGATTGTTACTGATAGAAAGTGAAAATAATATCAAACAATATATAAAAAATACTATTGAATATTTAACAAAATTCTCTGTTTGCATGGTAGTTACACTAGCTAATTGTTTACGACCTGCTAAAATGCGTTTCTGGCTGCTCAGAGGCGCGTTCCACATGGGAGTAATAGCTAAACTGCTTGGAAAAAAAGAACTAGTGCAATATGGATAATCCCTCCCCCGATATTTCAATTATCATAACCACCTATAATGTTGAACGCTATATTGAACGCGCCATAGAAAGTGTATTGACCCAGCAAGGTGTGACTTTGGAAGTTATTGTAGTTGACGATTGCTCTACTGATAATACCTGGCAGATAATATGTCAGAATAGCGATAAACGCATCAAACGAAAAAAGCTGGAAAGCAATGGTGGGCCAAGCATTGCCCGCAATGCTGCTATTGCCATGGCAGCCGGCAAGTGGCTTGCGATATTAGATGGCGATGATGCTTTCCTGCCCAGTCGCCTCGCTCGTTGCCTTGCACTTGCAGATACAAAACAAGCCGATATTGTGGTTGATAATTTGCTGATACATCGTGAATATGATCAGAAACAATCGCTGATGTTTCCGGAAAAATCACTCGCTGCTATTGGAAAACTTGACCTTCCTACATTCCTGCTCGAAAAAGTTTCTGGTACAAATTATGTTCTAGGTTACCTGAAACCAATATTCCTGCACAGTTTCCTGCAAAAGCATAATATCGTCTATAATACCGAGCTAAAGGTTGGTGAAGATTATATTTTTCTAGCAGAGGCATTGGCAAACGGTGCGGTCTGCGCGGTTGAACCTAGTGCCGGTTATAGATATACCGTTCGTGTTGGTTCAATATCGCATAGATTATCCCTTACTGATATAGAGCGTATTTTAGAGACCGATAAAAAATTTAGTGATAAATACAGGCTTGATGAAGCATCAGTAAAAGCACAGAAAAAAAGAAGGCACAACTTTAAAAAAGAATATTATTTTTTAATGCAGGTGAATGCTTTAAAACAAAGAAATATATTAGAATTTTTGCGAGTTGTGTGCCTTTATCCACCAGCAGCTGCACTCTTATCACGACTAGTAAGTGCGATTTATAAAAAATACACGACTAGACAAGGAAACAAGAAATGAAAATAATGTATTTCAGAGGTAAATATCCGAATTTTGGTGACGAGCTGAATATATGGATGTGGGAAAAGTTGCTTCCAGATTTTTTTGATGACGATGAGAATGAGCTTTTTATCGGCATAGGCTCTACTATTGGTAATCATTACAAAAAATCAGCAAAAAAAATTGTGTTTGGAACAGGATTCGTTGCAACTTATAATGAAAAGCCTGATGTGCACACTCCTGAATGGGATATTTATTTTGTGCGTGGACCACGCACCGCAAAATCACTCGATATTTCACCGGATTTAGCACTTGGCGATGCCGCTATCCTGCTTCGTACTATTGTAGATTATAAAAACAGGAAACCTGAGGTCATTTCCTTTATTCCGCATTGGGAAAGCTTAGAGCGTGGCAATTGGGAAGGAGTGTGCAAGATCGCAGGAATTAATCTTATCGACCCGCGCAGACCAGTAGAAGAAGTTATAAATGAATTATTACGCTCAAAACTGGTTATTTGTGAAGCGATGCATGGCGCAATAGTTTCCGATGCCTTCCGCATCCCGTGGATTCCGATATTGCCTCTTGAGAAAATACATAGAGATAAATGGTATGACTGGGCAGAAGCACTGGAAATAGAATTACTGCCAAAACGCCTAATTCCATCCAGTATCCACGAAGCCAAAACCACCAAATATTTAAATACAACAAACAATTATAGCTCTAAGCCAAACCCCACATTAACTACAGAACAAAATAAATCTTTATTGGGGAAAAAATCAATATCAGTCGTAAAAACTATTGTTAGGCAGGTTATATTGTATATGTCAGCTTATAGGCTGAGAATGATTACCAAAACATCACCAAATCTAAGCAAGGATGAGATTATAGATGGAGTTACAAAAAAAATGCTGGAAAAACTAGATATACTGCGCCAGAATTACTCCAAATGATAAAAGTTTCCGTCGTAATTCCCTATTTCCAAAGGCAAGCTGGCATATTGCGACGTGCTGTTGAATCTATATTATCTCAGGAAGTTCCCCCTAACAACAATGTAGAAATAATTGTGGTTGATGATGGCTCTCCAATATCGGCACAATCAGAATTAAAAGACCTGATATTTACAGCACCATTTACTTTAAATCTTATAGTGCAACCTAACGGTGGCGTGGCAATGGCGCGCAACAGCGCGCTCAAAGCCATCAATGAAACCACAAAATATATTGCCTTCCTTGATTCTGACGATACATGGCGACAAGGACATTTAAATAAGGCTCTGGAAACTTTGGAACAAGGAGCAGATTTCTATTTTTGTGATAATAGTAGGGAGAGTTATCACGATTCTTATTTTAAGAATTCCATCATATTAAACTCATACATTGCCAAACATAATGGCGATAACGATATTGTTAGTATTACGCCAAGCCAACTATGCACAACAATACTACGAGAATTCACCACACAGGCTTCAACCGTTATATACAGAAGAAGTATATATCCAGAACTGTTATTTGATACCAGCTTTTACAAAGCTGGTGAAGATGTAATTTTCTTTTTACAGTTATCAACTAAAGTGAAAAACGCATGTTTTTCAAAAGAAATTATGGTTGATTGCGGAACTGGTATAAATTTGTATTTCAGTGCCTTGAGTTGGGATAGCGTTGGACATCTTTCACAGATTATTACAAAACTTAGAACATACAATAAAATCAAATCCACTATGACTATATCCAAAAATGATATGCTTTGGAACAAAGCACTTATAAAATCAATAAAACTCAATATAGCTTTCCTTGCCCTACGCAAATTCTTTAAAACAAAAGGCAGAATTCCTGAGGAAATCAAAAAACTTGCCCATGATGATAAAACATTTTACCATTGGTTTCCTTTAGCACTCATTCAGGTAATTATTGGGAAACCATTGGGAATATATAAGCCTGATTAAATTATAAGAGGCTTCTTCTTTGTCTATCCGTAAAACAATTTTTGACAGCATGTCCATGTCCTCAGTCGGAGTTTTGCGACTGCTGGCGCAGTTTATCGCCATTCCGATACTGGCGCGGATTTTATCACCCGCTGATTACGGAATAGTCGCCATAGCCATGCCCTTTGTCATGTTCGCATTAGTAATTGCCGATGTTGGCATCGGTATGTCACTGGTGCGCACTCCCATGGAAAACCAAAGGGAATGGTCAACCTGTTTCTGGTTATCGTTGTTACTTGGTATTTTGCTAACGCTAATCACTCTTATCAGCGCGCCATTTGTGGCAATGCTCTTTGGCGAGCCACAGCTAAGCGCAATGATTATGGCACTTTCCATAGTAATATTAATGCAGACTGCCAGTGGTGTTCACAGTGCCGCCCTCATGCAGACAGAGAGATTCAAATTTATAGCCATTATCGAAACTATTACCGTACTTACCAGTATAATAGTGTCAGTGGTTGCGGCAAAGAATGGATTTGGCGCGTGGGCTTTAGTATTCCAGCAAATCAGCTTGTATAGTATAAGAACCATACTGGTATTTTTATACTCTCCGCTCAGGATACATAAAATATTTGATATTAAAAACGTCGCGGAACACATAAAATTCGCAAAAAATATGCTGGCTTTCAACCTGATAACTTTTCTGACCCGCGCCCTTGATAATTTAATCATCGGCAAGGTAATGGATACGGTGGCAGTCGGTATTTACTCCATGGCATTTCAATTTGCCCGCCTGCCGATGACACTGCTCGCTGGTCCCGTACAAGCAGTTTTTTATGCAAAAATGGCAAAAGTGAAAAATGACAAACACGCAATACGCCGGATATTCCTGATTATAACCAGAATCCTTGCCACCATAATATTTCCGGCAATGGGTATGGTAGCGGTAGCGCATAGCCCGGTGTTCACCTTAATACTTTCCGAAAAATGGCAAGATTCAGGTCGGATATTCATGCTGGTGGCTGGTATAACCGCTTTGCAGGCGGTGATGAACCTGCTGTGTAATACTGTCCGGATGGCACTGGGACATACCGGCGCACAGGTGCGGCAAACAACCGAGCAGGGTATTATCTGGATTATCACCATGTTCAGCACTATATGGTTCGGGCTGGAAGCTCTGGTTATTGCTTACAGTGTAGTATTTTTCCTTTACAGCCCAAGGATACTGATGCTGACGCTGCCATTTATTGATTGCAGTTTTAAAGAATATATCCGCGCTATCGTTACGCCGATCATCATGACAATTTCCTGCATTATAATTTATATTGTGTTACAGGATACATTCCAACAGAGCATGATAATGCAATTTGTGACTGCTGCCGTTCTTGCCATAATAGGAATAACCGCAAGTGTGTTGCTGCAATATTCCTTCTTTTACAATGAGTATAGAGAATATAGACTGATGAAAAATAATGATTATAGTAATTACAAGCCATAAATTATATGGATAGCTATGCAAAATTCTACGGACATAAAACTGGTTATTCCCCAAAAATTAGAGATAACTTCCCGTGGGTCACTGGTACTTCTCTTTTATGATGGGTTTGAAAGACAAGCAGATGATGGTTTTATCGGAGGCATAAAATCAGATACGCGTCGCTTCCTGCGCTATGCCAAGCGCACTGTATGCCGTCAGCAGGTCAGGACAGGGTTTTATACGGCGTTTATTGCACTGGTAAACAGCCTTAGAGTAGTAGGTTGTGATGTTCGCATCAATGATTTTGCTGCTGCTAGAAAACGTCCGAATTATCCTATCGGCATTGCTGGTTATCCATCAGTGATTGATAAAATTACTCTGCCCAACCCCATAATTTTTGGACCTGGTGATTTTGGCACACCGCCGGCATCGGTTTCAGTAGCTAAAGATCCGCGTTTTAAACTTCTAATACAACCTTCCGACTGGTTCTCGGACATGTACCGACCATTTTGCGGTGATAAAATGCTGACATGGTTTGCCGGAATTGATACTGATAACTGGCGAGACTACTCACATGAGCGCAAAGATCTCGATTATATAGTTTACGACAAAATCCGCTGGCATCGCGAACAGCGCGTCCCCGCAATATTTGAGCGCATTACCAGACATCTGGACAATAACGGACGCAGCTATAAAGTTTTACGTTACGGTCACCACCATCACAGCGAATTCCAGAATTCCCTAAAACGCGCAAGAGCAATGATTTTTGTCTGCGAGCATGAAACGCAGGGACTCGCCTATCAGGAAGCACTTTCCAGCAACGTTCCGGTTCTGGCGTGGGATGAAGGCGAGATGGTAGATCCGATGCTGCAACCCTACATGACGGATGCACTTGATATTTCCTCCGTTCCTTATTTCAACGAAAAATGCGGCATGAAATTTAAAATCGCCAATTTTGAAAAGGTCTGTGACTCTTTCTGGCAAAATCTATCCGTATTTGAACCAAGAGATTATGTAAAAACGCACCTATCTCTTGAATTATCAGCCAAACAATATCTGGAAGCATATCAAAGTATTATAAATAATGCGTAAGCAAGTAGCATTACCTGAATGAACGCACAAAAACATAAATTCATAAAACCAGTCTGGCAAGTAAGGGAAAAAACTGAGCCATTCATGGCGGATTTTCCGGCTATGCTTGCTGTGGCAGCTTCTATAGTTGCTATGATATTCTTGGGGCAGGCATTTATTTTGCTGCTTTATGCGTTGTGGCTGCCCAAAATATATTACAAAGGACAGTGGATAATAAAACCAAGGGCAATGATGATTTTACCGGTTGCCATTGCCTTGTATTCTATGATGTCCGCCATATGGTCGGTGCATCCCGGTCTGACACTGCGCGCTGCCGTGCAGTTCGGTTCGGTAATCTGCTGCGCACTTATTATTTCGCGCATCGTAAGACCCAATATCTTTATCAAGGGTTTGACGCTCGGCATGTGCATTGCGCTTGGCTTCATCCTCCTTACCTCCGGCTCCATCCAAGCAGAATCTGCTTTAACTGGCGGACTTGGCTCTAAAAATCAGGTTGGTGCTAATGCACAGATAGGTTTTTACTCTGCCCTGCTTTGCTTTTTCCTGCTTGGCAAATACTGGCAGAAATTTCTTATAGCCCTGCCCGCCATTTTGCTCTGTGGCTTATGCCTGATACTCAGCCAGTCTGCGACCGCCATAGTATCCTTACTTGCTATCATCATTATCAGCCTTGCCGGGTATCTGCTGGCAAAATTATCAAAACAGTTAAGAATATTTGCCTATATGGCGTTGTTTTTACTTATGGTGGCCACCACCGCAATAAGCAGCTCCGTAAATCTGGAAGAGATCGGTCTTAAGGCAACAGGCAAAGATGTGACCCTGACCGGAAGAACATATCTATGGGAAGAAGGAATCAAGGCTGGTATGGAAAACCCAATACTGGGTTATGGGCTCGGGGCTTTCTGGATACCAGGGAATCCAGAAGCTGAAAAAATCTGGTATAAATTCAGGATTTACAGCAAATCAGGATTTCATTTTCACAATTTATTCATCAATATTTTTGTTGAGCTTGGCGTAATCGGACTCGCCTTATGGTTATTGATGTATTTATACAGCTGTGCTAAAAGCGTCCGTTGTTTGCTGAAGAGTAATGGCAGTATTGAATCGGTATTTTATGTTGGAATCTCCTTCATGTACCTTATTCGTTCGATATCGGAATCAGATACTGGTGGACCATACGGTGTCGGACCGTTATTGTTTTTTTATATAGCGTTTCGTATTGCCTCACAAAACACTTTAAGTACTGGCAACAAGTCTATGATACGGCAGGAAAAATTATGAGCAATGAATGTGCTGTTTGTTATGTATCAGATATAAATTTTCTGCTGCCCAGCATAATATCTGCCACTGGAGTGCGGAAATTTGTTCCGGCGCAGAAAGCTGATATTTTCATTTTCACGGTGGGAGTGGATGCAGAAAAAATTCGGCAAACGAATGAATTGCTTGCTCCGTATTCTATTAATGTCTTAACCATACAGGACGAATTATTTAATGAAATAGATAAAGAACGACTGACTCGAACCCACACCCCGATGGCTATGTTCGGACGCCTGTTCATGCAGAATCTTTTACCGCCTGAGTGCAAGCGCATAGTTTATCTTGATGGTGACACCTGGATTTTACGTGATCCCACGGCACTGATAAATGCCACCGTTCCCGAAGGATTTCTTGCCGCCGCCGAGGATACTATTTATTTCCGCCAGAAATTTGCAATTGGCTCTACCACCAAAGGGATACGCCATTATTTCAACCAGATCGGTCTTAAGAAAAATCAGGGATATTTCAATTCCGGTGTCTTTGCCACATCGCGCAAGACATGGGATACCGTCTCTAAAGAAGCTTACATATATTATATAAACAATTCTGAAATTTGTGAACATAGCCCAGACCAGAGTGCGCTGAATGCAATTATAGGCAACAGAAGGCTGCGCCTTTCCAACAAATGGAATTTTCAGACCCAGCTTAAAATCTGGGGTGCCGATAGATATTCTGAGCCTGTTATCTGCCATTTCAACCGGCAGCCAAAGCCGTGGATGGGTGCTTGCGCACCGTGGGAAGAAATGTACGGACAGTATCAGAAAGCTATTGCTGAATTTTCTGCACTTAACCTGCCAATTAAAAACTTAAATGCAGAGGAAGTAGCAAAAGCTAATGAATCCACTAAAAAATCATATTCTTATTTAAAATTACCGTTTGTTTCCTGGCTGGTTCTACGACTGATTAATTTTAAAAATACTGAAAAGAACGCATGGATGTAGCTACTAACAATAATGAATCAGGTAAATCAGAACGCTTGCATTCGCTGGATGTTTTGCGTGGCATCGCCGCATTTATAGTAGTATTTGGACATCTTTTCCTGATGTACCCAGAGGCGTTGAGGCTGGAAATTCCGACATGGATTCGCATTTCAATCCTTAGGGTTCTAGTTAATGGGCACGCATCGGTAATTCTATTTTTTGTCTTAAGCGGCTATGTGCTTTCCATACCCTTCCTGCGTGGTGATTCCCAACCATATTTTGCTTACGTCGCCAAACGTATATGCCGAATCTATATACCGTTCGCAATATCCATATTACTAGCCATCGCCTTATATAGCTTGAGTACGTCTCCAGAACCCGGACTTGTCAGCAAGTGGTTCTATCAGGAATGGAGCGGAACAGCTTTAACCATCGAAAATATTACAAAACACCTTATAATGACTGGCGTTACTGATGAGATGTGGCTTAACGGTGTTATGTGGTCGCTGGTGGTTGAGCTGCGTATATCTATTATATTTCCAATGCTTATATATCTGTGCAATTTCCACCGCCTTTCTATCTTTACGGCAATATTAATCTACTCGGTAACAGCCACCATAATAATTTTATATGACATGCCGATGCAGACAGCAGATAGCTTAGCAGGAACTTTTGTTATAACTATGCGGTATCTTCCTTTTTTCATGGCAGGCATATTCCTGGTAAAATATCATGAAAAAATAAAGTTACGCCTAAGCCAGCTGACTAAACTGCAAATTTCTCTGCTGATAATGTTTATATTATCAATATATTGCATGCCTACAGAGATATATAACCACAAAAACGTAGCATTCTTAAGCGCGATAATTTCTCCGGAAATGTTGAATAACATACTGAAGTTTGGCGCAGATATTCTGATAGGATTAGCAAGCTGCGTTCTTATCGCACTGGTAAGGAACTATGGCGAAAATATAGCATTTTTTAATTATGCAGCCATGCGCTGGCTGGGTACGATTTCCTATAGCCTATATCTCATACATTTTCCGCTGACATTTTTTCTGTTCAGCTTGTTAATTGGGCATTTATCATTCTTATGGGTTTGCCTTATAGTTATCGTCGCCTCCATAATCATCGCATCAATTTTCTATTTAGTAGTCGAAAAGCCTGCAATGCGACTGGGAAAATATCTGGCAAAGACTGTCATCCCCGCGAAAGCGGGGGTCTAGGGCAAAACCCACTGACAGAATTTATGGCTCTATCCCGTGGCAAGCACGAGATACAACATCTAAAATGCAATCTTAGTTCCAACCAAGAATCCATTGTCATCCGCGCCTTTAATATTGTCAGCATCACGACGACTATTCAGATTAAAGTTTACGCTGACTTTATCACTTACCGGTGCTTGATAACCCAGAGTAAAGCCAAGCTCACTACCAGTTGGACGTAGTCCGACGCGCTGGTTGATTGTACTTGCCACACCATTTTCATCAACAGAGCTAACCGCAACCGATGCCGAACCAGAAGTTACGCGTAGTGGCGCACGCACAGAAAGCGACAAGCTGTCGCCAGGTTTAACCGTATCACGCTGGACAAGAGCAGCTCCTATGGTACGAGCGTAAACCGGTGTCACATCAGAAATCAGACCGCCTGAAAGCTGCGCACCGTCAGTACGGGCGATAGCGGCATCAAGCAGCAAATCCCTGCCTGCCCCAAGCTTAACCGCCGAAGAAACACCAAATGATACGCTGCGGTTATTCTCCCCAAAATTCACTGGGCTGGTAGATGAATAGGTCGTTCCCAACATACCCGAGCTTTCATCAAGCACATTCACCGTAACCCCAGCAGTAAAATAAGGTGTAAGGTCATGGGTAACACCGGCTCCAAAGGCAGAGGCATTTGGCAAGCTCCAATCCACAACGCCACCCATTACCGAATCATTATTAGTCTGCGACCATGAGAAAGCCATACGCGTATCCGCTAAAAGCTCTGTTCCATAAGCAGCAAAATGCCCGCCCTGCGCAAGATTCTGGAGAGCGTCAGAAACGCCTAGAGAATAAACCTGACCGGATGCTACACTATCACTTCCCCACAAAGCTCCGGCAAAAGCCGTTGCCCCAGGAAAGCCATTACCAAGGGCAAGGGTAGAACCATATTCATTAGTTACTGAAAACAAGAAATTATTCATGCTGGACAGGCTTGCTGGTCTTGAAATATCCAGCCTGTCATCTGTTTTTTCTTCACTGCCAAAAGTAAGGTGGCTACCATCGGCAAAATTAACATTAGTCTGGGTTATTTTAGGAGCGACCAACCCTTGCGAAAGTGGCGAGGTACGAGTGCGGGCAGAAACCAGCCCAGAAAGATCCACAACGAAATCGCGCTCGAAGCTATCAAAAACCGTATAATTGCTAAGGACGGAACGAACAGAAGGCAACGATCCCATAGCACCGCCACTTAATATGGAACGACCGCCAGAAGTCTGGCTGACAGAAACGGCTTCACCATCACCAGCTGCCTGAGTAATTGCAACAGGCGCACCGCCGCTTGCCAAACCATATGTTCCACCAACCGGCTGGAATGCTTTCACCAGATTAATGAAGCCATTGCCATAGGTCGTATCAATTCCCTTATTTCCTAAATCAGTCGCAGTTTGCTGGAGAACCTGCGCAGCCTTACCATTGCTTATCAACACCGGCCATTGGTAAATCAAAAGTCCGATCGCGCCAGTCACCTGTGGAGCCGCCATTGATGTGCCAACATTCTGGACAACACAGCTATAACCTTCGCAAGGGCCACTATTTGAATTGTAAGCCCCCCAAATACCATTAGTTACCGTCGTCTGGAAAAATGTACTCTTAATATCCCCGCCATTAGCCATCACCCAGATATTTTTATTAGCGGTGGTTTTACCAGTGGCAGACTGAAAATTCCCGCTTCCAGGCTTATTACTGAACGAACTTATCTTGGCAGTTGATGCATTGACACCGTCACCCTGATTAGTAGAGCCAACAAAAATCAGGCGTTTTATAGCATCGTCGGTATAGCCAGTAATTTTAAGCCCTCCAGCTAAATTCTGCTTGCTATTACCGCCAGCAAAAACCACGTAAGCATTCTTGGAAGCCGCATAATTTACTGCACTTGCAATGCTATTGTAAAAATCCCGCTGGGAAATTGAAGTTCCCGAAGGTCCAAGGCTTAGATTCAAAACCTGCGCACCATGATCCACAGCATAACGGATACCATTGGCTATATCGACAGATGTTCCGGCTCCCTGTGCATTAAGCACCTGCACCGATATAAGCTTTCCAGCGCGGGCAACTCCTGAGAAATTAACTGAATCATTCTGCACCCCGCCAACTATCTGGCTGGCAGTAAAAGTGCCATGTCCGTTCAAATCAGTAAGTACACCACCGGAAGTACAAGTTCCGTTAAGGCATACACCACTATTTACCGTATCGATGTTTGATACGCCCTGCCCGTTATAAGCTGGAGTGAAACCAATCCACTGCGGGGTTATTCCCGTATCTATATCACCAAAAACAATTCCTGAACCATAATTGGCACCAGCCATAACCGCAGTTGCGCCGGAAAGATCGTTAGGAACTGATAAATTAGCCGGAGCAGCAAAAGCAACATGGCTGACTGTTACGGACAATATAAAAAGAGTGGAAAATAAGGATGGGCGGAAGGTACGTGACATAAGATATCTCCATTGGAAATTTTACTGAATGGAGAATAGTGAATTGCAAAAAAATTACAACATTATTTGGAGTTACTGTATAAATATTTATATATTTTTAAATCCCTGTTTATAGAAGGAAATGCTAACAGGAAAAGATATGTGGCAAGAGGAAGTACAAAAGAAAAACCTGAATACTTAAAACCAAATGCCCCCACAATTCCACCAAACAAAAATAATGATACAATAGACAGATGCATAATAATCTTATCCTTATTATATAAAACCCGAGATAAGTTTCTGTCCATAAATGAATATATAATTCTACCCAGTTCAATACCTATATCAGTTGACATGCCGGTTATATGCGTTGTCCTTATGGTAGTGTTTGAAATCTTGGTGATAACGGCATTCTGGAGTCCCATCAGAAAACACAATAATGAGATAATGTAGAATGGCTCCAGCTTATTATTGAAAACTCCAAAAACCAGCAATAAAGCACTCTCTATAGCAATTGGCAGCGCGTAACAGGAGTTCAGATGACGGTTTCGCCCCCATATTACTAATATTGTCGTTGTAGCTGCCCCGAAAATGAAACACAAAATGTAACTCAACATAGATGTGGCTAATAACCAGTTACCAATAACAATATTGTCGGCAGCAAGGGAAATGATACCGGTCATATGAGAAGTATACTGACTGACAGCCATAAACCCTCCGGCATTAATAGCACCTGCTATAAACGCCAGAGAATAGCCCAGCTTTTTATTTTCTTGTAAAGTCCTGCGTTTCCCGGCAAGCATTTCATCCGCTTAAATAATTTTTAATAACTTATATTACAGCATTTGCCTCAATTACCTTAAGAAAAGCACGTTCTAATGATGCTTCAGACATCTTATCTTTAAATTCTTTTGGCGTCCCAATAAAATAAAGTTTTCCATCATGGATAATTCCTATGCGGTCACAAATCTCATCAATATCAGAAAGAATATGCGAACTGAAAAATATTGTTTTGCCGGATTTCTTATTGGCAAGCAATTCATCTTTAAGCTTGATGCGCGCACGTGGATCCAATCCACTCATCGGCTCATCAAGAATAAGTAAAGACGAATCGACCATAAACGCGCCGACCAGACCAAGCTTCTGCCCCATACCCTTGGAATAAGAACCTACACGGCTATCAAGCACATCCGGATCAAGATCAAGTTCTATAGCTTTTTTCCTGGCATATTCTTTGTCCAGAGCTTTCTTATAATAAGACAGCGCCAAATCCAGATATTCGAAGCCTTTTAAATAGCGTGATGGCTGAAATTTCTCCGGAAGATAAGAAATATTTTTGCGGGCATTAATATCTTTAGAAGATATACCAGCAATTTCGATCCCGCCATTTTCACAAGAAATAAGATCCAGCATGGTCTTGATCAAAGTTGTCTTGCCAGCACCATTCAAGCCTATCAAACCAAAAATTTCGCCATGATTCAGGGAAAAATCTATACCTTCAAGAACTTTATGATTTCCATAACTTTTATGGACATTGTTTATTGATAGAGGAACAACACTATTCATTATTTAGCCTTACCCAATACACTAATTTTTTTCTAACATTCCCATACCACTACCTTCATCCATACCCACGGTGACCGGCGGTAGTTTCCCTTCTACCACGCGCATGGAATAAGACGTGAAAGTCTGATTAGCCTTGAGCGGAAATATAACCTTTTTATGCATAAAATCAACTTTTATCGATTCATCAGATGAATAACTAGCATCAGTAATTTTATCCATTCTTTGTGGCTTCCATTCCACCGTGATTTTTTCATTATCAATCTGCACTATTCGTAGCCCTGCCGCACTCACACCACTATCTTGCGTTATTTTCTCATCATTGATCCATACCACCCAGTCACGTGCTGAACGGTAAGCAATAGACGAAAGGAAAAACTGTGGATAGGTAAAACTTCTGGGTTCTTCCTGAATATTGCTGATCTTCTCAAGGTTTTTTAAGAAATCATCTTCCGCAATTACATTATTACCTTTCAGATGTTGCTCATAGTAATTTCTGGCACTGCGTATCGCGACAATATCATTATCAGAAAGCAGCAGGCTCTTCATTTCAACATTATCATCACCAGCCAGAAAGGAGGAGCCGGCATTCTTTGCTTTAATTCCTGATTCTGCCATTCCTTTTTCCATATTTGCTTCTTCCTGTGCCAGCAACAATGACTGTGGCATTAATCCTCCTGCAAGCACGAGTAATGATAAAGCAAGGCGAAAATATATTGTCATATCATCTCTGCCTCAACCTGATAAGATTTTTACGTTCATGCCCTTTAGGAAAACCTGGTTGTCCCTTATCAGGACTCTCCAGAAGATCTTTATCATCAGCAGAGACGCTACGAAGCCCAAACAATGTAAATTTAATATTGGTATTTACAATGGGTACAGACCCTGTATCTTTTATTGTAATAAGTGCCGCATTATCGAAATTTGCTCCTAATCCGAACTTGAGATATGTAAATTTAATTCCCATAAATGTTTTCTGTAACGTTTTTATAAGTCCAAAAATTTCTAGATCAGTAAGTCCATTAAGGTTTATGTTAGTATTACTTGATTCAATAAAGGCTGTAGGACGTTTATACTTATCACCGGAAAGAGCTTTGATCTCATCCATCTTTACATCCAGATTATCTATATGATATTTCTCACGCGCGCCAGCGATTGCATCACGCAAAGCAGCCTTGTTGACCATCAGCAGCTTGCCCTCCTGCTTCTGCTTTATCTCACCATACATCACCATGTTATTAACCACTTTGCTGTATTCTAATGACAGGTTATTCACCTGCTGCATAATCCCGTCAGATTGGGATTTTAGCATATTAATATTTCTATCATATTCTTCATCAAACGAATCCAGATACATAACCACTCCAACAAACACCCCAACAATACCCAAAGCGATTATTGTCTGTTTAATTAAAGTATTTCTGATAACAGAGATTTTCATCTTTTACCGATCCCGATAAGTTCATCTGTTGAAATTCCGCCAAGCCCTGGTGGCATTGCCGGATTAGGCACATTATTATCGGCTTTTTTAGTAAGTAATAATGTTGCCTCCAGATTATTATTTTCTATTTCTACTGGTGCTTGCTTGTCCGCAAAAACAATTTCTCCGGCTTCAGACTGCTTGGAAATGGCATCAGGTAATTTTGTGTAGACAACTTCATACTCTGGAAATGCCGCACGGACATCACGTAGAACCTTCTTAGCAACGACCTTAAATGCTTCATCAGTACCTGATATTTCCGGAAAGCGTAGCAGCAGCGACATATTCTCAGAGCTACCAGTTACGTTAGCAGCAGGGTCAGGCAGAACAGCCCCTTGCCAGATAACCTCACGAATAGTAACAGACGCAATTATAGAACCGCGAATTCTGGATAGAAATCCCAAGGGTGATTGGCTTTCGCTTGTCAATTGCTGATACAGTACAACAGTGTCGCTGACTTTCTGAATATCAATTCCACTCTTGGCTATCTCGGCATTAATCTCATCAAGTTTACGCTGCTGAATAATTTTTTGTTGTTCCAAATTTTCTATTTCAGAATATTTCTGCATCAGTCCCAGACCTATCATACCACCATAAGATAACATGCCAAGAACTGCAGCCCCGACCAATGTTCGCTGGTAACGCACCAGATTATAGAGATTGTTAACCTTAAGTATTTTAGGAAGTGATAGAACCAGACGATGAACTTTGCTGCAGGCAATATAAGCAGACATGATCACATCACCAAACTGATCGGATGGCTGAGCCGCACCGTTAATGCCCAGAATCTCAGACACTTCAAAAGGAGTGAATTTATATATTTTAGAAGTCAGAATTCTTGACAAATCCAGAACATTATTAATATCAGCAGAAGCTATAACATAAATATCCAAACCTTGCTGTATATTGAATGATAAACGCTTCATATATTCAACTGTACTTGCCATTTCCTGCTCAATATTTCCTGCAACAACTTCAGCGGTTACGTCACCAACCGGCTGTATCAGGCGAGTAAAAATAATCCGGTCATCTTTAAGTATCACCTGCCGGAAGCCACCAACCTTGTTGTGACTTACAAAAAATTTCCACCGGGCAGCATCCGTATTTTTTTTACTCCTTCGTGGAAGTCCCAGGGCAAGATCTATGCTCTTTATCACGTTTTCTGTTTCAACAGACAGAAGATAAATGCCATTTACCCGGTTATCAACCTTATCAATAAAATCAAACCAGAGCTTAAGGTTAGGGCTATTTTCCAGCGACACCATGAGGAAGTTCCAGTCGCGGCGGCCGCTGGAATCGCGCTCCAGCAGAACATAACCTTTTATTACATCAGCACCAAGATCCCTGTCCAACCGTCGCTTTATAAGCTTCTTTACTCCAAGAGGGCTTATAGGCGGAAGAGATTGCTGAATGAAGCTTTGATCCATACTATCAATAATAATAAATATGGGGGCATTATTGTTTTTAGATAAAATCGACTTGAATTCTTTTAAATTTTCCTCGCTGGCATGAGCAATAAAATTGCGACTTTTAACAACATTGCCTTCAACATAAACTAATATGGCACCATCATCGCCGATAATGAGAGCATATTTATCCCCGGATGTGGCACGAAAAGATTTCTTTTTTGGAGAAACATTTGTCGCCACCTTACCTTTTACCTGCTGTCTATCGGCTCGGTTAAAAGCAGCCTTAGGCAGAGGAGTTGGAGCAGGTACAGCACCTCCATCTTTTTTCAGAAATCTTTTAAACGAAAAAGCCATGCACTATGTCATATAAGATAAAATTGTTTATACGAACGCAAGATAACACTGTTTTTGGTAAATCGTCACCAAAAATTACTATATCTTGTATATTAAAACTTCATTTTGCTGAATGATTGATAGAGCGGTCCGAACACTGCGGCGATAATCCAGAAAATTAAAGCTCCCATAACTACAGTTAGTATCGGCTGAATCGATCCGACCAGACCTTCCACTGCATCGTTGACTTCACGGTTATAGAAGAAATTGATATTTTCTAAAGCTTCATTCAGATTACCACTATCCTCACCAACTTTAAACATGCGTACCACAAGATTAGGAAATTGCTGAGAAAGACGAAGGCTGGAGGTTATAGAATTACCATCAGTCACGTTAGTTATAACCAGATTTACCGATTCTTTAAGCACGCGGTTATTCACTACCCCCCTCGCCGCCTCCAGTGATTCAATGACATCAATCCCGCTATTAAACATTACTGCAAAAAAATGGGTGAAACGCGCCATGTCGATCTTGCGGATAACTGGTCCTATCAGCGGCATTCTTAGCGACAGAGAATCCACCTTATATGCAAAGGATTCACTGGCACGATAAAATATCATTAATCCAAAAATAAGCAAAACCGGCATGCCTAGAATAACGTACCAATAACTGGCAAATGCGTCAGAAACCGCTATGAGAGCCTTAGTGTGAATAGGTATTTCAAACCCCTGCGATTTGATAAAATCAAGCATCTTGGGAACGGTAAACATCATTAAGGCGGTAATAACTCCTGATAAAACCAGAAGCAGGACAATAGGATAACGCGTTGCTTTTTTAACTTTGCGCTTTAAATTATCTGACCATTTAAGATGCTCGCCAAGATGGATAAATGACATGGAAAGATTACCAGTTTTCTCACCTGCCGAAATCAACCCGACAAACACATCATTAAACACTCGCGGATACGCTGAAAGTGCTTTTGAAAATAACAGGCCGGTTTTCACCGATTCATAGACACCGGTAAGTATATCTTTAAGTTTTGCAGATTCCGTGCTGTCCCTTACATCCGCAATGGCATCATGCAGAGGAACGCCTGCTCGATCCAACTGCTCTAAATGCATACACATGATAATAAGGTCTTTGGTTTTTATCTTGCTGCTCTTCCCCACTCCTTTGCTGCGACTGCGAACTTCACGAGCACTTACCAGATCAAGCCCCAGATCCTTCAGCCTGCTTTCCAGATCCATTTCATTTTCCGCCATTAAAGTGCCGCGGATATTATTACCTCTATCATTTATGGCACTATATTTATATGATGGCATAATTAACCTACAACCTATCTGTGAAATCTATTGTCGCTATCAATTCTGCTATTGTAATTTCGCCAGCTAATACTTTAGATATTCCGTCTTCCTGCATGGTAAGGAAACCTTGCGCCAACGCATGTTCCAAAATTACGCTGCGCGTAGCATGCGTAGATATCAACTCTTCCATCTTGCGATCAATACGCAATATTTCCACAATAGCAACCCGCCCTTTATAGCCTTTATTCTTGCATTTATCACAACCAACAGCATCATATATATCAGGGGGATTATCAGCATCTACGCCAAGTACCTGACAATCTTCAGCAGTGGCAGGGCGACGTCTGCGGCAGTGCGTGCATAATTTACGTGCCAGACGCTGGGCAAGAGCACCAATGAGCGAGCCTGCCAGCAGATGCCCCGGCACTCCTATGTCACCCAATCTTGGAATACAGCCTATAGCATCATTAGTGTGTAGGGTAGTAAACACCTGATGACCGGTAAGGGCAGCGCGAACTGCCATAAGTGCCGTATCAGCATCGCGCACTTCGCCCACGAATATAATATCCGGATCCTGGCGCATCAGGGATTTCATACCACCAAGCCAGTCAAGTCCGGCACCCTCGCGTACACTGCTCTGGCGAATAAGCGGCAATTGATATTCCACCGGATCTTCCAGGGTCATGATATTGGTTTCAATATCATTAATATAGCTCAATATAGAATATAGCGTGGTGGTTTTACCGCTGCCAGTTGGCCCGGTAACAATAATAATCCCTTCAGGACGCTTGAGTAACTTCTTAAGTACCATGGTATTATGTTCAGAAAACCCGAGATCCGCCAAGGGAACCAGAGATTTTGCCTTATCCAGCAGACGCATTACTATATTCTCGCCATGAATAGTCGGCTGAGTAGCTACGCGAAAATCAACTTCACGTCCGAGTACGTTATAGGAAATACGACCATCCTGCGGATTACGCGATTCGGCTATATTCATACCTGACATAATTTTGATGCGAACCACCATCGCACTCCAGTAATCACGGTGGAACGAGCGAATCTGCACCATCTGCCCATCAATACGGTAGCGCAGGCGCAGGAACGAACCTTCCGGCTCAAAATGTATATCCGACGCGCCGAATTTAATTGCATCAACCAATAGCGCATTCACCAGACGCACTGTAGGATTAACATATCCTTCCTGCCTGCCGTCTAATTTATTGCTATTGTCCCTTATACCGGTTTCAATTTCCTTTAAAATACCATCCACCGATATTTCATAATCATAATACTGGTCAATGAGCTCAAGGATTTCCGAATCCGTACAATAAACCGGCATAACCTTTGTGGTTTTATGCACGTAACGCCGCACCTGATCAATCGCCAAAACATTGTACACATCGCTCATAGCCAGCTGCAGAGTATCTCCATCCAGCCCAACTGCAATAATCTTATAGCGAGTTGCCACTTCTTTAGGTATCAGCCGCACCACATTAGAATCAAGCATGGTGGATTTAGGGTCGAACTTCTGAGTTCCCGATGACTCAGCCAGAACCTCACCCAGCGCACTTTCTGTAAGGAAGCCCATATCCACAAGGATAGAACCCAGAAGTTTTTTGCTGGTTTTCTGCTCGGTCAGTACAATTTCCAACTGATCCGGAGATAGAAGACCAAGAGCAATAAGTTTTTCTCCTAAACGCATAGGCTTAGGTGCCGGCGCATGCTTCTCCAGCCTTACATCAGAAACAGTTCCGACAGCATTTAAATCATCTTTATCCATAGATTCTGGAATAGGAATCTCGTTATTTGACATATATATAGCTGTTCAATCAAAGCATAAAAATTATACAAAAAAATCTCATGTCGAAACACCGTGCAAAATAGCACAACAAATAACTAAATACAAAAGATTGATATTTGATTAATATTTTCAATAATTAAATAGCTGTAAATAACAAAGCAGCCGAGGTTATTGACAATCTCGGTTTTTTCGCTATCAGTACCTCACCGATACTCATTAGTAAAAGGGGCATTAGCTCAGCTGGTAGAGCGCTACGATGGCATTGTAGAGGTCAGGAGTTCGACTCTCCTATGCTCCACCAATAATTTTTGTTAGTTTTAGTATTTTTAGACCCTTAGCTCTGAAACAGCACATTCTGCGGGCTTCAGCGGCGTTGTTTTTTATCCATGGGGGCAGAGAGAAGAAAATCGGGAGATTTTATAGCTCAAATATCCGGTTTTTCTCAAATGCTAAATTCAGCGACCCACACAGGGTCTATTTTAGAGTGGCTTTCAGGATAAAAAATGGGGATGGTACTGGCAGACTTTAGGCAATCTGCAGCAAGGTCTTTTGCGCTTCCCAATCCATTGGAAGCGGCTGGCGTACCAGTTGACTGACATTGAGATTCCTCGGCTGAGTGCCATTCATAATCATTGTTGTGATTTCAGGGGACAGATATTTCAGCCTCATAACATCTCCGGCATAGGTACGCTCGACTCTCTCTTTTTCGGCAATCTCTTTGACGGATTTAATTTCACCGGACTCCAGCATCTTGTTCCACTTATAGGAACGGACGATGGCGCGGATCAGTGATTGGTCATGGTTGGTTTTGTTTATGCCGATAGCACCGTGATTTGCTGAATATCCAATTTTACGTCCACCATAGCTCCTGAAGGTAATGCTCAGTATCACTTCAATCATGTCCGTTTTATCAAGCACTTCGACATGCGCTGATTCTATCGCTGCCTTATCACTAACGCCATAATTTTTACTTCCGGCAATGATTTTCGATAGTTTAACCTTATCAATCATGATGGTGATTTTGTCCTCAAAAACAACTATTTTATCAACAGCTTCCCGCACAATAGCATCCACTGCTGCATGATATCTCGTGCAGATTTCGGCTTTACTAAGTTGGAGCACTTCAAGTTTGATACGGTTTATATCCAGACTGGCAGTGCCATTGGTAATGATAGAATTGAGTTCAGCAATGCCGATCCGTGCCTTGCTGGTCTTGTTTAAATAATAGTGATACCGCTTGCTACCGCGCTTGGTGTAAGTGGTAATAAATGGGTTGCCGGAGGCATCAGCCACCTTGCCCTTGAATAAAATTTCATGGTTCTGATTTTTTGCTGCTGTTCTTAACACAGAGTTATTTTGGAGTTGCGCCTGCACTTGGCTCCATAAGTCCTTATCAATAATAGCTTCATGCTCGCCATCATGGATGTGTTCCTTATGTCGAATTTTTCCAAGATAGAGGTAATTCGATAAAAGCGTTCTGACGCTTTGTTTTGAATGTTTGGCTGCTCCGCGCACATTACCAGATTGCGTCACCCAGCTTTTTGGTTTGTACCCATGCTGATGGAGATACTCTTTCAACAAATGTATGGATTTTAGCTCCAGATATTTTTTAAAGATGAATCTGACTTGTTCAGCTTCTGCAGGGTTAACCAGCAATTTACGATGTTGAACATCATATCCCAGCGGTATTATCCCACCCATCCACATACCTTTCTTTTTAGATGCGGCGAATTTATCGCGGATGCGCTCACCTGTAACCTCACGTTCAAACTGCGCGAAGCTAAGCAGGATATTGAGGGTGAGCCTGCCCATGGAGTTAGTGGTGTTGAATGCTTGCGTGACCGATACGAAGGAAACATTGTTGGCATCAAAAATTTCTACCAGCTTGGAAAAATCCATCAGTGAGCGTGAGAGTCGGTCCACCTTATAGACTACTATGACATCCACTTTTTCTTCCTTAATATCATCCAGCAGTCGCTGTAGTGCCGGGCGTTCGATTGTGCCGCCGCTGAAACCACCGTCATCATAGCGAGTTGCAACCACCTCCCAGCCCTCATGCATCTGGCTTTGTATATACGCCTCTGCAGCAATGCGCTGTGCATCGAGGCTATTAAATTCCTGGTCCAGACCCTCCTCATGAGATTTGCGGGTATAAATTGCACAGCGTATTTTAGGAGGTTTTTTCATACGAACCTTTTTGTTTTTTAAGACCGAAGAAAAGTGGTCCAGACCATCTAGTGCCTGTTATCTCGCAGGCGATCTTGGAAAGACTGCGATAGGGCTTGCCCTTATACTCAAATCCATTTTCACAAACGGTTACGGCATGCTTAGTATCATTCCATTCCCGCACCAATTTTGTACCGTGGCTTAATGTGAATTTTTCTTGTGATTGCCGCTGCTCGCCGAACGCCATACGGTCGAGTTTATTTTTAATAGTTTGGCTTAATTGGCCATGGGCCTTTTCCTGAAGCCTGTATGAAATCTCAGCAACCATGAAGTCACGCCGTATTCGTTGTGGCGGGTGCCTAAAATGCTTCTCCCAAAGTTTCTGCAATTCTACCAGCGGCATGTCCTGCAATGCTGCTAGTTGTTCCTGTATCTTACCCATATTAACCTCCTGACACAGCAAGCAATGCTTACCGTGTCAGAGAAGTCGAGCATTATAGTTCATTATCTTCATATTCTTCCAGTTCGTGCGCAAAATCCTTAGCAAGCTCTTCACGACTGGGAATATAAGGCAGTATAACACTAATCTTGCCGTCGCTGAAACCGTATTTTTCCGCCATATTCTGCATCATTTTTGCTGCTTGTACATTTCCATTTATGGCGCTTTCGCTCATTTTCATAAGCATCATTTCCATATAATTAGTTGTGACAACTTGACCATTGATGCGTGCTTTTCGATCACCGAAGAAAATCTTTTCTATCATATCACATATTTGCTCATGCTCTTTCTTAGGTCTCCCCTTAGGATTACCGGATTGCCCCCGTTTAAATTGCGTGCTCTTTGGTGGTTTCCCATACCCTACTTCATAATCATTATTATTCATATTTTCCTCCAGCCATTTCATTAAATGTGGCGAATGAGTCAAGGTTAAATGCATCCTTGCCTGTCAAAGCCTGCCAACGGCGGATAATGACATCGCAATATTTAGGGGCGAGTTCTATACAGCGGGCGATACGTCCTGTCTTTTCAGCAGCAATCAAAGTTGTGCCGGAGCCCGCAAATGGGTCGAGCACAATATGCCCTCGCTTAGTACAGTCTTTTATGGCATCTGCAACCAACGCCACTGGCTTTACTGTTGGGTGCATTTTTAGATCCGACTGTCTACCTGCAAAGCTGTTGACTCCTGCATAATCCCATACATTGGTGCGATAACGGCCGTATTTTCCTAGCTCAATATTGTTAATATGCGGGGCAGTACCATGTTTAAAAACAACGACAAACTCATGCTTGGAGCGATACAAAGCACCCATACCGCCATTGTCTTTATTCCAAACACAAATATTTTTTAGTTCGGCGAAACATTGCTTTCCTTCCAGGAGCAGCATGTCAATATGCCGCCAGTCCATGCAGATATAGTGCAGAGACCCATCTTGACTAAAAGCGCGGGTCTGTATCATAAAGTTTTTCAAGAACTGCCGGAACTCTTGCTCGGTCATTTCACCTGAGGCCATGGCGAATTCATCATGCTTAATCTTGCCATTGCCGCATACATGCCCCTGAATTGGTACATTATATGGCGGATCGGTAAAAATCATCTGCGCATGTTGGCCACCCAGGAGCTGGTTATAAGTATCAGGTTTTGTTGAATCACCGCATATCAGGAGATGTGATCCCAACTGCCAGACATCTCCTGGTTTGGTTATAGTAACTGTGTGATCGAGTTCAGGAATTTCCTCATGTGGTTCCAAGATTTCGGCCCCATCTATTAGAACATCAATCTCAGACATCTCAAACCCTGTCACTTCAATTTCGAAGTTTGTTTCCAGCGTAAGATACTGCAATTCGATGGCTAGAATATCTTTATCCCAGCCTGCGTTTGCGGCAATTTTATTATCCGCTATGATATAGGCCTTTCTTTGGGCATCAGTAAGATGATCAGTGCGTATTACCGGTATTGATTTCAAACCCAGCTTCTTCGCAGCTTCAATGCGGCCATGCCCCGCCATAACACCACCACATGAATCAATCAATGCGGGGTTCATAAACCCGAACTCCTTGATGCTATTGGCAATCTGCTGTATTTGTTTGGGAGAATGAATACGGGCGTTATTATTATAAGGCTTCAATACCTCAATCGGAACGATTTCAACCTTCAGGTCATACAAAAGTGATTCAGACATATAAGTCCTTTCAAAATAGGATAACACTCAAGCGCAACGGGAACCCCATACGACTGGTGTTATCAGGTGAATAATTTTTTTTGAAAAGATTAATATGCCTAGCCTATTAATCGCCTCGACCTTGTCGAGTTATAGTCAGCCCTCAGCCGACACATTATTAACTGCCCTTAGCAATTGAAGATTAATGTACCATCTTTTGTATGGTATCGCAATAATAATTAATAATTGAGATCATAATTTGTATTTTATTGGATTGGCCGCACCACGCTTACGCATACTATCTGGCAATCTTTTACGAAGATATATTTTTGCTATATCAGCGGCAGCCTCGCACCCGATAAAACCCCAGCGCATACCAAGTAGTGCCTCTCTTCCCATAAAATTTTCCGGAGTTGCCTCTAGCCATTTTTCTGCAATGAACACGCCCACCACTAATCCTTGTTGCATTGCTAACACCAATTCAGCTTGCCGTGCTTTTTTTGGATCAATCTTCCACGCATACCGGACTGCTTCATAGATACTTTCCTTTTCAGTAGCAGAACGACCGATATTAATCATTAATACTTTATGGTGGAATACTATTTCCTCCGCTTGATATCGTTCAATAATCTGCTGGGCATGCATCACGCCACGATCATCGGTATCATGCCCGCTTATCAGATTTGCTGCTTCCGGGTAAGCATCAATCAGTGCTGACTCTACTTCAAATGCGGTTTGCTCATCTAGTCCATGCCGATGAATTACATGCGCAACATCAAATCCTGAAAGCCTGATTTCACGAATGCGCTGTAACTTAACGTTTATTGCATTATCGGCTGATTCGCTCTCACCCTTAACATGAGCAAAGACACGATTGCCTAACCCCTTGCCAATATAAAAAGTCTGACCATTGCGGGGATCAATCAGTCGATAAACATAGTAGCGAAGATGCTCGGTTATTTCTGAAGTAAACACATCATAATATCCTATTTTGGGATAATCCGATAACAGGATTAACTCTCTGTGCGCAACTTATCAACTCCTTATTGCGCACAGTATGAAGAAAAGCATTCATTCAGATAAATCGGCTCAATTACAGGAGCTACTAATCAAAGCTCGTATTAATTCTGGACTTACTCAAAAGCAGTTAGCTGATAAGCTGGGTAAGCCTCAGTCATTTGTAGCAAAATATGAAGGCGGAGAACGTAGAATTGATGTAATTGAGTTTATAGAAGTGTGCCAACTGATTGGTGCAAAGGCTCAAGATATTATTAAGAAAATTCTTTGAATAGAGCAAATCAGCGCGGAATTCGCTACTTCACCTGGCACGGCGGCGAGGGAAATACAAAGTTATGATGGTAGTTCGAACAGTACTCCCACTACTTCTAACAGATTGCTAAGCCTTGGTAGACCATGAGTGCCATCAATACTCAAAATCTCGGCTGCAGTTGTGCCATCTGAATTTAAGCTCTCTAAAAGCAGCAGTTTATTCTTTAACTGTAGACGTTTGAAGTAGCGAGCTCCGTTCTCGTCGATGGCAATAACCAGTCGACCATCCATTTTCTTCATATGCTCATTATCAAATGGCAAATCACGAGTAATCAGATATTGCCCATCCAGAGCAATAGGTTCAGCACTTCTG
Source organism: Pseudomonadota bacterium (assembly GCA_038043465.1). GTDB lineage: Bacteria > Pseudomonadota > Alphaproteobacteria > Rickettsiales > SXRF01 > SXRF01. The sequence goes on from JBBTBX010000006.1 coordinate 88,009, forward strand.
CCCTCTACTTTAAAGAGTCGAACATCCTTCAGTGCTTTTTCGAGAACAGAAAAGTTTTCCAGTGCAACCAGTTCAGCTGCTTCATTTTTTGGAGGAGTTGGTAGCAAATATGATGCAAAAATTGTTCCCACCACCTTCTTGCAATTGCGCTCAATACTTTCTAGCGGAACAATAACTGGTTCAGGAACATTATATGGGTCAACGGATTGGCCACTCAGGATAGCAATTTGAGAATGGTCATCTGGTTGACTGTAACGTCTCGCGAGCAAAGCATTTCCATGCGTAGCAACGACTAGATTGCGAGGATTAACTTTTGCATGATTACAGACAATTACAACATCTCCAATATTAGCTATCGGATCAAAAGTTCCAGCAGCAAGCTGATAAACTTCGTGATTGGGCAGATTAATTTGTTGGAATGACTTCCATTCGGTTACCATGATTTCTCCGTCACCAACACGACCATCTGTTTTCGCTGCAGCCGCGATTCCTGTTTGTTGCAGTTGTAATTTTTTCACCTCATCCTTAAAACCAGAAGGGAATTCAATTACATTATCTGCCCAAGAGAATGTGCGTGGCTCACCATGAAACGATTCATACTTGTCATAAATATGGAAGGCTTCATGTATTTGTCTTTGCAATGTTTTTCCCCAAAAATCCTTAACATCAGAGGCCTCCGCCAAACCTATTGATTCATCATCTTTATGATGGGATTCATTAATTAGCTTTATGGGTTTACCTCCACCACCATTCAATGTGTTGAAGAGACTAACGAATGCTTTTCTATTGAAAGGAGCAACATGCGCGTCTTGTAACCGCTTAAGTTCATTCTTGAGGGAGTCTAAACTCATATCGGGTATGGTAGGCCCTTCACCACGCAACATAAACTTGATTAGATCCTCGCAATAAATCCTCACATCGGAGATGTAATCACGCGCACGAGCATCATTGTTGTTGCTCTGAGCTTCATCTAAAACCCTCTGCAAACAGCCACCATTAACAATGGTGGCAACACCGGAGACTTTATTAACCCCGCCTATCAACCCTTGTTCCCCCTTCAGTTTTTCATGTTCTACGATGCATTGATAAAATTGTCGTTCATGGGTGGTGACTATCAATTGCATGTGTTGCGATTGATTTGGATTCAGATTTGCTAATCTGACAATTTCCTGCGCCCACTTTCTTTTATTGCGTGGGTCAAAAGTCGTTTGCGGGTCATCAAATACTACTAACGGGAATGGATTATATCCCAGAGTATCAAGCGTTTCTTCACGTAATGCCAAAATGAAAGACCATAAAATAGCTCTGAGCCAGGAGGTATTTGCTACCAACGCCGAGTTAATCGTTATGCCTTCTTCAAAGCTGCCCAAAACATTTACTAATTTTTTCTCTAGAGACGTATCCTCGTATTTTAATTTTTCACGCAGGTGTATTCTATCGAGTATGTCTTTAATGCGTGTGGAAAGGCGAGCTATAGAGCTTGCAGTTTCAGCTCCAACCAAATTACGAAGTTCTTTGAGGGGCTCTAATGCTTTGGCGATTTTCTCTCGTAATTCCTGCTCTTTTTGTATGACAGCCCATTTTGCAGTCGCATCCGCTGCTGCAGTAAGGTGCTTGGATAATGCGTCTAAAGGCTCGGCTTTTGCCAGCGCTTGCTCGAGGATAGTCAGCTGTCCTTCAATGCTTTCTGCGTCAAAAGTTCCATCGTCCTGTTTTTTACCTAGTACAGTGCTCCAGGCATTTACAAAAATCTCTCGATTCCCCCCCCACCATGTTACCAAGGCATCAAGTCTTTCTAGGGCATGCATTATACGGCGAAGATTTTGTGCCGATTCAGGTTCTTGCGTGTTGTTTTGGAACTGAGCATATGTGAACTGAGGCAACAATGCCTTCTGTGCTGCAACAATTCTTTTAGCACAGCCTGCTACGCCTGTTAGAACGTCATTAAATGGTGAATCTTCGCTGAATCTCTGCAGCACCGCTTCAGAAAAACTTTCCTTAGGATCCATAGTAACAAGCGTGTCTCGATGCTGTTTTATGGCTGATGGCAAAAGAGTGGTTAATTCCGCCTCAATTGACCGGCATACATCATCTATCTTTCTTTCCGCCGACATAGCCTGATTCTTTAACTCCGCTAATTCAGCGGCTAGCTTTTTTTGTTCTTCAGTTGAGAGGGCGGATAAACACAAGGGGCAATCGGTATTTTCATTATGCTCGTGCGGCATGATGTATGACTGAGCAGCCAAAGCCTTAAGACGGAACTTAGTATCCGCTTGCTGTTTGTTATGCCAAGATATGGCTGTTGCAAGAGTCGATCTTGCACTATTTATCGAGGCAGAGAGTTTTTTAAATTCTTCATTATCAGCAGCATCTTTTAAAGCAGCCCATGCCTCAAATACTATAATTCCTCTGGTTTTTTGATTTGCGTAGGCTCTAGCTGTTTCTACAGCTTTTTTTACTCTTTCTCTTCCGCCTGGAGTAGCCGTATCTATTTCTTGAGAAATCTCTGATTTTAATACCCCCAATTGATTCCCAGCCTGTGTGGAGAAATCCAACGCAGCAGTCTGAAGGTTGACCACTGCATCCTTATGATTAAGTTCTATGTCTTTAGGTAAATCTACACTTAGCGTGGTGGCTAATTGGGTTGCAGCTTGTATTTTGTCATCATACTTATTTTTGTGAGTATCAATACCTTGATCTTTTCCATATTTCAAAAAGCGTCTGCCTGCATGTGTTAATACACCACACCCATCTGCAATATCAGCCAATTGATCAAGCCCAGTAAGCAGTTTTACGGCCTCATATAGAGATTGGCTTTTCTCGCCGAATCCAATTTTCGTTAATCGAGCAGGCATTAAGAGGCCTGTTTCAATTAATTGAGGGGCCGAACTTAGTCTTTCATCAATCTCGACAGTTATGACTGGCGTTCCAGTGGCCTGGCAGGAAACTTGCCGATATGCGGTGGCAATATCATTATTGCTATTCTTAAAGGTCAGACGCACCGAAACTTCTGCGGTTTTTTTCAGATCAGATACTTGAATTGGATAGGATACCATTGGTGGCCATTTACCAATTTCTTTGCCATTTCCATCGTAGATAGGGGCATGTGTGCAATTATCTTCAATGGGGCCATCTTGATCTCGAATTCGCTTACCCGTCAGCGTCCATAAAATCGCGCTTGCAAGCGAAGTTTTTCCTGAGCCGTTTTGTCCTTCCAGGCACCAATTGTTGCCACTTATCCATAAGTCGAAAGGCTTGCCGCCAAACTGAGTGAGCCCACCAAAACCTGACGCTTCGATTCTTTCCAGACGCCAAGACTCATTTTGACTGCCCGATTTTTCTGCGGACTCTTCAGCTGCAGGGTCATGCTTATCGTTATTCCACGCGTTAATAATTCCGGGAAACAGAGTTTCATCGCCTTGTGCAACCTTCTTAGAATCTTGTCCGAGCAGATACTCCATCAAGCGTCGCTGCGCGGGTAGATTTAGTGTTACATTGCCAGCTTTATGCTCAGCATATTTTGCCCACTTCAATTCCTTGCCGCTTAAAAGAGCAGTTATTGCTTCGCTTAATGAGATTGTCATGGTGTTATCCTTAAATTAATAGGCTTTATCAAAGTTATGCAGCCTCTATGTAAAAACCTAATCAAATTAGTTGAAGCGTACTTTCTTTTCCACTATTTTCAATACTATTACCTATTTTAGGACATATATTCCATGGACCACGATGAAATCATAACGGTTAAAGAGCTTGCGGAGTACCTGAAGATTGCAGAAAAAACTGCATACAGATTCCTTGCTGAAGGAACGATTCCAGGGTTTAAAGTGGGCGGTTCATGGCGGTTTCGTAAAAAGGAAATCGATGAGTGGATTGCTCGTCAGACCGAAAAAAGATTAAGTATATGAGTGGAACATTTTACGAAAAGCCTATTCTGAACTCTCCCTACTCTGAGCCTATGATGCATCATGCGCTTGATGCAGAAGGACAGCCCACCGATAATCCACCGATTAAGGGGCGACGTAGATCTGAGCTAATAACTCCTGTTCCCAAGCCACGAAAGCGTAAAAGAGAGTCTGAAGCTACTCAGACTAAAATGGAGCTCCATTCAGATGATGGTATATCGTCGGCTGAGCAGGAATATAATCCGACTCCAATTATTAATGAAATTCGCTCGCATGTTGCTCAGTGGAGAAAACTTGCCAATCAAACTGGGTGGGGTGTAACTCCGGCTACAGCTAGGTTACTGCAGCATTGGAGACACCATGAGTTCCAGGGGATACGACCGTTTTTCTGTCAGATCGAAGCTGTTGAAACCATTATTTGGCTTACAGAAGTTGCGCGTAATCAGAAACAATACCGGAGATTTTGGGAGCACATTAATGGCGCTAATGAGCAGGCCAATCCTGAACTAATAAGATTGGCCATGAAAATGGCTACAGGCGCAGGAAAAACCACTGTTATGGCCATGCTCATGGCATGGCAAACGGTCAATGCTGTACGCTCTCCCTCAAGCAAGCTCTATACGAGGGGATTTCTTATTGTTTCTCCAGGAATTACGATTCGTGACCGCTTGCGTGTGCTCTTGCCCAATGATCCTAACAGTTATTACAAATCCCGTGAATTGGTTCCGGCAGATATGCTGGACGATATCAACAAAGCAAAAATCGTCATCACAAATTACCATGCCTTCCAGCTGCGTGAGACGATGGATACTAATAAGGTTGGCAAATCACTTCTTCAAGGTCGTGGTGAAGAACTCAAAACCCTTGAGACGGAAGGCCAGATGGTTCGACGCGTAGCAGAAGAGTTGATGGGAATTAAGAATATCGTTGTAATCAACGATGAAGCGCACCACTGCTATCGTGAGAAACCGAATAACGATGAGTTGGAAGAACTTAAAGGGGAAGAAAAGCAAGAGGCAGAAAAAGAGAACAAAGCAGCCAGGTTGTGGATTAATGGTCTGGAAGCATTCAATAGAAAGCTATGTGTACGTGCGGTCTATGATCTTTCAGCCACCCCATTCTTTTTGAGGGGCTCTGGCTGGGCTGAAGGCACGCTATTTCCATGGACTGTAAGTGATTTTTCACTAATTGATGCTATTGAGTGCGGCATTGTGAAGCTGCCACGTGTTCCAGTAGCAGACAATATTCCCGGTGAAGAAATGCCTATCTTCCGTAATCTGTGGGATCATATCGGCAAAGACATGCCTAAAAAAGGTAAAACCACTGGTGATCCGAAAGAAATTCCTGACAAACTTAAAACCGCATTACACGCACTTTATAAGCATTATTCGGAAACTTTTGAGAAGTGGGAGCGTGAGGGAATAGAATCCCCACCAGTCTTTATCGTGGTGTGCAATAACACATCCACGTCTAGGTTGGTTTATGAATATGTTTCAGGTTGGACGCGCCCCAATGACGATGGCGAAGAAATCCTCGAACATAAGGGACATCTCGAGCTTTTCCGTAACTTTGATGAGCATGGCAACCCGTACTCGCGTCCCAACACTTTGCTCATTGATAGTTATCAGATTGAATCAGGTGTGTTGGACAAAAATTTCCGCGAAATGGCAGCAAAAGAGATTGATCTCTTTAAACGGGAAATGAAACAGCGTACAGGCGCAGGCGACATTGGAGAGATCTCTGATGCTGAATTATTGCGTGAAGTAATGAACACTGTAGGAAAGAAAGGCAAACTTGGAGAACAGGTACGCTGCGTTGTATCAGTATCAATGCTGACGGAGGGTTGGGATACCAATACAGTAACGCATATTCTTGGTGTCCGTGCTTTTGGCACGCAACTACTATGTGAGCAAGTAGTTGGGCGAGGCCTCCGCCGTTATTCATATGACCTTAACGATGAAGGCCTATTCAATGTCGAATATGCAGACATTATGGGTATTCCATTTGACTTCACGGCGAAACCACAGATAGCTCCTGTAAAGCCACCTAAAAAGACAACGCGGGTACATGCAGTGAAGGAACGCTCATCTTTAGAAATCATTTTCCCCAGAGTCACAGGCTATCGGGTCGATTTACCTGAAGAACGGTTTTTAGCAAAATTTACAGCAGATTCCACTCTGGTTTTAACGCCGGAATCTGTTGGTCCAGGGCAGACACTCATGGAAGGTATTGTAGGTGAAGGCGTAACCATATCAGCAGCTGAAGCACAGGCGAAAAGGCCAAGCACTATCGCCTTCGATCTGGCGAAATTACTCATGTATAAGCATTTCAAAGACAAGGATGGCGAGCCGAAGCTCCATCTTTTTGGGCAGCTAAAGCGTATTGCTAGGCAGTGGATTGATGAAGGCTATCTGGTTTGCAAGGGTGATACCGGTGCATGGATGCTGGAATATCTCAGCATTGGTGGTCAGGCAGCAGATCATATATACAATGCTATCGTCGATGGCACCGCTGATGAGAAGATAGTTAAGGCAGTACTAGACCCGTACAACCCAAAATCATCCACCATGCATGTAGGATTCTCCACAACTAAAGAACTATATCAAACCGACCCGCAAAAATCTCATGTGAATTATGTAGTGATCGATAGCGACTGGGAGGCAGAATTTGCACGCGTGGCAGAACAGCACCCCAAGGTCATATCTTATGTAAAGAACCAAGGTCTAGGGCTGGAAGTGCCATACAAAGACGGTGTTATGTCGCGCATATATATCCCTGATTTTATTGTTCAGATTGATGACGGGCATGGAAAGGATAATCCGCTAAACTTGGTCGTAGAGGTTAAAGGCTATCGCCATGAGAATGTTAAGCTGAAATCTGAAACTATGCGAACGCAGTGGGTTCCGGGTGTAAATAATCTTGGAACATATGGTCGTTGGTCATTTGAAGAATTCAGCGACGTATTTGAGATGGACAAAGAATTCAAAGCACTCATCGCAAGAGTTATAGAAAATCACAAAAAGACAGAGGCAGCGTAATGGCGAAACAAACCAAAAAATTGAAGCAGGTCGAAACGCTGACGCATGATGAAGCTAAGCGCCGCAACATCCCCACCGCTGAATTACAATCTGCCGCGCAACGCGCTGAAGAAATGTACCCATTTGCGCCAGTGACCTACCAGCGCAAAGAGCCGCTGCCTGAAGGTGCAACTCGCCCACGCGATGGAGACCTCGATCCGCAAATTATTTGGAAAGGCGCAACCCTTCGCCTGAATGCAGAACAGATTGAACAACTCACAAAAACAGGAAAGCTGGAAATTGGTGACGCGCAGCTAGTATGGCGCGGAAAAGATCAGCAGGACTGGTCAGACCTCGTTGTGCAAGCACCACCGCTTTACATTCAGGAAAAAATTCACCCCAAGGCGATTATAGATGATCTGAAACGCCAGACTAAAGAACGCAAGGATGAACAATCAGACATTGTTGACCTTTTTGGCGATTTCAACGGCATTGACCTCGAAGCAAAAACAGAATTCTACCAGCATGATCAACATTGGTCGAACCGGATGATTCTGGGTGATAGCCTGCAAGTGATGGCGAGCCTCGCCGAACGCGAAGGCCTGCGTGGACAGGTGCAGTGTATATTCTTTGATCCACCCTATGGCATTAAATTCAATTCAAACTGGCAAGTTTCAACGCGTTCTCGTGACGTAAAAGACGGGCAGCGAGACTATCTTGCTCGCGAGCCAGAAGTTGTTAAAGCATTCCGCGACACATGGAAAGATGGCATTCATTCCTATCTTACCTATCTACGCGACCGCATGACCGCAATGCGTGATTTATTGAGTGAAAGTGGCTCAATATTTGTACAAATTGGAGATGAGAATGTTCATCGTGTTAGATCGGTAATGGATGAAGTTTTTGGAGAGAAAAATTTTGTGAATGAGATAGCATTTGCAAAAACAACTTCTTCTACCAGTGGCGATCTTTCTGGGGTCTATGACATCGTAATTTGGTATTCAAGAAATAAGGCAAATCTTAAATATAGACAGCTATATAAGAGCAAAGTAGCAGGGGGTGATGGAGGCACTGGTTATACCAGAGTCAAGTTAGAAAAGGGTGAGGTCTTACCAGTAAGCCAGTTCAAAAATTCTTCAGACGAAATCAGCCTTCCCAAAGGTGCTACATTGATATTTCCTGATTCAATACGCTCACAAAGCCCGGGGTCGCGATATGATGTCCATTACTGTGGTGATTTATACCGCCCTGAACCAAACTATTGGAAAACAGATGAAAAGAATATGCAACGCCTTCTTAAGGCAGATCGCCTACATGCGACAAAAAACAATCTATCTTATCTAAGGCGCTATGATGATTTTCCAGTTTATCCAATGTCAAATTTTTGGGCAGATACACTGGGGCAGAACCAATTTGGAGGAGATAAGATTTATGTAGTCCAGACAGGTTTAACGGTTGTTCAGCGCTGTATTTTAATGACAACAGACCCAGGAGATCTTGTTCTTGATCCAACCTGTGGTTCAGGAACAGCAGCAGTTGTCTCAGAGCAGTGGGGGCGACGCTGGATTACAATCGATACCTCTCGCGTAGCTCTGGCACTAGCGAGGGCTAGGTTAATGGGAGCACGCTATCCGTATTACTATTTGATTGATAGCCAAGATGGGCAGAAGAAAGAACAAAAGATAAGCGGAAAAATTCAACCTGATACCCCAACCCATGGAGATATTCGTCAGGGGTTTGTTTATGAGCGTGCGCCGCATATCATGCTCAAAACCATTGCCAATAACGCTGAGATTGATGTTATCTGGGATAATTATCAGCAAAAGTTGGAACCATTGCGTGAAGCGCTTAACAAAACTCTGGGCAAAAAGTGGCAAGAATGGGAAATGCCGCGTGAAGTAGCCGACGACTGGACGAAGGACGCAAAAGACGCTCACGTTAAATGGTGGGATTTGCGTATAAAGCGTCAACAGGAAATTGATAAATCCGTCGCACAAAAAGCGGATGTAGAATTGCTCTATGATCGCCCATATGAAGATAATTCTAAAGTACGCGTCGCCGGTCCATTTACGGTGGAAAGCCTCTCGCCTCACCGTGTGGTGCCTGCGGATGAAGAAGAGCTGATTGAATTAGTTGATGCTGCTGACGGCAAGCGCAAGCGTAAAGAAATACCTTTGCATGACTTTACCAAGATGGTGATAGAGAATCTCAAATCAGCAGGCGTACATCAGGCAGCAAAAGATGATCGAATCACCTTCACTGCTATTGAAGGCTGGCCAGGTCATTGGATTGCTGCAGCAGGCCGTTTCATGGAGGGCGAAAAAGAGCGTCGCGCCGCAATCTTTATTGGTCCAGAGTTTGGCTCAGTCACACGTGCAGACCTGACCGCCGCTGCGCGTGAAGCGAATGATGCACGGTTTGATGTGCTGATCGCCTGTGGATTTAACTTCGATGCACATACTGGCGATATCACCAAGATGGGACCATTACCTATCCTTAAGGCAAAAATGAACCCAGACCTGCATATGTCGGAAGAACTCAAAAATACCGGCGCAGGAAACTTGTTCGTCGTATTCGGTGAACCAGATATTGCGTGGGATTTTGATGATGATGGTAATGTCGTGGTAGAAGTGCTGGGCATCGACGTATTTGATCCCAAAACTGGGGAAGTGCGTGCCAGCGGGAAAGACGATATTGCCGCGTGGTTCATTGATACGAATTATAACGAAGAAAGTTTCTTTGTCCGTCACGCTTATTTTATGGGAGCAAATGATCCGTATAAAGCGCTTAAAACCAGCTTGAAGGCAGAGATTGATAAAGAGGCTTGGGAAACGCTCTATCGTGATACATCTCGCCCATTCGCGCGGCCCAGCAATGGAAGGTTTGCCGTGAAGGTCATCAACCACTTCGGCGATGAAGTGATGAAAGTGTTTGGAGTATAGGGGAATAAAATGGCACAATATATTGTTACTGACTTAACGAGATTCAATGCTGAAGAGCAAGTCTGCACAGCTGTGATTGACATGGATAGTGGGCAATGTTTAAGGCCGATGCCTTATCTAACCAGTAAAAACGTCGAGGAGTTGAATATGCACCCCGGTGCCATACTAAGAGGTGATATTTCATTAGATCCTTCGGCTGTGAATCCACATGTTGAGGATGCAACAAGGGGTAAATTAGAGTACCATGGACCTGCATCTGGAATAGATTTTAAAGCGGTCTTAGATCGCTCATTATCTAATTCTGTTGAATTAGGTTTTGGTATAACATTAACTGAAAACCAAAAGCATATTCCTTTTGGAGAGTATGCTAATTGTTCGATTGTTACAGTCAAAATATCGCCAGAAGCACTAAGTATTCACGAAGATCAATACAAACCAGGAAGGATCAAAGCTTCTTTTACTGACGCGGAAGGTCATTACTTCAGTTATTTGCCTATAACAGATAGAGGCTTCTATGACTACGCAAAGAAACATCAAGATGATGGTCAACTCAGAAGTGTTAGGCAGTTTATAAAATCACAGGCGGAATTATATTTGAGAGTCGGTGTTAGTAGGCGGCATCAAAGTGGGAATAGAGACGGATATTGGATTCAGGTAAATGGGATATATACGTTTCCAGGTTTCTTTGAAGAAATAAGGAAGTATTAACATGAACAATACTATTTTCACGGTGGGCCATTCAACGCATGAGATCGGGAAATTTATGGATTTGCTGAAAATGCATGGCATTACAGCTATTTGTGATGTGCGCTCTTCGCCCTACAGTCGATTCAATTCTCAATACAACAGAGAAAATTTTAAATCCAGCCTCTGGGAAAATGACATTAAGTACGTTTTTCTGGGAAAAGAGCTTGGCGCTCGCAGTGACGATCCAAATTGCTATCAGGCTGGCAAAGTTCAATATGATCTACTTGCCAAAACAGAACTCTTTCAAAAGGGACTAGAACGGGTACTTCAAGGTGCAAAAGATTTTAATATAGCATTGGTTTGCGCAGAAAAAGATCCAATTGAATGCCACCGAACCATACTTGTTTCCAGGGAACTTGAAAGAAAGGGTTGCTCAATTTCTCATATTTTAGAGAATGGTGATATTCAGACTCATGATGAACTTGTTGCTAGACTAATCAAAGAGATTAATAGTGGTCAAGCCCAAGATTTATTTATGACAGAAGTAGAAATTCGTAATCAAGCTTATAGAAAACAGGCAGATAAAATTTGTTATGCACTTCCAGAAGAGGAAGAAAATAAAGCATTAACAAAGATGGAGGCTACAAAATGAAAATATTTACTATAGGCTTCACAAAAACAACGGCACAAAGTTTTTTTGACCGACTAAGGAAATCTGGAGCAAAAAAAATAATTGACGTTCGTCTTAATAATGTTTCCCAATTAGCTGGCTTTGCCAAACAAGATGATCTTAAATACTTCGCAAAGGAGATTTGCTCAGTAAATTACAGGCACCTCCCAGAGCTAGCCCCAACCAAAGAAATGTTAGAACATTATAAAAAAAATAAAGGCTCTTGGGAAGAATATGAAAAACGATTCAATGATCTAATGGCGCAACGCAAAATTGAACAGATTGATAGAGATATTATTGATGGTGGTTGTTTATTATGCAGTGAGGATAAGCCACACTTTTGCCATCGTCGATTGGTGGCTGAATATTTAAAGGACAAGTGGCATGATTTAGATATTGTACATCTTTAACTAATAATAAAATTTTGAAAAAATAATCTTATGCAGTTCCGGATCGCAGACAGTTTTACAAAGGCATTAGGCAAATTGGCTGCCCAAGAGCAATCTGCTGTCAAAATTACTGTGTTTGATCTCCAGCAGAACCCATCCGCGCCTGGGCTGCAATTCCATCGGATTGATAAATCTAAAGATGAGAATTTTTGGTCTATTCGTGCAAATCGGGACATCCGTTTGATTGTACATAAGACAGCAGATAGTTTCTTAATTTGTTATGTTGATCATCATGATGATGCCTATAAATGGGCAGAACGCAGGCGCATCGAAACACATCCAAAAACGGGTGCGGCGCAAATTGTAGAAGTTCGTGAGCTCGTTCAAGAGATCGCGGTACCAGTTTATTCCCAGACAGGCGAAGTCGTCCCCACATTGCAGCCTAAAACTATTGAAGCAGCGTTATTCATCAACTTGACAAAAGATGATCTGCTTGATGTTGGCGTTCCAGAAGACTGGATTGATGATGTTCAGCAATCCACAGAGGATAAATTTTTTGAACTTACCAATCATATTCCTGCCGAAGCAGCTGAAGCTCTCTTAAATTACGCCACCACTGGAAAACTGCTGAAACCAGAGGCAGTACAGCTAAATGCTAGTCCCTTTGAGCACCCTGATGCACAGCGTCGCTTCCGTGTATTGGATAACAAAGAAGAATTGGAAAGAGCCTTGGAATATCCATGGGATAAGTGGGCAATATTTCTACACCCAACTCAGCGTAACGTAGTTGAGCAAAAATTTAGCGGCCCTGCACGCGTTTCAGGTACTGCTGGTACAGGAAAAACAGTGGTTGCACTGCACCGCACTGCAAATATCCTAAAAAATAATCATGATGCTAGAATTCTTCTGACGACATTTTCTTCCCCATTGGCAAATGCGTTAAAACACAAACTGAAATTGCTAACTGGCATTGATAGCGAGGATGGATCGAAGGTTAGCATCCGTTCTTTTGAGGGAGTGGCACAAGATCTATTTACCTTGGCTTATGGACATACACCACGCGCTGCATCCAAAGATCAGGTGAAGGGTGTTCTAGAGTCTGCCAAAAAAGAACTGGGTGATACTGAATTCACTATCCGTTTCCTTGTTTCCGAATGGCAGAGCGTAATAGATGCATGGCAAATTGAGAGCCTAGAAGCCTACCGCGATGTGCCACGTCTAGGCCGAAAAAATAGACTTGGCTCTATGCAGCGTGAACGGGTATGGCCAATTTTTACGAAGGCCAGAGAAATATTTCAATCACAAGGCATGGATACCTGGTCTGGTATTTTTTCAGCTGTGACGAAACACTATGCAGATAAAGCTCATAAGCCATTTACGCATATTATCGTTGATGAAGCGCAGGATTTAGGAGTGCCAGAACTACGTATGCTCGCTGCGATCTCTGAATATACAGCCGATGCTTTGTTCTTTGCGGGTGACTTAGGGCAGCGGATTTTCCAGGAGCCATTCTCTTGGAAAACTCTTGGTATCGATATTCGTGGCCGCTCTCAAACATTAAAGGTTAATTACAGAACATCTCATCAAATACGCCAAAAGGCAGATAGGTTATTGCCTGCAACTGTTCGTGACGTAGATGGAAACGAAGAAGATCGCAGAGGCGCGGTTTCTGTTTTTAATGGCCCTGAGCCAGTAGTTACTATCTGCACGGACATCAATGACGAAAAGTTGGCAATTGCGAAATGGATTAAACAGATCGTGTCTGAGGGCGTGGAGCCTGACGAAATTGGATTGTTCGTTAGGAGTAACGATGAACTCTTACGTGCAAGAAATGCTGCGAAGGAGGCTGGTTACAAGGTTTTAGAACTGTCTGATCGCGTAGAGGAGCGTAATAGCCGTATTTCGATTGGAACCATGCACCTTGCGAAAGGACTGGAGTTTAAGGCTGTAGGAGTTATTGCATGCGATGATGATATTTTGCCAAAACAAGATCGAATTGAAAACGTTGCAGATGAGGCGGAGTTAGATGAGGTTTATGATACCGAAAGGCATCTGTTCTATGTGGCCTGTACTCGTGCAAGAGATCGTTTATTCATTTCTGGTGTAGATCCTGGATCTGAATTTATAGCTGATATTAATTAAGAATCTTTGTATATTGCTCAGATATTCTAATACAAACTTTTTTAAGTTATAGGTTATTTAGTATATATGAAATAATATGATGGGCTCCGAGCGGGTTCGCCGCCATCCCCACCTCCGTACTTGATCTGCAACTCGTGCAGCTTCTCCTACGGTCCCGGCGCTTATGGGTCCCGGTCCCCGTCATGGGCGCTCAAGGTTGCCCGAGCATCAACCATATTCTAAATCATAGGGAAACATCACCATTGCCCAATAAGGTCATTTCGGTAATTTTCTTAAATTCCGTTAAATATTCTGGGTACTGTTGAGTAATGTATTTCACTATACGAGTATTACTAAGTAGGCTTGATAGGTAAGTTTTAGAAACCGCTAGAATTAGTACATTGGGGCCAAAGCTCTCTTCAATTAAGCGGTATTGGTTATGCAAACTCCCCATTTCCGCTTCCATCCGCGATATTTGCTCATCAGTCAGTCCTTTAATTTTCTTTGGTTGTGATGGATCAAGCAATTGCATTTTCGGTGTTGCCGCTAATAATGCCCTGATGTAAGAAAATGAGTAAATATTAGCATCACGCATTAGAGTGGCAGCCTCAATCTGCCGTACTGGCTTCATTCTCCGTAATACGCTGAATACATTAGCGGCTACCATTTTATCCTTAAGCAATTCTACTGCTTCCGGACAAATACCCTTAAGTAAGTCACGCTTACGGATAATATTGTTCACGTTGAGATTGAGTGCCCTCGCCAGCTTTTCTTCAGAAACCCCGCGTTTTATTGCCGTCAGTATCATACGATGTTCCTGAATAGTAGATATGCGGCTGATATGCTTATTGTAAGTATAGGTTTCGTCATCAGTCGATACTAGGCAGGCGGTTTCCTTCTCACCAACTTCTTTCAGGGCTTCAATTCGTGAATGCCCGTCGAGAAGCATATATTTTCTCTGACCTTTGCTAGGTGGTGCTACCACAGGAAGCTCTATGATACCGACCTCTTTTATAGAAGTCAGTATCTGCTTATATTTTGCACCATCACGCATTGCCGGAGTAATGATCTTAAGAGGTGAAATATCCTCTAATTTTAACGTGACGGTAGTAGTTTCAAAACCCAACATATAAGATGCTCACCATTTTTATTTTGTTAATTTTTTTATATTTTTAATTGGTGTTATTTACCTGATATCAATGTTGCCAGTTGTTTAGGCATGGTATCCAGACTCTCCGCTCGCAGGAGGGTAGTAAAATGTTCTTGCTGCATCAGACTACGCATAGCTTCCTTAAGAAACATCAGCCGGTTATTTACCAAGTCCGCTTTACGTTCCACCAACTGCTTGCGGGCTACTTCGCGTTTATAGGTCCTGATAATATTCTGACCGAAATCAGAAACATTGTTCCCTGAATGAGTCTTGCTTCTTGCACCACGCAGTGTTTTTCCAGCACGCCTACGATCTTCAAAGAGGCGCTTGGCAGCCATAAACTTACTACCGCTTAGATGGCCTTTTTCATAGGCTTCTTGGAGAACTTCTTGCTCGTTTTTAGGAGAACTGGCAATATTTATAGCAAGCATAATAGGGATATTGCCCGATTCAACTGCTGCGACTAATCGTTCCTCGCCCTGTTCAAGCAATGTAATGATATTATTTATATAATCTGTGCTGTGTCCTATCTTGGCGGCAATGGCTTTTGCATTATATCCTTGCCTGAGCAATATTTCCACGCCTTGCAATAAATCCATTGCTCGGTGTTTACGCCGCGCAACATTTTCTACCAAGCTCATGATAAGTGCTTTTTCCTCACTAGCATCAATTATCATGGCAGGAATCATTTTTTGGCCACAAGCCATGAATGCTTCCAGTCTTCCTTGCCCGCATACTAAATCATAGTCTTTACCTCCTGTTTTAGAATGACAGGCTGTAACAGTGATAGGACGTTTAAGCCCAACCTTGGCAATATTTTGCACAATGCCCTCGAACAGTTTAGGATTACGGTAACGGGGATTCATAATATTGATCTGATCTACTGGAATCATGCCGATAGTTGGCGTGTTTTTTACAGTCATGCAATCTCCTGTATAAACACTCGTTCAGTCAGCAAAAAGAATGCTTCCAGATCTTCAAATCGGTAGGCATCAAGGGCAAGGCCGTTATGTTCCGAGAGCCGCATCTTGGGATTTTCAATATCAATGGCAGGCAGCAAGTAATAATCGTAAGCGTTTTCGTTTTCTGCATCCATGCGGATGGCAATCGTGATGTCTGGAAGCAGACCGCTATCGAGATGGATTTTCCAACGGAATGAACCCGAATCAGTTTGTTTGCAGCGGCAAATAACAACCGAAGCTCTTAGTTCTTCATTGATAATCAATAGCTCTGAGGATTCTTCCTGACGAACTTTACCGCCTAGTTCTTCTATTTTACGGATAGTCTCAGCAATAACTTCCTTATGAATTCCTCTTAGACGACGGTTGATTTCTATAAAGCTATAATCATGGTCAGGAGTAAAACCAATAAGCTCATAGGCTCTTATTAGACTGCCAAACCTATGAGAATAGGCAGTCGAGGATGGCATGCCATCAGCTTCATTGATAACTATACCCGATAGCCAACCATGCTGCTCATGTAATTTACGGAGCTTCTCTAGCATTTCCTCATCTGTGAACTTACGGCTGCGTTCCCGGATAATGCCTTGCGCAGTATAATAATAGCGAGCTTCTACTATTGCCTCGAACACACCATCCTTGCGTACCCACATCTCTGGAGTATTAACTACATGTCGTTTCTTCAGTTTGAAGGAAGTGCGGTTAAATACATTATTACCTATGTATTTTTCGTTGGTCAGCACCTCATGCACAGTACCATTGGTCCATTTACGCCCTAGGTCAGTTAATACACCACGTTGGTTTAATAGAGCGGCAATCTGGCTCTCGCGCATTCCTTCTTCGGTAAATGCCTTATACATCCAGCACACATTTTCCACCTCATCCTCTGGCCCAGGCACAAGAATAACTCTATCAGTTTGCAGACTCTTGTGCTCACCGCGCTTAAGCTCGGCTTTTTGCCGACCATGTTCGTCAATCAATACCCGGCGTAAGCCATATCCGGCGGGTCCGCCTTGACGGTAGCCAAGTTCTATCAAACGGCATTGTCCGGCGAATACTTTGCTAGATAGCTCACGGCTATATTCACCAGCCATTGCTCGCTTCACACCTTTAACAATGGTTGAAACTGGACTGCCATCATTTTCAAATTGCTCAGCTACGTACTGAACGTCAATTCCAGCGCGGCGGCAGATATATTCATAATAGGCACTTTCATCCGCATCCTGAAACCTGCCCCAACGGGTTATGTCCAATACCAGTATCATGTTGAACTTAGCATTTTCGGTTTGCACATCATCAATGAGCTGTTTCAGCGCATCACGGCCATCAATGCTCAACCCACTTTTTCCGGAATCGGTATAAATTTGAATAATTTCAATATTATAACGTGCGGCATATTCACGAATGGCATCCGCCTGATTTTCAGTAGAATATTTCTGGTGATCAGTGGACATACGCACATACATGGCAGCGCGGCGAATAGGGTTATTATAGCTGGTATAGTTTTTCACATTAGAGCCCATATATTAGGAATGTCATCGAGATGCCAATTGGTTGGCTGATTACCGTTAATTATAGTAACGGAGAATCATTATGTCAGTCCCAAAAAATGACCAAATTTTAACCACGATTATTACCGATATAGAACTAACTAATTTGATTAAGAAAATACTACGTCAGGAATATAAAGATCAAAGCTCAGCGGTGAAAAGAATCAGCAATAAAACCGGTATTGAATTACGAGCAATTCGCGATTGGTACGAAGGTCGCAAACCCCCTAAATCTATACATTTGCTATTACTTGCCAGTCATTATAATGAGATTTTTAACCAGCTAATAATTTTGACTGGCAATTCACATTTATTGGAGTTGTATGAACAAAAAATTAGCTTTCAAAATCTGCTTTCAAAAATTAGCAAAAGTGCAGAATCTGATGAAATTTATAGTGCAAGATATTGCACTATAAATGTGGGAGTCGATTTTGAAAAAGCTAAAAATTTGAATAAACGCCAATTATGGTATTTGGGATTGTTACAAAATGGGCATAAAGTAAAAATTGCCGATATAATGGTATTTTGGAAAGTATCGGCTCGCACAGCTAAATATGATATATCAATGCTTGCCAAACAGGGGCTTGTGCAATTTGTTGGTTCTCGCAAAATCGGGCATCATAAATCCATATGAATTCCCTGTTATTTCCCGGATACGATTTTTGGCAAATTCAAGGAAATCCACAGCCATTCTATAAATTTAACAATAAATCACTCCTGATTCCCAGTAAAAATTGAAATTTACGCTGTATTTTGACCTGTATCAGGGTAATACTGAGATGGGTGTTAGCAAGTGATGATTCACTCCACCAATACTTTTTATGTATTCCTGTTTTATACCACCCTTTCGTAGAACCAGCGCTGTGTGCGGGGCTTGCGGGGACAAATATTTCTTGCCCAAACATCCCGACCCGTTTTTGCGCTAAAATAGCCCACTAAATCGGTGCGTACATCGATTCGAAATTTGCGGCGACCGGTTTGGGGTGATTCAGGTGAGTAATATAACTAAGGCTACCGCCTAATCTAAATCCTTCCGCTGAATATTTATGCTTCGTAGCAGCGAAGGGAGCGTAGCTGACCAAAGCAATGCAAGGCTTGCCACAGCACCAAATACACCTGAAATAACCTTTACATAAATCTGTGCATTTTCAAGACCAGTGCCTTGAACGCTAATCCACTTAAAAAGTAAGGCGAATATGAGTGCGGCATAGTAAAGCCAAAAAACTAGGTTCTGCCCATCGATTAGTGAGCGATCATCATGTTTGAGGATTTTCTCAATCCGTTTTTTCTCTTCCTCGGTCGTATAACTGCTGTTGCCTACGCTTGGGCGACTGGATAGCACAGCGGAAATTGCCAGCGAGATGCCTATTAATATGGATACAATAGTAGCGAGCAAGTCTATCAGAGGTGTGAACTTTTCTGGTTGCTGATATGCTTCGTGTCCTACAACGCTGGAGGCATGCAAAGGAATGGGCTAGGCGGTCAATTGCTCCTATCTGCTGGTCGGCGTGGTCTCCATGCCTCTCAAGAGGTCGGAGGCGTGGCATTGCTGATTGATGCCAAAAATGAGGGTGTCGCGCGGTGGTATGCAAGCTATGGCGCGTTACCACTTCTGGATACGCCTCTTTCTCTGCTTCTGCCTCTGGCAACCATCCAACAGGCGTTAGAAGCCACCGACAAACTATAAGTCAGTCGTGGCGCACAAAAGAAATTCTTTAGGCAGGAATCCACTCGAAGTTGGTCACCATTATTAGGACCACTTGTGGAATATAAGAAAACCCGCAAGGCCGAAGCCCTGCGGGTCTGGCGAGTTATGCGTTGTCGTCGTCCCTGCGGTCGGCAAGGGGATAGATAGTGAGGTCACCATCGAGAGGCAGGCAGGTGAGCTTGATGTTGAAGCCCTTCCCGCCCCGATGCGCCCAGGCTACGCCAAGCTTCGTCCATTCGGAGCGTTGCTCGCTGCCGGTTGTGTAGGCGCGGATTGAGTACACGCCGTGAGTCGGTTTCTTGTTTTCGTATGACATAGTTTGTTTCCTTTCATGTTCCGGCGGGCACCATTGCCAGCCTTGTGACTTTCGTAACGCCGCGCGCTGCACCGGATGCAAGGGTTCACACGGTCACTGGTGCGGGCCGCCCTTGCAGCCATGAGGGGCAGGGCGGGGCAGGGTCACAAGTAAATGCTGGTTGGTGGTGATGGCTGCCGGGTGAAAGGAGTTTCCACGTAACTATTCTGTGAACCAGCGCCTGGGTTTTCCCTGGGACGGCGCAGAATATGGGTGAAGATATGCAAATTCAGGCCAATGTTGCCAAACTGCCTGTTATTCGTGGTTGGAGCTATGGTTTGTTCGTCAACCATCCCGCCCGTCTGCTCTGCAATATTGTTTTCGGTGATCACATTATTACCGGGGTAAATGCTAATCAATTCTTGTCCCCCAGAAGTGCACCCCCCAGAGAATCCATAATTACAATTCCATCCACCTGAAGGCTGAGGATTGTCGCGGGAGTTAGCATAATTCCGGCGAAAAACATTGCGGTCGCCATATTTATTTATATTGGCATGCCGATGGAAATTATAAGTTTCGTTTTCTTCTACCAAACTGTCATCCACGTAATGAAAAAGTACACCTATGTCCCCATTAACATAGCGATTGCTTCTATTGAAGAGATTGCGGCGGATGGTAATATGGTTCGAGTGCTTAATATCAATACCGCTTATAGATAGTACTTTACCAGGATCGTTGTCCTGACTCTGAATGGTAAGAATAGGTGGCGGCGTGGGCGGAAACGGCGATAGAGAGGCTAAGCAAAAGGACTGTCAGCAGAATGGAAAGCTGGCGGCATGGGAACCTAAATCGACTGGCACAGACAGAAAGCACAAAACTGAACCGCAAAGTTGAGACATATAATACATAATATATTACTTAATAGTTAGTGCAAGTATTTAGTTGATGAATGTTAACAATTACACATCCTTTTTATGTGGTATTCGCACGGTCGCGGAAGCTCTTAAGCGTAAGCGACGGTGCTATCCGAACTGGACACGGTGCGCCCCGCACGGTGCCACCCATCCGGTATCCTTCCGTTGTCTTAACTCTTGACAGAGAATGGATTAAGGATTAATTGTTGGGCTTCTGAAAAAGAATCAACATTGTGCCGTCCCATGCCCGCCCGTAACATAACAAAAGGATTCACCCTCATCGAGCTGTCACTAGTCTTGGTCATTATCGGACTGATTGTAGGCGGCGTACTGGTGGGGAGAGATTTGATAAAAAGTGCGGAAATCCGTGCCCAGATAAAACAGGTTGAACAATATACTTTAGCCTATAATACCTTTAAGCTGAAATATGCTTGCATTCCCGGCGATTGTAAAAACGCCACAGATTATTTTACCGGAACAGCCAATGGCGATGGCGATGGAATAGTTGAGAGCTCCTTTGGTTATTCGCCGGATGTAGAATTTGATCTTGAGCAATCACGTTTCTTTGAGCAGCTTTCACTTGCTAATCTCATTCCGGGTAAATTTTCTTCTTCTTTAACTCTCGGGATCGGCTTCCCTGCAACTATCCTGGCACCAAAAAAAGGATTTGTGGCAGGTAAAGCACGGTCAACCAACGTTAGTAGTTGCATAACGAGCACATACTCTTACGACTGTTTTGCTGCTGGTAAGTGGAACACTGGCTTGTTCTTCTTTGTGGGCAATCCGACCGATACGCCTTGGACGAATACAAATGATTCATACGGACTGTTTACACCAGCGCAAACGCAATCCATCGACCAGAAACTAGATGATGGTTTTCCACATAGTGGCGTATTAAGAGGTGGAGAAGCGTGGGACAGCCTTAATGGCAGATGTTCAACTGGTTCTTCTCCACCATCAACCTATTTAGTGACCAATACCGACACTGCCTGTGTGTTTGCATGGAAGCTCGACTAGAAAGTACGCTTCACACATGTTCATGTTGTACCGCTGCTTATCCGTCACAGGCGTAACCCTTCCTGTGTCCATATCGACTCGTGACCAAATATAATGTTGGTGGGTTCTGCCTCCCCGCTCCCCTCCGAACATGTTTTGATTCTAGGGTGATGAAGGTCGATTTTGGGTGGATCTCGGCACGGTCACGACGCCAGCGGCAAAGTGAGTGTTTATGCTCACATGCATTGAGCAAGAATTCATAGAATTGGCTGTCACTCATTTCACCCGATGCCATAGCAAACTCAGCATGTTTTACTTTGCCATTGCCACACACGTGGCCATCGATTGGCACATTATAGGGCGGGTCAGTAAATACCATATCCACTTTTATCTCGCCGAGTAATATGCGGTAGGTTTCTGGTTGGAGCGCATCACCGCATATCAGCCGATGTTTCCCCATGATCCAAACGTCACCAGGCTGCGTAATAGCTGGCGCGGCAGCCACATCTGGGATAACATCAGCGGGATCGTTTTCTTGCGGCGCATCCATAATCAGGTCAATTTCCGCCACTTCAAAGCCAGTGTCTTCGATATCAAAACCCTCAGTATCTATTTTACACAGATGCTCAAATTCAATGGATAATATATTTGTATCCCAATCAGCATTTTCAGCAATTTTATTGTCGGCAATAATAAATGCGCGAACCTGATCCTTGCTCAAATGCCGCGTACTAATAATTGGCACTTGCGCCATACCCAATTTCTTTGCCGCTTCCACCCTGCCATGCCCGGCCATAATCATGTATTTATCATTGACCAATACTGGATTGATGAAACCAAACTTGGTGATGCTGTTAGCGATCTGTTGAATCTGTTTGGCAGGGTGAATTCGCGCGTTATTTTTATAGGGCTGGAGCTGCTCGATCGGAGCATAGCGAACAGTCAGCCTGTCTATTGTATCATTTATAGTTTCATTCATATTATAGCTCCCTATGGTGCTTATTATTGATAAAAAATATATTATGCTGCCGGTCTACCCCTCCCAGCCGCTGGGATGGCGCTCAACAAAGCTGGCAAGGTGAGCGCAATATCGGCGAGCTCAATAGCGGTAAACGCCGTATATAAATTTGGATAAGTATGTAGTTCTTTTTTCAGCCCCTCTAAACCTTTTACGAACACGGGGCACATAATGATTGGGTTGTCGCCTGAAAGCGCAGGAACAGTTTCCTGCATTTCCACACGGTTGATCAGCATAAAATGGCTTACGGCATTTTCGATTTCGCTGCGGTTGGCCCCCCAGATGGGTGCCACGTCCCCACTAGAACGAATTTGGTTATATCGTTTCTTAATGTCCTGTTGGGTGTGTTGCAGAAAGAATATAATCTCTGACTGCTTGAAGCCGATATTCAGCATGTACAGAGCAATACCCATCATAAACACATGAAAGTCACTGTATGACTCTTGGGTGCCTGTCCCCTCACCGGCAGATTCAAAAAACACCCAATTGTTTTTTTCTGCACCACTGGCCCTGTCAATGTTGAGCAGCTTCTTTACACGTGATTTAAATACTTTTGGCATCTCAGGGACATGATCCGTATTACCCCATTGTGGCAGCGCGCATATGTATTTCCATAGCGCTTCTTCCATTTGGTTGCGTAACCACTGATTCGTATAATAAGCTTTCATAGGTGCTATAATATAATAAGCTCCTTATGGTGTCAATATAAATATGTCATAAATATGTCATGCTATATTTTATATTTCACAGGATTGGCAGCACCGCGCTTTCGCATGGAATCAGGCAGCCTTTTTCGAATATATAGCTTAGTAATTTCTTCTGAAGCCTCATGCCCCACGAATCCCCACCTGCCTTCTCTAAATTCTTTGCCTGGGAAATTTTCTGAATTCGCCTCCAACCATTTACCTGGCACAAATACCCCGATCACCACCCCTTGCTGCATCGCCAGCACCAACTCGGATTTTCTTGCCTTCTGCGGATCAAGCCTCCATGCATATCGCACCGCCTCATATACATTTTCTCTTTCCAAAGCAGATTTATTCACATTGATCATCAGTACCCTGTGTTGAAAATCGATTTCTACTGCTTGGTAGTTTTCGATGATTTGCTTGGAGTGCATGACACCGCGTTCGTCAGAATATCTCCCGCCCACAATATTTGTCACTTCTGGGTAGGCATCAATTAATGCTGCCTCGACTTCAAATGCCGTTTTCTCATCCATACCATGTCGATGAATGACATGCGCCGCCTCAAAACCACTAATCCGAATTTCTCTTATGCGCTGCAACTTATCGCCGATGTCATCCTCAATTGAATCGGCCTCACCTTTCACGTGAGCAAAAACCCTGTTTCCCCTACCCTTTCCAACATAAAATGTCTGACCATTGCGAGGGTCAATGAGCCTGTACACATAGTACTGCAATTGCTCTATAACTTCAGGTGTGAACATTCTGCCTCCCTACAGCAAACTAGAAGGTCACCAGATTGCTCTGGTGACCGGGAGTTTAGAAGTTGCGTTAAGACAACCGCGACGATCTTTACCGCGAGGCTGGACATACATCGTCGCCTCCCAGCCATAAGGCCGAAAGGCGACATCATTGCGGCTGATGTCAGCCGCTTAACGCAGGATTCTAAAGCCCCGGCGAGCACAGATGTGCTCACGCAAAAACGTTATCTCTAATAAGGGATTAACTCAAGGGAATAGTGATATACTCACCAAATATCTAAAGTACAAAAACACGCTGAGATTTGTTGATTAATCAGGTCAGTGTAACTTGTGTGGAAGCACATACTTGAAAAGCTGTAACCAAGAGGCAAATGAATGATGAAGAAGTTTTAGAAAAGCCTGCTGCTCATGTGCCGCCTGTAGCCGTGGCAGGAACAAAACTCGAAGAAAAAGCTGTTGGTGCGAGTATCTCTGCTTTCGATAAAATAAAAGGGCTCGGTGTCTTTCCTAACTTTGTTTGGCCTAGTGGCTTGGAGCATTTTAAGACTTTTAACTTGTTTTATGGCTGGAACGGCTGCGGTAAAACCACCTTATCACGCCTACTTCGCTATCTGGAGGACAACAAGTTTCTGCCAGAAGATTGGTACCCAGAGTTCAAAAGCAAAACCAGCACGGGATACCCTTCACATTACAGCATCTCATTTTTCGTCCGCAGCTATTCGGCTATGACCGACAGTTACCGACGATTCTGACGGTATAAATGACAATATATTTTTATTGTTAAATTTCTAAAACAGTATGTATATCAACGTTATAACTCTTCAATGTTTATTCCTTAGGGATCAGCACTGCGTTTATAACAGTCGAAATGAACTACCCATCTTTTCCATCCAACCGTGGGCGCAGGAGAATGGGGGCGTAGACCACCACATAGATAGCAAAAGCGATTAGCCAGAGTGCGGACGATGCTTCCAGAAAACGCATGGTGAGTGAGGGAAATAGCCAGATACCAAATACACGACAGAAGGCTGCAAGATTGATGGCGGCAAAAACCATCATCATCGCTTTTCCAACCGCCAGTGGCCTGCCGCTATGGCCAAGCGAGACTCTGGCCATCATGCCCAGTGTCAACACACCGATACCACCTGCCGTGAAAGCGTGGGTTGCTGCAATGGCAGGAACATCCACACCCAGCAGCTCCAGCCCTTTGATGACAAAGCCCACAACAATCCACCCATAGCCTAAATGAAGCACCCAAAGTAGCGGTGTTTTCACCGTCCGCAGGCTTTGCCAGCCCGATAGACGCCAGCCATTGACAAAACCTGCCGCAAGACAGGCCACACCTGCCGCGATGGAAGAAAGCTCCGCCGCATCCGCACCGAGCGCAATAATAGATGTAAGCAGCGCTGCTTTCTCAAGCGGCGGTTTGCGCGGAATACTCAGCCCCAGCGGTCTTTCAGTGAAGAATGGAATCACCCGCCCACCAATAATCACTATCATCATAATGATAATCGCAAGGGCAATGCGGATGCCGAGTGCAGAAAGTTCTGCGTCCTCTTCGCTGTAGGTGTGTGTCAGCACATTGGCAATGGAAAGTCCAAGCAGCAACACGATAAAAAAGTAGTTGCGCTTATTTTTCGATTTAAGGAGTGCGGGGGCAATGCCTGCTGCACAGGTCAAAAAAACGAGCAATCTACCACCGCCACCAGCCCCGATGGTAAGTAGGATGAGAATAACAAAGCGATGCGCCCTGCAAGCCACAGGCCAACTATAGCGGCGAGTGGCGTGCCCTTGGGGGTTGGATGCCCTGTCCAGTTTGGCACAGCGGTGAGCAGAAACCCTGCGATGATCGCACCCGCATAGCCAAACAGCATCTCGTGGCGATGCCAGATGAGCGCATCCCATGCGCTTGTCCATTCGCTAACGGCTCCAGACATCCATAGAATGAAATAGCCCAGCGCAAAAATACTAAAGAGTGATCCGAACAAAAAAAACGGCCTGAACCCCAACCGAAACAGCGCAAGTTCACGGCGAGAATTCTGGGGTGATTGCGGCTCTTTGATAGGTAGTAATGTGCTCAAAATATCACTCTTGCCGCTGGTTGGAGGTATATATCAGAAGTCCGGCGAAACATTTCTTCTGAACTTTAGCCAGATAAATTGGTTTTAACCAGCATGATACCACCACTCCGCCAGCCAATATATTTTTGAGTTACGCTTGCTTTACAGCGTAAAATTAAATCTCTAGTGGTCTTTCGGACTCGATTTTCATAACATTGGGTTTACCTACGGCCTCTCGTGTCCCCATGAATCCACCCAGTTATGACACCAAAATCGGTGCATTTCTTTGTCATAATAAAAATTGTCGGGGTGGAACATTGGGCATGGCTTTTGCCCACTGCAGTAGCTGCGGGGCTCAACGCTACGATCCGTCAGTGAGCACCCTGGGCAAATATCAACGGCTAAAGCCAAACCCACCCGCATCGCCACATTTTCAGCATCTTCTTTCATAAGAACCTGCCTTTCTAGGGGATACAACTCCCACGATGAGCCTTACACAGAAAATCACAAAAGGCTTTGATCTGGATCAATGCGCTAATGATTTGTTTATGCTACACAGCGCGAGATTCTACTGCACCAGCGGGTTATCTGTCCCTTCCAGATGAATCCCTGCGATGTGGGCTTTGCCAACCAGCACTTTCAGATATTGCTTCACTGCCGTTTGCCATGATGCCTCTTTGAGATAGGCAGCGATGGTCGTCTGAACATATTCAAATAGCACAGGATTCCCCTCCGTGTCGCGGAAGGTTTTGCGGTTTTGTTCGTAGTAACGTTGGCAGCTCACCGCATCAGGTTCAGGGGTGATGACCTCCTGTTCCAGCAATCTACTGATAACATAGTCTTCCTGCGTTTCCTCGCTCGCCGTCGCATCTGGCGCGGTTATTCCTAGCCGCGTGGCTTCCTGCAATAGAAGTTCCCGAATTGCTAGAGCCTGTGCGGCTTTTTCCTGTGCTTCGGGTAGCGAAGATGCTGGGTGGTATTGCATCTCTGCAAACACCTGTTCGTCGCTAATCTCAGTGTTGTTAACGTAAAGGGGCATTATCTGCGAGCCCCACGGCTACGAACCACCTGATACGGCCTGCCGATATATTTCACCGGCGCACTAAGTATATGGACTAAACGGGTGAACGGGAAGATCAGAAAAATCGTCATCCCCAGAATCAAATGCACCTGAAACGGCCAGTCTGTGCCTTTGATGAACTCCGAAGCACCGCTTCGGAAAGTCACTATATGCTGCGCCCATTCCGAAAGCTGAATCATGATGCTTGCGTCATGGTGTGACAGTGAGAATGGAATGGTGATCATCCCCAGCGTGATCTGCACCCAGAAGATAAAGACCACAAGAATATCCATAGTCGAACTGGTAGCGCGGATTCTAGCCACGAACATGCGACGGAACACCAGAATAGTGAGACCGATAAAGCCAATCGTCCCTGCAATGCCGCCTGCGATAATCGCCAGCAATTGCTTCTGTTCGGCAGTGACGAAATGCTCATACACCGCGTGCGGGGTCAGCAGCCCGACCAGATGCCCGAAGAAAATGAAAATCACGCCGATATGGAACATGACATTGCCAATTTTCAGCCCTTTATCCGCCAGTAACTGGCTGGAGGATGCTCGCCAGCTATATTGCTCGCGGTCATAGCGAATCAACGTTCCCAGAGCGAAAATAGTCAGGCAGATGTAAGGATACATACCAAAAAAGAAGGAATAGTAGTAATCGCTCATGGTCTTGCTCCTTGCATCATTTTTTCCAGTGGTTTTGCTGTGCCGCCACCGCAGCCACCACTGCCACATCCGCCACTGCCACAGCCCCCCGCTTTGGGAGCTTCCGCACCGAGAAAATCAATCGGCTTTTCTTCCCATTCTTTGTCGAGCTGCTCGAAATTTACTACTACAGGCGCCTTACGCTCCACTTTTTCTGGCGTTTTACCCGCCAGCAACGTGAGCGTATCCAGCACCGCACTATACGGGCTGCCACGTTCGGCAAGGCGCTTGCCCAGCGCGACAAGAATGTGGCCTGTATTGGCGAGTTCTTCGAGTGCTTCTTCTTTCGGTATCATTGAGAGGTATTCGAGGAACACCGGCAGATAATCGGGCAATTCACTGGCGGCGAGGCTGAAGCCTTGCTCCTTATAACGCTCAGCCAAATCGACCATCGCCTGTCCGCGATCTCGTGATTCGCCATGCACATGCTCGAATAAATGCAAGCTGAGTGAGCGCACACGGTCAAACGTATCCACATAATCCTCTTGCAAATCCAGCAAATCTTCTCTCTGGAGCTGTGCCGTGAGTGAACGTAAGCCTGTCACCTGCTCCTTACTCACCAACGCTTCCTGCTCAATCAGGTCGCATAAATCGGAAGTGCCCTGAAGCCACTCTTCATTCGGATACCACAGCAGGATACCTAGTGCTTTAAAGGTTTTAACTGGCATGAGTGCCTCCAAATAGATTTTTGCGTTTAGGTTTGTCGAACAGCTGTGCCTCGGAATTGCCGCCAGAGCAGCCATTGCCGAAACTGAAACCGCAGCCGGAACGAATATCGAACGCTTTCTCCGCATATTCACGGTGCGAAGTGGGGATCACATAGCGGTCTTCGTAATTCGCAATCGCCATGTAGCGGTACATATCCTCGACCAGTGCCTGATTCAACCCGACCTGCTCTAGAAGTTCGTTGTTCTGAACTCCGTCCACATGCCGACCGCGCATATAAGCACGCATGGCAAGCATACGTTCAAGTGCTACGCGCACTGGTTTTTCTTCGCCTGCCGTGAGCAGGTTAGCAAGATAGGTGAGTGGAATACGCAAGGACTTCACGTCAGGGATCACCCCGTTCATGCCCATCTCACCACTTTCGGCAGCATTCTGGATGGGCGAGAGTGGCGGGATATACCAGACCATCGGCAGCGTGCGGTATTCTGGGTGAAGCGGAAAGGCAATCTTCCATTCCATCGCCATTTTATAGACGGGCGATTTTCTGGCAGATTCCAGCCAGCTTTCGGGAATCCCCTCGGCACGTGCGGCTTTGATAACCTCTGGATCATTCGGATCAAGGAACATCTCCAGCTGCGCGTGGTATAGATTCTGCTCATCTTCCACCGAAGCGGCAGCCTCGATTTTATCGGCATCATAAAGCAGCACGCCAAGATAGCGGATACGACCTACGCAGGTTTCGGAACACACGGTCGGTTCACCGTTTTCGATGCGCGGATAACAGAAGGTGCATTTTTCGGACTTGCCCGATTCCCAATTGAAGTAAATCTTCTTGTAGGGGCATGCCGATACGCACATGCGCCAGCCACGGCACTTGTCCTGATCAATCAGCACAATGCCATCTTCCTCGCGCTTGTAGATTGCTCCAGATGGGCACGCTGCAACGCAGGCGGGGTTTAGGCAATGCTCGCATAGACGCGGCAGATACATCATGAAGGTGTTCTCAAACTGGCCATACATTTCTTTTTGGATGTTCTCGAAGTTGTAATCCTTGCTGCGATGCTCAAACTCACCGCCGAGGATTTCCTCCCAGTTTGGCCCGCCGACGATTTTATCCATCTTCTTGCCGGTAATCACCGAAACGGGACGTGCGGTTGGCATCGTTTTCGCTTCGGGTGATTTATGCAGATGTTCGTAATCGAAGGTGAATGGCTCGTAATAATCGTCGATAGATGGCAGGTTGGGGTTGGCAAATATATTCGCCAGCGCACGCCATTTTCCGCCCTGCTTGGGGTGGATTTTGCCGTTCTTCTTGCGCTCCCATCCACCTTTCCAACGATCCTGATTTTCCCAGTCTTTAGGGTAACCAATGCCGGGTTTGGTTTCGACGTTGTTGAACCACGCATATTCCACGCCACGACGCGAAGTCCAGACGTTTTTACAGGTGACGGAACAGGTATGACAGCCGATACATTTATCGAGGTTCAACACCATGCCAATTTGTGCTCTTACTTTCATGGTATTTCCCCTATTTCGCTGCCGATTCGAGTCTAGGCATTTCACCGCCTAAAGCCGCACCATAATTATCTTCGTTCATCCAGTCTATTTTCTCCATTTTGCGAAGGATAATAAACTCATCGCGATTACAGCCGACCGTGCCATAGTAATTAAAATCATAGGCAAGCTGTGCATATCCGCCGATCATGTGAGTAGGTTTCAACACCGTGCGGGTGACAGAATTGTGAATGCCGCCACGCAGACCTGTGATTTCACTACCCGGCACGTTGATGATTTTCTCCTGCGCGTGATACATCATAATCATACCTTCTGGCACACGCTGGCTTACCACCGCCCGCGCAGTGAGTGCGCCGTTGGTGTTGTAGGCTTCAACCCAGTCATTATCGATCACGCCGATTTTCTTGGCATCAATTTCCGAAATCCAAACAATCGGCCCGCCGCGCGAGAGCGTAAGCATCAGCAAATTATCCGTATAGGTCGAGTGGATGCCCCATTTCTGGTGCGGCGTGATGAAGTTCAGCAGCACCTGCTTGCGGCCTTTGCCGAATTTCTCGATCACGCTTTCGGTGGTTTTCATATCCACCGGTGGTTTATATACGCAGAGCGATTCGCCGAAGGCACGCATCCAGCTATGATCCTGATAGAGCTGCTGACGCCCCGTGAGCGTGCGCCACGGAATCAACTCATGCACGTTGGTATAACCCGCCGTATAGCTGACATGCTCGGACTCAATCCCGCTCCATGTTGGCGAGGAAATAATCTTCCTCGGCTGTGCCTGAATATCACGGAAGCGGATTTTTTCATCCTCCCGCGTATCCGCAAGGTGGGCGTGCTCACGGCCTGTGGCTTCGCTCAGCGCATTCCATGCTTTCACCGCCACATGACCATTGGTTTCCGGTGCTAGTGTGAGGATAATTTCTGCCGCATCAATCGCGGATTCGATTTTTGGCAGACCTTTGGAAACGCCTTCTTCCGTGACGGTGTAATTCAGCTCCGCCAGCAGTTTCAACTCATATTCCGTATTCCAGTTGATACCTTTGCCGCCATTGCCCAGCTTGGCGAGCAGTGGCCCAAGCGAGGTGAATTTTTTGTAGGTACTCGGGTAATCACGCTCGACTAGGAAGACATTCGGCATGGTTTTACCAGGTATCGGCTCACATTCGCCTTTTTTCCAGTCCTTCACATCGAAGGCTTGCGCGATTTCATTCGCCGTATCGTGCTTGATCGGGTTCATCACCACATCTTGCTCTACGCCTAGATGCCCGATGCAAACTTCGGAGAATTTCTTGGCGAGACCTTTGTAAATATCCCAGTCACTGCGCGATTCCCACGCGGGATCAACCGCTGCCGAAAGCGGGTGAATGAATGGGTGCATGTCGGAAGTATTGAGATCGTTTTTCTCGTACCAGGTCGCGGTTGGCAAGACGATGTCCGAATACATGCAGGTGGTGGACATGCGGAAATCGAGCGTCACCAGCAGGTCGAGCTTGCCTTCAGGTGCGGTCTCATGCCACACGACATCTTTGGGCTTAGTACCACCAAATTTACCAAGGTCAACGCCTTGCACACCGTGGCTGGTGCCGAGTAGATGCTTGAGG
Source organism: Pseudomonadota bacterium (assembly GCA_038043465.1). Lineage (GTDB taxonomy): Bacteria > Pseudomonadota > Alphaproteobacteria > Rickettsiales > SXRF01 > SXRF01. Next base: position 119,383 of record JBBTBX010000006.1, read on the forward strand.
AAATACTCATGACCTTTGCCACTGGAGCCGAGAATATTCGAACGCCAGACGAACATGTTGCGCGGCCAGTTCTGTGGCGCATCTGGGTCATTGCAGGAGAGTTTGAGGTCGCCTGACTTTAACCCTTCGGCGACAGCCTCACCGACATTACGCCCCGATTTTTTGATACTCGCCCCTACTTCCAGAGGATTGCGCTCTAATTGCGGAGCAGATGGCAGCCAGCCCATACGTTCAGATTTCACATTGCAGTCGATAAACGAAAGCTCTTTCCACTCTGGGTTATCTTCCAGCGGCGACAAAATCCCCTCTATTGAAAGCCGTTCATAACGCCACTGGTCGGTATGGGCATAGAAGAACGATGTTGAATTCTGTTGACGCGGCGGGCGGTTCCAGTCGGTTGCAAATGCCAGTGGTGCCCAGCCCGTTTGCGGACGCAGCTTTTCCTGACCCACATAATGACTCCAACCACCGCCAGATTTGCCGATACAACCGCACATCACCAGCATGTTGATGATAGCGCGGTAGTTCATATCCATGTGATACCAGTGGTTCATCGCCGCACCGATGATCACCATCGATTTACCATGGGTTTTATGTGCGTTCTCGGCAAATTGACGAGCGACGTTGATGACATGCTCGCGCTTCACGCCGGTGATATGCTCCTGCCACGCCGGTGTGTAAGGGGTATCATCGTCAAACGAGGTGGCAACATTCGCACCACCCAGCCCGCGATCTACGCCGTAATTTGCAATAAAAAGATCATAGACGGTGGCGACATACGCCTCACCCTCTTTGAGCTTCATTTTTACAACAGGCACATTGCGCTCAAGAATGCTGGCGTGATCGGTGCTATTAAAATGTTCATGTTCGATATTCCCAAAATAAGGGAATGCGACAGAGCCTATTTCTTTTTTGCTATGCTCGATGAGCGACAGCAACGGCCAGATTTCCTCGCCCGTTACTTCATCTTTTGGCTCTAGGTTCCATTTGCCTTTTTGCCCCCAGCGCGAGCCAACAGTGCCATTGGGGATACGCACGCGTTCTTCTTTGCCGCAGATGATGACGGGTTTCCAATCGGGATTGTTATCGGTATTGAGATTTTTATCAAAATCTGAAGCGCGCAGCATACGTTCCGGCACCAGCGCATCGCCGCGCTTCACCATCCGCACGAGGAAGGGCATATCAGTATATTGGCGGCAGTAATCGTCGAAATAGTCGCTTTTTCCATTCACATGCCACTCGGACATGATGACATGCCCCATTGCCATCGCAAGCGCGGCATCGGTGCCTTGTTTCGGGTGCATCCAGAGATCCGCCAGCTTGGCGACTTCCGAATAATCAGGCGTGACCGCAACCGTTTTAGCACCTTTGTAACGCACCTCGGTGAAGAAGTGGGCATCGGGCGTGCGCGTTTGTGGCACGTTGGAACCCCAAGCGATAATAAAGCTGGAGTTATACCAATCCGCTGATTCCGGCACGTCCGTCTGCTCACCCCAAGTTTGTGGGCTGGAGGGAGGCAAATCGCAGTACCAGTCATAAAAACTCATGCACACACCGCCAATCAGCGATAGGTAGCGGCTGCCCGCAGCATAGGATACCATCGACATCGCGGGGATGGGCGAGAAGCCGATAATGCGGTCGGGACCGTGTTTCTTTGCGGTATAAACGTTGGCTGCCACAATGATCTCATTCACTTCTTCCCAATCGGCGCGTACAAACCCGCCCTTGCCACGCACCTGTTGGTACGATTTGCGGGTGGCTTCGTTGGTGACGATGGATTCCCATGCATTCACGGGATCTTTGGCGATCACTTTTGCGACACGCCACGCTTTAAGAAGACGGCTACGTACCAACGGATATTTCATTCGGTTGGCACTATAGAGATACCATGAATAGCTTGCGCCGCGTGAGCAACCGCGCGGTTCATGGTTGGGCATATCAGGGCGGGTGCGCGGATAATCCGTCTGCTGGGTTTCCCACGTCACAAGACCGTTTTTGACATAGATTTTCCAACTGCACGAGCCAGTGCAATTCACACCATGCGTCGAGCGCACAATTTTGTCATGCTGCCAACGGCTACGGTAAGACTGCTCCCAACCACGCGACTCATCGGTCATCACCCCATGATCGCCCGAGAAATTCTCTGTCTCACGTTTGAAGAAGGTCAGTTTGTCGATAATATGGCTCATGGTCTTCTATCCTTGTATGTTTTGCTGGGGGGATGCTAGGGCGTATCCCCCCGATTGAGATTGATATGGATCAACTACCCTATGGATTTTGTACATAGGCATTTTTGCGTAGGTAGAACCACCAGTTGATGACGATGCACAGCGCATAGAATATGGCGAATCCGTAGAGTGCATTTTCTGGCGTGGTGGCTTTAATCTGCTCACCAAATACCTGCGGAATAATGAAAGCACCGTAGGCCGCCACCGCCGATGTCCAGCCCAACACGGGGCCAGCTTGCTCTTTGTCGAACACCACCGCAACGGTGCGGAATGTCGAGCCATTGCCAATGCCTGATGCAAAAAACAAGAGTAGGAACAATAACAGGAACGGAATAAAGTAAACTTCTGGTGTTGCCGATGCGTAGGCCTGTTTCATGTAATAGGCTACACCCAGCGCACCACCCACCATAAGGAAGGAGATAATTTGCGTGACTTTCGCACCTCCCATTTTATCAGCAATCCAGCCACCGATGGGGCGGATAATGGCACCGATGAACGGCCCCATCCACGCATACATTAGCGCGCTGGGGGCGTTGGGGTTCGCGGTGGTGTGCGTCATCACGCCGTCCACCATCAGATGCTGGAAGCCGAAGATTACTTGAATCGCCAGAGCCAGCGCGGCGGAGTAACCGATAAACGAACCGAAGGTCATAGTATAAATGATCGTCATCGCCCAAGTATGCTTGTTATTGAAAATTTTGTACTGGCGAGAAAGATTCTGTTTATAAAGATCTCCAGCAGGAACAAGTTTCAACAAGAATAATGTGGCAACGATGACGACAGGAATCACCAGCCACTTACTCAGACCATATCCACCGGCTTCTGGTGGTTGCATGAGTATAAATCCAGCCGCCGCCGTAAATAGCCCAGTGAACAGCATCGCAAAGATCCGTGTAAACGCGCTAAGCAATGACCCTGGATTTGGCGTAACATGAGGAACAACCAGATTATTCATCCTTGTCCATGTCAGGAAGAAAAGCGGAATCAATAGCACCAGCCACACATAACCAGCATTGTGGATATAGGTTTCGGCACCAGCAGGTATCTTACCAAATAACCAACCGCTGGCCGATTTCAATATCATTGAGTCCCCGCCGAACACAGCACTTGTCATGACCAGCGGAATGAGAATCTGCATGGTGGTTACACCAAAATTTCCTAACCCTGCATTCAACCCTAACGCCAACCCCTGCATTTTTTTAGGGAAGAAAAAGCTGATATTTGACATGGAGGAAGCAAAGTTTCCCCCACCAATCCCAGAAAGCAGCGCGAGCATTTGATACGCCCAAAGAGGAGTATTTGGATTTTGCAGTGCCATGCCTGTCCCTATGGCAGGAATCATCAATAAGGACGTTGTCAGGAAGATGGTGTTGCGTCCCCCAGCGATACGAATCATAAACGAACTTGGAATACGCAGTGTTGCGCCAGCCAGACCACCAATCCCCGCCAGCGTAAACAGTTCCGAAGGCGTAAATGGAAAGCCTAGATTGAGCATCTGCACAGTGACAATGCTCCAATACATCCACACCGCAAAACCACAAAGCAGGCATGGAATGGAAATCCATAAATTGTTATAGGCGACGAACTTGCCTTCTTTGTGCCAAAATCCCTCGTGATCTGGATCCCAGTGTGTAATCATTGCATTCATACGATCTCCTTTGTTGGCACTTAAAAAATGTGATTAGTGATGTCGGCTACGTCCAGAAGGAGCAGCATCCATTTCAGGGAAGAAGTGCGGACCAGCAAGATCCGGATGTTGTCTACGCTCCATCAGCATGATGGCGAAATGCATCCAAGTGAGCGCAATAGAAACCAGCAGGAACAGCAGCATGAAGCAGCTTGTCCATACGTTCGTCAGGTCGTTTAAGATGCCAAAGGCAAGGGGCAAAAAGAACCCGCCCAATCCGCCAATCAGCCCCACTATACCAGCAACAGAGCCTACATTATCAGGATAATATACAGGAATATGTTTATAGACAGCGGCCTTGCCAAACGACATAAACAGCCCCATCACAAATACAATCACGGTAAATGGAATAAAACCAAGCCCAGCACTGAAGCTGATGTCACCCTTAATTCCATGAATTACATAATCAGTTGGAGGATAGCTAAGGACAAAGCAGCACAGAATACAGACAGAAAACGTCCAGTACATAACTCTGCGCGCTCCATATTTGTCGGAAAGATAGCCCCCAACAGCGCGAAAGGCAGAACCCGCTACAGAGAAAGCAGCAGCTAGCATTCCCGCTTGTTTAATATCCATGCCATAAGCCCCCACATAGTAACGTGGCAGCCACAAAGCAAGCGCAACAAACCCGCCAAACACAAAGAAATAATACATAGAGAAACGCCATACCTGAAGTTTCTTAAGTGGTTCCAGTGCCATTTTAGTGGTCTTTTTGGCGGCACCTATTTTACGACGCTCTACCAGCTCAGGTTCATCCTTCGTGACTATCCAATAGATGATAGCGGTTGCAAACAATACCGTCGCCCATACCTGCGCCACCATGTGCCAGCCATAGGCCACCATCACGAAGGGAGCGATGAATTTAGTGACCGCTGCACCGATATTGCCCATTCCATAAATGCCAAGTGCCGTGCCCTGACGTTCTTTGCCGTACCATTTGGAGAGATAGGAAATGCCCACCACAAAGCTGCCACCGGAAATACCCACACCGAGCGCAGTGAGTAGCAGCATATTATAAGTATCCGCATAGGTCAGCATCCAGGTGCTAATCGCAGATGAAATCATGACCATCAGCAGGATTGGTCTACCACCATACTGGTCTGCCCAGATGCCAAGCGTCAGACGGATGATCGATCCGGTCAGGATAGGCGTACCGATCAGTAGGCTGAACTGGGTTTCGGTGAGTCCTAAATCCTGTTTAATCTGCACACCGATAATGGCGAAAATAGTCCATACGGCGAAGCAGATGGTAAAAGCAAAGGTGGTGCTTGATAGTGCCATTACCTGATCAAATTTTGAAACATTTTTTAGGTCGACCATAATTAAATCCCAGACGTAATTGAACTGGCTGGAACATCACATGGAACCAGTAAATCCGAGATTGATCTGGATCAATCATCGTGTTTTTTCTTTAGCCTTGCAGGAAATACGGCAGATTTAGGTCAAAAAAACAAAACTCGGCGTTGCCTTCATATTCTATTGATAATTTTGCCGTTCTGGCTATTTTGGGGGGCTATATCCATGAAATGAAGGTTGTATGACTAACACATTGAACAATCTATGTGATTTTATTCACGAAGCGCAGAAAGAGCGCGGTTCGGTGTCCCTTTATCTGCGTAGCAAAAATGGTGAACATTCAGAAGCGATGGAATCACAATTTGCAGTGGTGGATGAAGTCAGCAAAGCATTAAATAAATTACCGAAGAAGCAAAGCTCCCGCATTGAGCCGTTTTTGAATGCAATTCACTATCTGCCCGCCAAGCGAAAATATGTAATCGCCAGAATGCTGGAGCCAACAGAAGCTCTGTCTTTTTACACCCGCGATATTGTCGCTCCTGCGATTGAGATTGTGCAGGAACTGGCAGTACTCGAACCGGGCAACAACCCCGCAAAAGTTTCGGCTTTTATTAATTTTCTTTATTGGAAAGAGCGCGTGGGGCTGGAGCGTGCGCTTGGCACACAACTGGTCAATATGGATTGGTCGGAAACGCATGATTTCAAAAATCGACTTGAATATATCGTGTCCGAACAACGGGCTTATGAGCGCATGTTTTTAGCGTTGGCAGATGAAAATGGCCGCAAGGCGGTGGAGGCACTGGAGCGTGATAACGGCATATTCCGCAGGATTCAGGAGATTAACGATAGTCTTGCCAAGGGGAATAGCCAACAAATTACCAAAACGATTACGGCGGAAGAATGGTTCAACCTGTTTACCGCAAAAATGGATCTGTTGCACGAAGTAGGAAAAAGCATCGCTGGCAATCTTGCCGCTTCTATTCAGGAGTCCAAACCCAGAGACACCCCAGCAATAAAGGCACTCACCGACGAGCAAGCAGGTATCGAAAGCGGCGTGCGTAGCTACATGGGCACAATTCAGGCATTACCGTTGTTTGCAGGTCTTGCACCTGATGCCCTGCAAGACATTCTGAAATATGCCCGCGTTGTCAGCCACAACAAAGGGGCGATGATTTTCCTGCAAGGCGAACAAGCCTCGCGTTTTTATATTATTCTCGATGGTTGGGTGAAGCTGTTCAAAGGCAATGTCGATGGTCAAGAAGCTGTGCTTCAGGTGATGACGGTTGGTGAAACGCTTCTTGAAACGGTAATTTTCAGCAATTCCCCTTTCCCCGTAACGGCGCAGGCAGTGGAGCCTGTGAAGCTGCTCTCCATTCCTGCAACCATTGTGCGCGAGAAACTCCAGAACAATAAAGAACTGGCTATCAATATGCTTTCGACAGTGGCAGGACGCTCGCAGGCACTCATCAACCAGTTCGAACAACTCACACTCAAAACCGTCACGCAGCGCGTGGGATGGTTTCTGCTGAAATTGTTTTTAGAAAATGGCGAGCATACTAAAAACATCAAACTGCCTTACGATAAATCGCTGATTGCTGGCTATCTGGGCATGAAACCAGAGACTTTCTCGCGCACGCTGCAAGCCTTGAAAGAACAAGGAATTGATATTGATAAAAACTACGTAAACCTCCCAGATGTCTTCGCACTTTGTGATTATTGCGACATGGAGATGGCCGAAAAATGCAGTCGTGCAGGTACAAAAGAGTGCGCAAATCCCGAATGTGCCAACGCTTGATCTTGGATGATTAGTTGATCCACATCAATTGCAGAACATCCTTTTCCTTTTAGCTTCCCCTTATCCGAAGCCTTAAAGACCTAAGCAGACGCGCCGTGTTTGTATGGTTTTCAGGCCGTAATCCTAAGATTACCGGGTAGCGGCGGAAACGCCACTGCCTCCCGCGTTTGGAAAGGATGTTATGAATATTGCACATATTGAGCGGTCAGCAGACCGTGCCAGCCTTGAGCTCCGCTCCATTGCAAAATCAGGAGATTTTGCAGGGAGCAGACTGCAAGATGCATTTGGGAGAAAATTCCCGTATCTACGCTTGTCTGTCACGGAAGTGTGCAACTTCCGCTGCACCTATTGCTTGCCTAATGGTTATCAGAAAACGGAACGTGATTTCTTAACACTGCCTGAAATCCGCAGGTTGGCTTCAGCCTTTGCTGAGCTTGACACGCAGAAAATTCGTTTAACCGGCGGTGAACCAACGCTACGCCGAGATTTGACCAACATTGCCCAGGCAGTGAATGGCATCCTAGGCATTCGCACCGTCGCACTTACCACCAATGGTTACAACCTCAAGGAGAATGCCAAGGCTTATTTTGATGCGGGCATTAATGCGCTGAATGTCAGCGTGGATAGCCTTGATCCAGCACGTTTCCACGCCATCACTGGGCAGAATAAGTTAGCACATGTACTGGAAGGTATTGAAGCAGCAAAGACAGCAGGTTTTACAAAAATCAAGGTTAACAGTGTGCTGCTCAAGGAAGTCACAGATCATACACTGCCCGATTTTCTGGCGTGGATTAAACGTGATGCGCTTTCGGTGCGCTTTATCGAGCTTATGCAAACGGGTGAAAATCTAGCCTTCTTCAAGCAACACCATATTAGCGCAGGTATTATTATTCAGCAATTGCTGGAGCATGGATTTATACCCGCCATTCGCAAGCCAGACGCTGGACCAGCGCAGGAATTTACTCATCCAGATTATGTTGGGTCGATTGGGGTTATCGCCCCCTACTCCAAGGATTTCTGCAAAAGCTGCAACCGCCTGCGCGTAACCTCACGCGGCAAGCTCATGCTCTGCCTATTTGGTGAAGGCGGTTATGATTTGCGTCCATATTTGCAGCACGATGATCAACGTGACGAGTTGATTAATGCCATCGCATCGGCACTACATTTCAAACATGAGAGCCATTCCCTGCATCAGGGTTTGACTGGCTCAACACCCCATCTCGCATCGCTCGGAGGATAAATGAAGCCAGCATTTCAAATGATAGACGTAGGAAACAAACCCGTGACGCATCGCGTTGCGGTCGCCAGTGGTAAGATCGTCGTCGGGGCGGAAGCCTTCGCGCTAATACGTGACCGCAAGCTGCCCAAGGGTGATGTGCTGATGCTGGCGGAAATCGCGGGCATTCAGGGTGCGAAAAAAGCCTATGAGATGATTCCGCTCTGCCACCCGATGGGGCTGGATATGGTGCGCGTTTTTACGGAACTATTGCCAGAGGAAAATGCCGTGCGCGTGTTCTGCGTTGCCTCGGTGCATGCTAAAACCGGTATTGAGATGGAGGTGCTTGCGGGGGTGAATGCCGCGCTGCTTACCATCTGGGATTTGAGCAAAATGATCGAAGCCAATCTTGCCATGCGCAACATTAAACTTCTCGCTAAGAAAGGCGGAAAATCTGGTCTATGGCTGAACCCTTCTGGTGTTCCTGATTGGGTGATGGAACTGGTCAAGCCACCCGCGCCGAAATTGCTGGCAGGTCGTAAAGCAGCGGTGCTGACGTTAAGTGACCGTGCCGCCAAGGGCGAATATGAGGATGTTTCGGGCACATCACTCAAGGCGATATTGGAAGAAGCTGGATGTGCCATCTGTGATTATCGCGTCATCCCCGATGATAAAGAGGGCATTGCCGCCACGGTTCGGGAGATAGTGCAAAACCACACGCCGCATCTTTTGATTACTACCGGTGGCACGGGCGTTTCACCGCGTGACTACACACCCGAAGCCTTGCAACCGCTGTTCGATAAAGAAATCCCCGGCGTGGGTGAATTGCTGCGACATGACGGCGCACAGTACACTCCGCTTTCGTGGAGCAGCCGTGCCGTGGGCGGTATTATCGGAAAAACGCTGGTGATAACGCTGCCAGGCAACCCTGCGGCAGTGAAGGAAGGATTGAGTGCGCTGTTACCCAAACTGATTCCGCACCTCATCCGCATCATTCACAATGAATGATGCTTTATTAATAATGCGCATGGCCGCCCCGCCAACCCCATGCGCGTAACGAATGGAGAGAAATAATGAGCATGATTTCCTATGACGATGCGCTGGCGATTGTTCTGACACATGCCAGACAAAGTGCCACCCAGAAACTGCCACTGCTCGATGCGCTGGATAAAATAGCTGCGTGCGATGTGCAAAGCCTCATTCAGGTGCCGAGCTTCCGCAACAGCGCGATGGATGGTTTTGCAGTGGTCAGCAGCCAGCTTGATTCGGCTAGCGAATCGAACCCAATCACGCTGGAAGTTACTTCCGCTATTGCCGCAGGGGATGATGTAGCGACAGCGGATGCAGCCAAAGCCGTGCAGATCATGACGGGGGCTGCCGTGCCAGAACCTTATGATGCGGTGATTCCAGTGGAGATGGTGGCGCACGTTGACAGCGAAGTCACCTTCACCAAGCCACCGCGCCAAGGCGACCATATTCGGCATGCAGGAGAAGATGTCGCACTTGGGCAATGCATTCTTCGCAAAGGCGAACGCATCACGCCAGAAATCATCATGTTGCTTTCGGCCGTGGGCATTTGCGAGGTGGAAGTAATGCGCCTGTCGCGCTTGCACATTCTCAGCACGGGCAATGAAATCAGTGATGACTATGCCGTGCCTCTAAAAGGATCGCAGATTTATAACTCCAATGCGCCATATTTATTGGCGGCAGCGCGGCAGCAAAGCCTAGAAGCGCAGTATGAAGGCATCGTGCGCGATGAACCAGCACTGTTTGAGGCGAAGCTAACTGCCATCACCGAACCTGCGATTATCATCAGCACAGGAGCGGTTTCCAAAGGTGTGTGGGACTTTATTCCTGATAGCCTCAAGAAACTGGGCGCAACCATCCATTTCCACCGCGTCAATATCCGCCCTGGCAAGCCGGTGCTGTTTGCGACTCTGCCCAATGGTAGTTATTATTTCGGTTTACCGGGAAATCCTATCTCCGCAGCGATTGGGTTTAGTTTTTTTGTGATGCCACTGGTGCGTGCGTTGCATTGTATCGCACAGCCTGCACTGCTCACCGCTAAACTTGCAGGCAGTTTCACCAAGAAAGGCAATTTCCTCCAATTCCTGAAAGCGGCTCTTGCGGTGGATGCGGATGGGCAACTCATCGCTGATATTTCTGAGGGACAGGAATCGTTCAAGATCAGCCCGATGGCTGCAAATAATGCGTGGGTGGTGCTGGATGGAGCCAAGAACCAGTGGAGTGCTGGCGACACAGTGGTGGTGATTCCTTACGGTGAAATCATTCCAAACACACGCAGGGAGGCAGCCGTATGTCAGGCAGCATAACCCTTACCATCAGCCTGTTCGGCGCGTTCAGACCGTATGGCAACGGCGAAACAATGACGCTGGAAGTACCGCAAGGTGTGAATGTCAGAGAAGTAAAAAACCATCTGAAAGTAGCGTTGAAAAAAGCACGAGCAGATTTTGATAAGGCGGCACTGGTGGATGAATCGGCATTGGCAGACGATACGCAAATCCTGGCCGAAGATATGACGATAAGCACCAGCACCACATTGGCTATTTTGCCGCCCGTGTGTGGGGGATAACATGACGGAATCCATCTATACTGGCATTAGTGAAGAGCCACTTTCCATCCAGAAGGCAGCAGATTTTGTTGATGTGGCGGAGAATGGCGCGCTGAATATGTTTATCGGCAAGGTGCGTAATCACAATATGGGCAAAGCCGTAAATGCCGTAAGTTACGATGTATTTGCCCCGCTCGCCTGCAATGTATTTCATGAATTGTGCGCGGAAGCGAAGGCGCAATTCGGCGAGCGTCTACGGCTGTATATCGAGCATTACAAAGGGAGGCTTACGATTGGTGGCATCAGCGTCATCATTGCTGTCGGCTCACCACACCGTGATGAATCTTTTAAGGCCTGTCGTTATCTCATCGAACAGCTAAAAATCCGTGCGCCGGTGTGGAAGCAAGAGCATTATGTGGACGGCGATAGCGAGTGGGTAAAAGGCCATGCGCTTTGTGGGCATCACCATGACTGATATGGCCGCCGTCATTTTGGTCGGGGGAAAATCCTCGCGCATGGGGCGGGATAAGGCAACACTGCCCTATCGCGACAAACGACTGGTGGATGTGGTAGCTGGTGTGGTTCGCGATGCTGGCATAAAAGACATTTATGTCAGTGGCGAAATGGAAGGATATTCTTCATTGCCCGATCTCATTGCAGAATGCGGGCCGGTCGGTGGCATCTGCTCCAGTGCAGTGAGGCTGTATAAAACCCATGCCAGCGCATTATTTATTCCCGTGGACATGCCACGCTTGAACACAGAATTACTGCGCCACTTCATCAGCGCATATCACGGGAATGCCTGTCATTTTGAAGATCATCCGCTGCCTTGCATCCTAACATTGGATAGAAAAATCATGCGGCACATCGATGAAGCTGCACAAACGCTCGCCTGTAAACAAAAGCTATCGGTGCGAGCGTTTCTGAACAGTGCTGAAGCAGAAATGATTCCTGTTCCAGAACACCTGAAACTAGCACTTACCAACACTAATACGCCAGAAGAATGGCAGGAGGCCCAATGGGATATGGTTCATGAATCTACGCATCAGTGAAAACCAGCTTCGGTTTCGTATTACGCAAGGTGAAACGGAATTACTGAAGTGCGATGGCTCGCTATCGTTCGCGCTTAATCTTGGCAGCCAAACGGCAGAATATGCTATTTCGCTTGCCGATCTTGAACAACCTCTAGATTTGGAAGTGGATAAAAATGCATGGAAGCTGCTGGTAGATCGTAAAGATTTCAGCCAGTTTATAGCGTCTCTCCCTTCACGTGAAGGTATCGAACAAAATATTTCGATGAATGGCACTCAGTTGACATTGGTGCTTGAAGTGGACGTGCGCCGTAAACGGGTGGTAGCCTAAGAGCCTTCTAAGCCAGATCGCCCTTCCAGCAAACGATACCGCCTGCAATATGCGCGACATTGGTGAAGCCCAGCGAAAGCAAGTGCGACGCTGCAGAAAAACTACGCATGCCATGCTGGCAATACACCACTACATCAGTACCGGAGGTGATGTCACCCACCGTATCTTTATCTCCCAGCAAAGTTCCAAGCGGAATATGGAGCGCGTCAGGAATTTTGCCCGATGCTAGTTCGTGTGCCTCGCGCACATCGATGAATATGGCTTTGCCGATGCGCGTTGCTGCTTCCTCTGCACTAATATTTTGCACACCAGACCCACCCCCGCAGCTTTCTGCTAAATCCTCCAAAACGATAGTATCAGGATTCACCGAACACACCGGGCATGCGCGCCGTTTATGCACTTTCAGTAATTTCGTCTCCATGTTACGCGCATCCAGCATCCAAAGTTTGCCAAGAAGCGGCTCTAACCCCTTTTCTTTGCACCAATCCAGCCCCAGCAGCATTTTTATGGCCTCTAGTGCCTGCACCGTACCAGCGATTCCAGCCATAGCCCCGATCACACCAGCCTCCGCACAGTTGGGAATATGTCCACTTGGCGGTTTGGGATAAAGGCAACGGTAGCACGAACCATGCTCTGCCCAAAACACAGCAACCTGCGCCACAAACCCCAAGATAGAGCCATAAACAAGCGGCTTGCCGAATTTCACGCAAGCATCGTTTATCAAGAATTTACTGCTGAAATTGTCCGTGCCGTCGATCACGACATCATAATTCTTAATCAGCGATTCCGCATTGGTGGCGGTCAGGCGCACGTGATGCGCTTCAATCTGGCAGATGCTATTCAGGGCAGAAAGTGCCGCATGACCTGCTTGTGCTTTCGCTACTCCCTGATCGGCTTCTTTGAACAATACCTGCCGCTGCAAATTGCTGACATCCACTGTGTCATCGTCTACCAAGCCGATTCGACCAACCCCAGTCGCTGCCAGATATAGCAGCGCGGGCGAACCAAGCCCGCCTGCACCAATGCAGAGAACCGAAGCCTCGGCGAGGCGTTTTTGTCCCTCAATTCCAAGTTCGGGTAGCGCGGTTTGTCTAGCATATCTTAACATGTGCGAAGCATAAGATATGCAGCTACCCCATGTGGTTGATACAGATCAATCTCTCAGAAATAGTCACATTATAACTATAGCCGATACAAGGAATACTTATGCCCATTGATGAACCCGCATTAACAGTCCTGATTTTTATCGCTGCCACGCTGTATTCTTCGGTGGGACATGCAGGCGCATCTGGCTATCTCGCGGCGATGGCTTTGTTTGGCATCGCTCCAGAAACTATGCGCCCTGCCGCACTTGCGCTGAATGTTCTGGTAGCTTCGCTTGCGACATTTCGCTTCACACGCGCCGGTCAGAACGATCTTAAACTACTCTTACCTTTTGTTATTGCCTCCATCCCCGCCGCATTTATCGGAGGCATGATCCATATACCACCTGCCTTTTATAAGCCTTTGATTGGCATCATACTACTACTCTCGGCATTTCAACTTTTACGTACAGCTAGAACATCCAAACAAAAAGATCGGAAGATGCAACGACCTCCGCTTGCAGCGTCACTGGCAACAGGCGCAGGACTTGGCTTGCTTGCAGGGCTAAGCGGCACAGGTGGCGGAATCTTCCTTAGCCCGCTGCTGTTATTCATGGGCTGGGCACCAACGCGCAATGTGTCAGGAATTGCAGCCAGCTTTATTCTTGTTAATTCTATTGCGGGATTGCTTGGGAATATGTCTTCGCTTCAGGCTCTGCCACCCACACTTCCGGTATGGGCAGGCGCAGTGCTGCTGGGCGGACTAATTGGCACGCAGCTCGGCACACGCACCCTTACCATCCCAGGCATCCGCATCATGCTGGCACTGGTATTAGTGATTGCGGGCGGAAAGATGCTGCTCACCTAGAGATAATACTATCCACTAATGACCTGCTTGACCAACCCCCTTGTTCCCTGCTTTATCCGCACACCATTCCCTGCTATAAATTTTAGGGAACTTTTGAGAAAACGACGACTGAGCCTGTAGTATAAAGCGATAAAATATACTGGAAAAATAGATATCACTGCTATCTCTTGTATTTTCCCTGTAAATCTACTGATAACAGGGAATTACTGATGGCAAAGAGATCAACCTAATATTGCTCCACCAATTTTTCTTATATTACAGCATATTAGATATGTGTCGCGTGTGTCGCCTACCCGCCTCTTCCTCCACCATGTCACCAGCTTTACGTACCCAGTGATGCACCAGCTGAAACAGCACGCCAAGAACTCTGCCAATTGAACGAAATCCTACATTGTTCAGATACTTTTCCACTCTTCCATAATTAATTATATGCTTTCAGCTAGCTGTTGCTGGAATATTGGTATAAAAAACATCAGTTGTTTTGACTAACAAGATTCTTATGAAACACCTATGGAACTAAAATTATCACCCTTACCATTGCTTGCCGCACATCCTCTTTTTGATAAAAACCCAGAGTTTTGGCAGCAGGTTGCGCAATATATAAAAACCAAGCGTTTCGATAAAGATGATGTGGTGGTGCATCACGGTGATGCAGCGGGTAGTCTGTGGCTAGTACTTTCCGGCTGGGTAAAGCTCACGCGGCAGACGCCCGATGGCAAAGAAAGCATCATAGGTCTGTGCACTGGGGGTGATGTGTTTGGCGAGGCGGCATTGTTCCAACATGCCAACTATCCTTATACCGCCGAGATAGTGAGTAGCAGTGCAGAGCTAGTTTCTATTCCATCCACAACGATTCGCACTCTGATTGCCAAAGAACCTAAGCTTTCCGCCCATGTGATGTCTTTGCTTAATGACCGGACTTCACAAGCACGGCTTAAACTCGAACACATGACGACAATGTCTGCAGCGCAGCGGCTTGGGTGCTTTCTGTTGCGTCTGTGCCATACGCAGGCGAATGGCTCCAAGACCATTGAAATACCGGTGGAAAAACATATTCTCGCGGCGTATTTGGGTATGAAACCAGAAACGCTTTCGCGCAGCCAACAGCAATTAAAGCCATTGGGAATCAGTGTTGCAGGTCATGGTATTACCATCGGTCATATCGAGAAACTACGCGAATTTGTGTGCAATAGCTGCTCCGAATCAGGCAGTTGCGATGCGGAAACGGCAAGTTAAGCCGCAAAAATTCCTTCAAGTGCGTATGTCAGATTGACCAGTGGCAGGGGCTGCTTGAACCATGCAGGCAACAGCGGATACTCAATCTCAGCCACAATATGGCGCATGGCGGGAGCGGGTAGTGATGCATGAATCCATGCAATATCGTTGCTGCTGCCGATGATGACAAGCTGGTCAAACGCATGGGCATTTTCGGCTTTATCCATCGATTTTTGGAAAGCATCCAGTGACGAAAAAACGATCTGGTTATCTTGTAGTTTGGGCGAAAACGAACCTTGTGGGGTTTTTTCAAATAATGAAATCATCCCCTCACAGGCAGCCACCACCCAAGTTTTTGGCACAGCACCACACAAGCTGCTCTTGCATTTGCCTGAGCAGGCTTTCGTTTTGATGGGCAAGATGTTGCAGTCAGACATAGCTAGAACTTATAACCAATGCCTACACCGATCAACCACGGATCGATATCCACATCGGCTGTTACTGTACCGTTGCTAAATTTAACATCGGTGCTGATGAAGACTTTTTTCACATCTACGTTAAAGTACCAATTGTCTTGGATAGGAACATCCACACCCGCTTGCAACGCAGCACCAAAGCTATCATCATATTTAGCATTCACCAAAGCACCAGGCTTCTCATCATAAAAATGCGTGTAGTTTACACCCACTCCCAGATAGGGTTTTGCAAATGAAAAATCGGTGAAGTGATATTGTAGCGTGAGTGTCGGTGGCAACAACCATGAACTTCCGGCATCAATACCGCTGCTGGTGGTGACATCATGCGGTGTCACTGCTGCAATCAGCTCAGCCGAAATATTTGGCGTAAAGAAGTATGTAAAATCAAGCTCTGGCACCACACTGTCATTGATTCTTACGGAGTCGCCATTTGAAACACGTCCATCCTCATCAGCTAAAACTCCGAGTGCCCGTGCGCGGATCATGAAATCGCCCGCCTTAAAATCACCGGCTGCAAATACAGGACTAGAAAGTGTAAGCATTGCTGCAGTGGTTAGAAGAATTTTTTTCATACATGATCCTTTGTAATTATTGAGTTGAAACTAGCGGAAAAAACCACTCATTCCTTGATTTGCATCAAGCACCCATACTTTTCTTTGGCTATATACTTTAAGGAAATCAACAAAGGAGAAAACATATGCCACTTGAGAATCACAGCCTAATCAATGAATTTCCCGAAATGCGTGAACATATCCATCAGATGAAAACGTCAAATAATCATTTCGCACGTTTATTTGCCGAATATGACGCGGTGGAGCATGATGTACATCGCATTGAATCGGGCGCAGAAGCCGCCAGCGATGAACGTCTAGAAGGACTAAAGAAACAGCGTCTACATTTGAAAGATGAGCTGTTTGGGTTGCTAAAAAAAGCAGCTTAGTTCTCTTCCTCATCGTCACGCAAAATTCGGTGCGGTGCGCCGTCTAAATCTTCAAACTGGCCGCTTTTCATCGCCCAGAAAAAGGCGACAAGTCCAACTAGACCAAGCGTCAGCGCGATGGGTATGAGGTAAAGCAGGATGTTCATGATGACTCTCTTTCTACCGCGAAGATTTTAAGGGTTGGTGTGGTGGCTTAAAATCTTTGCGGTCACTAAAATTCAATCGCATTGCATTACCAATGACCAGCAGCGATGAGCTAGACATCGCAATGGCAGCAATCAGTGGCGTGACGTAACCAGCAACCGCTAGCGGAATCGCAATCACATTATAACCAATAGCAAGCAGGAAATTCTGGCGGATCAGTATTTGTGAGAATTTTGCAGTGTCTATAGTAGTGAGCACAGGTTGTAATTTATCACCCTGAAACACAATATCTGCCGCATTTTGAGTGATGTCCATCGCCGAAGCAGGAGACATAGAAATAGTTGCTGAAGCAAGCGAGGGTGCATCATTCAACCCATCGCCCACCATCAACACATTCGCGCCACTTGCTTTCAATGCAGCAATTTTTTCTGCTTTCTCTACAGGTGTGAGTGCGCCCTGAAATGTTGCAATGCCAAGTGTTTCAGCGATTGTCTTCGTAACTTCCGGCCGATCACCAGAGAGTAGCAAAGTGTTGATACCTTGCCCATGCAGCGCAGCAATTATTTCTTTCGCATCTTCGCGGAGTTCATCGGCAAAGGTGAAACGCACTGGAGTTTTACCTTCTTCAGCAAGCCAGAGTTCCAATTCCTCCACCCGTAGGAGGGAGGTTAGGAGGGGGGCATTCTTGCCCAATTGCGAATTATCGAGCAAGCCCGCCCCCACCCCAACCCTCCCCCTGTGGGAGAGGGAGTTAACCCACTCCCTTTTCCCCAACCTCACCCCATCCACCTCCAGCCCTGAGCCTTGTATCTCGTGTACATTCGAACGTGGCGTGATATTCGGACACGCGCGCACAAGAGCCTGAGAAAGTGGATGCTTACTGTTGGCAGCAAGTGATGCTGCTAGCTCCAATTCACGAATCTCGAACCCTGAATCCTGTAACACTGGCTTACCAACAGTCAGCGTGCCTGTTTTATCAAAGACCGCATGGGTGATGGTGGCAAGACGCTCGAGTGCACTGCCGCTTTTCAGTAAAATTCCAGAGCGCATCAACTTGCCGCTAGCGAGCACCTGCACCACAGGCACAGCAAGCCCCAGAGCGCATGGGCAGGTGATGATGAGCACTGTTGCCGCATATAAAAGTGCCAACTGCCATTCGATAGTGCCAAACACCATCCAGCCGATAAATGTGGCAGCCGCAAGCGCGTGTACGGTAGGCGTGTACCACCCTGAAATACGGTCAGCTAGTGTTACATATTTCGCCTGAGATTGCTCAGCGGTTTCCATCAATTTCACAATTTCCGAAAGCAGCGAACACTCGCCTGCCTTGGTGATGCGGATGGTGAGCGGGGAAGCCATATTCACCGTGCCAGCAAAGACTTTCGCGCCCACGCCCACGCGCGCGGGCAGAGTTTCACCTGTAATCAGGCTGGTATCAAGCTCCGATTCACCGCTCGTAATTTCGCCATCTGCCCCGATTTTTTCACCCACCGCAACCAGCAATGTCATACCTTCTTTTAATTCCGATAGTGGAACGGTTTCTTGCTTGCCATCTTTTACAATCGTCGAAAATCCCGTCATCATCTGCAACAAATCATGCGCCGCACTGCGCGCGCGGCCTTTGGCATGGGCTTCGAGATACCGCCCGATGAGCAGGAAAAATAGCAGCATAACGCCGGAATCAAAATAGGAATGCCGCCCGAATGTCGCAGTTTCGTAAATGCTCATCAATGTGGCGAGAATCACCGCCACGGAAATAGGCACATCCATATTCGTTTTGCGCTGCGAAAGGGCTTTCCACGCTGATTTGTAAAATGGCAAGCCTGAGTAGGCGATGGCTGGAATGGCAATGGCAGCTTGCACCCAGTGGAAAAATGTGCGCGTGGCCTCGCCCATTTGCACCGTATCGCTGCTCCAGAGTGGCACGGAAAACAGCATCAGATTGCCGCTGGCAAATCCCGCTACCGCGAGGCAGCGCAGCAAAAATTTCTCTTCTTTCTTTTCGGAGGTTTCAGCTGTGGCGGGGTCAAACGGCACTGCGCGGTAACCCATACCGTTAATAAGACTCACCCACTCATCACCAAGTTCCACCGCACCTTTCCACGCAACGCGCAGACGCTTGGTGGAAAGGTTGAGACGTGCATTTTCAACTGCTTCTTGCTTTTTTAGGGCATTTTCAATGATAGCAACACATGATGGACAGTGCATACCATCCACCAGAAGATTGAGGCTGTATGTGCCATCGGATTCGTTAGTGATGAAGGGTTTGGCGGTCATTCAACAACAATCCGTTTCGATTGCTGAAAATTTTTATCCCCCACCACCGCATCCACCCGCACATGCCAGATGCCCTTGGCAGAGAACGTGACGGGCGTTTGTTCGCCTTGTAATTCAACCGAAAAATCTATACCCGATTGTGTGGGGCGGGTGAATGTAGCTTTGGCGTTGTCGGGGGTGATGGTAGTGCCGTTTTTGTCTTTGAGTATGAAAACTATCAAGTCATCGGCATAGCGAATCTCACCTTGCCACCCCAATGCTGCTTGTGCATTTTCAGCTTCTACCACCTGATTATATGCCAGCCCTTTTTCATACGGATGATCGGTCACCGTGCCACTATGCGTGCGGATGGCAAGCGTCATCATCACCGCATTCACCGCAGCGATAAAGCCGAAAAATGCAATGAAATACCATGCTACGCGCTTTCCCGTCATCGCCCCTCACTTATAAAGACCGTGTCTTTCGCCTGAGTGATATTACTGCCATTTTCAATGAGTTGAAACGTAATTTCTTGGCGCGGCTCTGCTTGTTTTTTAGCCGTAAGAAACACACGGAAATGCCCAACGGAGTTAGCAAACACTGGCAAATGCTCGGCTGGAATATCGCTGCTGGCTTGCACGCGTATTTCTTTATTCTCCAGTCCTTCCACGCTGAGCGCATAGCTTTTATCTTCGTGGTGCTTGTTGATAATGGTGATGTTGTAGCCGTTACGAATCGAGTCATCGGAGAGCTTTACAAATAACGGGTTGCGGTCGTGAATCACGTTTATTTCGAGCGGTGAGCGCGTGAGTAAGCTATAGAGCATCAAGCAACCAACAATGGAGATGATGCCACCATACCAGAATGTGCGCGGACGCAGCGGATTGAATTTCTTTTTGCTCTCCGTGTCATAGCGTATCAGACCTTTGGGCAGACCGATTTTCTCCATCACATTATCGCACGCATCAATGCAAAGTCCGCAGGCAATGCAATCCATTTGTAATCCTTCGCGAATGTCGATACCCATGGGGCAGACGGCAACGCAGCCATCGCAATCAATGCAATGACCCTGTTTTTGTTGCTCCCAGCTCGGACTACTGTCCTCGCTATGGAGCGCAGCGTTCGCTGGCTCATGGCTGGCGCGGTCTGCTGACCGCGCAAGTTGCGCCTGTAAATTCTTCCACTTTCCGCGTGGCTCACCGCGCTGTTCGTCATAGGCAATAATCAGCGTGTCTTTGTCAAACATGGCAGATTGAAACCGCGCATACGGGCACATATAGGTGCAGACCTGCTCGCGCGCGAAACCGGCCATGAGATAGGTGGAGAATGTAAGCCCAAGAATCCAACCGCCGACGCTCCATGGCACGTCAAAATGGATGATCTGATCAAGCAATGTCGGTGCATCGTTGAAATAAAACACCCAGGCACCGCCAGTGCATAGGCCGATGAGTATCCAGATGATGTGCGTAAGGCCTTTTTTGCGGATTTTTTCAAATGTCCACGGCGATTCATCGAGTTTTTTGCGAGCGTTGCGGTCACCTTGCACGATGCGTTCAACCCACACAAATAAGTCCGTCCACACCGTTTGCGGGCAAGCATAGCCACACCACACACGACCAAACAGTGAGGTGACGAAGAACAACCCCACTGCTGCTAAAATCAAAATACCCGTGAGGTAATAGACTTCCTGCGGCCAGATTTCGATACCGAAGAAATAGGCTCGGGTGTGTGCCATGTCGATGAGTATCGCTTGGCTAGGTGATGATTCTCCTCTATCCCAGCGCAGCCACGGCGCACCATAATAAATAACTAGCAGCGTAATCATGGAAAGCCATTTCAGTTTACGAAACGTTCCCCACACGCGACGCGGATAAATCTTCTTCTGCTTGGCAAACAGCTGAATATCGTCGCTCATTCCCCGCCGCCTAGTGAGTGCACATATATCGTCAGCTGCTTGATGGTCTCATCCGATAGGCGCGTTTCCCACGCGGGCATCACACCATGTTTGGGATTGGAAATCTGCTGCGCTAGGCTTGCTTTGTCAGCACCATAGAGAGCGATTGCATCCGCCAGATTCGGCGCGCCAAATTCACGACCACCTTTGCCATCCACGCCGTGGCAAGAAGAACAGTTGGTTGCAAATAATCCTGCACCTTGCTCATTCGAATTGCTTTTGCCAGAAAGGGAGAGCACGTGCTGCGCGATCGCATCAATTTCTTCACGCTTTAGGCTTGCATCAAAGGCAGGCATTTGCGAATCACGCGCCTGTGCGTGACCAGAACGCACACCCACTTTGAGCGTGGTATATATATCCTCGAGTTTACCGCCCCACAGCCAATCATCATCATTCAGGTTCGGATAGCCCTTACCACCTGCCGCCCCCGTGCCATGGCAGGCCGCACAATTTTCTTTGAACATGGTTTTACCTCCCGCCACCGCAAAGGCATAAAGCTCAGGATCTTTCTGGATTTCATTTAAGCTACGCGCTTTAATTCTCGCTGCGAATTCACCACGACGCAGGGTAATTTCTTCCTGTTCTGCTTTAAGCTTGGTGTATTGAGTCCAGCCCGCTGTGCCTTTCGTATTTCCTGAAAGCGTTGGCCAGGCGGGATAGATCACCCAATAGCCGACTGCCCAGATGCAGGTAATAAAAAACACCCACAACCACCAGCGCGGTGCGGGGTTGTTGAGTTCTTTTATTCCGTCCCAATCATGGCCAGTGGTTTCAACACCGGAGTGCTTGTCTATTTCTTTGTTATCAGTCATTGGAATCCTCATTGAGCGGAATGTTTCCATAATTCTGCATCTGTTGTTTCGCGCTTGGGCGATAGGTGCGATAGGCTACCCACAGAAAGAATGTGAAGAAGAAAATCAGGCCAGTGGTTGGGGCATATTCATAGATAAGGTTCATGGTTTTGCCTCCCCAGCCTTCACGGCACTTGAGTCGTTATTTAGCTGGTAATCCTTGATATCCGCCAGTGTGCCAAGGGACTGCAGATAAGCGACCAGCGCATCCATTTCGGAAACAAAGTTTTTCTGCCCATCAAAATCACGCACATTCACCTTTTTGCCATAACGCGCGGTAATGCCTGCCGTATCAGAATCGGCGCGGGCTTGCGCCATTGCATCGTTATAGGCATGCTCAATCATCTCATCCGTATAAGGCACCCCCACCGTGCGGTGTGCTTTCATGAGCTTAGAAATTTTGCCAATGTCAGCCGCTTGATTCATCATGAAGCTATAGGACGGCATGATGGATTCTGGCACAACATCGCGCGGGCGAATCATGTGTGCAGTGTGCCATTCGTCGGAGTATTTTCCGCCCACGCGCGCCAAATCCGGCCCGATGCGTTTGCTACCCCAGAGAAACGGATGGTCATACATGCTTTCCGCGGCGAGCGAATAATGCCCGTAGCGTTCCACTTCGTCACGTAGCGGACGAATCTGTTGACTATGACATGAATTGCAGTTTTCACGAATGTAAATCTGCTGACCCGCAAGCTCAATCGGTGTATAGGGACGTATACCACTCACTTTCTCAATCGTGGTTTCAATGCGAAACAGCGGCACAATTTCCACCAAGCCGCCAATAGAAATCGCAACGATAGTAAACACCAGCATGAGGATAGAATTACGTTCCAGTTTTCCGTGATGCTTAAACATACGCTGCCTCCTTTGCTACTGCCACTTTCGGAGGGTTCACTGTGCGCCAGCAATTATACACCATGATGAGCATACCCGCGAGATAGAGCAGACCGCCAAGTGCGCGGATGAGATAGTATGGATGCATCGCCTCCACTGTTTCCACAAAGGAATATTCAAGGAAGCCCATGGAATCATACGCACGCCACATGAGACCTTGCATAATCCCCGAAATCCACATGGCGGTGATGTAGAACACGATGCCGATCGTGGCCACCCACAGATGGATACTGATAAGGCGCATCGAATACATCTCCTTCTTTTTCCACAGTACAGGAACTAGATGGTAGATTGCGCCAAAGCTTATGAACGCCACCCAGCCGAGTGCACCGGAATGCACGTGACCAATACCCCAATCGGTATAATGCGAGAGCGAATTCACCGCTTTGATTGACATAAGCGGGCCTTCAAACGTGCTCATACCATAAAATGCGAGCGCAACGATCATGAACTGCAACACAGGATCATCTCGCAATTTGTGCCACGCGCCTGAGAGCGTCATCACGCCATTGATCATGCCGC
This sequence comes from Pseudomonadota bacterium, assembly GCA_038043465.1. Taxonomy (GTDB): domain Bacteria; phylum Pseudomonadota; class Alphaproteobacteria; order Rickettsiales; family SXRF01; genus SXRF01. The sequence continues at coordinate 142,744 of JBBTBX010000006.1, forward strand.
CCCAAGAAGGCATCCACAGCATGATGGAAAAGGTCATGCCGAGTGTTTGCGCCCAGTCTGGCAGGGCGGTGTAATGTAGATGATGCGGCCCTGCCCAAATGTAGATGAAGATGAGAGACCAGAAATGGAGAATCGAAAGGCGGTAAGAATAGACTGGGCGATTCGTGCGTTTGGGAATGAAATAATACATGATGCCAAGAAAGCCAGCGGTCAGGAAAAACCCCACCGCATTATGACCATACCACCACTGAATGAGCGCGGCTTGTACCCCGCCCCACACCGGCACTGATTTTGCGCCGAGACCTGATACAGGAACGCTTGCACCATTCACCAAATGGAGGATAGCGACGGTTGCAATGAACGCCAAGAAGAACCAGTTTGCCACATAAATATGTGGCTCTTTGCGGTTTTTCAGCGTCATCATAAACACAACCAGATACGCCACCCAAACCACAGTGAGCCATAGATCTGCATACCATTCTGGTTCCGCATATTCTTTGCCTTGCGTCACACCCAGCACATAACCAAGTGCCGCCATCACGATAAACGCTTGATAACCCCAGAAGGTGAAGTTAGCGAGCTTGTCATTCCACAGCCGTGTTTGGCAGGTGCGCTGCACGACAAAATACGAGGTGGCGAACAACACGCTGCCGCCAAAAGCAAAAATTACCCCCGATGTATGCACAGGGCGCAGACGACCAAAAGAAAAATACGGTTCAAAGTTCAAATCTGGAAAGGCCATTTGCAGGGCGATGATAAGCCCGACCAGCATGCCTACTGCGCCCCAAAAGAGTGCTGCGATGGTGAATTTTTTGACAATATCATCGTTATAGATAGGGGCAGTTATTTGCATATTATCTCAATCCTTTTGTTGCCAACACCAGCAGTGTCAGCCCGTTAAACGCCATGCCAAAACGGCCAATGCCTTGCATCATCTCTTTCCATTTATATGTGAGTAATGTTGCCCCACCACTTGCCACAAGCAGTGCGGGAATTGTCCCCAGCACAAATAGCCACATGGCAACCATACCTGCGATTGGATTGGCAAGTGTCGCCGCCATCATCAGCGCGGCGTAAATCAAACCGCAAGGCATAAAACTCATGAGCATCCCGCGCAAAAAACCATTTTTAGGCGAATAAGAAAGCAGAGTATGTTGGTTCGGAATGAGGGCACTGAATAAAAACAACCCACCAGCAATCACCATCAATCCTGCTGAAAGCATTGACCAATAAGAAGCCGCTGCCAGTTGTTTGGAAAGTAGTGCGGCGAAAAAGCCAAGCGCACCATAAGTTGCAAGCCTGCCCAGATGATATTGCCACAGCGAAGCCGCGCTCATCTTCTTGCCACAGCTTTTTTTAGATGAAGATACGCTGCCTACGGCGCGGAAAATCGGGCTCTCGGCCTCGATTTTCATGGCATCTAGCCTTCGGCTATGCGCCATACCCCCGCAGGCTGACTGACACGCCACCACTGAACCACACATGACAAGACAGTGAGTGAGGCTGCCCATCAACCCACCCATAAAAAACACAGAAAACATGCCCCCGCTCTGGGAAAATGCTGCCGAGCAATGTGCAATCAATGCTTCCATCTAAAATCCTTTGGAGAGCACTCTATAATCAAGGCATTTCAGTGCCTTGATTTGCATCAAGGTGATAAAAGATCCAATCTATTGGTTTTTACTCCCCTGTTTTTGAGAAATAATTCCTCGGCTTGGACTACAGCCCCTTCTCTTTTATTGTCACAAGAAAGGGCATAAATGTAGAAAATCATGCACCTAACAGTGCCTAACAGAGACCTCTGCATAATGCGTTTTTCGTCATTGCGAGGAGGCGAAGCCGACGTGGCAATCCAGTAAAATTAAGCATCATAGAAAGATGGATTGCTTCCTGCCACGCTACGCTCGCAGTCGCAATGACGCATTATGCAGAGGTCTCAACATTGAATACATTTAAAAGGGTGCGCGGTGCAAGATACATCATTTAAGACTGTAAGCAACCATCCATAATCTTGTTTCCCCATACAAACTATCTTGCTAAGCTGAGATCATGATCCGCTTATCAGAAAACCAGCAATCAGTTCTCCTCAAAGTTGGGGCTATGTTCTTCCTGTCGGCGATGAATGTCGCCCTGCGGATGTTATCAGATGAGCTGCATTCCACTCAGATAGTCGTAATGCGCCATGTTTGCAGCATTTTCATAGTGGTTTTATGGTCGAGCTGGCTTATGCGTGGAATTCCCCGTTTCCACAGCAAGCGAATATCCGGGCATTTCTGGCGGGCAACTTTTGGTATATGCGCCATGGAAATGTGGTTTTATTCCATCTCCATAATGAATATTACCCTTGCTACCGCACTATCCTTCACCACCCCTATTTTTTCCACCATCATCGCCATTATTTTCCTGAAGGAAAAAGCAGGAATCAGAAGATGGTCAGCGATAGCCATAGGCTTTATAGGAATGCTGATTATCCTGCGCCCGGATATAAGCGGCATCAGTAACGCCGGCTGGATAGTGATTGGCGCGTCATTGCTGATGGCATGTTCCGGTGCTATGGTAAAAGGACTTACCAGTAGCGAATCCCCGGAAACCATAGTATTTTATATGTCGTTATTCATGCTTATATGGTCGATACCGGTCGCAATTCCTTTCTGGCAACCATTTACAATAGCGCAGATGGGTATGGCATTTATCATTGCTCTATGCTCAACAATAGCCCATCTCCTCATTGCCCGTGCTCTGATAAAAACCGAGCTGGTGGTATTCGCGCCATTTGATTTTCTGCGGCTGGTGTTCACAGTAGCTCTTGCCTATATATTCCTTGGCGAAACAATAGATTCCCATACAATCACCGGTTCGACAGTAATTATAGCAAGCTCTATTTATATTGCCTACAGGGAAGCAAAACTTAAGAAAACTAATGCGCTAAAAAAGAAAGCTATCTCTCCAATATAGTAAGATCCGCCTCTACTTTTTCATCGAGAATGTCTTTTGCCAGCTTATGATCCAGCTCGTTTTCCCATTTGGCAATAACTACTGCCGCAACACCGTTACCAATTAAGTTAACCAGCGCACGACCCGTTGACATAAAGCGGTCAATGGCAAAAAGCAATGCAAGACCAACGGTAAGTTTTTCCGGTGGCACTATATTCATGGAAGCAAGAGTCGCCGCCAGAACCAGAAACGCACTACCTGTTACACCAGCCGCGCCTTTGGAAGTAATAAGAAGTACTCCAAGCAGGGTAAGCTCCTGCCAGAAAGTTATTGGAGTATCAGTTGCATAAGTAACGAATAAAGCACCCATAATGAAATATAGTGATGAGCCGTCCAAATTAAAGGAATAACCGGCAGGAATGGTAAGCCCTACCACCTTTTGTGAGCAGCCAAGAGCCGTCAGTTTTTCCATCATGCGTGGCAATACCGTTTCTGATGACGATGTTCCGAGTACGATAAATAGTTCCTCACGTATGTATTTGATAAATTTTACAATGCTGAGCTTGCAGTAAAATTTCATAACCGGTGCTAATATTAAAAATATGAATAATATACCAGTACCGTAAAATAGTAACACCAGTGATCCCAATTGCGACAAAGAACCCATACCGAACTTGCCAATAGTATAAGCCATAGCACCAAACGCACCAATCGGCGCAAATGCGGTTACAATATCGACCATCTTGAACAGGACATGCGAGAAGCCATCAACAAGATCATGAATTTTTTTGCCACCCTGCCCCAGCTTTGCCAAACCCAGCGAGAATAATATAGCAAGCAATAACACCTGCAGAATTTCGCCGTCGGCAAAGGCACTTACAAAGGTATGGGGTATGATATTCATCAGGAAATCCACCGTGCTGGACATATGCGCGCTGGCGATTTTTTTGCTGACATCAGCAGCAACAGGAGCAGTGCTTATGTGCATTCCATCTCCTGGTCTAAATATTTCCACCATTATCCATCCGATAACCAGCGCGATTGTAGTTACAACTTCAAACCATAAAATGGCTTTCGCCCCTACGCGCCCCACCTGCTTCACATCGCCCATTCCCGCTATACCACTGACAATAGTGCAAAAAATAATGGGGGCGATTAGCATCTTGATTAAATTAATGAAAGCATCACCCAAAGGTTTCATTTTTTCCGCAAGCCCGGGAAGGCATTTCCCAGCGGTGTCAAATCCGGAATAACAGGTCTCGGCAATTTCTTTTCCAGCATCAGGTAGTCCTGCTTTTACAATCTGAACACTGGGGTACATAGCACCAAAAGCAACACCCAGGAAAATAGCAAAAAGAACCTGCAGCAACAAAGATTTATAAAAAGGTTTTTTTGTTGTCTTTCCCACGTTTTTTGAGATTTTTGGCGAAACTTTAGCGTTCATAATAAATTCCCCATCTGGTATTTTATTTTCTGGCGTTTGTTAAATTAGTTAACCTAAATAGACAATTAAGAGGCCTATTATTAATAAATGCAGAGTTAGCATTAAGGCAAAACTTGCTAAATGACCAGCGAAAAAACTCTATTCACCTCGTTTATGCTGAGTTTTTTCCAGAATTTTTAGGGCTGAAGCATAGATTTCCTTGCGCGACTGACCGGTTTGCTCAGCAATTATGGTCGCCGCCTCCTTAACTGAATGGGATTTAAGCAGCATCTCCAGATGTTCTTCAACCTGCTGTTTTTCAATTATTTCTACATTCTGTGGGGGAGCAATTACGATTACAACCTCACCTTTCGGCGCACCGTTCTTCTCTATATTATCCAGCAGTTCCGATAGCTTACCTCGCCTGCTTTCTTCATAAAGCTTGGTTATTTCACGCACTATTGCCGCCTGCCGATCTTTTAAAACATCACGCAAAACCGCCAGCGACTCCTCGAGCCTGCGCGCTGATTCAAAAAATATCAAAGTGGCAGGAACCGGCACCAAGTTTGTTATATATTTTCTCAATGCCTCAGATTTGCTGGGTAAAAACCCGCCAAAAAAGAAACTGTCGCTGGGAAGCCCAGAAAGGCAAAGAGCAGCAAGTACACTGGAAGCCCCGGGAATAGCGGTTACATATATATCTTTTGCCAGTGCCTCACGAACCAGTTTATATCCCGGGTCGGAAACAAGGGGCGTACCAGCATCAGAAATGAGCGCGACCCGCCGCCCTCTTGCTATTTCCGCCAGTATTTCCGGACGGCGTTCATCTCCATTATGGTCGTTATAGGAAATAAGCGGTTTATTAATTCCATAATGTGCAAGCAACCCGCCACTTACCCGTGTATCTTCGCAGGCAATCAGATCCACAATTTTAAGGATATCAATGGCGCGTAAGGAAATATCAGAAAGATTGCCAATAGGGGTGGATACTATATATAAACCTATTGGATTTACTTGATTTGTTTCGACCATCACTTAAACTTTTCATATATAACGCTTGACGTTATACCAATATAAATTTATTATTCTAAGATGATAAAGACATTTGCAGATAAAGAAACTGAAAAGATATATGCAGGTGTTGTCAGTCGCCGCCTGCCTTTTGATATACAGCAAGTGGCAAGACGGAAACTACGCCAATTAAATAATGCGGAAACTTTGAACGATGTTAGAATTCCGCCAGCTAATCGCCTTGAAGCATTAAAAGGAGAATATAAGGGGTTTTATAGTATTCTGGTGAATAACCAGTGGCGGATTATATTTCGCTTTGTTGATGGCGATGTTTTTGATGTTGAAATGATAGATTATCACTAAAAAAACTCCTAAGGAGGGAGAGAATATGTCGAGATTACAAAATGTGCATGCTGGTGAAGTATTGCTGGAGGATTTTTTGAAGCCAATGGAGATAAGCCAGAATGCTTTGGCGAAAGCAATTGCTGTTTCGCCACGACGTATTAATGAGATTGTGCTAAAAAAACGTGCTATAACGCCAGATACCGCCATCAGGCTTTCTAAATTCTTCGGAACATCAGTTAAATTCTGGATTGGTCTGCAAGCTGATTATGACATTGAGGAAGCTGAACTCTCATATAATTATAAAAAAATTCGACCTTTAAGCGAAACAGATCATACTGTTTAGACAAATTTTATCATGAAAAAGAATGTTTTTCGCAGTTCCGTGGTACATACCAGTTCCAAGCCCCCTTCCCTTGAAGAACGGCTGGCGGAGCTGAAGGGAAGCTTTGCTGATAATAAAACGCAAGCTCTTGATATCTGCCGAAACTGGCTTGCCGGCGAGCGCAATATACTGAAAGAAGAGTTTCTTGCAGGAGGAAAAGTTACCTCACTTCTTACTAGGCACACCAAATTAATCGATAACCTGCTTTCAGCATTATATTCGGCAGTTGCCGGTTCTAATGATAAAGTTGCTGTGGTTGCCGTTGGTGGTTATGGACGTGGAGAAATGTTTCCTTACTCCGACATTGACCTGCTGTTTCTTTATAATCCTGCAGATGAGGCACAGGCAGCCTCTATTGTTGAATCGCTGCTTTATATTTTATGGGATATGGGATTTAAGGTCGGACAGGCACATCGTACCATAGAAGAAGCGTTGGAGCTGGCAGTCAGTGACATAACCATCCGCACTAACCTGGTAGATGCGCGCTGTGTGGTGGGTAATAAGCAGTTATTTGAAGAATTCCATAAACGCTTTGACTCTGAAATCATGGAAAGTAAAATTTCTGAATTTATTGAAGCGAAACTGCTTGAGCGTGACAACAGGCATACTCGCTTTGGCGATTCGCGTTATATGCTGGAGCCTAATGTAAAGGAAGGCAAAGGTGGCTTGCGTGACGCTCACACATTATGGTGGCTGGCACGCTCCGCCTATTCCCTGACCAATAATAACCAACTGGTTGAACACGGGTTAGTCAGCCGTGAGGAATACAAAACCTTTGAACAGGCACGGATATTTTTATGCCGAGTTCGTTCCCACCTACATTATATAGCTGAAAGACCGGAAGACAGGCTTACCTTTGATTATCAGCATAGGCTGGCTATTGCCATGGGCTTTGAGCACCCCTCAATAAATCGCTCTATTGAACGTTTCATGCGCCGTTATTTCGCAGCAGTACGAACTATCGGCAACAGTACTAGGGTGTTCTGCGCCTTGCTTGAAGAAAGCAATAAACGCAAGCCAAGACGTTCTCTTGCCAGCTTATGGCATATGACTTGGAATCTTGGCGGGTTTAAAATTGACGGCGAACGCTTGAATGTCCGTAGCGACAATATTTTTGAAAAATCTCCGGTTATGATGATCGAGCTGTTCCGCGTTGCACAGATCCACGAACTGCAGATTCATCCGCATGCACTCAAATTGATCGCGCATAACCTGCACCGGATTGACCAGACGCTGATAAATGACAAAAGAGCTAACAATTTATTCATGGAAATACTTCTTTCTGAAAAATTAGCAGAAAGCACCCTCCGTAATATGAGCGATGCCGGAGTTCTTGGGCGTTTCATCCGTGATTTTGGCAGGGTTATCGGGCAAACTCAGTTTAACATGTACCATGTTTATACCGTTGATGAGCATACGCTGGTGGCAATCGGCATGTTGCACGCCATAGAAAACGGAAAAATGAAAGATGACCTGCCTCTTGCCAGTGATATAATTCACCGCATCCGGCTAAGACGGGTTCTGTATCTCGCTTTATTCTGCCATGACATAGCCAAAGGACGGGGTGGAGATCACTCGGTGCTCGGCGAGAAAATCGGCATGAGACTAGCAACAAGGCTCGGATTTACCAATGATGAAATCCAGACAGTAGGCTGGCTGATACGCTATCATTTGCTTTTTTCCAGTGTCGCCACCAAGCGTGATCTTAATGATCCAAAAACCATTCAGGATTTTGTCGCCGTAGTGCAATCGCCGGAACGGCTTAAACTGCTTCTGGTTCTCACGGTTGCTGATATACGTGCAGTAAGTCCGGTTGCTTGGAACGCATGGAAAGGCGTGTTACTACGTGAGTTATACAGTCGCGCCGAACTATATATGGGTACCGGCAAAATCGAGCTCAAACAACAACAGGCTAATTATTTTCATGAAGATCTGCGTAAATTCCTGATTGGCTGGAGCGAGAGTGAAATAAATAATTATATCGGACAGGGAAATTCAAGTTTCTGGGCAAGCGTTGAACCTGCCCGCCACGCAGTTATAGCAAGAATGGTGCGTCAGTATTCAGCAGCAGAACAACCGGTTTTTCTTGATACGCAACATAATTACGAACGCTCAATAACTGAAATAACCGTTTGCACAGCAGACAGGCACGGACTGTTTTCAATGGTAGCAGGCGCAATGTCACTTGCCGGCGCGAATATAATAAATGCCAAGATATTCACACTGAATAACGGCATTGCCATAGAAATCTTCCAGTTGCAGGATTTAAGCGGTGATGTGTTCGACCGTCCGGACAGGCTGACTAAAATGTCCGTGTATATAGAACAGGTACTATCCGGAGAATTAAATATACCGGAATCATTTGCCAAACGCGCAACTACTTACCTGAAAGCTCGCAGTAAGGCAGTGCCTCTCCTCGGGCAGGTTCTCATTGATAATGATGCCAGCACCATCCACAGCGTTATAGAATTCACCTGTCGCGATCGGGCAGGATTGCTGCATGACGTAACTGGTGCCATTGCCGAACTTGGGCTTTCCATTGTCACCGCACATATTTCAACGTATGGTACACAGGTCGTCGACGTATTTTACGTCAAAGATAATTTTGGAATGAAAATCATGCATGAAAATAAGATAAAACAGATACAGGAAAAACTGTTTTCAGTGATGAATGGATAGCAGAGACCTCTGCATAATGCGTTTTTCGTCATTGCGAGGAGGCGAAGCCGACGTGGCAATCCAGTAAAATTAAGCATCATAGAAAGATGGATTGCTTCCTGCCACGCTACGCTCGCAGTCGCAATGACGCATTATGCAGAGGTCTCTAGCATATTATGTTTAGTCCCAGAGTATGATGGATGGGGTGATATCGCGCTCCCGCAACCACGGAAATTCAATAAATTGCAATATACCTTTTGTTTTTTGAACTTTGGAAAAGTTCTAATGGCAGCGTTTCATTTCCTTGCCTATAAGCCAGTAATTGACTGGAAAAGCGACTATATAGCCAGCAAGGATTGCGAAAGCCAGAGCTTCCCAGAATAGCGGGTTAAAAACCGAACCGCTACTCATGCCACCCATGTGGTAATCCACCGAATTCATCGCCAACTCCATCACTCCGATAGAAATTAATTCACCCAGCCAGATAGCTTTTAATGCGCTTTTAAAAGGCAGGTTGGCGCGTTTCATCAGTGGGAAAATAGTGAGCGAAAAACCAGTTATATAGGCAAGCACCGTTGCCAGCGCCATTGATGCGTAAGCATGCAAGCCAAGAGTCACCCCAATCATCAGACCAATGGTTTCGCCGATGACGCAGCCAGTAAGGCAGTGCAGCGTGGCATGAGCTGCGGCATTCCATGAAGATTTGCTATGTGCCGTATGTGCCTGAGCTTTTTCTTCATGGTCGCAGCAATTATGATGTGTGTGTTCTGTCTGAGCCATATCTTTATGTTAATCGATTAACTACAGATTGTCATTAATAGTAATTCCAAATAAGAACTATACAGTTCTTATACATAACGACTATAGCTACATCGATGCAAACTGCCTCTCTAGTTCTTTCGGGTTATTTGCCCAGGTCTCTCCAACTTGTTTTGACATGGCATCCGGAAAAATATCTTCTTCGCCTGCAATAATGCCGTCCACTATATTTTTTGCAGTTACTTCTGGACTGGTTTTTTCCATTTCAAATTCGCGTGCCATGTCGGTATCGATAGGCCCTGGGAAAATGCCAAAAACCTCAATGTTTTTTTCTTTAAGTTCAGTACGCATTGCTTGAATAGCAGAAAATAATGCTGCTTTTGAGGCAGAATAGCCACCGATTCCAGCAATACTTGCCAGCCCTACAATTGAGCTTACACTGGCAATTCCACCACCGCCATTTTTCTGTAAAATTGGCACGAAAGAGCGTGTTACGTTGACAGTGCCAAAATAATTCACCTCCATATCATGTCTTATTGATTCCTCATCACCTTCAAGGATGCTGGCAAATTTTAAAGCGCCTGCGTTATTTATCAGAAGCTGAACGTCTGAAGCCTGCTTTGCAGCATTTTTTATTTGCGCGCTATCAGTAATATCCAGTTTTATGGATACTATACGCGAGTCGGAAAAATCAGGTATATCCTCAATTTTACGAGCTGCAGCATATATCTTTTTGACATTTTTTTTGAGTAATGCTTCGACTAATGCCTTGCCGATTCCACGATTTGCACCTGTAACCAAGACGATTTTATTTTCTAATTTCATAAGAATTCCTTTTAAGGTAATGGGCGATACTCCAGATTTTCCTCCGGAGTATCGCCATAGGCTGGATTAAGATTTGAAAGCAACAGACAATTTTGCTTGATAATCATTGCATGCTTCACGCGCAGCCACTTGGTGCTGCATGCAAGCAAGAGCCGCATCAACCGCAACTTCCGCAACTTTATCAAGTTTCTTACCGATTTTTGCTTCCAGAATCTTTTTCATTTTTTCTTTCAGCAACTCATGCTTAGCTTCTTTTGCTAGGCATAGCAAATCCTCAGCAATGGTGCATTCACCACTGGATTTACTGCTTCCTGAATCGCAGGAATTCTTGCTTGTATCGCAGCTATTATCATTATTATTGCATTCACCCATAACTAATCTCCTTAAAATTTATATTATTAAAACAAAATAATGAACGCATGCAGTTCACACCAGCTATATAAATACATAGAATCTATTTGACAAGTAGGCACAATTAAATCATGTAGTACCTATAAAGTAACTAATAGGGAGGGCAAGCTTATGGGGCAAGATGCTGTAGTGAAAAAAATGGCTGAAAATTGTGATGGTGGCGAATGCCCGATGGGTACGGCGATTGCCCTTATCGGTGGCAAGTGGAAACTGCCGATACTCTATAATCTGCGTGATGGAACGCTGCGTTTCAGTCAATTACAAAAAGCTTTGCCGCAAGTGACACAGAAAATGCTTACTCAGCAATTGCGTGAGCTGGAAAAGGACGGGCTGATTGACCGTAAAGTATATGCGGAAATTCCACCTAAGGTTGAATATAGCGTCACCTTGCTTACTAAAAAGCTTGAACCTATTCTAAATTCTCTTTGTGCTTGGGGTATGGAATATCAGAAAATTCGTACACAATCCAAAAAGCCAACCAGGAAAGCCGGATAAATTTATAAACCATGTCACAATTGCCGTTACAATTAATGCTGCCGGAAGTGCTTTCTGCTGATAATTTTTTTATCTCAGGCTGTAATGAAGAAGCGTATGAAATATTGATAAATGAAAGAAATTGGGAAAATAACGCCCAGAAACATGCATTATATCTTTACGGTGAAAAAGGCTCAGGAAAGAGTCATATGGCGCATATATGGAAAGAAAGGGAAGGTGCGGCAATCATTCCTGTGAATAATATCAAACCCGCTTCTGTAAATGGTAATTCCATTATCGAAGATGTCGAAAAATGCACGGATGAGGAAGCATTGCTGCATTTATTCAATCACTGCAAGGATATAGGCGTGAAATTGCTTATTACTTCTTCTTTTCCTGTGAGCAGCCTTCCATTTACTTTACCAGATCTTACTTCCCGCTTGCGTGGTTTACAGGTCGCGACTATTTACCCGCCCGATGATGCGTTGATAGCAGGTGTCATGCGTAAACAATTCGCTGACAGGCAGTTGCTGGTGGATGATGAAGTTATTTCCTATCTCGTCACCCATACAGAACGCACTCTGGAAAATGTAAAAATACTGGTGGAGAAGCTGGATAGGAATGCATTGTCTGAGAAAAGAAATATTACTATTCCTTTTGTGAAGAAGATTTTGGGTTAGACTTTTTGTCATACCGCCGCAGGGCGGTATCTAGTTCTTATTTGAAGATACGCTGCCTACGGCGCGGAAAATCGGACTTTCGGTCTCGATTTTCATAGTCGTTATGTATAAGAATTATACATAACGACTAAACACCTAATCTTCATGTTTCTAACTTCGATGTGCCACAAAAAAATAGCCGTTGCTAAAATAAATGGCATAATAAAAATCATCAACCAATAATAAAGTCGTTTATTATTATAATGTAAAAAAACCTTATCAATAATTCTTAAAAAAGAACTCATTTGCCATCCCCATAAAAAGACAGTCTATAATTTTGTACTTTTTTAACTATATAGCTTGAGTAAATTTCTATTACAGCGATTGCTGCTAGTAATCTCCAGAAAAACCATAAGTAAAGATTTTTAACATACATAAAAATTCCGATGAAAAGAAAATGCGTATGTGTACCATCGAAACAAGCAATCCAAGTTCTTTCTGGATAACAGCTTAAATATAGATTCCTCGCCTCAATATGCCAAAGAAATGTCGCAATAGATAAAATAACCGGAAGTACAAATACCAATATCCAAGCCAGCAATCTTTTATGCTGATAATAAGCGAAGAAACTTGCAATTAGTCCATTATTTTCATTAGGCGGCTTGGAATTCATCATAAAATTCATGCTGCAACCTCATTACCCCATATACTATTGCTATTCTGATGAACATCGTCTGGGTTACCTTGATAAGAATAGTCTTGCTTATGAGCATTGATATACGAAACAGCAGCTTCCACATAGACAATTGCTTTCCGAACATCAGCTTCTGAACCAGTAAATAAAGTTATTCCAGTGTGCGGATGGTTAAACTGCGTAGCTGTTTCTGGACCATTTATCCTACTATTACTACTAACATAACCTTCTATATAATCACCATCTGCACCAACTGTTTTTACTTCTCCCGTGGTTTTGTCAGTGGCCAAGCCATTGATTTGCATGAAACGAGTACCATCATCCTTCCATATTTCAAAATACAGATGACCACTTGGTCCAATAGGTAATACTTTAGCTTCAATAGTCCAAACCATAAACTCTCCTTTTTACATTATTTTTTACATTCCTCAGGAGCAAAAATACTAAGAGTAAGTCCCATAGGTTGGGGCTTCTCCCATACGCCTTCTTTTATCCAACGATCCTTACGTTCCTCAATATACTTCACATATTCTTTTGCCATTAAAAGATAGACATTTTTCTTTTGCCATTCTTTAGGAATACAAAAAGTACGGTTTAAAGCACTCATAATTTCTTTGGTTTTATGCGAACAACGCTTAATATCATCTGTGGGGTTAACAGCAGAATCTACTGAGTACGCGGCAAAGCCTGCACGTAAAAACGCCGATAGGTAACCAGTGATCTGTGCAATACAATAGGTACGTATAAATTCCCGATTTTCACCATTATCTGCATATTCTATTGCTTGCTTACAATCTTCATAAAGCTCCTTATTGGTCATAGAAGGATCTTCTTTTACAGGGGCAGGTAGATCTTCCGCATGTAGAACCGAAACTGAAACGAAGAATGCGCAACCCGCTAAAAAAGTGAGAAAGGAAATTTGTTTTTGTAACATTAAGTTGCCTTTTCTAAAGATGGATTAAATAACATAAACCACAACCATATAATTTAATCAATTACAAATACATCTTTAGATGTCATGCACAAATTGCATACGCCCGAGTACTTGGAAATACCCATTATAAATGCCATTCAATTGCCTAGCGCAGACACTATGGAGAAACCCGGTTATATCAGTTTTTGATATATTGATACTGGCTTTACAGTCATCATAAATTTCCTTTAATGATGGATAATAGGATTTTAATTCTTCTCGTTTAGAAGATATAGCTTCCGCCCACACGCTACCTGAATTTACAACCAGAGAAATTATTATAGAAGCAGCTAAAATAATCCGGCTCATAACAGTAAATAGCGAGATCATATGTACTTTAGCTCTTATAGCCCAAACCATAAAACCACTCTTTACATTATTTTTTACATTCCTCAGGAGCAAAAATACTCAGAGAAAACCCCATAGGCTGAGGATTCTCCCATACGCCTTCTTTTATCCAACGATCCTTACGTTCCTCAATATACTTCACATATTCTTTTGCTATTAAAAGATATATATTCTTCTTTTGCCATTCCTTAGGAATACAAAAAGTACGGTTTAAAGCAGTCATAATTTCCTTAGACTTATGCGCCCACTGCTTGGTATCATCTGCGGGTGCAGGATCACCAACTTTAATTGGGCGAGGAGCATAAACTGAGTAGGCAGCCATGCCCGCGCGGTCAAACGCTGTGAAGTAACCAGTTATCTGTGAAATACAATAGGTACGGGCGAATGAATGCATCTCACCATTATCTGCGTACTCTATTGCTTGCTTACAATCTTCATAAAGCTCCTTATTGGTCATGAAATCTTCTTTAGTCATGAAATAAGGATCTTCTTTTATAGGATTAGGCGAATTTTCCGCATGTAGAACTGAAGCTGAAAATATGCAAATAGCTAAAAGAGAGAGAAAGGAAAATTTTTGTAACATATGTTATCTTTTCTAAAATGCCTTAAGTTACATAAACCACAACCAAGATATATACAAATAACAAATTATTAATCTAATTATAAATTAACAAATCATTTATTTTTATGGTTGTCAATTAATAGATTTTTTTATGCAGCCAGCTTAGTCTTTTTACTATTATCGTTTGCCGCCAGCCCATTCTTTGCGCCTGTGGTAAAATATTCGGAGGAAATATCGCTTACATCGTTTATTACTCCGTCACCGTTTTTATCCATCACCAGAAAGCCTGTGCCGTTTTTAATCCAGCCTGTTGTCAAGCCACCAAAAACATGTTCTTTTGCATCGGAGTGCGTTGATATAAATCATGTACATATGAGGGTCTTAGAATCCTTCCTGGCAGGGTATATTTTAAAAAGATAAGCACTTCTGTTATGCTCTCTTCACCACGTCAAGATTGGACGAATTGCGCTAATGATATTTGATTTGTCAATCACCACAAAATACGCAAGTTAACCACCTGCACAGCTATCAAACGCATTAGGCTTGGTCAAAGCCGCGCGCGCCATAATTGAGGGAATAATACAAAAATTCACTGGAAAAAATATATAACGCAAAACTGCATAATTGCCACAGTGTCCAGATTCAGAGATAATTGGAGGCAGTGAGGCGGGCAGGATATGTAATGTTAGCTAACATTACGTTTTTATTCGCACTCGGTGCTCAACAAATTACCATGCCTGAATGGGCATCGGCTACCGCCTTGGAGGGGATATGACGAAGAAACAATCTAGACGCAGAGTGCATCATATCCGAGTACCAGTGCTGCCTGCTGAAACAACCGAAATTAAACAAAATGCTGCTGATTGTGGTTTGTCGGTTGCTGCCTATCTTCGCTCCGTCGGATTGCAATATAAACCCAAGGGCATCTTGGACTATAAAGCCATTGGCGATCTAGTAAAAGTCAATGCCGACTTAGGACGACTTGGTGGCTTGCTTAAAATGTGGCTGAGTAATGATGAGCGATTGGGAATGCCTAACAAGGAATCTCTGGCAATTAATGAGCTATTGCAGGAGATTCAAGCGACGCAGGCATTGCTTCTTGAAACAGCAAGGAAAGTATAGTTTCAGCGTGCTTCAATTGATAGCGAGGTTATTTCTGGCCATACCTGCGTGGCGCAAGTCTGGATGTCATCGTGATAATGGCTGTTGATCCAGCTGGCAATGAATCGTGTCGGTGCGCTGAGACGAAGTAATGTACAATTCTTATGTGCTATTTGAATCTGGCTGAACCAACTTCGGAACACTGCTTCGCCATGTAGGGCTTTTAGTTTTTCTAAGATTATTAGCAAACCGCGATTTTCTGGCGTATCATCACCAAGATCATTAATGCTTGGCATTATTTCAACCTCTGGATTCTCATCAGGATATTCCAACCAGCGTTCCCGCTTCAGCCATTTGGCTGGATAGGGTGCAAAGCCGTCCTTTGCTTCCTTGGAGAGCAAATATCGCTTTGCCGCTTCTAAAAGGGCATTAGAATTAATATTACAGCACGCCTCTTGCCAAGCAATGTAAGCAATGGGTTTTTCGCATCTGCGTTTCTGCGGCCATGTCATCCAAAATTGTTCGAACCCCTGCAAATAACGACATTGTTTTTTATCATTCAGGGATAAAGTTCTATGGGACGTTAAGTGGGTAGTTAAAGTATCTATATTATAAGGGGTGGGTCTCTCAGTACCAGGGGGATGGGTCTGTGCGTCACAGGGGGTAGGGTCAATTCGCCCAGGGGGGTGTGCAAATCCATCAGGCAGGGCTGCATTTAAATCATCAAAAATAATGCGGTATTCATTTGAAGTTTGTCCGCCATCTTTTCTGCTGCGACTTTTAATTTCTAAATAACCGCAAGCAGCAAGATGACGAGTGGATTTTCTTACAGAATCGACATGGACATGGATAATGGAAGCAATGGTGGCATGGCTGGGAAAACACCAGCCTTCCTTATCACTGAATAGCCCCAGCGCATTGAGTGTCAGGATGTCGGTTCGGCATAACCGTTTATCGCCAAGCACACGGGCAGGAATAATTGAAAAGCTGGCATTCGCCATAAATAGTGTACGAGCATTGTTTATATAAAAATATTAAACAGTAGTGATATTTATTTTTGCTCATTGCAAACAGCCAGTTTTGCGTTTTTCCAATAACTAAAATTTGTAAAAAACGCAAAACTGCGGGTTTGTGAAACACGAAAAGAATCTATATCATCGACAAATCGCCAAAATATCTGGCAGGGTTTTGTAAAAGCTTAACATGTATTTTTCTAGGAGATGGAAATTCAATGCACACCACACCTGACTACTCAACTACCCGTATTCTACGTTTGCCAAATGTTAAAACTCGCACTGGGTTAAGCCGCTCCACCATATATGCAATGATAAAAAGCGAAAGCTTTCCCAAATATATCAGTCTTGGTGCGCGAAGCGTTGGCTGGCTGGAAAGCGAAGTTGAAGCATGGATAGAATCTATCCGAACTAATTAACGTTACCGAAAAAGGGAAATTTATGAATAACCAGAACACACCTCGCCTTGTTCCAGTCACCCAATGGACAAGCATACATTCTTATCCGCCAATTGGGCAGCTTAGAGCCTTGGTGTTTAATGCCGAAAAAAACGGCTTTGATAGTTGTATACGGCGCATTGGTCGCAGGGTGCTAATAAATGAAACAGCCTACTTCGCTTGGGTAGAAACTCAGAATAAAAAATAATGGATGTTTATGGGAGAAAAACTCTATGTCTGTTTTATCCAAATATTTTTTCATTCATACTTGCTACAACCTTGCTAGTATGGGCTTCGGAAAGGTGGGCGTAGCGTTTTACCATTTGCAGGGTTTTATGTCCTAGGACTTCGGCAATTTCGGCAAGGCTTGCACCATTCATAGCAAGATAACTAGCGGCACTGTGACGCAGGTCGTGGAAGCGGAAATCTTCCAATTCAGCAATTTTCACCGCATTTTCCCAAGCAGTACGAATATCGATGGGCTGCTTATGTTTCGTACTTGGAAAAACATAATCACAGTCAAGCCGCCTGACTTTCATATGCTCGGAAAGCAACTTATAAGCGTATCCTTGAATAGGCAGTGACCGACGTTCACCATTTTTAGTTTCATGCAGCGTGATGAGTCGGCGCTCAAGACTTACATCTTGCCATTTCAGTGTTAAAATCTCATTTTTTCGCGCACCTGTACTTAACGCAAACACTACAACTTTATGCAAATGAGGATTGTTGCTTGCCTTACAGGCTTGCAGCAGCTGGTTACGCTCTTCATCAGATAAGAAGCGCACTCGACCACGCGGTTCTTTTAATTTTTGAATGCGTTGGACAGGATTACTTTCCTGTAATTCCCATTGTTTTACGGCAATAGTGAAAACATGTCCTAGTGCTGTTAAATATCGATTTGCAGAAGTAGTACTTAGTTTTTTCCCGTATCGATTTGTAGAGCCAATAAGTCTATTGCGAAACTCTGCTATGTGCGACGCTGTTACGTCAGCCAACATGTAATCGCCTAATTCGCTTTTCCAATATTTGAGGTAAAGGCGTTGATTGTAGGTATTGCGTCCAGACAAATCTAAAATCTCTTTGGTGTATCTATCTATAAGTTGAGTAAGTGTGTATCTCTTTGCTTTGGCAGACTTGAAATGCCGCCCCTCACGAATTGCTGCCTCTGTATTCTGAACCCAGTGCTTAGCATCGGTGAGACGTTGGAAGGTTGCCGATTCTACTGGATGCCCTTTGAGACGTACCTTGACACGGTAGCTTACTGTTCCGTCATTACCTTGGCGCTTTTCTATGGTTGCCATAATTCCCTGCTTCTATTGATTACCATGACTCTATACAGAACGTGACAAAAAGCAACAAAAACCAACACCTAAGACAATTCAACTAAGGTCTTATATAGACTTTATTTATTTAATACAGGTTATTATACTATTATTCAAAATGATTTGGGACATTGATGGGGCAATGGTCAGACAAAATCCCTTAAAATAGCTGCTTCGAGACAAGTTTAAATTTTTGATATTGATTGGGTATTATTTCTACTTAGTGTCCCAAAAGTGTCCCATTTTTCTTTTTGTGCGATAAACCAATCTTCTATGATTGGCTCTGATATTGGTTGCGGGGGCCAGATTTGAACTGACGACCTTTAGGTTATGAGCCTAACGAGCTACCGGGCTGCTCCACCCCGCGTCACCAAGAAATAAACTACGAACAAAAGCCCGTAGCTCTTTAGAACAGTTATCCGCCTGCAAGCAGGCGGTGGCGGGCTGCTCCACCCCGCGTCACCAAGAAATAGCAGCTAGTTAAAGACTAGCCTATTTAAAAGAGAAGGAGGATTTTACACAATATTTATTCTTATACAAGCATTGTTTACAATTATTTATATACAATAAAAACACAGAAAAGCTATGATTGACTGAATGGTTATTTATACTTATAAACGTTCACTTCCATAAGTATTTGCGTAGTTTTTGTAAAATTGCAAAACTACAAAAATTAAAAAATATAAGAATTATTAAGGGGATTTTAATAGTATGGCTACACCAAAACAGCCTTTTTCAGCAACATCACCAACTAATAATATTTTTTCTCAATTATGGTTTCGTGTAATATTAGGTCTGTTGCTTGGTATAGCCTTTGGTATTGCCATGGGTAGAGTCGCGCCCGGGGTTATTATGGAAGAAGATGGGAAAACCATACTTACCAACTATATCAAGCCTGTCGGCACTGTTTTTATCAATATGATCAAAATGGTGGTTGTGCCTCTCATATTCTTCTCTCTGGTCAGCGGAATTACCAGTATGACCAACGCCGAATCATTCAAACGCGTTGGGCTCAAGTCGGTATCAGCTTTTCTGCTGACTGGTGCTTTTGCCGTCTGTATCGGCCTTGCCTTCGGCACGGTGTTTCAACCTGGTGCTGGTGTCGATCTTTCTTCCCTTAAGTCGCATGTTCAAGGAGCTGCTGCAGCTGCTACAACACCTCCTAAGCAAGTCAGTATAATTCAAATTTTTGTGGATATGGTTCCTACTAATATTGTTGAGGCAATGGCAAAAGATAATATCTTGCAGGTTGTAGTGTTTGCTATTTTTGTGGGAATAACCTTGAATGCCCTTGGAGAAAAGACCAGAAACCTGACTGATCTCTGCCATTCCGCTGCCCAGCTTATTTTCAAGATGATTTCCACTATCATAAAATTTTCCCCATATGGTGTTTTCGCCCTCACCTCCTGGGTTGTCGGCACGCAAGGCGTTGAAATATTATTGGCTCTGCTTAAACTAGTGGGGACAGTAACCGGCGCGCTTCTTACACAGTATTTATTGTTTGGCATTATGGTTGTGGTATTTGCCAGATTGTCGCCTGTGCCATTTTACAAAAAAATGGTGGAAGCACAGGTTCTTGCCTTTTCAACCAGCAGCAGCAAAGCCACATTATCTACGGCGATGCGTGTGGTAAATGAAAAAATCGGTGTATCAAAAAGCAGCACATCGTTTGTTTTGCCACTGGGTGCCTCTATCAATATGGACGGAACAGCCATCTATCTTGGTATATGCTCATTATTTTTCTCGCAGGCATATGACATACCGCTTGATGCACATCATTATTTCATCTTGATTCTGACTGCAACCCTTGGTTCAATCGGCGCGGCCGGAATCCCTGGTGGCTCACTTATCATGATGGGTATGGTGTTTACCTCGGTTGGCTTGCCACTGGATGGCATCGCGATCATCGCTGGTGTTGACCGCATACTCGACATGATGCGCACCACCGTCAACATCACTGGCGACTCGCTTATTACCATGCTGGTTGATAAATCAGAAGGTGCGATGGATTTAGAAACCTATCATGATATGAGTAAATAAGTTACCTGAACCGAAACTTGGAAATGGTTGACGAATACAGTGTTGCAGACGGGCTGGCAGGCTCTGTTAAATCCACACTGTCCATTTTCTTGTTTCCTTGTCTAAGCTTAGGGTTATTGAGTACATTATCCACTATTTCTTCTAAAACCTTCGGTGAAACTTGCAGAATTTTTTCTTCTTCACCTTTGTCATGAAATTTCAGTTTTAAGGAATTATAATCCTCGCTTGATTTGAATTGAGCAATTGTAGCTTTCAACAAAATTATAATTTTCCATATCCCGCTATCAGTACTTATCTTCTTTGAAATTTCATCAGCAGCCATTTTAGCTTCTTCGCCAGAATCAATAATTCCATTTCTGTTTAAATCATAAGTTTCACTTGGCTTTGCTTCACTTTTTTTTCTGGAATATTCCATAACAACCTCTAATTGGTAATTTCATCTATATATGATATGTGCTAAAAAATCACCGCAGCAAATCCTGCCCTAAAAGTAACATATTAGCATCGGCATCAATGGATTTCTCCGCTTCCATATGGCGATATATTTGCAGATTTTCCAGGACGCGCTGCACATAATTTCTTGTTTCAGAAAATGGTATATTTTCAATCCAGTTGACTGCTCCGTCAATAGTTCGCTGCGGTTTGCCAGATTTCTTCACCCATTTGTAAACATTTCCTGGCCCAGCATTATACGCCGCTATCGCCATAATCAGAGAGCCGTCGTAATTATCAATCATCCGCTGCAAATACAAGCTTCCTAGAATCATATTATATTCCGGATCATGTAGTTTATTGGGGAAATATTCCATATCACTTTTCTTGGCTACCTCTTTTGCTGTAGAAGGCAGTAGCTGCATCATCCCAACCGCACCTGCCGGACTTCTTGCCATACTGTCAAATTCACTTTCCTGACGGGTTATGGCAAGGGTTAGCGGACGTGGCAACTCAAGATTATCTGGGGTTTTAGGAACAGGATAGCCGGCTTCAATCAGCACGACATTATTTTGCAATGCTTTCTTTGCTCCACGCACACTCAAATAAGTTCTGCCAGCATCAACACCAAGCTCGCTGGCAAGCAACGCCTCTCTTTCATTGGCAGCGTCAGTGACCAGATTATTGATAATCTTACCAGCAAGTCCCAGCTGATTAAAGTTAATGCATAGTTTGACGGCACGCACAATAGTTTTGGAATTAAATTCCAGAGCTTCGCTGCTGTCGACAGAAGGAGGTGCAGGAATATTGAGAGGGGCTGTACCACTTTCAATTAAAGTTGCAAGTTGACCATAAAAAGTGGTGGGATAGGCACTAGCCTTATTAAGCCATTCTTTTTCTTCTTCAATATATCCTGATTGTTTTGCTGCCTTTGCCGCCCAGTAAGCAGCACGCGATTTGCTAACTGGATATTTTACTTCAGAAAACATCTTTTTAAAGATCAGATAAGCTTCTTTAGGTTGCTTTTTATATTCAAGCAATATCCTGCCTTTAAGCCAGTGGGCATCGGCAGCAGTAGTTCCCTCCTCCTGCCCGTGATTTTCAATCAGGCGGTATGCCAATGCTATATTGCCATTATTGATTACATCACGAATTTTAGCTTCACGGATTTTCCACCATTTCTCAGGATATGGAATTTTCTTAGGAGTTATCAGCAATATGGAAATAACACCAGGATCATCACCACGCTTTGCCCTAAACACCATCTGATCATAAAGCAACCCAATATCTTTTTTTAAACTGTCAGGCAGTTTTGCAAGCTGCGTTTGCGCGTCTTTCTTGCCGGTCTGTAGTGCTATACGCGTTTTATATAGCTTTCTCCGGTTTTCATTCACCCGCGTCATCATCCGCTCGGCTGGTGCTAGTTTTCCTTCCCAGAGCAGGCGGTCGGTTCTTTTCACGTCATCCTCTGGTTTCAGCATATTACCATAATTTGTCAGTAATGATTTTTCCTGATCCTCGGTAAAATCACCATCCCGCCACGCCGAATGAACAAGACCAATTATTTTCTCGTGAGTCTGTCTGTCAGTTTTTTGTAAAGCACCGACCAGAGCAATTTTCCCTACGCCGGTAATGGGGGGAGTATTTTCAAACCACTGGGCAATTTCCTCGGCACTGACATCACCATCTGCTAATGATTGCTCAGCGCGGATACGCAATTTTTTCTGTTCCGGCCAATCGGGATATTTGGAAACGAACTGATTTATTTCAGAAAAGCTTGCTCCAGAGTCTGTATCTAATAAATATTGCCATTTTACCAGTGCTTGCAGAACCTCATCACCAGAGTTTTCAGCATGTACAAATGCATCACTCCACTGCCTCCGTTCCGCAAACATGAAAGCAGATCTGGTATGCTCTGCCTCTTCCTGCGTCATAGCATACGCGGAAGAAAAAATAAAAAACGCTAATAAACAGCAAGTTACAAATGATCTAAAAAAACAAAGCATATTATATATTGATTACAAACCATTATTAGCATTATTGTTAATATCAGACTTCTATATTCATTCTGTATAATTTTTATACAGAATGAATATGAAAATCGAGTCCGAAAGAACGATTTTCCGCTGCGAAGCGTGCGTATCTTCAAATAAGAACTATATAGTTCTTATTTGTAATAACTATATTTGTAGGCTAAGGTTGCTTAAATGTATACACCCGACATTGTAAATCTGCGTCATTTTTATTCAACAAGTTTTGGGCAGTCAGTCCGCAACCTGATTTCCAGCGCAATACTCCGTATCTGGCCAAATACCGGGGAAGACGTGGTAGTTGGTCTTGGTTATGCCACCCCTTATCTTGCAGATTTTATTACTCCATCAGCGCATCTTGCCGCCTGCATGCCCGCCGGACAGGGTGCTGCCTACTGGCCACATGGTGGTGATAATCTGGTGGTCATCTCGCATGATAGTGAACTTCCTTTTACCGAAAGCAGTATCAACCGGGTTTTACTGGTGCATAGCATGGAAAATAGCGAACAGCTTTCCTGGCTGATTCAGGAAATATGGCGGATACTCACTCCTAACGGAAGAATTCTGGCTGTTGTCCCCAATCGCCGTGGCATGTGGTCGCGCTCTTCGCGCAGCCCGTTTGGCTATGGTCGCCCTTTCAGCATAACTCAGATGCGTACCCTGCTTGGCGAGCAGAATTTTACTGTGACCCACGCGAATTCCGCCCTGTTCATGCCCCCTACCCGCCTGAGATTCTGCTGGAAAATCGCAGGCAAATTAGAGTCAGCAGGCAGGTTCATTTGTAATTTCCTAGGGGGTTTCTTAGGTGGAGTTATTCTGGTAGAGGCAGAAAAACAGATTTATTCTGGAATTGCCCAGCCGGTTGTCGAAGCACGAAGATACCGGTCAAAGGTTATGGGCGCAAAAGCGATAATGAATATGGAAAAGAACCAAAGCAGCGATTAGGATGTTTCTGTTTCCACCCACTCCATAAACTCCGGCAGACCGGATTCTACCGGCAGAATCAAAACACATGGCAACTCATAGCTATGCAGCTCTTTTATCCTGCTTGCCGCTTTTTGCGCTTGTTTATCAGTTGTTTTGGCAAACAGGATAACTTCGCTTGCTTCCTGCACTTCACCTTGCCATCTATAAACCGAAGTTGATCCATCCAGCACATTAGCACAGGCAATCAGTTTTTCTTGCAGCAATTTATGGGCAATAGAAAGTGCTTCTTCCTTACTTGCAAAAGTTGCGTATAAAAGTTTTATCATAATTCTCCTTACTTCCCCCTCTCCCTCTGGGAGAGGGAACTTGTTTTTACCTGCGCCCCTTAAAACACTCCATAACCACTGTCCGTGAATGTAAAATATTAAGTGCAAAACAAATTATAAGATATGCGCCGCCACCAGCACAGGAAAGTAATATAAGCGCCGAAAAACGCACGAGCGACAGCGTGTGCCGATCCATATATGGTGCGAAATAGGGCATAATCAGCCACAACACAATCGCCATTGCTAAGCTCGCCAACAAAATTCTTGCAACTTGCGCTATCAACCGACGCTCAATAACCAGCCATCCCCGCGCTTTTAACGTCCGCGCCATCAGCACAACATTCACCCAGCTGGCAATCGAAGTGGCAAGTGCCATGCCGACATATTGCAGAGGTATCATCAGAAGCAGGTTGAAAACCAGATTCACACCAATACATAATGTAGCAATTTTAAACGGTGTTTTAGTGTCCTGATTAGCGTAAAAAGCTGGAGCCAGAATTTTCACCAGAATAAACGCTGGAAGACCGAGCGCGAATGCCATCAGAGTTTTGAAAGTTGCAGTGGTATCTGCTGCGGTAAATGCTCCACGTTCAAACATAACGCTGATTATCGGCTGGGCTATTACAAACAGGGCAACCGCCGCTGGAATACTTAAGAACAACGCCAACTCCATGGCGCGGTTCTGACTGCGAAAACTCTCTTCACGCTTGCCTTCCCGAATCTGCCGTGAAAGCATAGGCAGCAAAGCAGTTCCCACCGCGATACCGATTACCGCTAACGGAAGTTCGCTTATCCGATCTGCATAATATAAATACGACACGCCACTATCGAACTGCGAGGCAATAATGAGATCAATGAATAAATTAATTTGTGCCACCCCTGCTCCCAGCGCGGCTGGCGCAATCAACACCAAGAGTTTTTTTACTTCAGGCGTAAGTCGTGGGCGCACAAGTTTCGGAAGCATCCCCTGCCTTCTACAGAAGCGTACCAACCATAGCCATTGCGCCACACCAGAAATCGTCACCGCAATAGCCAGAGCATGCGCGCCCGTTGGGGTAATGTCAGCAATAAAATAAGGGATAATAATAAGGCATAAATTCATAATGATTGGCGTTGCTGCAACCGCAGCAAACTTATCACCGCTATTTAAAATCCCGCCGAGGAGCGACACCAGCGAAATGAAAATTATATAAGGCATAGTGATGCGGGTAAGGGTCACCGCAAGCTCAAATTTATCAGGATTATCAGAAAATCCCGGCGCAAGCACATACATCAGATATGGCATGGAAATTATAAATATCGCAGTTACGATAAGCAAAATAAGAAGCAGAAATGACATAGCCTCGCCAGCAAAATCGCGAGCTTTTTCCTTGCCATCAACCGCCAGCATCCCAGCAAATAGCGGCACAAACGCCGAATTAAATGCACCCTCGGCAAACAGGCGGCGCAGGAAATTAGGCAGTTTGAAAGCTACAAAAAAAGCATCCGACAGGAAACTCGCACCGAGGCTGGAAGCAATAGTCACGTCGCGGACAAAACCCAATACCCGCGAAAGCAGCGTGTATCCGCCAATTGTTGCTGTTGATTTTACTAGTGACATGAGAAATATGTAGCGGATTATCTTTATTATTTCCAATAGTCTTTTAGGCTGCGCCTACTATCCTCCTCTCCCCCTGCGGGAGAGGATAGTTTTTGTTACCGCGCATACTTAATGCGAGGGTTACAAAAACTTGGTGAGGGGTAATTACGAACTACGCAACTACGAAGCATACCCCCACCCTAACCCTCCCCAGCAAGGGGGGAGGGAAAGAGATTAGACAAGATCAGGCAGGATAAAACCGCTTCCCCGTATCCTGCAAATCTTCCCGGGCAAGGCGCAGGAAAACATCAGCTATTTCATCAGGATGCGGTAGGGTTTCCGGGTCTTCGCCCGGGAAAGCCTTAGCCCGCATGCGAGTACGCACACCACCCGGATCAATCAGGTTAGCTTTCAATGGTGTTTTCGCATTTTCCGCAGCGTAAGTTTCCACCATTTTCTCCAGTGCCGATTTACTAACTGCATAAGCCCCCCAATAAGCGTAGGTTCCACTTGTTACCCCAGATGACACGAACATGGCGCGCGGGGCAGCGGATAATTTCAGCAGCGGGTCAAAACAACGAATCAGGTGAAAATTAGCAGTGAGGTTAACGGCAATAACCTTATCCCAATCATCAGGGTTGCTATGAGCAACCGGCGAGAGTTCGCCCAGAATTCCAGCATTGCCAACCAATATATCCAGCCTGCCGAAACGCTGGGCGATGGACTGTGCCATAATTTCTATTTTATCAGTTTCCAGCAGGTTGAGCGGAACCAAAGTCGCTGTTCCGCCAATTGCTTTTATAGCATCATCCAGCTCTTCCAACCCTGCCACGCTGCGACCAGTAGCGATTACATGCGCGCCCTCAGCAGCAAATCTTTTGGCAACGCCGTAACCAATGCCGCGCGTCGCGCCAGTTATAAGGGCGATTTTGCCGGAAAGTTGCTGGTGATTAGTGACAGACAATGATTGCATAAAAGTTTTCTGTACAAACAGAATATCGTTAATGAGATTTTTTATATTCCTGTAATGCTGTATTATAATCGTTAGATTTAAGTATTTTAGGCATATAACGTATTTTTCGCTTACTACTTAAAGTAAATTCTCCGTTATATCCACCCCTTGCACCGCAAGAATGCTCCCTACAAATACCATTAGGATCACTAAGAACTAACTTATCTCCTTTTACAGAAATTGTTAATTTACATTCGTAACTTGCTGGTGTTTTAAGTACAAATCCACCTATTTTTTTGTATTCTGCAACCCCAAAAATAAAACACTGATGACCATTATAAAACTTAAGTTTCGTTTTAATATAAGCTGCTGAGTCCGAAACACGTACAAATTCTAAAACATTCTCAGATACAAACTTGTCTCCATCAATAGTCCCATTGTTGAATCGCTTCTTATAAACGCCCTCAAGCTTTTTTATTAATTCTTTTGCGAGCTTTGGATCTCCATTCTCCTCATAAGAAGACACAGCATCTATTTCCTTATCTTCTGCAATAGCAACAAAACTGTATAAAAATACTACAAAAATAGATAATACCAAAAGTCTCATAAATCCTCTCAGCTTTACTGCTTCTCTGAAAATAAATCTTTCTGCGAACCACCAACCGCATTCTCAAAATCAGTTAGCGGAATCGGGTAATCACCGGAGAAGCAGGCGTCGCAGAATTGCGGGTTATTATTATCGCGGTTAATGTCCGCCACCGCCTGATACATGCCATCAAGCGAGATGAAAGCAAGGCTATCCACCCCGATAATTTTCGCCATAGCTTCAACATCATAATTGGCAGCAAGCAGCTGGTCGCGGGTTGGCGTATCAACCCCATAAAAGCAGGAATTAGTGGTTGGCGGGCTGGCGATACGCATATGCACCTCCGTTGCTCCAGCATCGCGCACCATGGAAACAATTTTCTTGGAGGTAGTTCCACGGACAATACTATCATCCACCAACACCACCCGCTTACCGTCAAGGATCGCACGGTTGCCGTTATGTTTCAGCTTCACACCCAGATGGCGCACATGATCAGAAGGTTCGATAAAAGTTCGCCCGACATAATGATTGCGGATAATGCCAAGCTCAAAGGGAATACCCGACTCTTTGGCATAACCAATCGCTCCGGGAATTCCGGAATCGGGAACAGGCACAACCACATCGGCCCCTACACTGGTTTCCCGCGCCAGCCACGCACCAATGCGTTTGCGGGTTTCATACACATTGCGACCTTCACTGATTGAATCCGGACGTGAAAAATAAACATATTCAAAAATGCAAAAACGTTTTGGTGCTTTAGCAAACGGTCTTAGCGAGCGCACTCCACTTTCCGTGATAATAACAATTTCACCAGGTTCAATATCGCGCACGTATTTTGCACCAACAATATCCAGAGCACAGGTTTCAGAAGCCAGTATATAGCTATCACCCAGCGTTCCCATAACCAGAGGACGTACGCCAAGAGGATCTCTCACCCCTATCAGCATATCATTACTCATAACTACCAGCGAATAAGCTCCCTCAACCCGCGACAAAGCGTCAAACAGGCGATCTTCAACTGAAGCATGTTTAGAAAGCGCGATAAGATGGATTATAACTTCTGTATCCGAAGTTGACTGGAACAAACAGCCAATATCGATAAGCTGTTTGCGTAGCGTCATGGCATTAGTAAGATTACCGTTATGCGCTACACCCAGCCCACCAAAACTGAAATCACCAAACAAAGGTTGCACGTTACGCAGCAAGGTTTCTCCGGTAGTAGAATAACGGTTATGCCCAATCGCAATATGCCCTTTGAGTTTACCGATAACTTCTGCGGAATTGAAATTATCGCCTACCAGCCCGAGTGCGCGGTGTGTATAGAAATGCTCACCATCGAAAGAAACAATACCCGCTGCTTCCTGCCCACGGTGCTGCAACGCATGCAGCCCCAGCGCGGTTAGTGCCGATGCTTCACCATGCCCGAATATACCGAATATTCCGCACTCTTCATGAAAATGATCTGTATCAAAAGGTAGCATTATTTTTTACCTAAATTTTTAAGTAAATCTTCAAAGCTTCCAGAACCTTCAGTTGCTTTATCTTTCATTTCACCACCAATTTTATCAATATCAGTTGAGTCTATGGAATCAGTCATTCCTGTAGCTGAATCCTGAGCTCTATCTTTTGCTTGCTGCTGCATATTAGAGAGTTCTTCTACATATTTAGGAGCAATATTAGCGAGCATTAAAGCTCCTTTCTCAACATAAGGTCTGGTCTTCGCTTTTTCCAACCAATCAGGACGATTTTCATCCTTTATTACTACCGTTATCAGCAAATAACCAAGGGAAATTATAAATGCACCACGCAACGCACCAAAAGCCAGTCCTAGGAAATTATCAAACCAGCCTATTTCCGTACCTGATTTAAGAACTTTTATAATGATGCGGTTAAAAATTGCAAAGACTATGAGAGAACCGAAATAAAGGCTTAATGTAGCAACAACATTGGCAGCAAGCGGCTTGGCAAAATGCGGTTGCAGCTTCTCCGAAGCTTCCGGGAAAAAACGCACCGTAATAAACGCCGCTCCAATCCAGGCAATAAGTGACAGTATTTCCTTAACAAATCCACGAAAAAATGCAAATATGCACGATAATGCCATAATGCTATATATTGCCATGTCAAAATAGTTCAATTGCGCATCAACCATTATTTTTCCCCATTTTTCTGGTAAATTCAAACAACTGGCTAGCCAGCCCCTGCACTGTTTCTACAGGTTTTATTTTAAGCGTCAATATTAAGGACTGAGTGTTTTAATTATTTTAGAGATCTGTTGTTTTAATATTGGCAAATCGCCATCTAAAACCTCTTGTACCGTTTGAATATTTATATTGCCATAATCGTGAATAATACGGTTGCGCATGTTTATAATAGCCGCCCAAGGAATCTGATTATTATTATTTTGCAACTCTACCGATAATTTTCCAGCAGCTTCACCAATTATCGCTATATTATATAAAACTGCGTGCAAAGCCATTTTATTATGTAAATCTGATATTTTATAATCTTCAATATCTATAATAGCCTGTAATATATCCTGAAGTTTTATCAGGTTAGCATCCAGCTTTTTCATAAGGGCACAGCTTCAGATAAAATATATGGTGCCAGAACCGGCTTTATAGATAAATCATCAAGAACATCTATTTTATGCCCACCCATTAATGCAGAAACACCAACCTCAAAAGCCGAAATATCCAATAAAGAACAGCCTTTTTGCGGATGTACTAAAAAATCAATATCGCTATCCAAATGTTGCTCTCCACGCACCACTGAACCAAAAACACGAACATCCCCAAGCTTGTGCTTAGCAGCAAGCTGAATTATCCCATCACGATAATTAGTTCTTAAAGTCTGTAAATTCATAGTGTTATTGTAACCATATAAATATAAAAGTAAATCATTTCCCGCCAAACAACTGGCTAGCCAGCCCCTGCACTGTTTCTACAGATTTTATTTTAAGCGTCAAATCTTTAAGTGAATGACTGGGTGTATAAGCAATAGAAAACCCCAATTTTTCCGATTCCTTAAGGCGGGCATCAGTGCGCGAGACCGAACGCACCTCACCAGAAAGCCCAATTTCCCCAAACATTACTGCTTTATCCGGCAAAGGCACATCATAAAGCGCGGATAGCAGGGCAGCAGCCACCGCCATATCAGCCGCCGGTTCAGAAATTTTTATACCTCCTGCCACATTTAGATAAACTTCCTTATCCGAAAAACGGATGCCACAGCGTGTTTCCAAAACCGCCAGAATCATCGCCAAGCGGTTAGAATCCCACCCTACTACGGCACGACGCGGTGATGACATATAAGATGGTGCAACCAGAGCCTGAATCTCCACCAGCAACGGGCGCGTCCCTTCCATTCCTGCAAATACGCATGCGCCACTAATCGGTGTATCGCGGTGAGAAAGAAATAATGCCGAAGGGTTAGTAACTTCTTTAAGCCCACCTTCCTGCATATCAAAAACTCCAATCTCATCAGTTCCGCCAAAACGATTTTTGACCGAACGCAAAATGCGGAACTGATGCCCTCGCTCGCCTTCAAAATAAAGCACAGTATCTACCATATGCTCTAGCACACGCGGCCCGGCAATCTGCCCGTCCTTGGTGACATGCCCGACCAGAAACAAGGTTATACCGCGTTTTTTCGCCAGTTTTATCAGCTCATGGCTGGCTGCCCGCACCTGCGAAACTGTCCCTGGTGCAGCCTCTATATTGTCAATAAACATGGTT
Source organism: Pseudomonadota bacterium (assembly GCA_038043465.1). Taxonomy (GTDB): domain Bacteria; phylum Pseudomonadota; class Alphaproteobacteria; order Rickettsiales; family SXRF01; genus SXRF01. The sequence goes on from JBBTBX010000006.1 coordinate 173,681, forward strand.
TGAATGGAATCAATAATCAAAACTTGTGGTGGGTCTTTATCAATGCTCGCAATAATATCACGCACCGAAGTTGCCGATGCCATAAGCACCTTCTTGCTTTGCAAACCCAACCGCCGCGCCCGAAGGCTCACCTGCGCCACCGATTCTTCACCGGAAATATAAGCACAGGACAAATCCAGATTTGCCAGAGATACCACCGCCTGTAATAATAATGTCGATTTTCCTATTCCAGGATCACCACCGATAAGCACCGCGCTTCCGGCAACCAGCCCGCCACCAAGCACGCGATCAAGCTCGCTTATTCCTGTTGTCTGCCGCGCTGCATCCGGTGCATCAGCATCAAGCGGCACAAAATCAACTTTTCGCCCTTTTCCGCCAACCGATAAGCCTTTGGGCGTTATTTCTAAAGTCTGCTCTGAAATACTATTCCACGCTCCGCAATCATCGCAGCGACCTGACCATTTGGTATGGATAGCTCCGCATGAGCTACAGATAAATTGTGAAGTAGGTTTTGCCATTATTTAATCGCCATTAATTAACTGCCATTTTATTATTTCCACTTATGAACATTTGTGCTAATGTACATTTGTACATCAAAAATGAAAAGGGTATTTTATGAGTAGAATTAGCATAGAAGTAACGCCAGATATACACAAGGCAATTAAACTTGCAGCTATTGATAGCGGACTCAGTCTCAAGGATTTTGTGATTCACAAACTAATTGAAAATCACACTCATAAAAAACTGAAATCAGGTGCAGGGCATGATGATTGTCCTCTATGTCGCGCTTTTGGTGGGAAAAATAAGAAATACAAAAAACTAAAGCCAAGCGATATGAAGATCGTAGGAAAATACAAAACCGCAAAGGATATGTTTGCAGACCTGCTTAAGGAATAAATGATGCGGAACATCCAAATCACCAATAAATATCGCAAAGATTTAAAGCTTTGTTATAAAAGAGGTTATAAACTTACCAAATTGGAAAAAATAACGGAGCAACTTAGTATTGACGGAAATCTCCCTCCAAAGAATAAAGCGCATAAACTGTCTGGGAATCGCGCAGGTCAGTGGGAATGTCATATAGAACCAGATTGGCTCTTAATATATGTGATAGATGATAAATCCCTTACTCTCATTGAAACCGGAACACATTCTGACTTGTTTGACTAAAATGCACATATTTGAACTTAAAACTTTGAAGGATTTTTCCCCTGCCTACAAGCTGGTGAAACAAACCAATCCCGCCCTTACCAAAAGCGAATTCAACGCAAGACTGAAGAAAATGCTGAAGCAAGGTTATCGCTGCATCGCCATGGGAAATGACCGGGATTTCATGGGAATTTGTGGGTTTTGGTGGGGAACTCGCCTGTGGTGCGGCGACTTTATTGACCTTGATAATCTGGTGGTTGATGAAAAACATAGGAATAAGGATGTTGGCAAAAAACTGGTCGCCTGGGTAGAAAATGAAGCAAAATCACTTGGTTGTGCGCAAACAGGGCTGGATTGCTACGTTACATTTAATGAAGCTCACCGCTTTTATTTCCGCGAAGGTTATATTATAAAGGGCTATCACTTCATCAAACCCATTGAGAATATTGAAAAATAAGTAATTGCATTTGTATATACAAAATGATATACATAAAAGAGGTAATTTGTGTTATTTGATGGATTTGACTGGGATAAGGGAAATCGTGGCAAATGCCTGAAACATAGTGTTTCAGTTGATGAAATTGAAAATTTGTTTTATGAAAATATTTTGGTTGCGCCAGATATTCATCATTCCAGCAAAGAACAACGATTCCGCGCTATAGGTATTACATTTGAGGGTCGTTATTTATTTATAGTTTTTACTATGAGGCTAAAAAATAAACTACAATTAATCAGGCCAATAAGCGCACGCTATATGCACAAAAAGGAAGTAAACGCACATGAAAAAGAAATTTCCAGAATTCAAAAGTGATTCCGAAGCGGAAACTTTTGTAGATAATGCCGATTTAAGTGAATATGATTTTTCTGATATGATGCCAATGAAGTTCGAGTTAAGACGCAAAGATAAAACTGTTAGCCTCCGCTTGCCTGAACCGTTATTGGACGCTGTGCGTGCCAATGCCAAACGTATTGGTATTCCATATCAACGCTTTATGCGCTTGGCAATTGAACGCGCTATTAAACTGAAGTAGAAAAATGACCAACTTCCTAGACTTTGTAGAAAATAATATACTCCTCCTTGACGGAGCAATGGGAACGCAAATTCAAGGTGCGGATTTAAAGGTAGAAGAAGATTACTGGGGGCAGGAAAACTGCTCGGAAATCCTGAATCTTTCGCGTCCAGATTTTATCCGCAACGTGCATATGAAATATTTTGCAGCTGGCGCGGATGCGGTAGAAACAAATACTTTTGGTGGCTCGATTCTAACCCTCGGAGAATTTGGGCTAGAAGAAAAAACTATTGAGATAAACCGCCGTGCCTGTGAGCTGGCGCATGAGGCGATTGCTGAGTTTTCCCATGATGGGCGCAAGCGTTTTGTGGTTGGTTCAGTAGGTCCTGGTACAAAACTCCCGAGCCTTGGTCATATCTCTTATGATGAACTCGAAACCTCATTCATCTCGCAAATAGATGGTCTTATTTTAGGGCGCGCCGATGCTATTTTAGTAGAAACTGCACAGGACGTGTTGCAGGTAAAAGCAGCGGTGAATGCTACCAAAATTGCCTGTGCTAAGGCTGGCGTGAAGCTACCAATCATGGTGCAGGTAACGATGGAAACCACAGGCACAATGCTGGTGGGAACGGATATGGCAGCGGCAACCACTATAATGAACGCGCTGGATGTAGATGTTATGGGCCTCAACTGCGCGACAGGGCCGCAGGAAATGTCTGAGCATATCCGCTATCTTTCACGCAACTGGCCACGCAAAATCTCAGTGTTGCCCAATGCGGGCTTGCCTGAGCTGCATTGTGGCAAGGTGCATTTCCCACTTTCGCCAGATGAAATGGCGCGCTGGCTTGAGCGTTTCCTGAAAGAAGATGGAATAAATATTGTCGGCGGATGTTGTGGCACTAATGAAGAACATATTGCTGCTATAAATGCGATGCTGGAACGGCAAGAAGCTGGTAAACCCCGCCCCTCTCCTGTTAAGCGCGACGTGCATTTTGTTCCGTCAGTCGCTTCATTGTTCAACTCGGTGGAATTGCGTCAGGAAAACGCGATTCTTTCCATCGGCGAACGCTGCAATGCTAACGGCTCCAAGAAATTCCGCGAGGCGCAGGAGCGCGAAGATTGGGATGCTTGCGTGGATATGGCAAAGGAACAGGTGCGCGAAATGTCGCATACTCTGGATATATGCACAGCTTTTGTCGGGCGTGATGAGGTGAAAGATATGAGCGAAATGCTCACCCGCCTGCGTGGTGGTATTACAGCCCCGCTGGTTATCGATTCCACCGAGCTTAACGTGCTGGAAGCATCGCTGAAACTTTATGGCGGCAAGGCGATTATCAACTCGCTGAATTTTGAAGATGGTGAAGAACCGGCGGTAAAGCGCATGCTACTTGCCAAGAAATATGGTGCAGCAATGATTGCCCTTACCATTGACGAGGAAGGCATGGCAAAAACCGTGGATAGGAAGCTGGAAGTCGCGCATCGGCTTTATGATTTCTGCTGCAATAAACACGGCTTGCCACCATCAGATTTAATGATCGACCCGCTGACTTTCACCATCTGCACCGGCAATGAAGATGACCGGAAACTGGGGTTGTGGACGCTGGAAGCGATTGAAAGAATTTCCAAAGAACTGCCGGATGTGCAGATCATCCTCGGTCTATCAAATATTTCTTTCGGGCTAAACCCGCCTGCCCGCCATGTGCTGAATTCGGTGTATCTCGATCACGCGCAAAAACGCGGTATGACCGGCGCAATCATCCATGTTTCCAAAATCATGCCACTGCACAAAATCCCGAAACACGAGGTGGAAGCCGCCGAGGATTTGATTTTTGATAGAAGAAGTCCGCTGGAGATGGTGGCTTAATTATTGAATTTATAATGGAACTGGTATAAATTTTGAATTGGCTCTCATTTCTTGTCTTAATGAAAGTTTTTCGGCTTCCTCAAGACCACTACCAACTGGCATACCAAAAATATTATAATGTCTTGGCGGAGGCTCTTTCTTTACTATGTTCAATTTTGCCAATTGATAGAATTTTACTGCCAGATCACCGCGACCTAATAGTGGTCTATCGGGGTATGATGGTTCAACATATTCTTTTGATATATTCCAAATATAATTCTCTAAAAGATTTGTGGTTTTATACACAGAAAATCCATCAGGATGTTTACCTTTAAAAACAGAGGTTTTGACGGTATGGGGACTAGTATTATAATCAATGTCGCTTTTATAAAATAAATAACGGGAAAGAATATCATCAGGCTTTAAGTCGCTTACCATCGGAATTACCAAAGTGATGATTTATATCTATAAGTATTTTATCTATTGATTCTTGGCAAAAATTCATATGTCCATAATTATTAGTTCGTTTTCCCTTTTCGTACAAAGAATATATAATTCCTTTTCCATCCAGAATTACGGAAAAAATTGTTATTTTCCCAGAATCATTTTTATACCATTCGAACAATATTTCACCAGTAACTTCTACATTTAATGAAGGCTCATGAATCGCAATAGGAAGCCTATTTATAAATTCTTGAGAATGAGGAATAGTATTTGGAAGAGGTTGCTTTTCTTCCGGCAAGCTTTCTAATAAGTCTTGTAATATTTTAGTTTTCCATACAATCTTTACAGCTGTAGACTGCCTATATTGAACAAAATCTAGAACTTTACTATCGACTTTATTATCCCAACCATATGGATTATTCATTTGTACATCTCCAAGGCCTTGGTTGTTAAATGAGTACAGAAAACAGAATTTTTTACTTCTCTCATTTCTTTGAAACACTCCCTAATGATATCATTATGTATATCTTCAGGCAATTCTTTCCTAATAATATCAATATCTAAAATAAAATTTTTATATTCATCATCATTAGGTTGCTGTACAAAATTAACTATACTTTCATATTTTGAATCAAAGAAATCAAACATATATCTATATTGAAATTGACTGATTTTCCCAATTTTATCTATATTATCAGGAAAGTTCATGTTAACAGAAAAATACTCTGTTAATTTAGCAGATTTTGGAATTTTTATAATATTAATGAAGCGTAATCCCATTCGAGATGCTATTATCTTCTTACGACAATTCCTGTATTGATCCCAAACATATATTGCATTTTTAATGAATTCATCTCCACCTGGATAATCTCCAAGGTTATTATATGAAAAACCATTTAATCTAAATTGGGTTAACTCTGTTTCATTTGTACTACTGTACATAATTCCAAATGGTATCTGTTTGCTCAATAATTGATTATCTTCAATAATTCCTTGAAAACGAGATAATTGCCCTTTTTTTGCAAATCTACTATTAAAGGCATTATCGGTAATAGATAAATTATCTACTGATAAATCTTCCTCTTCTTCCAGTATAATTTCAAAAACAGCCTCAATTGCTGGTGGTTTTTTTATATCATCTAAAATTTTTGTTGCTTCATTTGTCATATAAATAATTTATTGTATTTTTATGTTTATATAGGAACAATTTATTGACTGGAAGATAGTTTATTTAATTTATATAAGTAATTTACGGTGCGGCGGTTAATATTTAATTAAAGCTCTTCTATCCTAACCATCAGCGGCTGTTCAAGAACCGAAGAAAGTCTGGAAACTTCTTCTATGGCAGTGAGCATATTTGCTTCCTGCGTTTCGTGGGTGGTGAGCACCAGCTGCACATTTTCGCCCGGCGCATGTGAATGTTGCAAGAAGGTGCGCAGGGAAATATTATGCTGCTTGAAAATATCGGTGACTTCGGCGAGCACACCGGGTTTATCCGCCACCGCAAGACGCAGGTAATAAGAGCTTTTGAGGCTCTCCATCCCGATAAAATTATCCAGCTGCAACTTGCTCACCGGCAAGCTGAACGGTTTGTATTTAACGCCACGGGCAATATCCATTATATCAGCAACCACCGAAGATCCGGTTGGATTCGCCCCTGCCCCGCGCCCTTCGAGGAATATCCGCCCGACGAAATTTCCTTCCACCAGCACAGCATTATATACGCCCTGCACTGTTCCAAGCATTGAGGCTTTACCAACCATTGAGGGATGCACACGCTGCTGGATTCCGTTTGCAGTCTGCACGGCAATGCCGAGTAATTTGATAGTGTAGCCAAGCTCATCGGCAAATTTCATATCGCGGAGCGTAATGCGGCGGATGCCTTCCACATAAACCTTGTCAAGCGCAGGCGCACTGCCATAAGCAAGGCTGGCGAGGATTGAAATCTTATGGGCAGTGTCGATCGCATCAACATCAAAACTCGGGTCAGCCTCGGCGTAACCAAGCTCCTGTGCTTCCTTCAAAACTTCATCAAAGCCACGTTTGCTTTCCCACATATTGGTGAGGATATAGTTACAAGTTCCGTTTAAAATACCCATAACCCGCGCAAATTTATTGGCAGCCAAACCATCACGCAGGGTTTTTATAATCGGGATTCCGCCAGCCACCGCTGCTTCAAACGCCAGCACTGCTCCGGTTTTTTCGGAGAGTTTAGCAAGTTCAACTCCATGATGGGCGATCAGGGCTTTATTCGCAGTAACCACCGATTTGCCGTTTGTAAGTGCGGTTTCCACCAGCGTTTTTGCGACACCTTCTGAACCACCAATCATTTCGACCACAACATCAATTTCAGAATCACTGGCAAGCGCGACAGGATTTTCTACCCAGCGCAAACCGCTAATATCACACCCACGTTTTTTATTTTTATTGGAAGCTGAAATCGCCACCACTTTCAGTTCACGGCCACAACGCTCGGCAAGTAGCTCAGACTGTTCGCGTAAAATACCAAGCGTACCGGAACCAACCGTTCCAAGCCCTGCTATGCCTATACGCAAAGGACTGCTCACACAGCCTTCTCCAGACTGCGTATATTTTTCTGAGGGTCAGTGGCAAGAAACTGCTTTATGTTGCGCACAGCTTGGCGGATACGGTGCTTGTTTTCAACCAGCGCGATACGCACGAATCCTTCCCCGCCTGGACCAAAGCCAATGCCAGGAGCAACCGCAACATCCGCATTCTGCAGCAATAATTTAGAAAATTCTAGGCAACCAACATCCAGATAAGCATCGGGAAGTTTTGCCCACAGAAACATTGAGGCATTTGGAACAGTAACATCCCATCCAGCATCAATCAGACCTTCAGCAAGTATATCACGGCGCACCTTATACATTTCGCGTAAATTCACCACATAATCCTGCGAACCATTAAGGGCGGAAGCAGCTGCAACCTGCACTGGCAGGAACGTTCCATAATCAAGATATGATTTTATTTTGGTAAGAGCTGCAATCAAGGTTTTATTACCGGAAGCAAAACCAATGCGCCATCCCGCCATTGAGTAGGTCTTGCTCACTGTCGTGAACTCAACAGCAATATCTTTCGCGCCTTTTACCTGCAGGATAGAAGGTGGTGGATTGCCGTCATAATATAATTCGCAATAAGCCAGATCTGAAATTACATATACGCCATAATGCCTGCAAATATCAATAACCCGCTCGTAAAAACCAATATCCGCTGACTGCGCCGTCGGATTGCAAGGATAGTTTACTATCACCGCAACTGGCTTGCGCTTGCCATCATCAAGCACAGCTTTGAGCGCGGTAAAGAAATCCTCTCCAGTACTATTGGGAACCGGAACAACCTCCGCGCCGGCAATTACAAAACCCCAGACATGAATAGGATAGCTCGGGTCAGGAACAACAAACCTGTCACCAGGACCAGTTATAGCCTGCGCCAGATTAGCCAGACCTTCTTTTGAACCAATGGTAACTACCACTTCCGAATCTGGATCAAGCTCCACGCCAAAACGCCGCGCATAATACGCTGCCTGTGCTTTGCGCAGACCATGAATCCCACGCGACAGGGAATAACGATGGACTTTAGGGTCTTTAAGTGTTTCCCGAAGCTTGTCAATCACATGCTGCGGTGGCTGGGAATCAGGATTGCCCATGCCGAAATCAATAATATCATGACCACTTGCACGAGCAGCAGCCTTGATTTTATTTACCTCAGCAAACACATATGGAGGTAAGCGACCAATCCTGTAAAATTCTTCCTGCATATAACAAACTAATAACCCGAAGTTTGAGCTCTGCGCGCATCATAACGCGATGGACGAATGGTCTTTATAATTGCTGGCGATGGAAGAGAATCAGGAACATCAAGCGATTGTGAGGCTGGTTCAGAAGCTGGATCAGCTGACGGAATCGGAGATTCTGCGATTGCCACTGCGCTTGCTGCAATATCATCAATAACCTTAGCTTTTTCATGAGCTTCTTCTTTATTATCTGATGATGCCTCAATATTCACTTCGCTCAAAGAACTAATCGAAGCGACAGTCTCAGTCTCTTGATTTTCTACTACCCCGGAAAATGTTTCTTCGACTGGCTTAGTTTCAGAAAAACTGCTAAAAATACGCTCAAAGAAATTCGGCTTATCTTCTTCCATAGTTTCTACAATTACCGGCACAGAATTTTCCTCTATATTACTCTTTTCCGAAGCAAGAAAAGGAGCAGGAGGATGCTCTAAAGCTGGTTGCAAAGGTGGAACCGTAACCACACCGGCGACAGGTGATAAATCTTCCTTCAAAGGTTCTGATTCCAAAGAGGATGGAGACTGGTTAGATGTATCAGGAACAGATGGGGTTGGAGCTTCGCGTTCTAGTAATTCCTTCTCCTGCTTCGAAATACCGTGTTCTTGCTTTAATTCATTAAAATTCTGCTGTTGATCGCGCTTAACGGCATCAAATGCCTCCGGTCTAGGAGGAACTGACGAAAGATCAGGATAAGCTGTTGGCTGCACTTTTTCAGGCTCACTTGCAGAGAACCCAAACACATCAAGTTTAGAACCTATACTTCCAAGCAAAGTTTCTTCAGGTTCAGCTGGTGGTGCATCAGCTGGTGGTACACTAGCTGAATCCAACAATTCCGTATTATTACCTACATTGACATTTATGTTCTGATCAGAAGCTTTTTCAACTACTATAATTGATGTCTTTTCAGGTTCTGCTGCATCCACAAACATTATCTTTGATTCTTTATCTTCCAGTTTAGATTGTGGTGATAAAGGGATAGATAATCCCATTAATGGGTTGGCGATGCCTTTTGGTCTATAAGGATTACCAAGAAAAGACTTGCGGGCAACAATTGGTTCGACTATCCGCTCCACTGGCTCCTTAGATTCTACAATTTCCTTCGGTGTTTCATCACCAAAACCAAACCAACCACTAAAAAAGCCTTTTTTGCTTCCAGAATCATTTTCCGCCTGCACCAGTTCCGCTTCTGGCACTTCATTTCCATGAGCATCATATTTATCATACGGATCATCCAATGCCGTTTCCACTCTTTCTGGTGAAACATTAGTAACCATCGGAGGCAGTTTATTACTAGTCGCAGGTGGCATATCCGGCGATTTAATAGCACGGCTATTGTAAGCCGGAGCGCGACGCCCACCATCAACCTTCTGAGGAGAACGGCTATCACCAAACATATCGGTAACGCTCGACATACCACACCCTGTAAGCAGCAAGATCGCCGATACTCCCAAACAAATTCCCATACGCGAAATTGTAAGGTTGGATGTGGTTAGCAAATTTTCATCTTTTATCGTATTTTTCATAATACTGAATCCAATGCATAATATTTGGTTTTATTTATTTTAATTTAATTTAGCTATTTTAATTAGTTGCCAGTAACTATACAACATGTTTAGATAAGATATATAGTAGAGGCTTGCCTTATGCAATTACCTATTTGTTGTTACTATATGTTTTTTATATTTTGAAAAATGATATTGGACATGATGTCGCCATATGCAAAATAACAAGCAAGATAGCAATAATTTCTCTACATTTACTCATGATCCTGCTGAATTTGCAGGAAATATGGCAAAGGCTGCTGAAAAATGCCAGCTTATTATGCAGGAATTCCTCTCCAAACAGGCGCAGGATGTGGCAAGCACACCAATTGACCCGCTTAACATAGCAAATGCCTTTACGGAATTATTCACCCGCATGATTAGTGACCCGGTTGGTTTGGCAGAAAAGCAATTGAATTTTATGCAGGATTATATGTTCCTGTGGCAGAAAACCACCCAACGTTTATTCGGAGAGGAGCAAGAGCCTGTTATAACACCAGATAGCCGGGATCGTCGCTTTAAAGATGTGGCCTGGGAACAGAATACTCTCTTTGATTTTCTTAAGCAGTCATATTTGTTATCAGCACGTTGCATCCAGCAATCGGTAAAAGAGGTGGATGGGCTAGATCCACATGATGCCCGCAAAATCGATTTTTATACTAGGCAGTTTATCGATGCCATGTCGCCTAGCAATTTTTTGATGACCAATCCTGAGGTATTGAAAGCAACGATAGACAGCAATGGCGAAAATCTGGTTAAAGGCTTGGAAAACCTTCTTGAAGATATCGAACGTGGCAAAGGAAGTTTACGCATCAGCATGACGGATCAGTCGGCTTTCGCTGTTGGCAGAAATCTTGCCGTCACCAAAGGGAAAGTAGTTTTCAGGAATGATTTAATTGAGCTTATTCAATATGAGGCTACAACTAAAGACGTTTACAAAACTCCATTACTAGTCATACCTGCATGGATAAACAAATACTACATACTGGATTTACAGCCGGATAATTCTTGTGTGAAATGGGCTGTTGATCAGGGGCATACGGTATTTGTCATTTCCTGGGTCAATCCCGATGAACGCCTGAGCAAAAAGAGCTTTGACGATTATATGAAAGAAGGACCTCTGGCAGCTATGGAGGCAATAGAAAAGGCGACAGGGGAAAAATCAATCAGTGTATTTGCTTATTGCCTTGGCGGAACTTTAATGTCCATTACTCTCGCTTGGCTGCATGCTAAAAAGCAGCAGGATCGCGTCAAATCTATAACTTATCTCACCACCATGATTGATTTCTCAGAGGCTGGTGAGCTTTCTGTATTCATCGATGAGGAACAGTTAAAACTTCTGGAAAACCGGATGTCACAGCAAGGTTATCTGGAAGGCAGCGAAATGGCGATGACTTTCAATATGCTGCGAGCTAATGATTTAATCTGGTCTTTTGTGGTGAATAACTACCTGCTCGGCAAAGACCCATTCCCTTTTGATTTGCTCTATTGGAACTCCGATTCTACGCGCATGCCGGCAGCTATGCATAGCTTTTATCTACGCAATATGTACCAGCAGAACAAATTGATTAAACCAAATGGCATTACTATTGATGGGGTTCCTATTGATCTGCGCACGATAAAAACTCCGACCTATATGCTTTCTACGCGTGAGGACCATATAGCACCATGGAAATCAACCTATGCCGCCACCCAGGTATTCGGTGGCAGTATTCGCTTTGTACTTGCTGCGTCCGGACATATAGCCGGAGTTATAAACCCGCCTTCCAAACAGAAATATTGTCACTGGATTAATGAAGACCTGCCTAAATCCTCTGATGACTGGCTAAAATCAGCGCAGGAACATGCCGGTTCATGGTGGATGGATTGGCAAAATTGGCAATTACAGTTTGCTGGAGAAAAAGTTCCGGCGCGTATTATAGGTGCCGGCAAATTAAAGCCGATTGAAGACGCTCCTGGAAGCTATGTCAAGGCTATGGTGTAATTTATAATCTGTAATTTATAATCTGTATTTTATAGTAATTTGATATAATAATTACCCACTCGTCATTGCGAGAATGCGTAGCATTCGTGGCAATCCAGAAGCCAAAACATGTTGAAAATACTGGATTGCTTCCTGCCACGCTATGCTCGCAGTCGCAATGACAAGAATTGGGGATTTTTATTCTCAAATGAATATATAATGATTACAACAAAACTAAGCGTGACCAACTGAAGCCGAGAAATTCCCGACATCAAAGCCGAGAGAGGAAATAGCAAGACCCCATTTTGCTTCGTTATCAGTGTCAAAAAGCAACTGCTTAGTCGCTGAAACGACAATCCAGCTTCCACTTTCCATTTCCGCTTCCAACTGCCCAGCACTCCAGCCGGCATAACCAAGAGCAAGCATAGAACGCTTTGGCCCACCACCGCCCGCCATTGCCTGCAACACATCGGCATTAGAAGTAACAGCTACACCGTCATGTTTGCAGATAGAGCCATTGGCAATAAATTCATCGCTATGAATTATAAATCCTCTATTACTCTCAACCGGACCGCCAAAATGCACCTGCGTACCATGGCTGTAAGTAGTTTCTATATTAAGCTGCTCCATTATGTCATCAACCTTGACATTATCTATAGGATAATTAACGATAATTCCCATGGCTCCCGCTTCATTATAAGAGCACATATAAATAACCGCCCTAGTGAAACAAGATTCCTGCAAAGAAGGCGCAGCAACCAGAAATTTTCCGGCAATAGAACCGGCACTCGCACCCACAGAATAACCAACGCCAGATTTGACGGCAACATTCACGCCAGCCACTGACGCTTTCTGCCTAAGTAATGTTATATCTTCAGCCATAATTGTGAATATAACGCATTTAAAAAAAAATAAAAGTACATATTACAGGATTTTTATGCTTTTTTTGTCCAGCTTGCCGGCAAGATTTCCAGCTTTACACCATCACCGACAAAAGGCGTATCAGCATCTTTGGCAATAGCATATTTATCATTATAAATCAGGGCAATACCAATATCTTTAAGTGAGGTACGCATCTCTCCTATTACTTCATCACCTACCATTATTTTGCTGCCAGAAACAGGCAGATTCTCATCTGCTTTCACGCTGTAAAAAGATTTCCTGACCTGCCCGCGAAATTTGCTGCGGGCGGTTACTTCCTGCCCAATATAGCAGCCTTTGGAAAAATCAACCCCGTGCAATTCTTCAAAACCACTCTCTAATAATAATGATTTTTCTACAACCATGTCACTGGTATCAGGTACGCAGAGCGAAAGTCTGAAATATTCATACTCTTCTACTACTACTGGTGAAATCGATTTTTGCTGACAAAATTCGGCAATAGCATCTTTCCTGCCAATCGCCCTGAAACCAAGTTCAGGCAGGCGTGGATCAACATATATATTATAATCTGGATTTTCATTTTCTTCTGTCACACCCGCCCATAAAGCACAAACGCTAAATGACTCTTCTACTGCAATTTCCACTTTCGAGCGCAGACGGTAAATTTTCAATCTGGAGAATAAATCACCTACCCTATCGCGCTTTACATCAACGAATATTTTGCCATTCCACGGAATAAGAAAAAAATCATGCAGGAATCTTCCTTGCGGCGATAAAAGCGCGGCATAAACTGGCTTACCATCAGCAAGCTGCCTGACATCATTACTTACCAGACCCTGCAGAAACTCCAGCGAATCTTCTCCGCCAATGCTTATTAATCCACGCTGCGATAAAAACGCATTAAACATCTAAATACTCGTAATTCGTAGCTCGTAATTCGTATTTTGCAGCTCTTAACACACTAAGCCCTGAATCACAATTCTTGGCTTTATTTATGAGAATTATTTTTATTTTTTCCATCTTCTATTTTCTCCAACCTGCGCAAACGCTCTTTAATGAAATAGTTCATGTATTTGAGATCCATATCCTTTATATCATTTGCTTCAGCACGTTCTTTTATGGTCTGCATAATATTATATGCATCTTCCATTTCACCACGCTTCTCCCTTACCACCGCTGCCATCTGCTGCGCCCATACTGGAACTGCTTTATTGACTAGAGGCGATGAAACTTTAAGTGCCAGATCCTTATCATCCAGTTTATGCATTGCCAGATAAATAGACTGTACCAGCCACCACCATTTAGCACCAACATCACGCACGGAATGGGTATGGAGATAATCAACCACATAGCGCACATCCGCTGTGTTCTGCGTCTGACTGAAATAATAAGTCGCCATGGCAGGAATAATATTTGACCGGGCATCCAGCTCATCTAAAAGATTGAACCATAAATAAAGCTTGTTGAAATCATAATAACGGAGTGAAGTTGAGCGTCCAAAAGTGTCGCCAGCGTTTTGTAGGTTAAACGCCAATATCCTGAAATAAAACTGGTTATCGCCAAAGGTTAAGGCATGGAGAGCTTCTCGCCCAGGAACGTCAGGAACTATTCCCATATCTGGGGTAATATCCTTGGTTTTATACCAATAACCAAGCTGTAACAGCACCAGAACTGCGAGCAGCGAATAGTTACGAAAGAATGTATTTATTTTTGTTGCCATAATCAAAATTGCCTGCGACGGAAATCAATCATAGTTGCAGCAAGCAGAAGCGGTATAAAAACCAGAGCCTGCGCTATGCAGACTTGCCAGTCCTGCTGACTTACAAAACCATAAACCAGCCAGTCACTTTTAGCAAAAAAATCAAGTCTAGGCAATAAGGTAGAAATAGCTTGCAACGCCCATTTAAGACCAACAAATTTTATATCATTAAACATTCCGGAATTAGACGTAAAAACAAAGAAAGCCATCATCCGAGACAATATATAAAAACCCATGCAGCCAAGTACCGCTGTTACCGCACTACGCATAGTGAATGCAGAAAACAGGGAAAGTGCAACCACAATACCCATTTCCAAAAGCAAGCTAAGCGACCAACCGATAAATCCGGCAAAATTAACAGGTCCTATAAAGGCAATGATGGCAACCACCGGAATGGTAAGAAGCAAGCCGACAAAGGAAAAGCCAAGCCAGTAGGAAATGACCAGATTAGAGCGCGATATAGGGCGCGAGAGAATCACATCAATTTCTTTAGTATCAAAGGCATTACGTATATGAAAACAGATAAAAACTATAAGTCCCGCCATCAGAATTAATCTGGAAGATGAAGATGCGAAAGACAAGGTCATTTCTGTTTCTTCAATAAAGGCAGTGCTGCCGAGAGTTGCAGAAATTGCCGTGGCTACCAGAATACCAACAAATAAACCAATAAAAAGCCAATCGCGTAAAGCGGTAATCATAATATAACGGATATTAGTCAACATAAGAAACCTCTTAAGAATGCCTTATTTCAAAACTTATTACTTTAAAATTTTAGGGGGCGAGGATCCTGCATGAATTTCTGATAAACTGCTTTATCGTAAGGATCTGCGCTACCGCTGCTACCAACAATAGTGGCGCGTATAAATATCACCAGTTCTTTTTTGGTGTTCTTCTTATCCACATATTTGAACAGATTGCCAAAAAACGGCATTTCGCTGGCATAAGGAACTCCACTGTCAGTATTAGTAACCTTATCTTCCAGCAGACCACCAATCACCAAAGTCTGCCCGCTTTTAACCTTCACGATGGAATCAAGCTCCCTGGTTTCAACCTGTGGAATCTGGCTGACAGTTCCCGCAAGGGCCTTCCCTACATCAGTAGTAACGTCAAAAGTCTGAAGGGCAAGAGCAAGATTAATTTTAAACCCAGGATCATCGACAAATTTTATAAAACGCTTGAGTGTCGGGCGAATACCAAGAGTTACTTCATCCGTCTCCTTGTTAATAGAAGGCTGCAAACTCAGTATTATTCCCACAGGCTCAGATTGCTTCTCACTGGTAGCGGTTATAGTTCCCTGCGTGGTAGTCGTTCCGCTGGTCGTTGTCGGAGTAGAAGTCAAAGTTACTTTGAAATAAATCAGATTCTCTACAAAACTGAGCACTGCCTGCTGGTTATTCATAGCGTTGAGACGTGGACTGGAAAGAGCGCGTGTGGTTCCGAACTCATCCAGCAATTTGACTGCCGCCGAAAGATCAACGCCAGTGCCGAAAATATCATTTTTCAGCACAGTCATCAATGGCACACTATTATCCGTAACACCTTTTACTGCATTGCCCAGATTTCCTGAAAATTTCAGGGTATTACTACCGAAATTTGTCCAGTTTATACCGCTTTGATAAGTATCATTAAGGCTAACCTCCACCACTTTAGCTTCAATAAGAACCTGTGACGAAGTATTTTCCACAACACTATTTATAAACTTCTTTATCATCTCATGCTGTTTTTCTGTAGCTGAAACAGTAAGAGTTGATGCCTGACGGTTCACCACATAGAAAGAGCCATTTGCTCCAGTGGTGGCTACGGCTGGAGTACTAGTTGCCGGTGCTGGCGGTTGAGCCGGTGCAACCGTCGTTGCCTGCGTTGGTTTTATAACACTTTTATATGACTCGGAAGAAGCATCACCAACCTCTTCCAGAGGCGGCTCCACCGCAGAAGAAGACTTCTCTGCCGCAGCAGGAACCTGCTGCGCGGCAGTTGTAGAAACCGAGCTGCGCTGCGGTGGTGTATATGCCAGAATTTGACCTATACTACTTTCAAATTTTAACCAGAAATCACTGCTTGAGGTTGCGGTGATACTGGAGCTGGAACCACCACCACCTGATGATCCGGAACCACCACCCCCTCCTCCTGATCCAACACCTCCAGTACTGATACTACCATTGGCACTGCGATCACTATTCAGTAAATCAAGGGAATAAATATGCATATATGGCGTATCACGCTCAACGCGCAGCACACCATTCTTCATGCTATAGCGAAGTCCTGCCATGTTGGATATGCGCTCTATCACTTCGTTAAACGGTCGATCAGTAGCGCGCAATGAAACACCTCCGGTGATACCGGCATCAACATCAATATCCACTTTTGCAAGGCGGGCAAGCTCAAGTAGAACATCCTTGAGCGGAACATCATCGGTAACGGCTAAAGACACCAGTTGTGTTTCACCAATTTTCGGACGCGGTGGCGCGGCTATAATTTCAGCAAGGTCAGGAATCGGTGGCTCAACCACATTACCAAGATTGGCGGTGACTTCCGGCTTATTAAAGCTTGCTGTATCACGCATATCACGAAAATCTTGACGCACCAGACCACCTGGTCGATCAATAGAGTCTAAATTCTTCCACCTGGAAGCGAACTTATCAGTATCACAACCGGACATCAAAACAGTGCAGGATAATAGCAATAAAAGCTTATTCGCTCTCTGTTTCACAATACACCGTACCTTATATATAGTTGTATCAAAGTAATATATCCAACCTACATTACTATATCTAGTAATTCAACAATGCAACTATTCAATCGGTATAAACATAAATTTTTCTGTAAAATATTTTTACTGTTTCTCAGAAGCATCAATAAACACGTCAAGCTGTTGCCCGACATAAAGCGATGCATCAGCGAGAGGCTCGATTGAATATACCACTTCCATTATACGCGTATCGATCAGTTCAGTAGCGTTGCCGCTAAGTTGAGTTTTTGGCTGCACCAATGGCTCAACGCGCACGAAGTTAAGATTATATTTGCGCTCCTTGTTACTACGCAGATATGCGATAGCTTTTGCTTTTTCATTAAAACGCCACAGATCATTTTCATCAATCTGCACCCGCAAATGCAGAGGAGTAGTATTGCCCATAACAACAGGGGCGAATGCCGCCCCTGCCGAAGCAAACTCACCTGCCCGCACTCTTACTTTAAGTACCTCTCCCGAAATCGGCGCAATTACTGTGTGTTTATTTAGCATACCCTTAGCTGAATCGAGAGTACTGGTAGCACTTTCCAAATTAGCTTTTGCTTTACGTACAATAAATATCTGTCGCTGCTTCTGAGTTACACTAATAGAAACACCGCCTTGTAAATTGTCATACCGCTTGAGCAAATCATCCTCATCATCAAGCTGTGCCTGCGCTACTCTTACATTAGCCTGTGCAACCGCTAAGTCTGATTCGGCAGAACGTTTATCAGTTATAAGCAAAACATCACCAGCATTTACTTTATCACCCTCATTGACTTTTACTTCGGAAATTATTCCAGAAACAAAAACGCCGACTGATAAATTTCTGCTATTTGCCTCAACCACCCCAGTACCAGAAACCGACTGAGTATAAGGAGTGACAGGTGGTGAAACCAGATTGTTGGAAGGCGGTGGCGGAGGATTGCCTTTGGTAAAAGTAAAAATTATCGCTCCGGTAAGACCGATAACCGCAACAATGATTGATAGATTAACTTTGTGTCCTAGTATCTTCATATGATTTTTCCATATTATTGGTTTCAATTTTTACTATCACCCCATCATCCATATGGGCAATACGATCAGCATAATTAAAAATCCTCTCATCATGTGACACGACAATCAAAGTAGTGCCAAGTTTTTTCTGCATGGCTTTCATTGTGTCCATAATTTTCATTCCGGTATGATGATCCAGCGAACTGGTTGGCTCATCACATACCAGTAAAGCTGGTTCGTGCACAAGTGCGCGGGCAATCGCCACGCGCTGCTGCTGCCCGCCAGAAAGCTGGTTGGGGAAAGAATCAATCTTATCAGCAAGCCCCACTTCCACGAGTATCTCCCGCGCCTTTTTCATTGCATCGTCCCAGCCCATATTGTTTATAATAAGCGGAATCCCAACATTCTCAGTCACAGTAAGCGTTGGTATCAGGTGAAATGACTGGAATATGAAACCTATGTTCTTTGCACGGAAATCCAGAATTTCTGTATTCCCCATATTTGCATAATTCTTGCCCAGTACTTCGCAAACGCCACTATCATAATGCAATATACCAGCAACGATGGAAATAAGCGTGGTCTTTCCACAACCGGAAGGGCCAACCAGCATAAAAAATTCACCTTTTGCAACTTCCAGATCGGTGCCGCGGATAACATTGATTATATCATCACCAGCCGAGAAATTTTTAATTAAATTGCGACATATAACAGCCTTCATGCTTCAGCCCCGAAACACAACGGCTGGATCAATTTTAATGACCTTACGAATGGCAAAAAGCGCGGAGATTGTTACAATCGCCAGCACGCCCAGACCAGCAAAAACCAGAAGTATAGGTGGCATTCTGAAAGCTAAAACCGAATCATGGAACTTCATTCCGAAAAGCGATGTTATGCCAACCCCTATTCCATAACCAATCATTCCAACTACCAAAGCCTGCAGTACTACCATCTTTGCCAGAACGCTATTACGCACACCCATTGATTTAAGAGCAGCGTAATGTTTCGCATTTTCATTCACAAAAGTAAAAAATGTCTGCCCAACAATCGCCGCGCCCACCAGAAAACCAAGAGCAACTGAAATCCCGAAATTTATGGGGATACCCGTGCTTTTCATCCAATATTGCAAGTTTTGCTGCTCGAAAGCTGCGCGCGAATAAGCAGCCAGCCCAGTCGCATCTTCAATACGTTTGCTTAAAACATCAATGCTTTCTCCCTCTTTGGCTTTCACCAGAATGTAACTCAGATGTTTGCGGGTGGAAGGCGAATAAAAAACGGCGCGGGAATAGGTGGTATAAACCTGTGGCTGCAGCACAAAATTGCGGGTGGTTTTAATTTTGCCGACAACAACCGCCCGCTTATCATTTATCTCAATTACATCACCAGTAAGCAGGGGACGTGTATCACCGTCTGGGGTTTTTACACGCAGCTGGGTTTTTGCCGCCTCATCGCTTACCAATATTGCATCAGCAAGCCTGAGATCAGTAAGTTTTCCTTCTAAAATTCTACTTGGCGCGCCGACAAAAGTTGCGTCATCCAGTCCAGTCATATCAACAAAACGGGTATTGCCATCAGGCAGCTTGGTTGCCACCATATTTTTAAATAACGGAATAGCCCACGCCACCCCTTCTATTCCCCGCACCCGACCAAGTTCTACATCACGCAGCGGTTTATTTTCTTCTACAAACTGGATACCAGCATCCATAACCCAGATATCAGGTTCGGAAACATCGCCAATAAAACTATAAGTTCGTGAAAGTAGCCCAACCAAAATAGCAGGCTGCTGAGTCATAATCAAAGCGGCGAAAGTTACACCTACAATCATGGCTATATATTTGCCACGATCACCAAACAGCATCTTCAGGGCGATAAGGTACATTGCGCCACTATAGGCAGTGGTTAATTCATTGCAACTGATAAATAGGTCTTATAAGCATAGCTAATTATTGGTAGATTATCGCAAATGTTCGGTATTTTATTGCATATTATTTGTTCATTATCCGTAGAGTTTCGCATCGTTTTGGAACTTTTATTTTATGTTTTATTGCAATATATTACCTAATTTTTATTCAATAAAATGGCAGTCCCTTCCGTTTTGATGTGACATTATGTGACATTTTTTTAGCCAATTAACTATTTTACGAGTAAGGCGTAGTTTATAGTTCGTAAAAAGTTTATGCTATAAAAAATAGACAGGGAAGTGGGGATTTAGTCATTGCGAGAATTTTTGTAAAAAATTCGTGGCAATCCATCTTTATTATTTCGAAAAACTGGATTGCTTCGGCTTTGCCTCGCAATGACATCTTTACTTCTAAAAAGAGAGGCAACTAAACTCCAAACTCTACACTCTAAACTCAGCACCTCAAGATATAGTCTTTGCCAGCGAGACTTTACCGCTACCCCTGCTTGCCGCTTTCTGCTGCGATGAATGCGGCTTCCAACCAGTCATGGTTATCAGCTCAAAACTGGCTGTGATGCGGTTATCATTATTGGAAAAATCGCGCAGGTAATTATCAACAGCCGACATCATAAGCGAGCATGGGGTAAAATTCTTCTCACATTCAGCAAGGGAATTGCTTTCTCCCATATAACGCAGCTCCTTCATTAGTTTCAGCGGATGGCTATATTCGACGGTGACAATCTCACTATCAACCACTGGCAGGGCAAACCCGGCTCTTTGCAACAAAGAGCCGGCTGTCTGCACATCGATAAAAGGCGATATGCGCGGGGAAACCCCTCCCCGATATTCTATTTCCGCTTTTTCAAATGACGCGCGTAGTTCATGCAAAGTCTGCCCACCAAAAAACACGGCAAGAAACAGCCCGTCAGGTTTTAGAGATCTCTGAATCTGAATCAACGTCCCTGCCAGATCATTCACCCAGTGCAAAGAACCAACACTCATAACCAGATCAAATTTATTATCGGCAAATGGCAATAATTCCTCATCCGCAACCAGATTGATAGTATTATTGGCATTTTGTGCAGCGCGCAATAATTCTTGCGCCACCGCCATTTGGATTAAAGTCTTTATCTTTCCGCGCCTCTGCAAGGTTTCAGCCAATATTCCACCACGCGCCCCTAAATCAAGGGCAAGAGGGAAATCGCGGTTAATATATTCCAGCCGGTCACACAGCCTATGTGCCATTTCCCTGAACAAGAAGTCATACTCAGAAAAATTTGCCGCCGCCCGCAAGCGATGTTTTTTGAGTCTTTTTCGGTCAAAGATATTAGGAACATTATTATAAATCATAGAGATACATAGTTTGTAATGGTTAACGTAACATTAGCGAACGGCATTGTCATCAATTCTTCATATGTATGATATTGATTTTAAGTAGAATAGTGATAGTTTTTTATTAAAGGGTTTTAACTAAAAACTAAAGCAAAATTGGTATTCTAATATAATACTTGATAGATTGCCGATTAAACAGGGAATATGCCAGATATAACTAGTACAACGCCAAATCCTCTAGAAACAACTGTGGCTATTGATTTAGCACGGGAACTGAGCGACCAGCAGATAGAAATTATCAGGGGAAAACCGGATTTTGGCGGGAAAGAAATCGCTAACAGGTTGAAAATGCTGCGCGACGCAGTATGGGGGGATAAAGAAACCAAAAAACCTCTAGCCGAAGACGAACAAAAAGCAAGATTTACCGCAGCAATTGAAGGACTTAATGAGCCACAAAAGGAGCAGCTGCTTTCCTCATACGCTAAAATGGGACATTTATATGAAATAGCCTCACTTTCTGCTAGGTCTAATTATTTTAATAAAATCAAAGCAAATCCAAAAGACGCAATACCGGATAGTATCGCTGATTTAGCTACAACCTATATTAATGTCAAAGAATTGGTAGAAAAACTTAACCATCCGGTTTTTGAAGTGGTAATGACCGCCCATCCCACCAACGTCAATTCGCTGGAATCGATGCGGGCGCAAAGGGAAATTAACAAGGCTCTGGAAAAACATGATCAGGAAGACCTCACCAAAGCCCTTACCAAATATCAGGAAACTTCTTTGTTAAAAGAAAAAATAGAAAATGGTAAAAAAGCAACTGAAAATCTTACAGTTCGCGAAGAGACCCAAACAGCACTCTATTTCCTCGGCAACATTTACGAAGATTTGCCAAGGATCTACGCCAATTATGACAGGGCTTTAGAAAAACATTCTAAAGAAACAAATTCCAGCTATGACCCTACTGCGCTTAATCTAAAAATAAAGCTTGGCTCATGGGGATCTTCGGGCGACAAGGACGGGAATAACAGTGTAACAGCGGAAACAACTCTGGAGGCAATCGCCCTGCATACTCAAGCTATAATCACCCGCTATCGTGACGATTTAGAAAAAATTCCTGCACTGAGCAGATGGAAAACTAACTTTTCCGAAGCATTGACAGAATTAAATCCACTTACAGAAGAAATCGCAAAATTGCGTGAAGATGCAAAGAAAGAGCAGAAAGATAGTAATTCTACACCCGAAAAGCTCAGCGAACGTTTTGACAAATTATCAGGGAACCTAGCAAAAATCAGGAATTCCCTTGATGCCAAGAATTTTGAGAAAGATTTGAAAGAATCAGCAGAGCATAATAGTGAAGAAGGCAAAAACTCTTTAAATTTATTGCGTCGCGTCCGGGTTTTTGGTTTTAATTTCTCAAAAATTGAATATCGGGAAACTGCGAAAGAGTATAGTCGAGTGGTTGGAGAGTTAATTGATGGCTATAGAGATTTAACACCAGAACAGAAAGCCGAAAAGCTGACTGAACTTCTGCAACAACCAGGCAAGGCTACAAAACTTTTTGAAGATAAAAAATCTCAAATTTTAGAAGGTGCTGGAAAAGTTTACTCTAAAGATTCGGCTAAACCTATCGCCTATCATACTCTTAAACGCATGGCACTGGCGCGTGATTTTGGCGATATGATAAAAGATAATGTGCTGGCAGAATGCGGGCAGTTGGAAAATGGATCTGGAACGAAGCTAACAGATAAAGAAAAAGAACCGTTAGTAGCCGCGCAGGGACTCACTAATATTCTTGAAGCACAATTCCTGCAACAGGCTGTCGCAAAAGACGGAAAACGCCCTAAGCTAGGGATAATACCGCTATTTGAAGAACCTGACACTCTTAAGAATATTGAGCTTATAATGGAAGCCGCTTATACAAACGAAACCTATAAAAAACATTTAAAACTTTTAGGAAGCAATGATGGGGCTACACAACAAGTGCAAATTGCCCATAGCGACAATGCTAAACGTTCCGGCCTGCAAGCAGCAAGAGCGTATATCCACACTGCCCATCACAAGATGCGCGAGTTGGGCAAAAAATACCCGGATATACAAACCCAGTTTTTCGAGGGCGGAAGCATATCCGACACCTACCGTAATGGGGTACGGGCATTATCGAAAACCATTGACGCTTTTGCTTTGCATGATTTTGCTAAATTTACCTTCCAGGGTGGTGATTTACTGAATTTCTTTAACCACCCATCCTCGGTGGAACGTTTATTTGATAACGCAGTTTCCCACCAGACCAGGATGCTGGAAGCTGGAAATCCAGTAGATGGAGAAGGCAAGAAGTGGGTGACTAGAGTAAGAAATTCGCAAAGTAATACTCCAAACCCGGAAGTTGAAAAGAATGTCATCAGGGCATTAAGGCAAACCCTAGTTGACTATCAGACTCGAGACTTAGCACCTGATGCCCTACCAGTTTTGTTGGAAGCACTTAATTACAAGAAAGTTACAAGGGATAGTAATGCCAGCTCACGCGCTGGCGAAAGAACTGGAACAGCTTTTGCTAAAGCAAATACGCATTTAGGAAACATTACTTTTAAACCAATAAATGTTGATGATATACGTACTATAGGCTTAAGTAAAACAGCACAAGGTGCTTGTTTTATTCCTACCATTGCCGGCTCATCGGAACTAAAGGAACATCTTAATACTGTGTTTAGTAAAAGTGAATTTAATGATCCTAAAAAAACAGGAATACCTCTTGCCCCTCTTACATCTGAAACGCTAAAAAAAATCAATGATAGTTCTGCTGTTTTCCATGATGACCAAGAACGCTTAGCAATTGCTGTAGTACTTGACGATTTGGATATAACTGAAAAGGTAGCAAAACCACAACTTATAAATGCACCGACAGAATATAGAGAGGCAAGTGCTTTTTATCTAGATAATCTTAGAAAAACTGACAGACTTGCTGCCGAATTATCTTATGCTTCTCTTACTGGAAAAGACCTGCATGCAAGCAACCTATCTCCTAAAATAATTCGTGAAAAAATGACCAATGACGCTTTGCCACATCTGAAAGAAGATATAATAAACAAAACCAATTATCGCGCTGCGCTGCTGCATTGGCAAATTGAACATCCTGAGCTTTTTGAAAGCCAGTATATGGGAAGAACCGCACAAGTGGCAAAAGACACCGTAGAACATGGGCGTTGGCTGGGGGCAAGTGACCCGTCAACAACAAAGCATCAAAAAGATAATATTGCCGGACGCGCCAGGTAGCGTTAAAAGGGTGTATGCACACCCCAATTCTCAACCTCCTGTTTCCACCACAATGTTTGAATTGTGAATGTCGTGTGCCAACGCATGGGACATTATGCATCCCCTGCTGGCAGCAGATTCATTTCATAACCGAACCGATGTGCCATGCTTGCGGCCTGCCCTTTGATTATGACATCGGCGATGGTGCATTATGTGGGGCATGTATGCATAAGCATCCTGATTACAACCATGCGCGGGCAGTTTTTCGTTATGACGAGCATAGTCGCAAACTTATAACCCGTTTCAAATATTCCGATCATACCCAGCTTGCTAAAATTTATGGAACGTGGCTGATGGGAACCGGTGGGAAATTACTAGAACAAAGCGACATGATAATTCCAGTGCCACTGCATTATTTCCGCTTCCTGCATCGCCGCTTCAACCAGTCGGCACTCCTTGCCCATACTCTATCAAAAAAAAGCTCTGTAAAATGCCTGCCGAATGCATTAATCCGTACCCGTAAAACCACCCCGCAAACTGGTCTCACCCGCAAACAGCGTGAAACAAATGTGAAAGGCGCATTCACCATTAATAAACGTTCCGTAAGAGTAATAAAAGGAAAGAATATATTATTGATAGATGATGTATTTACGACTGGTTCAACTATCGAACAATGTACAAAAGTTTTGTTAAAAGCTGGCGCAGCTCAAGTAAATGTGCTAACATTGGCAAGGGCAATTAAATAAGGATATTTATATGAATAGCAAAATAACAAATGTATTAAGCCTGTTTCTTGCATTGGTGATAGCAGCCTATAGCCTTCCTTCGCACGCAGAAAAGGGAGGCAAGGGCAAGCATGGTTATGAAGATGATGATCATGGTGGTGGAAAACATAAAAAGCATAAAGATAAAAAACATAAGCATCATAAATCGGATCATGATGGCAGCCATTCATTCAAAATAAGCTTTGGAAATGATGATCGTGTTGTTATCAGAGAATATCTGACGCGTGAATATGCGCCAAACTGCCCGCCTGGACTTGCCAAAAAACATAATGGCTGCCTACCTCCTGGAATCGCCAAAAAACGTTACGTTGTCGGACAACCTCTGCGCGGGCAGTGGCTTCCTGTCCCGCATGATTTGCTGGTATTGCTCGGGCCAGTGCCTGTAGGCTACCAGTATGTTCAGGTTGATAAAGACGTGCTGCTTATTTCCGAAGCATCAAAGAAAGTGATAGATGCGGTGACGTTATTATCGGCTGTTAGCAACTAGAATGAATTGGAGAGAAAGAATAGAATCTGATTATGGAAAAGCAGGCGAACAATTTAAGAACCTTACAGATAAAGATAAGAAACTTTATTGGTGCTTCTATAAATACAGAGTAAAACTAAGCATAGAGATGGTTTATTATGAAATATTCTATAATCCTGACTCTAATTCCCTATTTACTCTAGGAGCACATATGCATGCAAATGATACAGCAGCAGCCCAGATAATAAAGCCACTTATATCAAAGTCGATAACAATAAATCACAGTGGCGAGTTTGAAATATTTACTTCTGGTATACTAGGAGGAGGTGAATTTGATTTTTCATCAAACATAAAACAATCTATTGATATAAATACAATGAGTTGGAAACTTTTTAATATTAGCTCTAAAATTAGAGAAACCAAATTTTCAAGGAATAACAAGATTCTGGCTTCTTGGAATGAGAACTATGAATACACTATTAATCATGACAATTATAAAGAGAATCCAATAGAGGTTGTATGCCCTGCTTGTTTTGATAAAGGGTTTAAAGACTCCTTTGCTATATCAAAAGCAGATTACAGTAGTGGAGCTACGGGATACGAATTATATAGCTGCAATACAATAAATGCAAAGATGGGCTGTACAAATTGTGGTGGTAGTGAAGTGGAATACGAAAGATGGTACTTAATGGAAAACCCTGAATTAAAAAAAGATTCTAAAACCATAGTTAAAGGAAAGGGAGTTACAAACGAAATACAAATGCCACCTTATAAGTTACTAGATTAATATAACTTAATTAAAACGCTAAATATTGAAATATTTCGCTTGCGGATGGTGGACAACTATTGCTGAAGTTGATTGCTCTGGGTGGAGTTGGAATTCATCAGAAAGTTCAATGGCGATGCGCTCTGCACCGAGTAATGACAACAATAATTCCTGGTCTTCCAGGCGCGGGCAGGCAGGATAGCCAAAGCTATAACGCGAGCCACGATAGCCCTGCTTCAGCATTTTCCTTATGTCACGGTCATCCTCATGTCCGAAGCCAAGCTCCGAGCGAATTTTTTTATGGATATATTCAGCCGAGCTTTCGGCGATTTCTACGCCTAGCCCATGCAGATATAAATAATCCTGATAGCGGTTATTTTCAAACCACTGCCGCGCCACATCGGCAACTGTCTGCCCGGCGGTTACTACCTGCATAGCCAGCACATCGCGCTCGGAAGCGTCTACATCGCGGAAGAAATCGGCAACACATATTCCGCCATCTTTATCCTGACGCGGTAAATCCAATTGCCCAACCTGTTTTTTTCCTGATTCATCAAATATCAGGAGGCTATTGCCACTGCTTGCGCATTTGAAAAACCCATAAGCCGCTTTAGGCTGCAAAATATTTTCGCTCTCACATTCAGCAAGCAGTTTTTTTAAAATCGGACGAACATCCGTATCCACCCATTTCCAATATTCATCCAGAGATTTTCCGGCTTTTTTAAAGCCCCAATGGAAGGTAAAAAGCATCTGTTCATTAAGGTACGGGATGAGAGCTTTCACCGGAATGCTATCGACAATTTTTGCACCCCAGAATGGCGGCTTTGGCACTGCAACCTGCGCGGCAAGTTCCGCACGTTTTAATTTAATTGCTTCCCATTCAACTGGGCGCATTTCCACGCCAATCAGCTTCTGTCCGGCTTCTTCGTTCTGCGACCAGCGTTGTTTGGCTTTTGAACTGCTTGGGCGGTTATGCTTGCGTTTTTTGATGTCTTCCAGATGGCTGTCAAACTGACCGCCCGCGATTTTATTCATCAGATCCAGACCGTCAAAAGCATCCTGCGCATAAGCCACCCGCCCTGCCCCATAAGCCTCCACGCAGTCTTCTTCCACATAAGCACGGGTAAGGGCCGCACCACCAAGAAGAACCGGAATGTTGATTCCTTTTGAAGTTAAATCAGCAAGATTCTCGCGCATCACCACCGTTGATTTTACGAGTAGTCCCGAAAGCCCGATCGCATCCGGTTTTACCTCATCAACGGCTTTCAGAATTAAGTCGATAGGCTGTTTGATGCCAAGATTGTAGACCTTGAAACCATTATTAGTGAGGATAATATCCACGAGGTTTTTGCCAATATCATGCACATCGCCTTTAACTGTGGCGAGAACGATCTTTCCTTTTTCCTGCCCTTCGATTTTTTCCATGAATTGCTCAAGATACGCCACGGCTTTTTTCATGGTTTCAGCACTTTGCAGAACAAATGGCAACTGCATTTTCCCAGAGCCAAACAACTCACCAACAACTTTCATGCCGGCAAGCAAAATATCATTGATGATAAATAGTGGCGTATGGGTTTTCATGGCAATAGCAAGATCATCTTCCAGACCTTTCTTGTCACCGTCAACGATGCGGTCTTTAAGCACGCCCTCGATAGTATCTGCCCGCTGCTTTACCGACGATGCTTCACCTTTACGCCCTTCAAACAGGGCAATAAAATACTGCAGCGGATCATAAGGATCATCCGATGTGCCAGCTGGTTTTTTGGGAATGTATGGTGTGTCAATGGTCACGCTAGGCGCACTTCGAGTTTTTTTCCTAAAGCCTCAGCGGCAGCCTGCAATTGCGCGAACACAGAAGCATGAACTGGAGAAAACATCCGATCAATTTGTTTCTGATTAACTCCCAACATTTTAGCCAAGTCAGCTTTGCGCTTCCCTTGTTTCCGCATTTCAATAAATAATGCAACTTTTGCTGAAAGAAGTGCTGGCAAAATTATATAATCATTACCACTATCACAATCTTTAGCATTTGGTATTTCTTCACCATCTGCCAGTGCTGAAGCAATAACAACCTCTATCATTTTTTCCGCTTCTAACTTGACCTCTGCTTTACTCGCAGCAGAACACACACCCTGAAATCTTCCACTGGGATGACTAATGGTAGCAATATATTCACCATCTATTTTTTCGATTAATATTGGATAACGCATAACACCCCTATTTCAAACCAAGCTGCCTTTTTATCGCATGTACCAAACCAGTACCAATTCCCTGCTACCATGAAAAGGCATAACTGTCTTTCTTCCCTTATAATGGATAGTTATATGACCACCCTTACCTTTTGATTCTTCAAAGCTACAACCATGCTCTTTAAGCCATTTTTGAACTCGCTATACTTCATATAGCGAACTCCACACTAACCAAATATACGGCATTATTGTCTTATTGTAAAGCATATAATCACAGTTTTTCTATAAAATCCGCCAGCCCCTCTTGGCGAACGCGTTTTAAGCGTTCGGCCTTAAGGATAGCATTTATTTTTTCGTGGGTCTGGTCGAGATCTTGGTTGATGAGGACATAATCATATTCCTGCCAGTGGCTTATTTCGGCGCGGGCTTTGCTCATGCGCTTGCCCACCACCTCTTCTGAGTCCTGCGCCCTTGCCCGCAGGCGACGCTCCAGCTCATCCATAGAAGGCGGCAGTATAAAAATACTTACCAGATCATCGGGCATTTTTTGGGTCAGTTGTTTTGTTCCCTGCCAGTCAATATCAAACAAAACATCGATGCCTTTTTCGATATTCTCACGCACAAATTTTTCCGGTGTGCCGTAATAATGGTCAAATACCTGTGCATGTTCCAGAAGTTCACCGCGCTCTACCATGAATTTGTAAGCAGTGTCATCCACGAAAAAATAATCCTTGCCATGCACCTCACCGCCACGCATAGAGCGGGTAGTAACCGATACTGACATCACGATGGTTTCATGCTGCGCAGCGTTTTTATATTGTTCAAGCAACCGGCGCGACAAAGTGGTTTTCCCAGCACCGGACGGCGATGAAAGAATAAATAACAGCCCGCGACGGTGCAGTTCGACTTCAGCTTGCAATGACATCAAGAAACCTTCACTTCAACAAATCAGAAACAGCACCCGCAATATCCTGTGCATTCGCATCATATGGGAAATGTTTAACATACTTGCCGTTTTTATCCATTATATAGATAAAGCCGGAATGGTCTACAGTTTCATTACCTTCCGAGTTTTTGGTCTTGGCAAAATAAGCTTTATAGGCTGATGTTGCTTTGGTTACCTGTTCCTTTGTGCCGGTGAGACCAATAATGCGTTTATCAAAATTGCCTAAATATTCCTTCAAAACTTCCGGTGTATCTTTCTCAGGATCAACACTTATAAAGATGGGTGCAACCGAGTCTGCCTTATCACCAAGCAATTCCAGAGCTTTGGCAAAGATTGTAGAAGTTACCGGACATATATCGGGGCAGCTGGTAAATCCAAAGAAAACCAGCATGATTTTCCCACGAAAATCATTATCATTAACCTGTTTATTATCCTGATTTATAAGGGTAAAATCTCCACCCACCAAAGCTTCGCCTTCGCTTGCTTCTGTCAAAACTTGAGAATCGGAAGTGATTCTATTCTTAGTAACCACTAACATAACCGTTGTAACAACCAACAATAAAAATATTAAAAAACTACAAAATCTTATCATAAATCAACCTATTACATAATAATTTCAGGTGGCACCACCAGCAGTATAACTTGCGCGGTTAACATAAATGTGTTAATATTTCCTTTAGAAGAACCAATAAATTCACATTGTCAGTTTAATGCTATGTTTGCTTACTTAGGAAACACAATTAACATTCCAGCACCAGTAACACTGGTCGCTACGCCGTTGCCTAATAGTATTGCTCTGCGCGCACCGTATGACAATGTGTCCCCGTCTGTTTCTAGCGCACAATTGGATAATAATGCAAGTGGCAACCGGAATTATTTGCCAAAAGAAAATGTACCGCAAACTATAGCTGCTAATCCTTCTCCAGAAAATTTTTCCGTAAGCAACTCATCAAGCAATTCACCATCATACACTGCAAATGCCCAGACCAGTTTTCTAGTGCAGCTCGCTGCTGGCGATATTTCCCCGGAAGTACGCGGTCTTTTCGCGCAATATGATAAGCTGGTGAGCTACGCTAATGTGAAATACAAACCAAGCAATGCTGGGAAACCTACTGAACCTGTGAGCTTGTTCAAAACTTTGTTGCAATTGGAGAAGGGACCAAGTTCGCATACCCTGCCAGATGAGTTTCCGGTAGATATTCCAGCAGATATCTCTTATGTGCAGAATGCGTTTCCTGCACAAGTAACAAAAGAATTTTCCTTACCTGAAGACATAATAGCACCAGAACAAGAAGCTGTTACTACAGAAAAACAGAATGAACCATCTGGGATATCAAATCAGGTAAGTAAATCATATAATTCAACCACCCGTCTCAGCGATTATAATATCCCAGAAAACGTTGAGTTGGCTTAAATTATCCTTTACGATAAACCCAGACATGCGCCGGCGGAACGTTTGCCAGAACCAGTTTTACGCGTTTTCCGACAAGTCCATAACGCTTGAGTTCGCTCCTGTTAATCGGCGATTTAGGGCCATAGGTAAACTGCACTATTATTCCTGAATCACCAATTACCTTTGCCATCTGTTCCTGAATCCCATGGCGAACAGCAACGGGCATGGTAATAAACGGCAAGCTGGAAACGATAGCATTTACTTTATCCATACCGGCGTTCTTAAGCACAGATTCCAGTTCCATGGCATCAGCACATAAAACTTTTAAATCGTGAAATATGGCATGTAGTAATGAATGTAATTTTTTGTCACGCTCAATAACCAGCAATTTATCATGAGCAATTTCCGCCTCAAGCAAAGCCTGGGTTACCACACCTGTACCAGCACCAAGTTCTATAACAGCCCCTTCCATGCTGGTATCAACCTGCGCTGCCATAGCCCGCGCCAAGCTCCTCGAGCTGGGAAGTGCCGCTCCAATTTTCAAGGGAGAACGCAGCCAGGCCGCAATAAAATGATGGCGCAAGCGCGGTTGTTTCTTCGCTGCTTGCTTAGGATTAAGGTTTGACTGCATCTTGTATCTGCTTTACGGCTGCGGTTATTTTAAGGTTAAGTAAATAGCTGCCATAACGAGCAGAAGCAAGCGTAGAATCACCGGACACGCCATTAACTGATAAATTATCCCGGGAATGATCGCCTAGCAAATTCTTGCGTACTGTGTTTTCATCAATCGCCATAAGTTCCGAAGTATCCTGAAAACCGGCATGCTCGTTCAGGGTTTTAAGTGGCAATTTTAATGAAGCAACCCAAGCATCCTGACCATTATTGTCATAATAATCTGATACTTGTAATACTTTCACACCGGCTTTTTTCCATTTTTCTGTTAATTCTTCCGCCAATTTTTTCTGCACTGCCTGATTGCCTCCAGAATCGCCCAAAAAGCAAATCAGTTTAAAGCCATGCTGCTTTAAACTCGCCGCTGCATCTTCCAGTAAAGCAGCATAGGTTTCGGCGCGGAGGGAAATTGTTCCAGCAAATTTCATATGCCCTTCCGGAGGTTCTATATTACCTTCCGGCACATAAGCAATAACCGGCGCAACCAGTGCATTTCTGAGTTTCTTCGCAATTTCTCCGGCAGTGTAATGTACTATTCTGTTGTGCTTGCCGATAACCATATGCGGGCCATTCTGTTCGCTGCCGCCGGTCGGGATTATGGCAATAACAGTTCCTGAATCTATCTTCCCGCGAATCTCCGGCGAAGTCAGTTCCTCTATATAAACACTTCCGGCTGCATGAGCAGGCATCATTGTCATAATGCTGATGACACAAACAAGAACACATCCTAAACTACGCACCATTCAGACTCCAACCTTCATCAGCAACCAGACAATATGAATAAACTAAAAATCGATGAAATCTTCCGCCGCTTAAGCAAGCAAGAACCAACGCCAAAAACTGAGTTATTTTATACTAATGATTTTACTTTGCTAGTAGCAATAGTGCTATCGGCACAGGCAACCGATGCCGGAGTAAACAAAGCCACCCCAGCTTTATTTTCTGTGGCCAACACGCCGGAAAAAATGTTTGCCTTAGGCGAAGCAAAATTAAAAAACTACGTAAAAACCATTGGGCTGTTCAACAGCAAAGCAAAAAATATTATTGCACTCAGCAAAAAACTGCTCGACGAGTTCGGCGGGAAAATACCAGAGTCGCGTGATGCGCTAATGAGTCTGGCTGGCGTCGGCAGAAAAACCGCGAACGTCTGGCTTAACTGCGCACGAGGATTACCTACCATAGCTGTGGATACACATGTATTTCGTGTAGCCAACAGGCTGGGTTTATGCAGCACAAAAACAGCAGACTCAACAGAAATGGCACTGGAAAAAATAATCCCGGAAAAATGGAAAAAACACGCTCATCACTGGTTGATTTTACACGGTCGTTACACCTGCAAAGCCCGCACACCACTATGCGACCAATGCCTGCTAAGTGACCTCTGTAAAGATAATACACTGCTTATGAAATCTGGAAAATAATCCCAAGGCATTATTTTGGAATAGCGGGAGACATGCCCTTTTCACGATAATATTTCTCCGCACCTGTATGTATAGGGGCGATGGTATCATTAGCCACCATATAATCTGCTTCAAGGGTTGAGAACACAGGATGCAGTGTTTTAAAATTATCAAGATTTTCAAAAACTGCCTTTACCGTTTCATAAGCAACATCGTTACCAAGATCCGCCGAAGCTACTAGTAAAGCGCGTACACCAAAAGTTCTGGTTTCCTGCGTATTACCGTTATACATACCACCAGGTATGGCTGCCTTGACGTAGAAAGGATGAGTGGCAACCATTTTTTCAATATCAGCCTTGGCTATGCTAACCAGAGTAGTTGCACAGGAAGAAGTTACCTGCTGAATAGCACCATTAGGATGACCACCAGCATAGACCAGAGCATCTATTTTACCTTCGCATAATGCTTTAGTCTGATCACTTGATTTAACATCAACAATATTAGCAAAGGTTTTTTTATTAAGGCCCTTTTGTGTGATTAATTCTTCCATAGTTGCGCGCATACCAGAACCGGCAGGACCAATGTAGATACGCTTACCTTTCAAATCATCGAACATATTGATTTTGGCATTTTTTCTTGCCACTATGGTAAATGGTTCAAAATGCAAAGAAAGAAGAACGCGTAATTTTCTATCCATACCAGCATCAGAAAAAATCTCTTTGCCATTATAAGCGTAGTACAGCAAATCAGATTGTACTATTCCAAGCTCAAGTTCCTTATTATGTATGGATTCAAGATTAGCAATTGAACCACCAGTTGATTCCACTGCACAATGTATGCCGTGCTCTTTGCGACCACGATTGACCATACGGCAGATTGATCCACCGGCAGGATAATAAACACCGGTGACTCCAGCTGTACCTATGGTAACATTTTTTTCTGCTGCTGACGTGTGAGGAACAGCTGAAAATACAGCAACAAATGCAAACAGAATAGTATAGATATTTCGTATTGAACCCATAATTAGCACCTGCTTATACTGAACAATTCTAATACAGTAACAAAAGACACGAGTAAGCACAATAGGTTAATGCGATATATCTTAATTTATAGTAATTCTGTATACTTATTACATAGTTAACCAACAAAATGATTACATCATTTTGACGCTGCCTACGGCGCGTAAAATCGCGCTTTCGGCTTGCGATTTTCATAGCTGATTAAGCAATTACATGCTTAATCAGCTATACAGAATTACTATGAAAATCGAGTCCGAAAGACCGATTTTACGCTACGAAGCGAGCGTATCTTCAAATAAGAACTATAGTCATTTGAGAGTAAAAATCCCCAATTCTTGTCATTGCGAACGTAGTGAAGCAATCCAGTATTTTCAACATGTTTTGGCTTCTGGATTGCCACGAATGCTACGCATTCTCGCAATGACGAGTGGGTAATTATTGTATCAAATTACTATAATATTTAATGATATCTTAAAAATTCACTCTTGTAACAGAGATAAAAAGCTTCAAGCCTTTAGCAACTCGCCCTTATTGCGACGCTTATCGACATACATCGACATATCTGCCGAAGCCAGAGCAGATTCAGCATCGTCGCCACTACGCACCAGATAATAACCATACGCTGCGGACACATAGAGGTGAGAACCGTTAAAAGTAAACGGAGTATTGTCAAGTTTTTCAGCAATTTTTCTTCCTCTAGCCTTTGCTGATTCTTCATTAGCATAATACATTATTACGGCAAATTCATCGCCACCAATACGTGCCAGAAAATCAGATTCACGCATCACGGTAGATAGTATCTGCGAAACATGAATTATGGCAAGATCCCCAGCAGCATGACCGTGCGTATCGTTTATAGCTTTAAAATCATTTAAATCAAAATAGAGGATAGTAGACGGATGACCGTAGCGTTCATGCATGGTTATCGCCCATGACAGGCGACGCATAAAGGCGCGACGGTTGGCGATAGGCGCAACACAATCAACATCGACCAGTCGTTCTATCTCTGAAAGATTTTCCTTGGTACGCGACAAATCACGGTTTACATCGTCCATTTTTTCGAGCAAGGCGGAAATAACCAGACGCACATTCGGGGTCATTTCATCTTCAGGAATACCAAGGGATATCAACCGTTCTGCCAGAAGCATTTTACGAGTAGGAGTAACCTTACTGAATTTAACTTCGCTTTCCTGAGCCTTCATACTGTCCATCTGAGAATAGAAAATATTAAAGTAGAAGCCAGAATAACATCAAAACTATAAATGTAAACATTTTTCAGGTTACATGATTTGCCTATTTAATTCATAAAGGGAAATAGCAGCTGCATTGGAAACATTGAGACTTTCCATCTTATCTGATATAGGAAGTCGTACCAGAGAGTCACAACGTTCGCTGGTCAACCGACGCAGCCCCCTGCCCTCAGCTCCTAAAACCAATACAGTTTTCCTGTCAAATTTTGCCGCAGAAATCAATTGTTTCGCCTCACCATCCAACCCATAAACCCAGTACCCGGACTTTTTGAGAAGTTCAATGGCTTGCGATAGATTCCCTATAGTTATAAGAGGAACGATTTCCAGCGCGCCGCTGGCTGCTTTTGCCATAACCCCGCTTTCCGATGGAGCATTACGGTCAGTCACTATCACCGCACCCGCATTAAATGCTGCTGCTGAACGTAATATCGCACCGACATTATGCGGATCGCTGACCTGATCAAGCATCACCAGACCGCTGTTACTAGCTGGCGAGGATAGAAATTCTTGCAAGCTCGGCTGCAAAAGCGTTTCGCATTCTACGGCTACACCCTGATGCACAGCTTCTTTAGGCAATAAATCATCAAGTTTTTTGCCGTCAACAATCTGCAGGTTTTTTATTCCGGAAAGAAGCTTATCACCCGCAGAAGCTGCAAGCTCATCGCGGGTATTTTTAGTCACCAGCACACGTTTTATCTTGCGCATCGGATTGGCAAGAGCTGCAAAAGAAGCATGTTTACCGTAGATTATATTGGAGGAGGATTTCATTTAATGAAAGTACATCGTAAATCGTAGTTCGTAAATCGTAAAAAACGAAATACGAACTACTAATTACGAACTATGCGGTTAGCTAGCCAATAACTCACCACCATCATCACCACTCTGAGCAGCAGCAATTGCTTCTTTCTCACGTTCAGTTGCGATTTTACGCAGGCGCATAACCGCAGCACCAGTTCCAGCAGGAATCAACCGACCAACAATAACGTTTTCTTTCAGACCTGTGAGGCTATCAACTTTACCGGCAACCGCAGCTTCGGTGAGAACACGGGTGGTTTCCTGGAAGGATGCCGCCGAGATAAAGCTGTGAGTCTGGAGGCTGGCTTTAGTAATACCCTGCAGGACTGGTGAAGCAGTAGCTGCTTTATAGCCTTCTTTAAGGGTTTTAGTGTTAACAAAATCAAACTCTTCGCGATCAACCTGTTCACCAGCAAGGAAAGTGGTTTCATTAGGATTATCAATTTCCACTTTCTGCAACATCTGGCGCACAATAACTTCAATGTGCTTGTCGTTGATAAGAACGCCCTGCAAGCGGTAAACCTGCTGCACTTCCTTAACCATGTAACGCGCCAGTGCTTCAACACCCATAACTTTCAGAATGTCATGTGGCACAGGGTTACCGTCCATCAGCAGATCGCCCTTCTGTACATAGTCACCTTCCTGTACGGTTATATGCTTACCCTTAGGTATCATATATTCAACCGGCTCAATCGCCTCGTCTTTAGAACGGACAATAACGCGACGTTTGTTTTTATAATCCTTACCGAATTCAACTACACCTTCAGTTTCAGAAATAATCGCATGGTCTTTCGGTTTGCGCGCTTCGAAAAGCTCAGCCACTCGTGGCAGACCACCGGTAATGTCATGGGTTTTGGTAGATTCACGCGGGATACGGGCAAGAACGTCACCAGCATGAACTTCCTGACCATCAGCCACAGAAAGAATAGCTGCCACCGGCAGGAAATAACGCGCTTCCAGACCATTCGCCAAGGTAATTATTTCACCTTTTTTATCACGCAGGGCAACACGCGGCTTCAAATCAGCACCACGAGTCTGTTGACGCCAGTCAGTTACGATTTTATTGGAAATACCAGTAGCCTCGTCCATAACTTCACGGATTGAAACGCCTTCTACCAGATCACGGTAATGGGCAAAACCAGCACGCTCAGTGATAATCGGAAGGGTATATGGATCCCATTCGGCTATCTTCTGACCTTTTTTCACTTTTTCATCTTCCTTAGCGAGAAGACGTGCGCCATAAGGCACTTTGTAACGCGCGCGCTCACGGTTATTTTCATCGCGTAGAATGATTTCACAAGTACGGCTCATAACCACCAGACGACCGCTGGAATCAGTCACGATATTTTTATTGGAAAGTGTGAGGGTTGAGTCATGCGATGATTCAACACTTGAAGTTTCCGCACCACGCTGCGCCGCACCACCAATGTGGAAAGTACGCATGGTAAGCTGGGTTCCTGGCTCACCAATTGACTGAGCAGCTATAACGCCAACTGCTTCACCAATGTTGACTTCGGTTCCCCGTGCAAGGTCACGGCCATAGCAATGAGCGCACACACCAACTTCGGTTTCACAGGTAAGCACTGAACGCACCATAAGTTCTTCAATACCTGCCTCATCAATCTTATCAACCACCTGTTCGTCAATCAAATCGCCAGCTGACATAATTTTTGTGCCTGCCACCGGATGATGCACATCACGCGAACTGGTACGACCAAGAATCTGATCCGCCAGCGGAACGATAATATCACCGCCTTCGATAACTGCCTTTGCCACCACGCCACGGCTAGTGCCACAATCGCGTTCAGTAACAATGCAATCCTGCGCCACGTCAACGAGACGGCGGGTCAGGTAACCGGAGTTAGCGGTTTTAAGAGCGGTATCAGCAAGACCTTTACGCGCACCATGTGATGAATTGAAATACTCAAGTACCGACAGACCCTCTTTAAAGTTCGAGATAATTGGTGTTTCAATAATTTCACCTGATGGTTTTGCCATAAGCCCACGCATACCGGCAAGCTGCTTAATCTGAGCTGCCGAGCCACGCGCGCCAGAGTTTGCCATCATGTAAATCGAGTTGATTTCACGAGCTTTGAATTTACCGTCTTTATTTCTGCCTACTGAAGAAATCTGCTTCATCATGTCATCAGCAACCAGCTCCGAACATTTTGACCAAGCATCGATTACCTTGTTGTATTTTTCACCAAGGGTAATCAGACCATCAGCATATTGCTGCTCGAATTGCTTCACTTCACCGAAAGTTCCATTCAAATGTTTCTGTTTCGTAGTCGGAACGATCATATCATCCTTACCGAAAGAGATACCAGCTTTTGCCGCATGTTTAAAACCAATGCCCATTAGTCTGTCAGCAAAAATAACCGTCTCTTTCTGACCGCAATGACGATATACTTCGTAAATAAGGTTCGAAGCTTCTTTTTTGGTCAGCAGTTTATTCACTACTGAGAAAGGCAGCTTCACATGTTTTGGCAAAATCTCTGAAATGAGCATCCTGCCTGGAGTTGATGATACAATCTGCGTAACTATTGCGCCATTTTCATCAACAGTTTTATAACGGCATTTGATTTTGCTATGTAGCGTTACCATGCCATTATCAAGCGCGTGCTGCATTTCGGAAGTATCAGCGAAAATCATTCCTTCGCCCGCTTCGCCATCAGATTCCAGCGTGATATAATAAAGTCCAAGCACAATATCCTGGCTCGGCACAATAATCGGGCGACCATTGGCAGGAGAGAGAATATTGTTGGTGGACATCATCAACACGCGTGATTCAATCTGCGCTTCGATTGAAAGCGGAACGTGCACAGCCATCTGGTCGCCGTCGAAATCGGCGTTGAAAGCAGTGCAAACCAGAGGATGTAAATTGATAGCCTTACCTTCAACCAGAACTGGTTCGAATGCCTGAATCCCAAGGCGGTGTAAGGTAGGAGCACGGTTCAGAAGCACTGGATGTTCGCGGATAACTTCTTCGAGAATATCCCATACTTCCGGACGCTCAGTTTCCACCATGCGTTTTGCAGCTTTGATAGTGGTAGCGATACCATAAATTTCCAGCTTCGCGTAAATGAACGGTTTGAATAATTCAAGTGCCATTTTCTTCGGCAGACCGCACTGATGCAGTTTCAATTCAGGACCAACTACGATTACCGAACGACCAGAATAATCCACGCGTTTACCAAGTAAGTTCTGGCGGAAACGACCCTGTTTACCTTTAAGCATATCGGAAAGTGATTTCAACGGACGTTTATTGGCACCAGTAATCACCCGACCACGACGACCATTATCAAACAGCGCGTCAACAGATTCCTGCAACATACGCTTTTCATTACGCACGATAATATCAGGCGCGCGCAGCTCAAGCAGACGTTTCAAACGGTTGTTACGGTTGATAACGCGGCGGTATAAATCGTTGAGATCAGACGTTGCAAAACGACCGCCATCAAGCGGTACAAGCGGGCGCAGTTCTGGCGGGATAACCGGAACAACATCCATGATCATCCATTCCGGTTTGTTATCCGATTCAAGGAAAGCTTCGATCATCTTCAAGCGTTTCACCAATTTTTTGCGGCGGGCTTCAGAATTAGTAGAAGCAAGCTCAGCACGCAGTTCTGGTTTTTGTTTAGCAAGCTGCAAGCCACAAAGCATGGTTTTGATAGCTTCCGCACCAATCTGCGCGGTAAAGGCACTATCGCCATATTTTTCCTGCGCGTCATAGAACTGTTCTTCCGAAAGCAGCTCACCCATTGAAAACGGAGTTAAACCCGGTTCAACCACCACATAAGATTCAAAATACAAAATCTTTTCTAAATCTTTTAGCGTCATATCCAGCAAAATACCGATACGGCTAGGAAGGGATTTCAAGAACCAGATATGCGCAACTGGAGAAGCAAGGTCAATATGCCCCATGCGCTCGCGGCGAACTTTAGAAGTAGTAACTTCAACACCGCATTTTTCGCAGACGATACCGCGATATTTCATGCGCTTATATTTACCGCACAAACATTCATAATCCTTGATAGGTCCAAAAATACGAGCGCAGAACAAACCGTCACGTTCTGGTTTGAAAGTGCGGTAATTGATAGTTTCAGGTTTTTTCACTTCGCCAAACGACCATGAACGAATCTTTTCCGGACTCGCAATGGAAATTTTGATTTCATCAAATTGTTTGGTAGCAGTAAGTTGCTGCCCGAAAAAACTCATTACTTCATTCATATTCTTCTCCTCAGTTGCTAGCGGTTAGCGACTAGCGGTTAGTAGTGACAACTAGCCGCTAAACGCTAGTCGCCGACAACTTATTTATGCTTCTTTCTCAATCAACTCTACATTCAGACCAAGAGATCTCAACTCTTTCACCATAACGTGGAATGACTCAGGAATACCCGATTCAAAGCTGTTATCACCACGCACGATAGATTCGTAAATCTTGCTGCGTCCGGCAACGTCATCGGATTTAACGGTGAGCATTTCCTGCAAGGTATAGGCAGCACCGTAAGCCTGTAATGCCCAGCACTCCATTTCCCCGAAACGCTGTCCACCGAATTGCGATTTACCGCCAAGTGGCTGCTGGGTAACAAGTGAGTACGGTCCTATAGAACGCGCATGGATCTTGTCATCAACCAGATGGTGAAGTTTCAGGATATACAGATAGCCAACCGTGGTTTTGCGATCAAACGGCTCACCAGTTCTGCCATCATAAAGCTGAACCTGACCGGAAGAATCAAGATCGGCTTTTTTCAACCAATGCACAATATCTTCCTCTTTCGCGCCATCGAATACCGGGGTCGCAAACGGAACACCTTTTTTCAGATTACCAGCGAGCTCAACAACTTCCTTATCAGACATTTTGCCGATAGCTTTATTAAGCTCTTTATCCTCATACATT
The DNA here is from genome assembly GCA_038043465.1 of Pseudomonadota bacterium. GTDB lineage: Bacteria > Pseudomonadota > Alphaproteobacteria > Rickettsiales > SXRF01 > SXRF01. Next base: position 214,872 of record JBBTBX010000006.1, read on the forward strand.
TCACCAAGGAAATCCCTGAGTTTTTTCACTTCTGCCGCTTTGCTGTTCTGCTCCTGTACATCTTCGAGCATAGCGCGGATCTGTTTGCCGATACCAGCAGATGCCCAGCCCAGATGGGTTTCCAGAATTTGCCCAACGTTCATACGCGAAGGAACGCCAAGAGGATTTAAAATAATATCGGCATGCGTACCATCTTCAAGATATGGCATATCTTCAATCGGAACGATCTTCGATACCACCCCTTTATTACCATGACGGCCTGCCATCTTGTCCCCTGGCTGCAGTTTGCGTTTCACTGCCACAAACACTTTCACCATTTTAAGGACACCCGGCATCAGATCATCACCAGCCTGCACCTTGCCGACTTTTTCTTCAAATTTATGGTTGATGCGGGCAAGAGCAGAATCAAGCTGTTTTTTCAGCTGCTCGATTTCATTCATCGCCTTTTCGTCTTTAACCGCAAACTGCCAGAGCTGACCTTTGCTATACTCAGCGAATGTCTGTTCGGTTATTTCTGCACCAACTTTGAAATTCTTAGGCCCAGAAGTGGCTTTTTTACCAAGCAGTAATTCATGCATACGGCCATAAACAAAACGTTCGATAATACCGCGTTCATCATCACGATCTTTTGCCAGACGCTCAATTTCTGCTTTCTCAATAGAAAGGGCACGCTCATCTTTTTCAATGCCACGACGGCTGAAAATCCGGACACCAACTATTGTTCCCGCTACACCCGGAGGCAGGCGCAGGGAAGAATCGCGCACGTCAGAAGCTTTTTCACCAAAGATTGCACGCAGCAATTTTTCTTCAGAGGTCATCGGCGATTCTGATTTCGGTGTAACTTTACCCACCAGAATATCGCCAGGTTTTACTTCGGCACCTATATGCACAACCCCGATTTCGTCAAGGTTACGCAGTGCTTCTTCACCAATATTTGGAATATCGCGGGTGATTTCTTCCGCGCCCAGCTTGGTATCACGCGCCATAACTTCGAATTCCTCAATATGGATTGAGGTAAACACGTCTTCCGATACGATACGCTCAGAAATAAGGATTGAATCTTCAAAGTTGTAACCATTCCAAGGCATGAATGCCACCAGCACGTTACGACCAAGTGCCAGTTCGCCAAGATCGGTAGAAGGACCGTCAGCAATAATATCACCGGCTTTCACCACGTCGCCAACAGTAATGAGCGGACGCTGGTTGAGGCAGGTATTCTGGTTAGAGCGGGTAAATTTAATAAGGTTATAAATATCAACACCCGGAGAACCATCTTCTGAGCTTTCCGAGCTGCGGATAACGATACGGGTAGCATCAACCTGATCCACCACACCACTACGACGAGCAACAGTGGTGACGCCAGAATCTTTCGCTACGATTTCTTCCATACCAGTGCCAACCAAAGGAGCTTCGGAACGAAGCAAAGGTACAGCCTGACGTTGCATGTTTGAACCCATCAATGCACGGTTCGCGTCATCGTTTTCAAGGAAAGGAATAAGAGCCGCCGCAACTGAAACCAGCTGCTTTGGCGCAACGTCAATATAGTCAATCTGGTCAGCGGATGACAAAACGAAATCACCATTACGACGGCAGGAAATCAAATCACCAGTAAATTTATTTTTCTCGTCCATAGCTGAATTTGCCTGAGCGATGGTATATTTACCTTCTTCAATCGCTGATAAATAAATAACCTCATCGGTCACACGTTGATTTACCACTTTGCGGTATGGGCTTTCGATAAAGCCGTATTTATTTACACGGGCATAAGTTGCCATTGAGTTGATAAGACCGATATTTGGTCCTTCCGGAGTCTCAATCGGGCAGATGCGACCATAATGGGTTGGATGTACGTCACGCACTTCAAAGCCGGCGCGTTCACGGGTAAGACCACCAGGTCCAAGCGCCGATAAACGACGTTTATGGGTGATTTCCGAAAGCGGGTTGGTTTGATCCATAAACTGCGAAAGCTGGCTTGAACCAAAAAATTCACGGATAGCAGCGGCAACCGGTTTAGCATTCACCAGATCATGCGGCATTACAGTGTCAATATCAACACTGGACATACGCTCGATAATCGAACGTTCCATACGCAGCAGACCAATGCGGAACTGGTTTTCCATCAATTCACCAACTGAACGCACACGACGGTTTCCAAGATGATCGATGTCATCAATTTCACCGATACCATCTTTTAAGCCCACCAGAAGTTTCACTGAGCCAATAATATCTTCCTTGGTCAATATGCCAACATCTTCAGCAATATTCAGATTCAGGCGAGCATTCATTTTTACGCGGCCAACTGCTGATAAATCATAACGGTCAGCTTCAAAGAATAACGAGTTAAAGAGAGCCTCAGCTGCTTCAACAGTGGTTGGCTCACCCGGGCGCATCACGCGGTAAATATCGATAAGAGCGTCTTCACGCGTAGTATTCTTATCAGCAATCAAAGTATTACGGATATACGCACCAACATTGATATGATCGATATCAAGCACCGCAACATCTTTCGCGCCCGCTTCTTCAAGAACAGCAATAGATGCAGCAGTTACTTCTTCACCGCCTTCAACATAAATCTCACCAGTCTGTGGATTTACTATGTCAGTTGCTATGTATTTGCCGATAAACTGCTCGTCGGTAACCAGATATTCCTTAAGACCATCTTCTGCGAATTTCTTGGCAGTGCGGACATTCATTTTCTTGCCAGCTTCAGCAATAACTTTTCCGGTTTTTACATCAACAAGGTCATAAGCCAGTTTCACACCACGATATTGCTCATGATTGAATTTTGCAGCCCAGCCTTTTTTAAGCTTTTTATAAATAGTGCGGGTATAAAACGTATCTAAGATACTGCTATTATCCATGCCCAGTGCACGCAGGAAGGTGGTAACCGGAACTTTACGACGGCGGTCGATACGCGCATTCACTAAATCTTTTGCATCAAATTCGAAATCCAGCCATGAACCACGGTAAGGTATAATACGGCAGGAATAGAGAAACTTTCCGGAACTATGGGTTTTACCTTTATCATGGTCAAAAAATACGCCAGGGCTGCGATGCATCTGCGATACAATTACGCGCTCAGTACCATTGATAATAAAAGTACCATTATCAGTCATGAGCGGAATATCGCCCATATACACATCTTGTTCCTTAATGTCTTTAATTTCACGCGCGCCAGTATCTTCATCAACAATCCAAACAATCAGGCGCAAAGTGACGCGTAATGGAGCAGAAGAATTTATCCCGCGGGAACGGCATTCATCAACATCATATTTAGGCGCGTCAAAATTAAAACGCACAAATTCAAGGGTTGAAGTTTCAGTGTAATCCTTAATCGGAAACACAGATTTAAATACGGCATGTAAACCAGTATTGGTACGCTTTTCTGCGGGAATGTTTATCTGCAGAAACTGATCATAGGAATTTTTTTGTACCTCGATCAGGTTCGGCATAGATGTGATTGTCTCAATTCTGCCAAAACTTTTTCTGATGCGCTTACGAGCGGTGAACGAAAGTTGCGAATTTTGAGCTTGCGCCATGAGGAGACCCCTTACCTGAATAATATTAAAATACTAAGTCACACTAGTGAATATCGTATAAATAGCAAAAGGGAGCGACGCGAAAAACCGCGCCACTCCATAACAAATCGCAATCAATTGAAATTATTTAACTTCAACTGTTGCGCCTGCCTCAACCAAGGATTTCTTGATTTTTTCAGCTTCATCTTTAGAAACAGCTTCTTTAACTGCTTTTGGTGCCGCTTCAACAAGATCTTTAGCTTCTTTCAGACCAAGACCGGTTATTTCACGAACAACTTTGATGACACCGATTTTCTTGTCTGCAGGCGCAGAAGCAAGAATCACGTTAAACTCGGTTTGCGCTTCAGCAGCAGGCGCAGCAGCAGCACCAGCGGCAGCGGCAACAGCAACAGGAGCAGCAGCAGAAACACCCCATTTTTCTTCAAGCATTTTAGACAGCTCAGCAGCTTCGATAACAGTCAAAGCTGATAATGTATCAACTATTTGCGCAAGATTTGCAGACATAAATAAACTCCCAACAAGAAACAAAAAAATTAATAAAAATAAAATTACAAACTAAATAACAACCACTCCCAACCCATACCTACTCTTTGTTAGCGTGAGCAGCTATTACCCGCGCAACCGCGCCACCTGGAGCTTGCAGAACGCCAGCAATCCGTGTAGCAGGAGTTTGAATAATACCAACAATTTTAGCACGCAACTCATTAAGCGAAGGCAGCTTAGCCAATGATTCAATCGCTTTTGCATCAAGCTTCTGTGAACCGTAAGCACCACCGATAATAACTAACTTTTCGTTAGTTTTCGCAAAATCCACCAAACCTTTAGCCACCGATACCGGATCCGCAGAAGTAGCAATTGCGGAAGGACCTTTAAGCAAATCAATAATTCCTTCCAGCGGAGTATCCTTAGCTGCGATTTTGGTAAGACGGTTTTTAGATACTTTAAATTCCGCTCCAACCTCACGCAATTTACGGCGAAGCTCAGACACTTGCGCAACGGTAAGACCATTATTATGAACAACCAGAGCAATACCAGCTTTATTAAGCTTCTCGTTGGTAGATTCAATCAACGCTTTTTTCTGTATACGAGTCATTGGCATATTTTTTCTCCCTACGCTGCGAGTAAGTCAGAAAGATCAAGCTTGATGCCCAGACCCATAGTTGAAGAAATACCCACTTTTTTGATATAGTTTGCTTTCGCGCCAGATGGCTTTGCCTTCACAACAGCGTCAACAAAAACCTTTATGTTCTGGGCAATAGCATCTTCGCTGAAGCTTGCCTTGCCAACACCAGCATGAATTATCGCTGCTTTATCCAGACGGAACTCAACCTGACCAGATTTCGCCGCTTTAACCGCATCGACAACGTTAGGCGTAACTGTGCCAAGCTTAGGGTTTGGCATAAGCCCTTTAGGACCAAGCACCTTACCAAGCTTACCAACAACCGCCATCATATCAGGAGAAGCGATAACACGGTCAAATTCAGTAAACCCAGCAGCTATTTTTTCCGCCAGATCTTCAGCACCTACGAAATCTGCGCCAGCTTTAAGAGCGTCAGCAGCTTTATCGCCGCGAGCAAAAACCGCCACGCGTACATTCTTACCAGTGCCGTTTGGCATAGAAACCATACCACGCACCAGCTGGTCCGTCTGCTTTGGATCAAGACCGGTATTGATTACCACATCGATGGTTTCATCGAATTTTGTTGTTGCACCTGATTTAACAAGCTTAACCGCTTCTTTAAGGGTATAACGCTTTGTTATGTCAACCTTGGTGACTAAAGCTTTTCTTCTTTTTGCAATCCTTGGCATAAGCTTTAAGCCTCCACTATTTCAAGACCCATTGACTGGGCTGAACCGCGAACCATCCGCGCAGCACCTTCAATGTCGTTAGCATTCAAATCTTTCATTTTTTCTTCAGCAATCTTGCGAATCTGCGTCATGGTAATCTTACCGGCAGTCGCGCCCTTACCTGGAGTTTGCGAACCTTTTTGCAAACCAATTGCTTTTTTGATATAATAGGAAACCGGTGACAGCTTGGTAATAAACGTAAAAGTACGATCCTGATAGGCTGTGATAACAACCGGTATTGGTGCGCCTGGCTCCATTTTCTGAGTTGCAGCATTAAATGCTTTGCAGAACTCCATGATATTCAAACCGCGCTGACCAAGAGCAGGGCCAACCGGCGGCGATGGATTTGCCTTACCGGCAGGAATCTCTAATTTTATATAACCAACAATTTTTTTAGCCATTATCTTTACCTTCAAAGTGGTTTTAACGCCTGCACACACCGATAATTTCAAGTCAAATCAGCGGCAAACTCCCAAAAACTAACCCTTAGCCGAAATTTCCAGCAATAAATTTCAACAATGGGGAGAAGACTTATAGTTATGGTTTTTTCTTAATGCAAGCGGTTTTTAATAATTTTTTAAATAAATCTACGCAACCTTACGCAACCTTCTCGACCTGATTATATTCAAGGTCTACAGGAGTCGCTCTGCCGAAAATTGAAACCGAAACCTTAACTCTGGATTTCTCATCATCAACCCCTTCAACCAAACCAACGAAAGACTCAAACGGCCCTTCAACGATTTTGACGTTTTCGCCAATCTCAAAGCTGAGCTTGGATTTAGGATGCTCAATCCCATCACGCAGCTGTGCAAAGATAGAATCGGCTTCCTTCTCGGTGATAGCCACGGGACGACCTTTGCCACCACCACCAAGAAACCCGGTTACTTTTGGCGTATTTTTCACCATATGCCAGGTTTCATCGGTAAGCTCCATCTTCACCATAACATAACCGGGGAAGAATTTGCGCTCAGAGGTCATTTTCTTGCCGCGGCGGATTTCGCTCACTTCTTCAACAGGCACAACAACTTCCTCAATAAGATGAGAAATATTCTTTTTAACCGCCTGCTCTTTTATTGATTCTGCGATTTTCTTTTCAAACCCGGAATGGGCATGTACAATATACCAACGAAACGCCATGTTTTAACTTTCTTTTTTCTAATTTCTAAGCAACTGCCTATACACCAATAATGAGCTTAATAACCGAACCGGCAAACAAATCAACAAGCAGAAAAAACACTGAGGCGATTGCCACAACTACCAGCACGGTAATCGTAGAAACCGTGGTTTCCTTGCGGGTTGGCCAGGTAACCCTTTTCATTTCCTGACGTACTTCACGGACAAATTTAGCTGGATTTAGAGATGTCATCGGTTTTATCGATTCTTACGTTTAAGCATTAATAATAAAGGGGAAGCATGGATTTGTAGAATAAATTGGGATAATTGCAAGCTTTATTTTGGAATGACTAATCCTTCTTGTTCGGTATCCTTGACTTTTTTCGGCGGGCGAAGATGTTAAGCCCTTCAACAAACCCGGAAAAAGCCATTGCCGCGTAAATATATCCCTTTGGCACATGTGCGCCGAAGCCCTCGGCAATAAGCGTCATACCGATCATCAGCAGAAAACCAAGTGCCAGCATAACCACGGTGGGATTGGCACTAATGAAATTTGCCAGCGGGTTGGCGGCAAGCATCATTGTCCCTACAGCTACCAGCACAGCTACCACCATCACCGGCACATGCTCGGTCATACCCACAGCGGTAATAATACTATCAATGGAAAACACCAGATCCAGAACCAATATTTGTCCGATAGCGGCAGAAAAACCTATGGTAGCCTTGGCGTTATCGAACATATCGGCTCCTGGCGAAGGATCCACACTATGATGGATTTCCTTAGTAGCCTTCCACACCAGAAACAATCCTCCGGCGATAAGAATCAGGTCACGCCATGAAAATTCATGGTCAAATACTGAAAATATTGGCTCAGTCAGTTGCACTATCCATGCCACCGACCCGAGCAACAACAGGCGCAGCCCCAGTGCTAGCCCTATACCAATGCGCCGAGCTTTGGAGCGTTGATGTACCGGCAGCTTGTTGGAAAGGATAGAGACAAAGATCAAATTGTCGATACCAAGCACCACCTCCATGACGATCAGAGTAGAAAGTGCCACCCATATTACGGGATCAGATGCTAAGGTAATGAGATATTCCATGAATGCGACATTTTTTGAATTGATGTTAAACAGCAGGACAATACGAATAACCTACTGGTCATTTGCCGTCAAGTGGCAGCAGGGCGACAAGATTGACAAACGACCTACTGGTCATTTGCCCTGCGGGTGGCTCCGCCATCCAATTTTGTTTACTGCAAAATTGTCGAACTTAAAGTTCTCATAACCAACACACCGTTTCCATTAAAATATAGGGGTATTCCCCTACATTTTAATGGCAGGGGCGACAAGATTCGAACTTGCGACCTGCGGTTTTGGAGACCGCCGCTCTACCAACTGAGCTACACCCCTAAGTCAGTAGCCAGTGGTCAGTAGTCAGTGATCAGTAAAACTCTGAAAACCGACAACTGACTACTGACCACTAGTTAATCTACTCCAGAATCTTAGCAACGACACCGGCACCGATGGTGCGGCCACCTTCGCGGATAGCGAAGCGCAAGCCTTCTTCCATCGCGATTGGCGAGATTAGCGTAGCTTCGATGCTCACGTTATCGCCAGGCATGATCATTTCAACACCATCAGGCAATTTGATAGATCCGGTCACGTCAGTGGTACGGAAATAGAATTGCGGGCGGTAGTTGCTGAAGAACGGAGTATGGCGACCACCTTCATCCTTGTTAAGAACGTAAATCTCAGCAGTGAACTTAGTATGCGGGGTGATCGAACCTGGTTTGCACAATACTTGACCACGCTCAACTTCCTCACGCTTAGTGCCACGCAGAAGAATACCAACGTTATCACCAGCACGACCTTCATCAAGCAGCTTACGGAACATTTCAACGCCGGTGCAGGTGGTTTTCTGGGTAGCACGCAAGCCTACAATCTCGATTTCCTCACCAACCTTCACGATACCGCGTTCAACACGGCCAGTAACTACAGTGCCACGACCGGAAATTGAGAACACGTCCTCAACCGGCATGATGAATGGTTTATCAATCGGACGTTCAGGCTGCGGAATTGATTTATCAACCGCTTCCATAAGCTTAAGGATAGCTTCGCGACCAAGAGCCGGATTCTTATCTTCCAGCGCGCACAGAGCTGAACCATGGATGATAGGAATGGTATCGCCCGGGAATTTATATTTGCTGAGAAGCTCGCGCACTTCCATCTCAACCAGCTCAAGCAATTCAGGATCATCAACCATGTCGCACTTGTTCAGGAACACAACCAATGCCGGAACGCCAACCTGACGGGCAAGAAGGATATGTTCGCGAGTCTGTGGCATAGGACCGTCAGCAGCTGATACTACAAGTATCGCGCCATCCATCTGCGCCGCACCGGTGATCATGTTCTTAACATAATCGGCGTGACCTGGGCAATCAACGTGCGCATAGTGGCGGTTCTCAGTTTCATATTCAACGTGCGCGGTGTTAATCGTGATACCACGCGCCTTCTCTTCCGGAGCAGCGTCGATCTTGTCATACGCCGTATATTTAGCACGACCAGACTCAGCCAAAACCTTCGTGATCGCAGCAGTCAAACTCGTCTTGCCGTGATCAACATGACCTATCGTTCCGATATTACAGTGAGGTTTATTCCTCTCAAATTTCTCTTTTGCCATGTTATGCCTTCCTTATATTTTCTGGTTATTTGTTTGTAATAAAATTCTCACATATTTATGGGCATAAGTGCTGGAGCGGGTGAAGGGAATCGAACCCTCGTGTTCAGCTTGGAAGGCTGACGTTCTACCATTGAACTACACCCGCAAACTTAATAATAAAACACCTTGCCCCAAAGCATATGCCAAATAAATTAGTAAACACAAAACCCATACACGGATTTTGTAATAGTAGCGGGTTCTAGTCTAGCCTGTGATAAAAATCAACAATAGAATTGGGTAAGAAAAGCTAATAATAAAAATAGTGCAAACAATACGGGTAGGTACTATAAAATACTGTACCGACTCCTATTATACACAAGACTGACATTATTTGCCTATATTACCCATCAACAACCGCAACCACAAGGAGAATACATATGAAAAACTCTATATTATTAGGAATAGCACTTGCCACCATCTCCACTTCCACAATGGCAGCTGAAGTACCTGCTGCTGCCGAGCCAGCGAAACAAACAGCTGCCGGACAGGAAATGAATAAGGATAAAATGATGCAGCGCAAGGGTATGCGTATGGAGAAGATGTGGAAAGAAATGGATACTAATGAAGATGGCTCTATCACCAGAGAAGAATCAACTGCTTTTGGCAATAAGAAATTTGATGAGAGAGATTCCAACAAAGATGGAAAAGTAACCAGAGAAGAGTGGGATGCCTTCCGTAAAGCCAAAATGGAAGAAAGAAAAAAGCGTATGAATGAAAAACAGGCAAATATGCCAAAGGATGGAGCGAGTACACCTGCTCCTGCTGAGAAGAAATAGTTAGGGTATGTTGTGAGTGCTGAGAAAAACTTCAGTCTTAGCACTCATAGCCTAAGTATTCATCCTATATGATTTAAATTAATTTTACATTTTTCTTTTAAAATTTCTTCCGCTTTTCCTTGATGGCGACTTAATTCATTTATATTCATTTTCTCTAGCTTATCGTTAGGCACTCCATCATCAGCTAATTTATTAATTAACGGCTTAGTTAAATCCATAATATTAGTGCGAAGTTTTTGGTAGGTGCTGATTAGCTCGTCATCGCATGCAAGTTTGGCATCATCCCATTTATAGCCAATAATACCAGCAGCAGTATCAATAAGGCGCAGTGCAAATAAAGATTTGACAGCGATATTATCCTCTTTAATCACAGGATAATAATGAGCATACTTATTAAACCCATTCCATGCCAATATTGATATTTTCTTATTTTCTTGCCAAGTAGAGAACCCAGACAATGGGTAGTCATAGAAAATGAAGAAAAATGATATAGCTATATGTTCAAAGCTATTTGCTTCAATTAAATCTTTGTCATTTATATTCAATTTGGAGTACTCAGTTATAATATTAATAGCCTGTGTCAAACGCTGCCTGTGGTTGCTAATCCTGTCACGCGCCAAAAATTCTCCCTTATAAGGAGCAATATAAAATTCATAATCCCAGCTAAGTCGCTCTGTATTTATAACTGGTATTTTTTTAATTCCATTCTCGTATATTTTTCTTTGTTCTTCCTCAATCCAAGGCACTATTAATCCTGTATCAGAAAATCCGATTTTAAGAAGTGCCGTTCTTGTATTTGTATAAATTTTTAGAGTTTTGAACTGATCTTCTAACCCATATGAAGATTTATAAGATACGTCATATTGCTTAATAGATTCAAAAATAAGGAGAAATGCAATAGTTATAAAAAATACAAAACCAATACACATCCATTTTATTGCGGACAGTGCTATTTTTTTAAATTTTCTCATATTTATCGCAAATGCGGCTACAGTTTCAAACTCAATACCCGGTCAGAATCCTGTCCACCAGTTCTTTTATCGTCGGCACAAAGCCACCCGCATAGAACGGATCATTCTTAAATTTGTAGGCATTATGCCCCGAGAACATAAGCTGGGTGTCAACAGGTTTTCCCAGTATAATATCCTGTAGGGTTTTTTGAATACAGAAGCTGCGCGGATCAGCTTTTTTTCCGGTAGTGTAATCATCATGGTCTTTCCAGTTGGAAAAACGACAATGGCTAAGACATCCCATACACTCTACCTGATCAATATGAATCTCCTCAGCTTTCTGCGGTGAAACAAAAATCAGTGAAGAATCCGGCGTTTTCATCGCCTCGGCAAACCCCTGCTCTTTCCATGTATCCACCCGCGCCTTATCATCAGGCTGCACAAAAACCGGACGGCCACGCGCACCAACCGGAAGCGGTTCAGAAAACAACCCCTCCTGTTCCAGCCGGTATTCAATCTGCCTTTCAGTACGACCACGCAGCTCTTTGATAAAATCATTATTCACGCCGGAGGAATAAAATCCGGTCGGGCTGAATTGATTGAGGAACACATCGCCCTCTTCTAAAGTCATCAGGCGAGTTTTCCATTCCTGCGATACCGGACTTTCCTTCGTTAGTAAAGGACGCGTACCGAACTGGAAAGCAATCTTCCCGATTTCCGGATTATCCAGCCAGTTTTCCCAATCCTTCAAATGCCAGGCTCCTCCCGCCATTATGATAGGTACTTCCTGCAAACCGAAGCTATTCATGGTTTTGCGTAGCTCAGCCACCCGCGGATAGGGATCTTGCGGCAGATTTGGATCTTCCGCATTGGAAAGACCATTATGCCCGCCAGCCAGCCACGGATCTTCGTAAACAACACCGCCAAGCCATTGCACTGTCTTATTATAAGAGCGTTTCCACAGAGCATTGAAAGCTCGCGCCGAAGAAATAATCGGATGGTAATACACTCCATAACTTGCTGCCAAATCGCCCAAACGGTAAGGCATGCCCGCGCCACAGGTCACCCCATGCACCATGCCTTTTGCGCCTTCTAAGATTCCGGTAAGAACCCTTTCAGCACCACCCATTTCCCATAGAACGTTGACATGGATACGTCCATTGCCTCCGGAAATTTCATGGGCAATTTTCGCCTGGGTTATGCCACCACGAATACTTTGCTCCACCAGTTCTTCATGCCGTTCCTTGCGGGTACTGTTTTTATAAACATAAGGAATAACTTTTCCATTTTCGTCATAAAATTGCGCGTTAACTCCGGAGAAGGTTCCAACTGCGCCCGAGGCCGCAAATGAACCAGCACTGATGCCGTTACTGGCACCAATACCCTTCCCGCCTTCTACGATGGGATAAACTTCCTTGCCAGAGATTACGACTGATTTTAATTTCTGACGAAAGTCAGTGTTAGCAGTAGATTTCAACAATTTAACAATTCCTTGATATGAGATAGCACACAATTGAAAAACATATTATAGAGATATAAAACCATTAATACAATGATGAAAAATTAGTGAGAGAACATGATCATATTTAGTTCGCCAAATTCATTGTTCAGAAATTGCGGCCTGTTATTTTACTGTCTCCAACTATTATTATTTGCGGTTTCCCTGAAGCCATTCCACTCAGGCACCTGGTTTCAAACCGAACCAACGCTGCTTGCAATGTTTATATTCGCGGCAATAAATGCAGCGTGGCTTGCTGTAGGGATTTCTAAAAACTGGCTGGTTATAGAAAAACCAGCGCATCCTTTATTATATGGTCTTCTGGCATGGGTAGCCTGGCAATTAGTGGTGCTGCTAACAAGCAAAAGCCCTGTTAATTCATGGTTTGGCCTGCCCCAACTTGGCGAAGGAGCAGGTTGGCAGGTAATGTTGTTATTATCATTTGCCATGGCAATGCCACTTTGGCAAATAAACAAGCACAAAAAAATTATGCTGGTAGTTGCGACATTAGCCCTGGGCATCATGACCTATCTGCATTTTAACCCTAAGGTCTTGTGTGACCGGCAAATGGATAATTACTTTTCAGATAATCCAGCTGCCCCGGCGAACTGGCCGGACTACCTACCGTTTATTGCTGGCTGGCTGTGGATAGCTTACGCAAGCTCACCCAATATACGCAGCAAACGATGGCATGTTGGGCTAATAGCTCTTTTATCCACAGTTCTTCTGGTTGGGCAGAATTCTTCAGCACGGGGAATGTTGTTCCCGACACTTATAATATTGAGCCTGATATTGCTTCTGCGGCTAATAAAACAAAAGCCGGAATGGATAACACAACTTATTTCTACAAACAAACTATGGCGAAATTTGGCGGTTTTCGGCTGCATGCTACCTCTTATCTGGATAGTAATCAGTCAGAACCAAAATCTTTTCTCCTGCAAGAATGCCTCGCTTTCAACCCGCGCCATTTATAACAAAGTAGCAGTGACAGCTATATTGGAGGATCCTTCGCGCCTTGCCTTTGGCAATGGCTGGGGCAATTTCAGCGATGATATGTTCAAATACGGAATGACCGAGGGACTTACCAGCTATGATAATGGCATATTAAAACCTAACAGCTTGTGGCTATATGGCAGTGTTTTCCACCCACATAACCAACCGGTGCAGGCATTGCTGGCAACAGGGATTATCGGCTTCCTGATTTTTATAACATTGCCGATACTTGCAATTTTACCGCTGCGTAAATCACTATTCTGGTGGTGTGTACCAATTGTTCTGGTTTTAAATGCCATGAGCAGTTTATGGTTTCTATTACCGCAGGTTATGAATTTCCAGGCATTGGGGCTTGCAGCTTTATGCGGTGGCAGACCTGCACGAATCCGTAAGACCGGAGCTATCCCATTTTATATGTCGGTAATATGCGCTGCCTTCGTTTTGCTATTCTCGGCAAGTGCCTACGAACAACTGAATATAATACGCTACGGCGAGCAGCTTAAAGTAATTATGCGCGAAGACCCCAATAAGCCGGAAATCGTCCAGTGGATCATGCAGGATGTTACGCATGGCGGCAAGAGAATGGCTGAAGCGATCAATTATTTTTCCAAGGAGATTACAGATAAGGTAAACAATGAAATAGTAAGCGAAATTGACCGTGACTGGTATCGCAACTTTCTTGAAATCGCACATCTGGTGGCGCAGCAATCATATGCTGGTATTGAGCTTAAGAAATTAGAGCTGGATTTATACCGGCAAGTTTTTGAGCTGCCGAAAGCGTCCATATTGGATAGTTTGAAACCGCAGGCAAAATCAAGGCTGGTTGCTGCAATGATTGCTTTCAGCAAAGCATATCCTGAGCGTGAAGATTATATAGCACCATTCCTTTTCAACCTTGACGGGCTTACAGATGGCGACAAGATAAAACAACGAGACATATTAAATTATATCTTAGAAGCAGCAGCTAATCACCGCAGTGCTTTGTGGTTAATAGGAACTCTGGATGAAGAATCACCAGAAACACAGGAAAAAGGCAGAGAGATGAAAAAACTGGCAGTAAAATCAGGTGTGGAAAGAGTTTATCCCGTCACTAAACAGGAATTATCTCCTTATCAATAATTGCCACCTGATAATTTCCATTAAGACACTGCCATAGTTATGCACAATTTATACACATATACAAACCTAACAACCATATGATTTTACTCAAATCAGCAAACTTATCCCCAGCTTTCACATGCCTGTTTTTACAACAAAACCCCATCATATAGTGTAAAAATACCTGTCAAGCACAATATATAGTGAAAATTCAATTTATCTGATTGCATTACAGATTTGTAATGTTTACAGTTCCCATTATTGAACTTTGATACAAAATTTAGCAAGCAGTCGTGAGTTAAAATATGGTGCAAAAAAAATGCGTTTTTTGTCCTAGGTTTTCTGCCCCCGATTAAACTGTTAGCTAAGGAACTGGACATAGAGTAAATTCAAATTTTAAGGGGAACTTGCATGCGTATTGAAAGACATTTCACCAAAGCTACAAAAACAAGCAGTAATGCTGCGGTTTATGAAAGCATTGCTTTCAAAAAGGTGGACGTTGTGATGAAAAATCCCAATGGTTCAGCTGTTTTTGAAGCTCTGGGTACGGAAGTTCCTGAAGGCTGGTCACAAGTAGCTGCGGATGTGCTTGCACAAAAATATTTCCGCAAAGCTGGTGTTTCTGCTGCCCTTAAAAAAGTTGAAGAAGAAACCGTCCCAAGCTGGCTATGGCGCAGTGTTCCTGACGAAACAAAACTGGAAAGGCTGTCGGAAAAAGAGCGTTTTATAGGTGAAACTTCTTCCAAGCAGGTATTTGACCGCCTCGCCGGAGCATGGACATATTGGGGCTGGAAAGGTGGATATTTCGATACAGAAGAAGACGCAAAAACTTTCTATGATGAAATGCGTTTTATGCTCGCCTGCCAGATGGCAGCACCTAATTCCCCACAATGGTTCAATACTGGTCTGCATTGGGCGTATGGTATAGATGGCCCGTCGCAAGGGCATTATTATGTTGACCCTGAAAGCAAAAAACTCACCCGTTCGAAAAGCTCATATGAACGCCCGCAGCCACACGCCTGCTTCATTCAGGGCGTTTCTGATGATCTTGTAAATGAGGGTGGAATAATGAATCTGTGGGAGCGTGAGGCGCGCCTGTTTAAATATGGTTCAGGAACTGGCTCAAACTTTTCTGACCTGCGCGGCAGCGGTGAAAAGCTCTCTGGCGGTGGTAAATCTTCTGGTCTTATGAGCTTCCTGAAAATCGGCGATCGCGCTGCTGGTGCTATTAAATCAGGTGGCACAACTCGCCGTGCTGCAAAAATGGTGGTAGTTGATATTGACCATCCTGATATTCAGGAATTCGTACGCTGGAAAGTTATAGAAGAACAAAAAGTTGCGTCTATAGTTACAGGCTCGAGAATCTGCGCTAAAAATTTAAAGGCAGTTATGGATGCTTGTAATCTGGGAACATCAGATTCGCGCTTTAATCCATCAGATAATCCTGCCCTTAAAAAAGCAATGCGCGAGGCAAAAAAAGCTCTTGTTCCTGAAAATTATATTCTACGGGTGGTGCAATTCGCCCAACAAGGCTATTCGCAAATTGATTTCCCTGAATATAATACCGATTGGGATTCAGAAGCCTATCTAACCGTGTCAGGGCAGAATTCTAATAATTCCGTGCGCGTAACCAATGAATTTTTGGAATCCGTAGAGCATGGCAAACCTTGGCATTTGATGAACCGCAAAGACAAGAAAATTAGCAAAACTATTTCTGCCAAAGAGCTGTGGGATGAAGTGGCTTATGCTGCTTGGGCATGTGCTGACCCAGGCCTGCAATATGACACCACCATCAATGAATGGCACACCTGCCCGCAGTCAGGGCGCATCCGCGCTTCCAACCCATGCTCGGAATATATGTTCCTTGATGATACGGCTTGTAATCTTGCCTCAATCAACCTGCTGAAATTTAAAAAAGCCAATTCTAGTGGAAACTTGGCGGGCAACTTTGATATAAAAGCATTTGAATATGCTTGTCGTTTATGGACATTAGTATTGGAAATTTCTGTAGCAATGGCACAATTCCCATCCAAGGAAATTGCAAAACTTTCCTATGAATTCCGTACCTTGGGGCTTGGCTTTGCCAATATCGGCGGGCTGCTGATGGCAACTGGTATTGCCTATGATAGCGCGGAAGGTCGGGCGATTGCTGGAGCAATTACTGCAATTATGACCGGAACATCTTACGCTACTTCTGCAGAAATGGCAAAGGAATTGGGTGCATTTGACGGTTACACCGAAAATAAAAAGGACATGATGCGGGTGATGAAAAACCACCGTCGAGCTGCCCTTGCCGAGACTTCCGGTTATGAGGAACTTTCAATTCTTCCAGTACCGCTGGATGTGGATAATTGCGAAGATAAAAATCTGGTGAAAGCTGCCAAAAAAGCGTGGGACACTGCAATCATGCTCGGCGAAAAATACGGCTTCCGCAACGCACAGGCAACCTGCATCGCACCAACTGGAACAATCGGTCTGGTTATGGACTGCGACACAACTGGCATTGAGCCTGACTTTGCGCTGGTGAAATTCAAAAAACTGGCTGGTGGCGGTTATTTCAAAATCATCAACCAGCAAGTTCCACCTGCCCTTAAATATCTGGGTTATAGCGACAAACAAATTACCGACATAACCAACTATGCGGTCGGTCGTGGCACACTGAAAGGCGGCAATGCCATCAGCCATGAATCACTGCGCGCTAAAGGTTTTGATGACAACGCACTGGCTACAATTGAAAAATCATTGGTTGCTGCGTTCGAACTTAAATTTGCATTCAATAAATATGCGCTCGGAGAAGAGTTCTGCAGAGAAAAACTTGGTTTTAGCGAGGCACAGTTAAATGATTTCTCATTTGATATGCTCGCGGCTCTAGGTTTTTCAAAAACCGAAATAGAATCAGCCAATGAATATTGCTGTGGAACGATGACTCTGGAAGGCGCGCCACACTTGAAAGACATTCATCTTTCGGTATTTGATTGCGCCAATCCTTGCGGTAAAAAAGGTACGCGCTTTTTATCAGCCGAATCGCATATCCGCATGATGGCAGCGGTACAGCCTTATATTTCTGGAGCAATTTCCAAAACCATCAATATGCCTAATTCTGCAACGGTTGAAGAATGTAAGGAAGCCTATCTTCTTTCTTGGAAACTCTGCCTCAAAGCCAACGCTCTATACCGCGATGGTTCAAAACTTTCGCAACCGCTTAATTCATCGATTGTGGCGGAACTCGAAGATGAAGAAGATGACGCAACACCTGAGCAATACCGCGCGCTTCGTCAACCGCAAAAAGTGGCTGAACGCATTGTAGAGCGGATTATTTATGAATCACAACGCAGTAAACTTCCTGAAAGGCGCAAAGGTTATACGCAAAAAGCCAGCGTCGGCGGGCATAAGGTTTATCTACGTACTGGTGAATATGAAAGCGGGGAACTCGGCGAAATATTTGTTGATATGCACAAAGAAGGTGCGGCTTTCCGCAGCCTTATGAATAATTTTGCAATAGCTGTTTCCATCGGCCTGCAATATGGTGTGCCACTGGAAGAATTTGTTGACGCTTTCACCTTCACCCGCTTTGAACCGTCAGGCATGGTCGAAGGCAATGAAGCTATCAAGATGTCAACTTCCATTCTTGATTATATCTTCCGTGAACTGGCGATTTCCTATCTCGGACGCAATGACCTCGCCCATGTTGATGTTTCTGATACCTTGTCGGATACTATCGGTCGTGGCGAAGGTGATTCCACTCGCTTAAGCGACGAGCCAGAGCTACCAAACTTGTTTTCCAAAGTTACCAGCAATGGTTTCGTGCGCGGAAATAAGCTCTATGTAGTTTCTAATAATAATACTGGAAACTCGGTTACAACTGGCGCAGTTGCTGGCAATCTGGCACTTGCAGATGAAACTCAAACCATCGCCTATTTGCAGACTGGGCAGGATAATATAAATATAAAAGTCGGGGTTTCGGTGCAGAGCAAAACCACTGCCGTCAGCGAAAAAATCCGCGAAGCCAAAGCCAAAGGCTATGAGGGCGATGCTTGCCAAGAATGCAACAACTTTACCCTTGTGCGTAACGGCACTTGCATGAAGTGCGATACTTGCGGCTCAACGAGCGGGTGTAGTTAGGAAATATATAGTATAGTAATTTGATACAATAATTACCAACTCGTCATTGCGAGAATGCGTAGCATTCGTGGCAATCCAGAAGCCAAAACATGTTGAAAATACTGGATTGCTTCCTGCCACGCTATGCTCGCAGTCGCAATGACAAGAATTGGGGATTTTTATTCTCAAATGACTATAGTTCCGTATAATTTATACGGAATTACTATAGCTGTTTGGTTCTATACTCCATTCTGTATTTTTTAATACAGAATGGAGTATGAAAATCGATACCGAAAGTCCGCCAAATATTTTACTTTGTCGCCGCAAAGCGGGCGTAACCAGAAAATAATGATATATCATTATTTTCTGTAACAACTATAGTAGATTACAATACTCCAAACTCAACACTCTATACTCAGCACTTATTGCTATTTTTTTGCTTCTTCCATTGCTGCAAGAATTTTGGCAATGCTCACCTCTGAGTTGCCTTCTTCTATCTGCTGGAAAGTTACCCCAAACATTTCGGAAACTTTGGCGGTGATTTCGGCTGGTGGTTCTTTGCCCCTGCCGGAAACTATCACTTCGCCATATTCATCTTTTACGAAGTTCTGGATATTGTATTTATTTTTAACAGCCTGCTGGAATTTTCTAATTAAATCGGGTTTTATGGCGACATAGCACCAATAAAAACCGCCCTGCTGCATCATCCCCCGAACCAAGGTAATGATGCGGACATCATCTGCAACAGGGGCTGAGTCCATTCATTATCTTCCTACAAGAGTTGTAGCGGCATCCTGCCCTCTATGGAATAAATTGGCTGTCTTCTGACCAATCGCTCCGCCTGCTACTGCTGCTCCGGCGAGCGTGGCACTAGCATATTCAGTAGCAAGAAGCGTTTTTGCCAACGAGACACTAAAAATACCACCATCTGTCATAGCCATAGCAGTCATAGCAGTAACTACAGCCGCACCTATAATGACCGCACCCCAATTAACATTTTTCAACGAAGCCATAACACATCTCCTAATAATAAATTAAACCAAATTACCCTATGTTGCAAGAGTAACATATTGTCGCAAAAAATAGTGTTACAATTCTGTGAATCTATATATTACAGCGTAAAATATATAATTTATTTATATTTATCAATACAATAAGCTATTTATTATGCTTGCCCACGAAATCAACAATGATAGGCACGACATTTTCCCGGAACTTACGACCGTTGAAAATACCATAATGCCCCACGCCCTTCTGCATGTAATGTTTACGCATATTGGCAGGCAGGTTTTTACAGAGTTTCTGCGCGGCTTCGGTTTGCCCTACGCCGGAAATATCATCGAGTTCGCCTTCCAGAGTAAGTAGCGCGGTTTCGGTAATGGTTTCAGGCTTCACCTTCTTGCCTTTATACATGAACTCGCCTTTTGGTAATAGCTGGCGTTGGAAAACCTGATCAATGCAATCCAGATAGAACTCAGCAGGCAAATCGGCCACGGAAAGATATTCATCATAGAATTTTTTATGGGCGCGCGCGCTTTCACCATCACCTTCCACCAAATGCTTGAACAGATCTTTGTGGGCAGTGACGTGGCGTTCCATATTCAGAGTCATGAAACCGGTAAGTTGTAAAAACCCTGGATAAACCCGGCGCATAAAGCCGGAATATTGAACAGGTACTCGGGTAATTACATTTTTTTCAAACCATGATAGCGGTTTTTCAGTAGCTGATAAATTGACTTTAGTAGGATTGACGCGGGTATCGATCGGTCCACCGATTAGAGTCATGGAACGTGGAGCAGCTTTGTCTTTTGCTTCGTTCATCACCGCAGCAGCGACCATAACCGGAACAGACGGTTGGCACACTGCCATAAGATGCACATCCGGTCCAAGGTCACGGATAAATTCAATAGTGTAAGCAATATAATCTTCCAGATGGAAAGCACCATGTGTTGTTGAGACGTGGCGGGCATCAAGCCAATCAGTTATATAAACATCAAGGAAAGGCAGCAATGCTTCCACAGTACCACGCAGTAAAGTCGCATGATGACCAGACATTGGCGCAACAAGCAGTAATTTCGGCTGCACTATCTTGCCGTGTTTTTTGAAGTGCAGCAGGCGACAGAATGGTTTTTCACCTATTACTTCTTCGTAAATGGTTGTTTGTTTGCCATCGACAATAGTGTGGGCAATTCCGAATTCCGGCTTTGCGTAGCGACGTGTCATACGTTGCAGAACTTCCGCACCGGCAGCTACATGTTTGCTATATCCGGTATAAGAAAAAGGGCTTAAAGGGTGGCTATGCAGCATAGCAGCAGCACTAGCCATTATATTTATAGGAGTAATGGCTGCATAATGCATTTCGTGCAGATGATAAAGTGGACTATTTTCGTTCATGCCGATCATTTTATGATTCCCCTTGCCGCTATAATAGCATAACTATATTGCACTGCACCAATTATACGGCAATTCTGATGAATAAAGGATTAAATTTTTATAATGGAAACTATTTGTAGCAGATTGTTGTATTTTTGTCGTAAGCTGCCACCAACCGGTAAACCAACAAATTATTGTAATATATTGCTTTAACTCATTATTATATCTTGCCATGCTGGAAAAAGATTTCACACAACTTGCCGAAAAAACTCTGGATAAATTAGCTGAATCACTTGATAAGCTAGATGAATCCGGCGATCTGGAGCTGGATTACCAAAATGGGATTATTATGATCACGTTTAATTCAGACAAACAAATTATTATAAATAAGCACGCGCCCAGCCAGCAGATATGGTTGTCTTCTCCCTTAAGTGGCGGCAAGCATTTTTCTTACGATGCGCTAGCAAATAATTGGAAACTTGCAGATGGTGTTACCTTGAACACTATGTTATCAGCAGAGTTGAAAGCACTGGCTAACATAGACATCAAGTTGGAGTCATGAAATAAATGAGACATAATCCATCAGCAAGCCTTCCCGACCGTCCTAAGGGAAATATAAAAAATCTGCTGCCATTGCTGCGCTATGTCAGACCCTATAAAAAACAAGTTATTGCAGCGTTTTTTGCCTTGCTATTTTCATCCGGTGCGGTTCTTGGTATGGGAGCTGGTCTACGTTATATGGTGGATAACGGGCTTAGCAAAGGTGATATTAATTTGCTTAACAAAGCATTTTTTATTTTGCTGGTTGTTACTTTACTTCTTGCAGTGGCATCTTATGCCCGTTTTTTTCTCGTATCGTGGATAGGAGAGAGAGTGGTTGCTGATATTCGCAATGCTGTCTATCGCCATCTGGTTTCCATGCATATTGGTTATTTTGAAACCACGCGTACTGGCGAATTGCTGTCACGCCTGACCACAGATACCACCTTGCTGCAAACTGTTATTGGAGGATCGGTTTCGGTGGCAGCGCGCAATACTATTTTGTTTTTTGGTGGCCTTACCTTGCTTATGGTAACCAGCACTAAATTAACCGTTTATTTGGCTTTCATGGTTCCTTTAACTATAATCCCAATAATATTTCTGGGACGTAAAGTACGTTTGCTTGGGAGAGAATCACAGGAGAAAGTTGCCGATATAAGCTCGCATGCTGAGGAATCACTTAATGCGATACGTACTATCCAGTCACTTACACTGGAAGGATATAAAAAACATAGTTTTACCGAACATGTAGAAAGTGCATTTGATTCTGCCAGTTCACGCATTCGCGCCCGCGCTTTTCTCACGGCATTAGTTATTTTATTGGTGTTTGGGGCGATTGTAACTGTGCTTTGGCTGGGTGGGCATGATGTGCTGGATGGCAGCATAACAGGCGGACAACTCTCAGCCTTTGTGTTTTATTCAGTGGTGGTAGCTGGCGCAGTTGGTGCTATTTCAGAGGTGGTTGCGGATTTGCAGCGCGCAGCTGGAGCCGGAGAAAGGCTTGCTGAGCTGCTTTCTATTTCCCCGCAAATAACCTCGCCGGAAGATCATGGACAGGTAGTGATTCACGAAGCTAATATTGAGTTTGAAGATGTAACTTTTCATTATCCTATCCGTCCTGATAAAGCTGCTATTGAAAAATTTTCCCTGGAGGTGCAATCAGGAAAGACTATCGCTCTGGTTGGTCCTTCGGGAGCAGGGAAAACAACTATATTCCAGTTGTTACTGCGTTTTTATGATCCTACCAGCGGGTCTATACGAGTTAATGGTCTGGATATAAGAGACATCCCGCTTGAATTGCTGCGTTCCTCCATCGGAATTGTGCCACAAGATCCGGTTATTTTTTCCACCACAGCCCGCGAGAATATCCGTTTAGGCAATATAAATGCTACTGATGCGGAAATTGAAGCTGCTGCTCGCGCTGCTTCTGCTCTGGAATTTCTGGAGAAATTGCCCAAAGGTCTGGATACTCATCTGGGAGAGAAAGGAATACAGCTTTCCGGCGGTCAAAGACAGCGTATTGCTATTGCCCGGGCGATTATCCGTAATCCCAAAATATTGCTCCTTGATGAAGCAACCAGCGCGCTTGATTCAGAGAATGAATATCATATTCAGAAAGCATTGGATTTAGTTATGAAGGGGCGCACCACCTTTGTGATTGCCCACCGCCTGTCTACCATAACCAAAGCTGATAGCATAATCCTGATTAATGAAGGGCATATTGAAGCGATAGGGACTCATAGCGAATTACTGCAAAAAAGCACGTTATATGCAAGGTTGGCTGATCTGCAGTTTAAGAGTGTAGGGTAGTGATTATCAGCACTCAAAATCTTCCTTACGGTATTTATACTGCAAGGCAATCAGGGCGGCTTTGGTCATTCTTATTCCCAGCAGGGAACTGATGATAATAAGTGGAATCCAGATGGCGGCATGCAGCCAGTAAGGTGGCGCAAACATAACTTCGGTAACTGTGGCAAAAATTGCGGTGAATGATCCGATAATAAAAACACAAAAGACCGCAGGACCATCACCCTGTTCATGCCCCTTGAATGATAAGTCGCACACAGGGCAGGATTCAGCTATTGTGAGAAAACCTTTATACAGAGAAGCTTTTGCACAACGCGGACAGCGGGCGCGCAAAGATAAATAGGCTACAGAAACAGAATCATCTTTCTTATCTGCGTCTGTTTCACTCAATGATGCCGCACTTTTGGCTTAGGTGTTGCCTTATTATTTTCTAATATACGATACGCCACAAATACCGCCCCGACCAGTGACAGCAGGAATGCTATCAGCATATTAGTGCCGGTGAAAATAGTAGTAAGTGCCGGCATAGCTACATTGGCAAAATCAAGATAGACAAACAAGAATAGGAACAACCAGACAACGTCTACGAAATGCCAATACCATGCGGCAAATTCAAAACCCAGATGATGTTCCGGCGTGAATTGATTTTTCTTTGCACGAATCAGGCAGATTGCCAGAAATATCGTTCCAACCAGAACGTGAAAGCCATGAAATCCGGTTGCCATATAGAAATTAGAGGCATACACCCCATCTTTAAAGCCAAAGGCGGCATGGGTATATTCATATACCTGCAAGGCAGTAAAGCTCACACCAAGAGCAACAGTATAATATAGCGCGGTTACCGCACTTTTCTGGTCTTTATTGAGAATTGCGTAATGCGCCCAGGTTACGGTAGTGCCGGAAAGAAGTAAAATAAGGGTATTGAGGAAAGGCAGATGCATCGGGTCAAACGGCACTATACCTGCAGGTGGCCAAGTACCATCAGCAATTTTCCATAGATCATCTGCCATTGGTAAACGAGGAAGAGTGCTGGCATTAAAGAATGACCAGAAAAATGCTGCGAAAAACAAAACTTCCGACACGATAAAAAGTGCCATGCCCAAACGCAAGCCTGTTCTCACCTTATAGGTATGCGCCTTATCAGTAATACCTTCCTTGATTACATCACGCCACCACACAAACATGGTATACAGCACCACCGCAAGACCAATAAGCAACAATGCCAGACCACCTGGTTTGCCATGCATAAACATCGCCCCCCCCATTGTCAGGCTGAGTAGCGAAACCGCTCCAAGAGCCGGCCACGGGCTGGGATCTACCAGATGGTAGGGATGGTCTGCGTGTGAATCGGAATTATGATGAGTATCTTTGGACATGAAAATCTCTTTAAGCAATATCTTTATATTACAAGTAACTACTAATGGACTAGTGTGTAGCAAATTATAGCAGTTTGTAAAATCATTTTTTCTGTCATTTTTTTACAGGAAAGAAAGTATAAGAAAGTGTAATAGTATTAACGTCTTTCATATCCGGGTCATTTAACATTGCCGGATCGATAAAAAATGATACCGGCATATCAACCTTCTGACCGGCCTCCAAAGTCTGCTCGGTGAAGCAGAAACACTCGATTTTAGAGAAATAAATCCCTGCCTTGAACGGTACGACATTATACACTGATCTCCCAGTAACCGGCTGGTTTTCGCGATTATGAGCAACATAATAGGTTAATGTCTGCTCCCCTATTTTCACCTTATGCGAGCGTTCGCCAGGCTTGAATTCCCAATTTAGGGCAGGGTCGATATCGGCGTTAAACTCAATATTGATTGTTCTTTGTGAGATATTTTGTGGAGCCATGCTCGCTTTTTGAGTTGTTCCGCCATAACCAGTAACCTCACAGAACAGGCGGTATAATGGCACGGAAGCATAGGCAAGCATAAACATCCCTGCCGCCATTGCAATGAGGTTAAGTGCTAATTTGGTATTCTTATTACTCATTTTGCTTTTCCTAGAAACCAACGAAACATAATTGGCAGCACTGCCCATGCCATTTCACTTACAGCGACGAATAACACCACTTTTTGTGGGAAATGCAGCAAGGCAATGCTAACTCCCAGTGCGACATTGTTAAACGTTGAGCAGGTGGCAAAGCTGATGCGGGTTTGTCTATCTTTTCCTTTCGCAAACATCCAGCCACAGACAAAGAATATAATATAACAAACCAGCGTGAGCAATATCGGGATAATAATACCGACAGTGTTTCCTAAAATAAATTCACGCTGCTTGGCAATAACCAAAGCTATTACAAACGCCACCAGAATAATAGAAATTAGCTTTACATTATCATACATTACCTTGCCAAATTTGCGGAAGTTATGAGTCATAAAATATAGAAGCATCGGCACAAAAATACAAAATGCCAGAGTTTTGAATAAAGGCAGGGTAGTAGGTGTTACACTTGCATCAGCAAGTACCAGTGAGCATTGCAATGGAATGAGGAATGGCGCAAGGATAGTGCTTAAAATTACAATAGCAAAAGCTGGCGGCACACGCCCGCCAAACATATTGGCAAAAGCCGGGCTGGAAACTGCTGTGGGCAGTAGCGCAAGAAGGAATATGGCTGCGGCATATTCCGGAAAAATTTTCAGCGTAATTATGAACAGAATTATTGGCAAAATTATAAATCTAACCACATAAAACAGCGTGATATTCCACCAGCGTATTTCAGAAAACCCACCATCTTTGAGTTTGAAACAAGAAGCATAGGTGAGTATCGCAAGAGACACAAAGGCGGAAGCATCAGGAACAGCGGCAAGTGCAGGAACCGCAAGCCCAACCACACAGGAAATAAGCAGCACCAGCCCAAAATTGCTTTCGATTAAGTTACGCATATCGCCTTATATATGCAAACTTTGAGCTTAGTGATAGCGGTAAAATCCCATTCCGCCATAAATATGTGGTGCTGGGCGGTAATAATCATCGTCGCGGTGGTAATTTTTCTGACGTATCAAGTCAAGCTGCATCAGGCAATTGGCAAACATATCAGTTTTAGGGCGGATGCCGTAACTGGCACAAGTATCGAAATCCGCTTGTTGTTGCAAACGCTTGTTCTCGGCGAGCTGCTCAGGCGTTGCGCAGGCGGCAATTAGCAGAAATGAAGATATAATCAGCAGCTTTTTCATGGGCGCATAATAATAGAAACAGCATAAATTAGCGATAGGTATTTTGATATAAGTTATAAATGAGGGATTATAAATAATCATTGCAAATATCACCTGAACCGCTAGAACCAAACGGTTATAGTAATTCCGTATAATAATTTTACGGAATTACTATGAAAATCGAGTCCGAAAGACCGATTTTCCGCTGCGAAGCAAGCGTAATCTCTAAATAATGACTGTGAAGTTATTATTTGGTAACTAATTAAGGTTAATAAAAAATCATTGGGAGGTGGTATGAGTCTGTCCAAATTCATGGTAAAAAAATCAATTGCCGCAATTCAAGCAGAATCACAAAAAGGCGAATTGAAGCGCACATTATCCGCGCTAAATCTTATAAGCCTCGGTATTGGCTGCATCATCGGTGCCGGTATTTTCGTCATGACCGGACAAGCTGCTGCTGAGTATGCTGGACCTGCTATTATGATCTCATTTGTTATCGCCGGTCTTTGCTGCGCTTTTGCCGGACTTTGCTACGCCGAACTTTCCTCCATGCTTCCGGTTTCCGGCAGTGCCTATTCCTATGCTTATGCCAGTGTTGGCGAGTTGCTCGCCTGGATCATGGGGCTGCTATTACTTCTGGAATATGGGATAGCCGCTTCAACAGTAGCGGTCGGCTGGTCGGGCTATGTGGTCAGTTTCCTTAAAAATTTTGATATAATAATTCCGGCTGTCCTTACCACCCCTACCCTGCAAATCATCAATGACGGGAAAGATATTATATTTACAGGTGGTATCAACCTTCCCGCTCTGTTTGGCGTTGGTGCAATGGCATCGCTTCTGGTAATTGGTATAAAAGAATCCGCCAATATCAATAACATAATAGTTCTTATAAAACTTGCCGTGGTTTTGCTGTTTATCATTTTTGGTGCTTTTTATGTAGATACTGCGAATTGGCATCCTTTTATCCCTGAAGAAACCAGCGAAGGAAACTACGGATGGAGCGGAATTTTACGCGGTGCCGGCATTGTTTTCTTTGCTTATGTTGGTTTTGAAGCAGTTTCCACCGCAGCACAGGAAGCCAAAAACCCGCAGCGCGACATCCCGATCGGCATTCTTGGCTCACTTGCCGTATGCACAATTCTTTATATGGCGGTAGCCGCAGTGCTTACTGGCATTGTTCCCTATTCTACCCTTAATGTTCCCGATCCTATAGCTAAGGCGGTTGATGCAATTAACCTTCCTTGGCTGTCATTTGTAATAAAAATCGGAGCTATTGCTGGTCTTACCTCGGTAATGATGGTGCTTATGTATGGGCAGACACGGGTGTTTTATACCATGGCAAAAGACGGCCTGATGCCCGCCATATTCAGTAAAGTTCATCCAAAATTCCACACACCTTATATTAATACCATAGTGGTAGGGCTGGTTATTGGTCTGGTTGCCGCTACCACCCCTATTAGCATTCTGGGTGATTTAGTATCGCTTGGAACGCTTACCGCCTTTGCCATTATTTGTTTCACCGTGCTTTACCTGCGTAAAGCCGAGCCAGAGCTGGCACGTCCGTTCAAAGTACCTTTTTCTCCGTTTTTCCCGATACTTGGCATATTATTCTGCGGATATTTGATATATGGGCTGCTTTCCAATCCGGTAACTGTCATATTTTACTTGGTTTATCTGACAATTGGCTTGGCTATTTACTTCGCCTATAGCCAAAACCACAGTAAACTGCGCCATAACCCTTAAAAGTGAAGCTTTATACTTCATTCTGTATTAAAAAATACAGAATGAAGTATGAAAATCGAGACCTAAAGTCCGATTTTTCGCCGCAAAGCGGGCGTAACCAGAAAATAATGATATATCGTTATTTTCTGTAACAATCATAGTTAATTGTCATAGAATTGTCATTTAATTATTGTAATTCTACGCTATAATGAACGCTTGAAACCTTTTTCAGGCAGGATTTTTAGTGGGAATTTACCGTTATTCACAAGGCAGTGTTGTTGATGAGGTCACATTCGTAAAATCGGATGGCGGCTCGCTGCGCGCCTATTTGCACGCTCTGCCCGATACTTCCGAAAAAACTCTTGGTGATATTTCGCTAGCTATGGCAAAGCGTGGCTGGCAAACCGTGCCTAATTCGATGAATGGCAAGGCAACTTTGGAAGTTCGTGGTTTTGGCCGTACCAAACAGGTAACTGACATTCTTTCTGAAAATGGCTGGGCAAAAGGAAAGGAACAAATAACCGAAGATAAAAAAGATAATTCTAAACTTTGGGATAAAGTTAAAAAACGCAGTTTGTTTTTAAGTGGCATTTCTTTCATGATCAGTGACGCTTGTTACACTATTTACGGTCAGAAAGATAAAAATCCGATGAATTCGGGAGCAGGACTCGCCTATATGGCAGGCGGGATAGCTTCCTCCGTTTTTGCCCGCAAAGACACGTCTGATCTGCAGATAAAAGAAATAGCTGGTAGAATGGCTAAACATATGCAGGCACAAAATATAGAGTTGCCGGATGATTGCTCCTTAAACTCAATTGTTAAAGATAAGCATAAAGGCATTATAAAAAGCGCAGATGATCTTTTCCGCCGTTATCCTTCGGAACTCACCAATACATTATTTGGCCTTGCAGGAGCATTAATTGCTACAGATGCTATCAAGGAATTAAGATCTAAAACTACAACTAAACATGATAAATCTGTTGCCCCGATTGAGCTTGCACTTGGTGTTACAACTATGGCATCCGCCGCTTTTGGTACTTTAGTGCAAGAAAAGTCCCGTGACCCTGATGTACCAAGAAAACATGGGGCCCCGGGGATTTGGGAATGGATTCAGGAAAGACCATTACTAGTAACCGGTATCGGATATTTAGTAAGCAGCGGTTTTCATATAGCAAGCACTATTAAAGATTATAAGGGGGGTGATAGCGAAAAGAAAACAGCAACAATATGGCGAATGGGATTTATAGGGTGTACTGTTCTCGGAGAAGTTCTGCTAGCCATCTCCTCCAAGGGGCATGGCAAAGGAGTAGTAAGTGACAAGAGTGTTGATAATAGCGTTATATCGCTATCCGCCGAACTAATAGCCAAACAGCCATCGGCGCAGCATGAATATCTGATTGATTATATGTCCGGTTTTCTTGGGCGTGATGATGTGCTTGCGAAAAAAGATACTGAAGTAAAAGATTTACTGCGCGCACAAGTTGAGCTGGTGAAGAAAAATCCATGGGCGCATTGCAAGGATGTTTCACCGCCAAAACCTGCAGTAAAAAATGAGTTATTTGTTCCCCTGCCAGAAGATAATAAATGGCAGGCGGTAGTGGCTAAATCCATACCACAAAATTCTCCCACTGCCTCTTTATAATGAGCTTTGCTCTGTCATACTGAGCGAAAGCGAAATATCTCCAACAATTTGAGGGATTCTTCGGCTATGCCTCAGAATAACAAAAAACAATCTTACAGTTGTCATACTTCGCATAACGAGGTATCTTTGCTGCGTAAATTATAGTAATTTGATACAATAATTACCCACTCGTCATTGCGAGAATGCGTAGCATTCGTGGCAATCCAGAAGCCAAAACATGTTGAAAATACTGGATTGCTTCACTACGTTCGCAATGACAAGAATTGGGGATTTTTACTCTCAAATGACTATATTTCAAATGCAAAGATATTTCTCTGCGTTAGCAATGATAATTGTGTAAGTAAGGTGGCGATGCGTCTGAATTTTCATATACATAATTTTCTTGGCTGGCTGCTGCTTGTTTGCGTAATTGTGCTGCCTGCAAAACCGGCATTGTCTGCTGGGAAAGCGTCCCTGCCCGTCACACGCGGGGAAGTTATCAGGGATGTCGCTAGGGTCACTTTTGAATGGCCAAAGCCGGTAGAATTCAAGGTAAATTCAAAAAATAAAAATGTTTCCATAACTTTTGAACGTAAAGCCAATCCAGACGTAAGCGCGATACTTTCCAAACTTCATCCTTATGTAACCAGCATAGAGAGGAAAGCAGACGGTAAAACCATTATCCTTGCCACAGACAAACCATACAAAATCCGCAAATTCATGAGTGGTAGTGTAAGCGGGGTAGAGCTGGTTGGCGTTGCACCAAGAAAGCCACCTGTACAGCAAGCATCTAAAGCAAAAAACATAATGCCTCTTGTACCTGCGGAAGATAAAAAAGATGCAGCAAAAATCATCCTGCCTTCTAATAAAGAAAAAAATAAAGACGAAGAAAAATTAACTGCGGATACTGCAAGATTTCTTGCAAAGCTTACGCCTTCAGCTGGTGAAGAAAAACAGGAACAGCCTACAGTTCCTCAGAAAACAAAAGAAGCTGATGATAGTGCTGCCCAACCAAGCACAGGAAATGCAGTCGCACAGAGCCAGACAAACAAAGTAGCTATTTCTTCAGCTGAAGATAGCGCCACTCTGCGCTTACCTCTAGCTGAACGCACTGCTTTTTCTATATTTATCCGCAATCGTTATCTATGGATTATATTAGAAAAACCGGCAAAACTTAATCTATCAGAATTTGATGATATGGAAAAAACCGTCATAGGTAAACCGTCTATTATAAATAACTCAAAAGCTACCATATTATATATACCGATAGATGATAATATTTATGCCAACATAACGAAAGAAGATAGCTCGAACAATATCGCTATATTACTTACTCAAAAGAAACAGCCCGTTTCTTTCCCGCTTCCAGTTGAAGTAAGTACGAGCCCTCCAGCACCTCCACATGTGTTAGTTCCGACTTTAGAGATGGCAGATCCAATAATTGTCCGCGATCCGGTAATTGGCGATGAGTTAATTATAACCCCCTTATTCAAAATAGGAGAAGGTGTAACCAGATATCGGGAATTTGTAGAATTTAATTTGCTGGAAACCGTGCAGGGGATAACCATCGTCAAAAAAGCTGACGATGTTTCTGTTCTTCAGCTTCGTAATGGTCTACGAATAACTACCAGCAAAGGTGCTAACATCTCTCCAAATCTTCCAAAGGTAGACATAAAAGAAGAAATAAAAGGGATTCAGGCAAGCCCTACTCTTTTTCCTCATGAGATATGGAAAGCAGAGATAACCTCATCCCGACAAAAGCAGCTTCAAAAACTATTCGGCCAGATTGTTGAAACTGAAAATATTCAGGATGCCAATAGCGCCCGCTTAAGAATGGCACAGATATATTTAAGTGATGGAATGATACCGGAAACCACTGCTTTACTTGATGGAATAAACCGTTCAAATCCGTCTTTTTATCGCAGCGCTAAGCTAAATGCGATGCGTGGTGTTGCCAATTTCCTTATGGGAAGATTTGTAGAATCAGCAAAAGATTTTTCTGCTACTGAATTAAACAACAATAAGGAAATTGATTATTGGCGGGCGGTTCTTTCAGATTTGCTGGGTAACAGCAGCCAAACTTACGATTATTTATCAATGAATGATGATTATATAAGTAAATATCCCCCTGTATTCAGACAAAAACTAGCGATAGTTGCCGCCGATCGTGCCATAGCAAACAAAGATTATAATATAGCGCTGAAAATTTTTGATTCACTGCATCAAGACAATCTGCTCGATTCTATCAATGTCTATATAAATTTTCTTATGGCAAAAATAGCTATGAACACCGGTCAAGAGGAAGAAGCAACCGAAACTCTCGATAAATTGGCCGAAGATGTGAAACACCCATTCGTAAAAGCCCGTGCTGAATTTACCCGCATAGTTCGCGATATGGAAGCAGGCATGGATAAAGATGAAGCTGCCCACAGGCTAGAAAGACTAAGGCTGAGCTGGCATGGTGATAATCTGGAACTAACTATTCTTACTCTGCTTGGTGATCTGTATAACGAGAAAAAAGATTATGTAAATGCTATGCGTGTATGGAACAACGGCGTCCAGTCATTTAAAAACACCACAGTAGCCATAGATATGGCACGCAAGATGTCTGAAACTTTTATCATCATGTTTAATGATGGTGTCGCCGATAAATTACCGCCTCTGGAAGCTCTGGCACTTTACTACGAATATAGAAATTATATGCCTACCGGTACGGCAGGCAATGAAATGATTGACAGCCTGGTAGAACGACTTATTTCCGTTGATTTGTTGGAACAGGTTGCCGGTCTGCTGGATCACCAGATGCGCGCGCAGACGGAAAAAGAAAGGCGCAGCCAAATTGGAGCAAAACTTGCCACGGTATATATTCTTAACCGCCAGCCACAAAAAGCCCTGACCACATTGCAGGATTCAGTCTTTGGGGAAAATCCTATTATGTTGCGGCTTCTTAGAAACCGGCTGGCAGCAGAAGCTATGGTGAATCTGGAAAAATATGATTTAGCAATGCAGACATTGGGGCAGGATGATTCGCTAGAAACAGAGCGAATCCGCATCATGATATATTGGAAAACAAAAGAATGGGATAAACTTACCAGAAGTGTAGAAAATATACTAAAAGACAGACGGGATATAACCGAACCAATCAATCTTGACGAAAGCGAACATCTGATTAAGCTCGCGCTTGCTTATGTTTTTACCGACAACAAGGAACAGCTACAGTATCTACGTGATTATTTTGGACCACTCATGGTAGGTAACCCTAATCGCAAAGTGTTTGAATTTGTTACTTCTCCGGATATTGCTCCTAACTCACGTAATTTTGATGAGGTAATCGAGTCTGTTAATAAAACCAAATCATTCATCAAAGATTATAATGCCCGCATCAAAATAACGCAAAACCCAACTATTGCCGCCAAATAAACCAATATACTCTTCTTATATACTCAAAGCAGTTCAAGAATTGGCTAGACAATCGAGGCGAAGTGTAGAAAAACTACACGAGTTGAAGGTTAACGAAGCCAATTCTTGAAATGAGAAGAGTATAACCAGAAAGGATGATTTTGCTATGACCACTATCAAAAAAGTTGCCGTTATCGGCTCAGGAGTAATGGGCAGTGGAATAGCAGCACACATCGCAGGCAGCGGAACTCCGGTAATTTTACTGGACATAGTACCAGCTGGAGCAGAAAGCCGTAATATACTTACTGAAAAAGCAATAGAGAAACAACTCGCCAATAAACCATCAGGATTTCTGCACCCTAAAGTGACCAAGCTTGTTACCTGTGGCAATCTTGAAGACAATCTGGATATGCTTGCCGATTGCGACTGGATTATTGAAGCAGTTCTAGAACGGCTTGATGTTAAACAGGATGTCTACCGTAAGATAGATACGGTACGGAAAGCAGGAAGCGTTATTTCCTCCAACACTTCCACCCTTCCATTAAAAACACTGACTGATGGTCTGCCTGAAAATTTCAAGAAAGATTTCATGATTACCCATTTCTTTAATCCACCGCGCTTTATGCGTCTGCTGGAAGTTTTGGGTGGTGGTGATACGCGTAAGGAAGCAGTCCTCGCTATAGAGCAATTTGCTGATGTGAAGCTGGGAAAAACTGTTGTTCATTGCAAGGACACTCCTGGATTCATCGCCAACCGCATCGGAGTATACTGGATGATGCTGGGACTTATAGAAGCTATGCGCCTTGGTATCTCGCCTGAGCAGGCTGACGCTGTTATGGGTAAACCGGTGGGAATGCCAAGCACTGGTATTTTTGGTTTGTTTGATTTGATCGGTATCGATCTGATGCCATTAATCGCCAAGGCTATGCTTGCCACCCTTCCGGAAAACGATGCTTTTAGAAAATTATATCAAGAACCGGATCTAGTGAAAAAAATGATTGCCGACGGTTATACCGGACGCAAAGGCAAAGGCGGATTCTACCGCATGAATAAGGAAGGTGAGAAAAAAATCAAAGAGGTTATTGACTTTAAAACTGGTGAATACAAGCCGGTCAAAGGCAAAGTGGAACTGGCAAGTGTTGAAGCTGCTAAAAATGGAATTGGCGCACTTCTCACTCATTCTGATATTGGTGGACAATACGCAGCTTCAGTGCTTGGTGGAACGCTGCTTTACGCCGCTTCGCTCATTCCAGAAATTTCTGATGATATTGCAGCAGTAGATGCAGCGATGAAGCTGGGATATAGCTGGAAATATGGTCCGTTTGAGATGATTGATAAGATCGGTGTCGATAATTTTGCGAGGATGCTGCAAGCAAAGGGGAAAGAAGTTCCTACATTAATTGCCAACGCTACAGGAAAAACACTATATTCAACCACCTCTGGTCAGAAAACCGCAATTAATATTAAAGGAGAGTATATTTCAATTGTTCCGCCGGCAGGAACATTAATGCTTGTAGATATAAAATTAAGCAAAAAGCCGGTAATAAAAAATGCTTCCGCAAGCCTCTGGGATATTGGCGATGGCATTGCCTGCCTTGAACTTACCTCAAAAATGAATTCTGTCGATCCTGATATTTTATCACTGATTGAACAAACCGTCGCACTGGTTAAAAAAGATTTCCGTGGGTTGGTTATAGGTAATGATGCCGATAATTTCTCGGTAGGGGCTAATCTCGGCTTCATGCTAATGGCAGCAAATATTGCCGCATGGAAACAGATTGAAGATGTCATCCGCGCCGGACAACATGCAATGATGGCACTTAAGCACGCTCCGTTTCCTGTTGTTTCCTCTCTAGCTGGTATGGCACTTGGTGGTGGTTGCGAAATTGTTCTGCACTCAAACGCAGTGCAGGCACATGTTGAATCATATCCTGGACTTGTAGAAGTTGGTGTCGGGCTTATTCCTGCCTGGGGTGGGTGTAAGGAAATGCTGCTGCGGCATATGGATATAAATAATCCAGCTAATGCCATGCCAACCGTCAGCAAAGTGTTTGAAATGATAGGCACGGCAAAAACCGGTGGTTCGGCACTGGAAGCAAAAGATTTAAGAATTCTGCGTGAAAGCGATGGAATAAGCATGAACCGTACCCGCGTTCTTGCCGATGCTAAGGCACGCTGCCTATCTATGGTGGATGGTTATGAAGCACCGGCACCGCAAGCTTTGCGCCTGCCCGGTGAATCCGGAAAAGTGGCATTATTCATGGCTATTGATGGTTATGCTGCTTCCGGCAAGGCAACCCCACACGATGTGGTGGTATCACGGGTACTAGCACAGGTTCTTACCGGTGGCGACACTGATATTGCTGATGAAATCAGCGAACAGAAAATATTAGATTTGGAAGTGGCCGGATTTATAGAACTGGTAAAAACCAAAGGAACAATTGCCCGCATTGAGCATATGCTGCAAACCGGAAAACCACTTAGGAATTAGAATTTATAGGAAACCCCGCCATAAATACTGCGCCCGATTTCCGTCTGAGTCTGATAAAGGAATGGAGAAAATTCCTTATGCCTGTGGTCAAACAAATTCTGCCCAACCAGACTTACCTTTACCGAATCAGTCAAAGGATAGGAAAGCTTGGTATCAAAACGGTAATAAGCGGGAATATCTATGCCATGCAGCTCAGAAACCGCATAAAGCGCATTATTCATCTCAATTTTATTCTGGAACAGATAGGTTGAGCTGACATTAAACATATTTTTAGGGTTTTTCCCCAAAAGCGAAGATACAATTTTGCTCTTATCATCAAATTTAAGATTAAGATAACTATAAGAACCAGTAAGTCTCCACGATGAATTAACATCATATCTAACTAACACTTCACCACCGAATGAACTAGCCTTATTAGCATTCTGAGCTATAAGTGGCTGCAGCACATAAGTGCCGAATACTGTTGGATTTCCTAAAGTATCAATATTTAATTTATTATAGTCATTGTAATATCCAGCAATATCAACAGAGGCATTCTTAATCGGCTGGAAGCGATAACCAAGTTCATAGGAAATCAACTCCTCAGAATCCAACCTATCATTACCTTCGCTCTCAATTAATGTTGGAATCGGAACGGTAGCTGTTGGTGGTAATATGGCATATGATAATTGTCCATCAGCATCGAAGCGACTCGGAGTATGTACCGCCCGTGATATCGCACCCCAGACTGTCTGGGTATAAGACGGCACCCAGGACATGCGCACGCTTGGCTGCACTTCAAAACCGGAATAATCATTATGTTCAAACTTGGAACCAAGAGTTAAGAATAGCTCGCTAGGTATAAGGGCAATTTTATCTTGAAAAAATGCATTAAACAGATTGTCATTTCTGGTGCGCGGACTCAAATTATATTGAGCACTTATGGGATCGTTCTTGTCATTGATAAATCTGTAACCGCCACCCCAGATAAACTCCTGCCTTTCCCACCCTGACCAGAAATGCTGGAATTCAATATCAGCAGTATTAGCCGTATCATTAAAAAACAATGTTTCTGAGGATGCATTGTCAAAATATGCCTGCAAAGTAGTTTCTGAATCTTTGCTGTGTTTCTTCTCCCAGCGCGTCAGGATATTTCCACCCTTTAACTTGAAGCCTTTAGAAGAGCTATAGTATGTTCCGGATGTTAGATCAGGAAAAATGAACGGATCGTCTTCATCAATAGTATAAATATCACCCTGAACGGTTAGTTTATCATCAGCGGAAAGCTTCATGTCACTGCGGAATCCAGCCTGTTTCTTGCGCCATGAATCCCCGGCATCACTACCATCTGTATTATACTGATCGTCATAATCATTATATTTGGCATAGGTACGCGCATAACTACCATCAGCAATCTTGCTGCCATAACGAACCGCACCGCCTATCATCTGGTTTCCGGCAGTCGCCGTCGCCAGACCGCCCTGCGTATCCCTGGCACTTTTGGTTATAATATTGATAACACCATTTACCGCATTGGCTCCCCATAAGGTTGCCCCTGGTCCACGCACTATTTCAATACGGTCAATATCTTCCAGCATAACATCCTGAGAATCCCAGATAACGCCGGAGAATAATGGCGAATATACAGTCCTTCCATCAATCAGAACCAGAAGTTTATTGGCAAACTGGCTGTTAAACCCGCGAGAAGTAACAGTCCAGTTATTTGAACCGGATTGCGCCACCGAAATACCAGGAACCATACGCAACACCTCTGGAATATTAGTCGCGCTGGAACGTCTTATCTCATCCTGAGTTATCACAAAAACGGCAGCCGCCGCTTCATTTTCCGGTTCAGATTTTTTGGAAACCGAGGTTACGGTAACATTGCCCAACTCTTCCAAGGATAAACTAAGAAGCTTTTCCACTTCAGCATCTTCGCTTGAAGAGGCAAACGCTGGAGGAGCGTAGCAAAACGCGACAGTAGAGAATACCGCAAATAATCTAGAGCGCAACATATTAACCACCCCGACCTATTATCTATATAAAATAATTTCAATTATCGGTAATAGCTTAATATGATTAAGAATAGATTAATTTACAAAATGATTGTTGATATATACTAATTTCGTATGATTTTAAATTAATTTAATAGTTCATAATTGTTTGAAAAAATTATATCTTTACCACCTTTTTCCCAATAACCATTATGACAAAATCCACTTAAATCAGAAACAGTCAAATACCATTTAATATCTTCTCCCAAGACCCTGTCAGGTGGGTGTATCCCATTTACTATTTTAGTAGTTCTTACACCAAAACTGTTTGAGATCATCCTCCAGTTCCTCGCCATGGAATAGGTTGAACTTACAAATAAGTAGTGAATATTAGAACTCGTTACCTTGCTGTACATGGCTTTACATAAACCAAATGTAACATCCTCTTCACCGCTGTCTTCCATAACAACAAATCTGGAAATTTCAGCATGTCTCACTTTATCAAGTCCCCAATCAGGAAATAAATCGCGGAATATGTATTCGTCAACTTCAGTTGGCAATGACCAAGTTTCATCCCCTTCACGAATGGTAAGCCGACATCCGCCAAGACAAAGCCTACCTCTTCTAGCCACCAATATATGGCTCAATCTATCATATTTATCTTCACCGCCATCAAAACCCCTTAGATTAAATACCCTGCGATACCTATCTTCACGAAGGCGATAATATTGGTGTAAAAGTGCCGGATCTTCGGTGAACTCATATATAACCGGTTCACCTTTTGCATATGTATTAAATTCGCGCTTAGTCTCGATTGCCTGCAAGACACCTGTAAAATTCAGTGTTTCAGAATCATCTTCATGCATTTGTTGCGACATTTGTTCAGACATAAATTGTTAATTCCATAAGTTGATATTAACCAAATATTAGAAATTATTAACAAACGCAACAGTTTTTTACGCACGAATCATCAAATTATTTAAATCCCGAGAATTATTAATATAGAGCCATTAGACAAACAGGCTATTGTATTTACACTTTTAGCCTGTGGATGTCATTAGCAATATAATGATTTATATCATATTTTTTTCTATAGTTGCTTTTATGCAACATATTTAGATTTTTTTTATTTGCTACTTGAAGTAGAGTTTTTAATCATTTCCTGTCACAAACAGCTATACTCATTATGTATAATAATTATAAAGAATGAGTATGAAATATAGGAAATAAGAAGTGAAAATTAATATAAAGCATTGAATGGTGGCGACCAATTCAGCAGTTTGCGTGCTTCACTATCATCAACCTGCAACGACATGCAGGTACGAATATAAATATCTTCCCTACCCAATATGCGACAACCAAATTTTAATATAAAATCGGGTAATGGTAATAATATCGGCGTAACCCCAATCTCTTTGCCAATATATCGAATAATATCAGCAGTGGAAACCGCCTCACCATCACTTAAAAGTAGAATCTTTCTGGATATATTTTCCAATGTCAGCATATTCCATACAGCATCTACCAGATTATCTACTGCCAAAACACTGCGTTTATTTTTTATCGCGGCAAAAGGCATTGGTATTTTTTTTCTTATCAAGCTCTCCAGCATTTGTAGATTGCCAGTTATTTTCTTACCATAAATAAGCGGTGGACGGATTATCACCCAATCCATTTTCTCACCAGCCACTTTCTGCAGATCCTGCTCTGC
This sequence comes from Pseudomonadota bacterium, assembly GCA_038043465.1. Classification (GTDB taxonomy): domain Bacteria; phylum Pseudomonadota; class Alphaproteobacteria; order Rickettsiales; family SXRF01; genus SXRF01. Next base: position 254,300 of record JBBTBX010000006.1, read on the forward strand.
CGCAAGCTTCGAACGCGCATAGGCATCACAAGGATTAGGCCGATCGGAAGAGTGGAATTGGTGGTCAGGCAGTGTATATTCTCCGTGCACTTTTAACGTGCTTATAAATATGAAACGGCGCACACCGGCAGCAGCTGCACACTCCGCTAAATGGCGCGTGGCTTGCGTATTATTTATCTCATATTCTGAATCCGAAGCTCTGTTATCATGAGCTTTGGCAGCAGTATGGATAACCACGTCTACTCCCTGCAAATCCTCCGTCTTCAGCATGTTAATATCACGAATAAGCCGGCTCAAATGTTTTAAATTACCGGGAATTTTTTTGTCATCACGCGCAAGCAAAAGCAATTCCTTTGCTGGCAGGTTCATGCCGCGCAATACCAGCTGCTCACCAACAAAACCGGTTGCTCCTGTGATAAGGATTTTCATTTAAACAGCAGCTTTCGGCTTGCGCCAATATTGTGGAAAACGTGACAATATTTTCCTTATTATAAAAAATGGCGTTACATTAAAACCAAGCTCTTTACATGCACGATAGCAGTCGATATTGCTTTTTATTATACTGCGCAAACTATTATTGGAAGCACCGCCTGTACGCATACGCGTCCATATCTCATTCACATAGCGGCTGCGTATTTTATGCAGCTCAAACCAGCTCACTGCCATTACAAAATCAGCTTGTTTGCGGTAGCGTATATCAAACCCACCGAAACGTTCAAATAATGAACGGCGCGCAAAAAAAGTTGGATGAGCTGGCATCCAGCCTTTGAGGCAATCCCCTGCCCCGTGTTCATGTCCGCGCCAATAGCGGATTATTTTATCAGTGTCTTTCCTGTCAACATAGATAAGGTCGCTGTGACAAGCGTCAATATCAGGATCTGACATTACCGCCACAACTTCTTTAAGCACATCCTTGTGCATATAAACATCATCAGAATTCAGGAAAGCAACAACATCACCTGTAGCCCTCTGCCACCCCTTGTTCATGGCATCAAAGATACCTTTGTCCGGTTCAGAAACAAGCAATGAGATATTGCTTTCATAACGCCTGATTATATCCTGCGTTCCATCGGTAGAACCGCCGTCAATGACTATATACTCCACATGCTGATAGGTCTGCCCGGCAATACAGCGCAAAGTATCTTCGATAGTATCTGCCGAATTGTAGCATACGGTTATAATGGAGATTTTAAGCAAAGATATCTCCCGGGTTATCTTTATGCATTTTGCAATATTTCCTGCTTATTCATAAGAGCGCGCTGATATGCTGATATTAATATACCTGTCATAGCATAAAACTGATAAGTAACAAAATAATTGCCGGAAAATTGTTCTATTATCAAAATACTGCCCCAGAGCAGGAATGCTGTGTCAATTATATTATTTTCCTGATTGCGTTGTTTATGTACAAAGCCGCGAGAGAAATAAAAAATCAATCCGCAAACTACAAATAAATACAAGCCTCCACCGACAACACCAAGCTCTAAAAAAATATGTAATGTCAGATTGTGGGGCAATAATCTTTGTGATGATTCTCCTGTATATACTACATAATTATTAGCACCTATTCCGAAAACAGGGTTTTCTTCAAATATTTTCAATGCGCTTAAAGACAGATAATATCTGGCAGAGATTGAGTTGCAATTGCTAGTACAATTGATATCCGGCAGGAATGTATTAAGCTTTGGCACTCCTGACCTGGGAATTTCTTCCTGCGCTGGCACAGCAGCGGGCTTCACTTTTTCAATATCACCCAAGTCATATTCATCCTGTTTTTTTACTACGTTTACCAGCTGATTATACCCGCTCAATAAAAAATCTGTTCTTACCTGCGGCATCATAACTAAAGCAAATAATATGGCAGATATAAGGAGTACTGCCTGTCTTAATAAAACTTTTATATTGTTATAATTAAAAAATACTATCGCAACGGCAGAAAACAATAAGCCACTGAGTATGGTGCTTCTGGTAGCAATAATTAACAGTACCCACACACACAGGAAAATCAATGTTGCTTTCATCCAGAAAAACTTACTGTCACGTATTTTGAATATAGGGCAGTGCAGCAATATAAGCAACGGCGCAAGTGCAAAACCGGCGAAAGTGTTGGTTGGTATACCACCATAATAATTAGGGTCATAATTCCAGAATAAGGTCGAAATCCGATCCTGATTATATTCATCTGCAGGTATAAAAATCAGCTCAAAACTAACTATAATAGCGGCAGCAATAGTCAGGAATAAAACGGTAAAAACAAATGCTTTCAACTCGTTTTTATTCAACAATCTTCCTGCCATAAAAGGAAAGGCCATAAATCCTATATAATTCTTGAAAAATAGTTGATGAGAATATTGCCCATGCATGATCAATGAAATAAGTATAAAAGCAAAAAATGCTCCCATACAAATATCAATCCATGTTGGACGAAACTCTTTTCCATCTTTAAAAAAACGGGCAAGCAATAATACCGCCAGCACAGGAGCCACCAATAAAGCCGGACGACTGATATCAAGATAATGATAAATTATTGAAAAAAATATCTGCCCAAAAAGCAGGATTGCCAGCAATATTGGAAACAGGAACGAAAATTTATTATTAAATAAATCAATCTTCTCCAAAAGTGCTGACATCATATTTTGTTACCAATTGAACATAATATCTTATATAACCGCGCACTAAAATCTTTTTGTGTCCATCTGCTGGAATGTGCATATCCTTTATTGCGTAGCGACATACAATAATTGTCGTCATTCCACAATGTTTTTAATGCCACAGCAATAGAATCGACCGAGGATGGCTCTATATAATATGCTGCATCCCCTGATTGTTCAGGCATGCCATAAGTGCCGGAAATTATCACAGGACAGCCAAGTGCCTGCGCTTCCAGAGGCGGGATGTTGGTAGGGCCAAAAAATGTTGGCATAACCAACGCCCGCGCCCTCCGATATAGCTCCGGCAAATACTCATCCGGCACATAACCAATAAAACTAACAGCGTTTTCAATTCCCAGTTTTTTCACCTCATCTAATATTTGAGGATATGAGTGATTTTTTGGTCCTGCCAGAACCAGATGTATGTCCGGGCAATCTTTGCGGATAGTGGCAACCGCCTGCACTAGACGAATGTGGTTTTTATGCGGATAAAACTGTGCAGGATAGAAGAAGTATTTTTTTGGTAATGGAAACTTCGTTGCAAAATCTCCTGGGATTTCTTTATTATAAATATAGTTAGGTGGAATATATGGAAGTGGGTAAATTTTTTCTGCTTTCACGCCATAGCTTTCCATAGCCTGTTTTTTACCAGTTTCAGAATCTACCAATATTGCCTTTGCAGCGCGACAAATTGAACGAAAGCGATGTTCGCGCAGGAAATAACGCCCTTTGCTGGATACTTCAGGAAACTGAGATTCATAGCGGTGCATCAGATCATGGATCACACCTATGGCAGGAACGCGTGCAAGATATGTCCAATGATCCTGCGCGGGGAAAATCCAATAATCTGCTTTTGAGTGCGCAAAAAATTGCGCAGTTTTATCAAGCCGCCATATACCAATTTTCCACAATAATAATGGCAGGCATAATTTGCCCCAAAGCCAGCCCAAACCTTTACGCTCACCTTGCTGCGTGCCAATATGCACAACCTCCATGTTCTTCCCAGAAAAATACGGCTGCCAGCTAGGATCTTCATATGCCACTATTATTTTATATGAGTCCGCAGGCAGAGTGTTGAGGGCATCAAGCACGCTCAGGCTATACTGGAAAACACCACCAGCCCCACTGCGAAATCCGAGATAAATTCCAACTCTGGTTATTTTTTCTGGCATATAAAACTTACGCCCCAGCTATTAAAACTTGGAGAATTTTCTGTTATCCATTCATGTGAATCGATCACTTCAAAACCAGCATCTGCAGCAAATTTACTAAGTTCTGGAGTGAAGAAATAGCGCATCAGATGATGCTCTTGCGTTTCACTGTAAACACCAGTTTTTTTGTTGCGCGCTATCAAGCGGTAATGAACATCTACCGTATTTTTTGTTGCGTCCATAGTAGGCGTGGCAATGCGGGTGATATGCACCTCTTCATCTTCTAACTCTTTTACGCGCAGCAGCGGACGGTCAGTCAAAACCGCAGGGCCATACCAAACATCAAAAAAGAAAATGCCACCTGCCTGCAGATGCTCCCCTGCGGTTGCAAACATAGCGCGCACATCCACGTCAGAAGTCTGATAACTCACAACATGAAACAGCGAAAGTACCGCATCAACTTTTACATTTAGGCGCACACTACGAACATCGCCTTTATGCAAATTTATTTGCGGAAGTTTTGCGCAACGCTCTTTTGCCGCTTCTAGCATTGATTCGCTCTGGTCAACACCGTAAACCTGAAATCCCGCCTCAGCCAGATAGGAAGCATGAACACCCGAACCACAGCCAAGCTCAATTAATGATTTCGCTGCCGGAACATGTTTTTTCAGCACTTTAGTTATATACGCTACTTCCTGTTTGTAAGGCTTATCCTTATAAAGCAGGTCATAATATTTGGCATACTCGGCAAATACGGTCATGATTTAAGCACCTCTCTTACTGCTGCTGCCACACGCTCCGCCTGCGCCACCGTAAGTGCCATTCCGCTGGGAATGTAAAAACCGCGCCGCGCTAAACGCTGCGTAACTGGCAAATTTTCATCTTTGAATAATCCCATTTTCTTAAATACCGGTTGTTCATGCATACCCCAGAAAAACGGGCGCGTTCCTATTCCAAGTTTCGCCAGCCTTGCCATAGCCTCTTTCGCGTCGAAAGGCACGTCATCGGCAAGCACCAAACCATAAACCCAATAAATATTTTCTGCCCAATCCGTTTTATCAAGCGGCTGCTCAATTCCTTTTACGTCAGCCAGTAATTCCCTATAAAGATTTCCCATTGCGCGCTTGATTTTAGTGAATTCATCTAGCCTTTCAAGCTGCGCGCAACCAACCGCCGCCTGCAAATTCGACATGCGGAAATTCCAGCCTAACTCTTCATGCACAAAGCGTTTTTCTGGCTGGAAACACAGATTACGCAAGCTGTCTGAGCGTGCAGCCAGAGCATCATCATCCACCATCACCATTCCACCTTCACCTGTGGTTATGTGTTTGTTGGGATAGAAACTGAAACTGCTAATCACCCCAAAACTACCGCAAGGACGACCACGCACAGTTTGCCCGTGCGCCTGCGCAGCATCTTCAATAACTGCAATACCAAGCGGCTCGGTAATAGCAAGCAACGCGTCCATATCCACACATAAACCATAAATATGCACCGCCATAACCGCTTTGGTACGATTGGTTATGCGAGCTTTCACCTGCTGCAAATCCATATTCCAGTTTTTAGGGTCTGAGTCCACCACTACAGGAGTTGCGCCAGCACGCACTATCGCTGCTGCACAGGAAATAATGGTAAAACTCGGAAGTATCACCTCATCGCCCTGCCCAATACCCAGCGCGGCAATAGCTAAATCCAGCGCGACTGAACCATTGGCAACGGCAATACCATATTTCCTGCCAACACACGCCGAAAAATCTTTTTCCAGACGTTTTACAAATGGGCCTTCCGATGAAATCCAGCCAGTATCAATACATTCAGATAAGTATTTTTTTTCATTCCCATCAAGAAGCGGTTCGTTTACTGGAATAAAATCACTCACACCTAATCCTTTATTTTTAGCTGTGATTCAGAGATCGGAGAAAAACGAGTTTTGTCAGATTCTCCCGCATGCGGTCCTTGCTTGATTTCTATCATTTCCAGTTCTTCAAGGGCAACAAAACCATGCCCGCCTGTTGCCAGCAAGATAGTGTCGCCAGTGCGTAAAACCCTGCTTTCCAGATAGTTTTTTTTGTCATCATAAAAATCAACACGAACACTGCCACTACGGATAAGCAATACTTCCTGCGTAAAATGCACCTCGCGCGGCACAGGATTATGCACATGTGGAGCAATAACCTTGCCCGCAGGATGGCGCATATAGCCAAGCTGCTGTGACAAATCAGGCTCAGTAAAAAAATGGATGCCTGGCTCGCGAAAATCCGCGCGGACAATAATAGCAAGCAACTGCTCACCTTGAGTTAATCGTTCGATCATTTCTGACATTTTGCAATATATTCCAATATATCTTTGGCTTCTTTTTCAAGTGTATCAATACTAAACTCTTTATATACCATCTCCTTACAAGACTTAGCAAGCTGCTTGGCATAGGCTCTATCATTTACTAGTTTTACAATTGCCTGAGCAAAATCTTCAGCGCTATCAGCAAGTAATAAATGTTTCTCATTTTCAGCAGGAATCCCTTCCGCGCCAAGGATAGTTGAGACAATTGGAATGTCGCAAGCGGCAGCCTCAAGAATCTTAAAACGAGTACCTGATTCAAATTTCAGCGGCACAACTGAAACGTCCGCGTAGCAAAGATAAGGCAGCACTGATTTCAGTTTTCCAGTAACCGTTACGTTAGCATTTGTTTCATGCCCAAGGGTCATATCCGAACCACTGCCGACAATATAAAAATGCAGGTCAGGCAGGGATTTACGCACTAGCGGCATTACCTCATCCAGCATCCAGCGCGCCGCTTTATCCATCGGGCTGTTGGCATGACCAAAAGTTCCAGCGAGATAAATATATGGTTTATGCAAAGCTTCTGCTTCAGGAGATGTTTTTGAATAAGTATCCAAATCTATAACATTGGAAAATTGCTGAACCTTATGCACATCTTTGGTAAGCGTTCGGTAATAGGCGCAATCAACTTCTGAAACCCCAGTTGTAACATCGCACAGTTCAACCCATTTACGCTCTTCAATTTCTTTAGCGCGACCTCTGCGCGCAACCAGCAATTTACGTAAGCTATTTTTAATATAGGGAAGTTCACGCAAAACAAACCGCGACCAGATACTATCGGTATCACAAACCAGCTTTAGATTCGGGCGGGCAGCACGCAATTTTTTAATCAAGGGAAAAGATATATTGCCATAACCCAGCCACACTACATCTATTTTCCATTCATCCACACACCGCAGTATATATGCGCAGTCACGCTCCGCATCCAAACCGGTCACACCGCCAAACACACGCTGTGCCTTGCGGATATAACGGTTGGAACAATGCCCTACGCAGGACGGCGCATAGCGAAAATCCTGCGCGTAACTGCGATAAAAATCTTCTGCTGCCTGCCCGCCAATCATGAGCCTGCTGGCACGCGAAATAATATATAACTTCCCCACACGGCTTAAGGCTTTGATGCTGTTTTCAATACGCAGCTGCGGCCCACCTGCTGGCGGATGCTCTAATATCGGTGTAGTGAATAAAATATTCATGCCGCACCTTTTAGAAGTTTAATATCATTAGTCACCATTTCTTCAATTATCGATTCGAGATTCCGCTCATATTTCCAACCTAGAATCTTGCTTGCTTTACTTGAATCGCCAACTAGTGGGATACCTGTTTCTGGTCTGAAATACTGCTCATTAACTTCAACAAAATTTTTATAATCCTTGCCAATTGCTGAAAACGCTAGGCGCAACACATCTTCAACGCTATGCAATATACCTGTGGCAATAACATAATCATCAGGCGAATCATGTTCGAGCATAGCGACCATTGCCTTAACATATTCTGGCGCATAGCCCCAATCGCGCTTTGCCGCAATATTACCAAGCTCAAGGCGGTTCAGAAGCCCCAAATGGATCTGGGCGACACTGGAAGTTATTTTGCGCGTGACAAACTCAAATCCTCGGCGTGGTGATTCATGGTTATACAAGATACCAGCACAGGCAAATAAACCATGTTGACGGCGATAATTAGCGACCAGATGATAACTGGCAAGCTTGGAAATTCCATATAGCGAGCGGGGATTAAAACGGCTTTTTTCATTCTGCGGAAAACTATCAGGCTCACCAAACATTTCGCTAGAGCCAGCAAAATAAAGGCGGCACTCTGGCGCAAGCTCTTTAAGCGAAGAAAGCAGGTAATGGGTTGCTGAAAAATTATGGCTTAGGATAGTATTTTCATCATCAAAATCGTAGCTCACAAAACTTGCCGCCGCCAGATGATAGCACTGGTCTGGCCGTACCTCGGAAATTATTTTGCGGGTGGCAAGTGGGTTATCAATATTAGCAACATGAAGATGAATTTTTTCTTGAATTGCAATTATATTGGTAAGGCGGTGGGTAGGGTCTTCCAAAGCTTCGCGCCTTATTATTCCGTGCACCTCAAAACCTTTCGCCAGCAGAATCTCTGCCAGATATGAACCATCCTGCCCAGTGATTCCAGTTATCAGAGCTTTGCGTTTGCCAGACATTTGTTTCCTAAGACTTAAGTAAATCAGTTAAACATTGCTGCCATTTATCATATGAGTAACGCTCTATTGCAAGCATTGATGCTGCCTGCGATATTTTTTCATAAGCTTTTCTATCATCAAGAGAGGAAAGATACTGTGCAATCTTATCTGGCGCATTAATATCCTGACATTCCACAATTAATCCAGCCTCACTGTCTTTTATCAATTCCGGCAGTGCATCGCTGTTATTGAGAATAACAGGAATGCCGTAAGTCAGCGCGTCCATCACTACAATTCCCTGCGACTCTTTGATAGCTGGATGAAAAAATACGTGCGTTATTTCATATAATTCTTTCAGGTCTTTTTGATTTAGCCTGCCAACCGCAAAAGCTCTCGGCACTCCCTGCAATTTTTTCCGTATAGTTTCCAGCTCTTCACCGTCACCCGCCCATATCCAAAATAAATCATCACGCTGTGCCTGTATTTTTCCTACAATTTCTGCCCATGCTACAGGATTTTTATAATCCACCATCATGCCAACAGAGAGTATCAGTTTCTTACCGGATTTATGCAGATCCAGCCACTGCGCCACGCGAACATCTGCTGATTGCGTGTCAATAATAATAGTTTCACATGGTCTTTTCAAAAAAGGTGGATTGGAGAGTATACTAATTAATTTCGGTTCTATGCCGATATAACGCGCCCAGATCTCCGCAGCAAAATCAGTCGGAGCAACAAGCTTTAAACGGTTACTACCCAGACGTTTTACAACTAATATATTCAAAAATTTCCGCCATAATTTATAAATATAAAATTTCAGCCCTGATTTTCTTTCCATAGATGAAAGATCGGGCGTTACAAATAAAAAATAATCTGCTTTGCCAGCAAGCAGCACAAACCCCCAGAAGCTATTAGGATCATGGGAAACTATGTTTAAATTGCGTCCTATGCAGGAATTACAGAGCGCAACAAATAATTCCCGCACAAAATTAATCGGTATGACCAAGAAGCGAACGAACGATAGACGAGACAATAATATTTCGGTTGTGGAATAAATGGAAATCGGGCAAGAAATATGAGAAATTGTGGGCTTTGTGCTGCAAAATAATAGCACTCTTTTTACATTACATGCAGCAAAAAGAACCCTGCTGAATTGGTTAAGATGGGTGGCAACCCCGCCATACGCCGAAGCATTTGAAATCAATATAACTTCAGACCTGCTATCATCCATACTCACTGACCATTCAACAAATCAAGCCTGCTTTTATCCTGAAGAAATTTAGTAAATATTGCCAGATCTCTTTGCTGATTATCTGCAACAGGAATGTAGATCAAATCATCAGATTCTTTTACCTTTGTTACACCGTAGCGCAAGGTCGGTTTTAAGCCAGAAAGTTCAAATGGCTTCAAGTTAAATAATCCGTAGGCGTAACGATTTGCCAGAGAAATTTGTTTATCTGTTAGCGGTGGCACTTCATGTAGACTGAGAAGAATATTCCTGTAGTCATCTGGTGTCGCTGGATCGATAGTAAAGCCCTTGCCTTCGTAGCGCCCTGTGCCAGCCGTAACTACTGGTTTTCCCAAACAAGGCATTTCTAGTCCTGCCGTTCCCCGCACTGAAATTCCGTAATCAGCTATCTGATACCAACCATAAGGGCTTATGTTAGTATCGGCATAAATAAGTTTAATATGGGAAGGCAATTCGCCGACATATTCCTCAATAATTCTTTCTTCTTCGTATTTTCCTTTGAGCAAGGATTGAAATTCACCGCGCCATAAATTGGAAGGATGCAGTTTGACATACCAGTCAATATTATGATTTTCTTTTGCTATTTTTATGGTTTCTATCAGCCATGTTGCATAATCCTGATACAGCTCATCACCATAATGAAACAGCGCGTCATAAAGTATATGGCTGAATATCACTACCACTTTGCGCTCTGGTGCAATTCCCAGCTGCTTCCTACCTTCATCACGGGTAAAAATTTTAGTGTCAGCATGGTTGCGTTTTGAACGTAGCCATTTATTGCTATAACGATCAGAAAAATTCTTTGCTACTTCCTGCTGGATTTCAGCATCATTCCCCAGATTCATTATATATTCCCACGCGCCATTGGTCAGGGCTGCATGGTGCAACCTCTCGTTTTCCGTTCGTCTACGCTGCACAACAATAGCGTTATCACGCACAGTGCCGCTGGTTTTTATAACATCAACCCCTGCTGCCAAAGCGGCATAATAGAACCCGCCATATTCCTCGATAAAAGTCTCAGAAAACATCGCCGTTTTTACATTGTGAGTTTTGTAAAAAAGCTCGGCTGCATCATAGGCAAGGCATATATTTTCTACCCATTCTTTAGCAAACGGCAGAAAATCAGGAAGTTTAGGATTAATAAAACCTGTAGCATTATGGCGACAATAAGTAGAAAGAACCATCGCCCCAACTGGCATGTTCTTATGTTTTATCTGCTTCCAGTCAGAGGCAGTATGTAAGTCATCCAGCTTGGAAAGTGAAAATGATGATGACGCGCTATCCAGGCAATCTTCAAGGATATAAATACGTGCATTTATCAGCTGGAAATATAGCTTATGCAGCCATTGTTTGCGCAGCAAAATCACGGCAGGTGCATAACCCGCAGCGCGACCAGAAACACCAAGATATGTCCACATCTGCGCCCAGCTGGTATTCATCCCCCTGCCCGCTACAAATAACAATGTGCTGTTCCCACCCATAGCAGGCAGTTCAATCGATTTAAAATTATTTCTATAAGTTTGGTAGTCACGAAACATTCCGTAACGCAAATAGAGAGCTTTAGGTATCTTTCTTAGTACAGATATCATGTCAGTGCTCCAGTTTATACTTATATAGTTAACTAACAAAATGATTGCATCATTTTGACGCTGCCTACGGCGCGAAAAATCGCGCTTTCGGCTTGCGATTTTCATAGCTGATTAAGCAATTACATGCTTAATTAGCTATACTGGTTTTTCAAAAACCATTACCACATTCAACCCTTCATAATTTTTAAAATCACGCGGAGTAAACAACAGGCTGCGTACCAAACGGAAGGCAGAAACCATGATTTTTCTTACACCGCTTATTGGAATATCGCAAACACCCTGGCAATGAATAACCTTTAAACCCGAGCGTGCGGAAAAGTGCCTGAGTAACCACCATGGCAAAATAGATATATGACCAGAGGTAATGCAATCTTCTGGCGAAAAAAGGGCAAATTCACCACGTTTGAAAGCAGCGTGAACAGAAGGAAAAGTGAAAATATTAGGAGTGGAAAGAATGAGCCTGCCGCCCGGTTCAAGAATATCCATAATATCACGAAAAAATTTGGCAGGATTTTCCAGATGTTCAATAATCTCCAGCGCAATTACCTGCTTATATTTCTCCTGCTTTAATTTCCCATCATACCAGCGCGGTTGATTCAAATCAGCTTCCACCAATGGAATATCTAAATTCCAATCGCCACCATCTAAATCAACTGGATTCATTTTATAGCCGTTATCCTGCAGGCGCAGGGAAAGCGCGCCAGAGCCAGCTCCTAGCTCCAAAACCGAAAGCTCTTTGCTAAAAAACTTATCGGCTAACTGCGCTGCATATTCATGCAATCCAGCAAGAGCATGAATATGAATGCCACGATAAGTAGGACCAAGATTATTACGGTGAGTAACCTCGAAAGGAGCTGCCGGCATTTTATTATATTACCAAAATAGATTAGGAATTTCGGGAAACTACTATAGCGGTAACCCTTATGCAAGGATTCATAATTCTTCAATCTCAATCCGCCCTTTTTCCACCAGCATTTCCAGCAAAAACATATCCATTTTTGTGTCAAGGTTGAGGCTGCGTTCTGGCGGCATAACGTAAGGGATAGTCTTTGGCGGCATGAATGTGGATTTTTCGAGTAATATATTACGGTGCGTTAGGTAAAAAGCTCCATTAAGCGAATAAACCTTGGGCAGTTGCTGGCGCGCCACCATTGATTCTTTACCTAGATAGGAACGAACATAACCATCGTCTATTTTCTGAATTTTATCAGGATGTGGTGAGTCATGTTCCACTAGGCTCACAATTGCCTCCACCTGCGTCGGGTCTGCATTATCAAAACCATTGCAGAGAGCTTGCAAATCTGCAGAAATACGCAGCGGCGAGGTTACCTGCAACAATAAAATATAACCTTCATCTATATTTTCGGCTGCAATTGCCTGCTTCACCACATCAACAGTTTTCGCCGTATCAGTTGCCAATTCCGCCGGACGTAAATTCTTCATCGCCACGCCATAATTTTTAGCAATGGCGAACATTTCTTCGTTGTCAGTAGAAACTAAAACACGATCAACATACTCCGAGTTTTTAGCCAGTTTAATTGCGCGCTCAAGTAAAGTATCCTTGCCTAATCTACTGAGATTTTTCTTTGGAATACCTTTTGAGCCACCACGCACAGGAATAATTGCTGTAAGTTTCTGTCCGCGTATCATGCCCCACCTTCGTGTTATGATTTTTTAAAAATTGCTATTTGACGGCTGCCAAGCATATTGCGATGAATATAATCAGGTGTAATCCAGTCAAACAAACCAGCAGGATCGCCATAACCATGATACGGATATTCGCCCGACATATAGCTTTTTATATTATCGATTTCAGTAATAACCGTTTCATGGAATATTTTGGTAAGACCGTGACGTTCCATTAAAACAGTCAGGCTTTTTGGACAAAAATGCGAAACATGTTTCCACGCAAAAGTTGGCGACATTTCCCGCATCAGGCGCGTTGCCAACGACTCAACATTAGGAACTAGAATAAATAGCAATCCGTTTGGCGCAAGCATTTTTATAAGAGCATCAAGAATAGCGTGTTTATCATAGAGATGCTCCAGCACGCTCCACATTGAAATCGCATCATAATTATTGCCGAGTTTATTAGGCTCTAACCGCTCGAAGCTGGAATTGATAAACTGGATTCCACCGCCATCATTATAAATATCGCTGTAACGCTCGTTCACATCAACACCAACACATTGCTTCCAACCATTGCGCTGCGCCATTTTTAGGAACACACCCGCGCCACAACCGAGATCTAATATCTTGCCGCGCGCAGAAGGATTAAGCTTTTCAATGAGGTCAAGACCATACTGATATTTTATTTCATCAATTTCAATTTGTAGTGGTTGAGTGTAAATATCAGATGCGGTTTTATCATCCATATAGACCCGTTCCGCCACATCAAATTTCACACGCGGATGCAGGTAGCGATGCGTGCAATTAAGGCAGCGGTAAATATCCAGACCAAAGCGACTTAAGAAATGCTCACGTTCTTTATTATCACAAACCGGGCAGCTATCTACATCTTCCCACATGCCTTCCTTGCGCTGATAACGATCAACGCCGGAATCATCAACCAGCATCGCATGTTCGCGGATAAGATAACCGCTGGAAGGTTTACCCTTACCACTACGATTAGTCTGGTCATGAAAACTCTTAGCTCCATGCCGTAAATTGCCATCAAAACGGCTTTTAGCTTCCAGACGTTCTTCGAAAGAATTTATATCGAATGTACCAGCTTCTATGGCAGGACGTTCTTGTTTGTTTGTTTTCATTTTATCGCCACAAATCCTTCAAAACATATATATTTCATAACTGACATGATATCGACAAAACCTGCACGTTTTAACATATCAATATTCCCTTGTGTAGAAAATGGTTCCAGAATTCCTTTAAGACTACGAGCCTTGGAAACTATTTCATCAGGCGTATAACCTTGAGCTAATTTAAAATCATCATACATACGGGTCAGCATATCCTGAAAACGTGCATCTGCTCCACGCACCTTCTCAAACATAAGCAGCGCGCCGCCCCATTGCAGATGGTTATAAAACTTATCAATCAACCGTTGGCGTTCGCTAGAGCGGATAAACTGCACCGTGTAATAACAAATAATCAAATCGCAGGGCTGCATTTCCATGGTCAACGCATCATCAACCACGAATGAGATATTTTTAAAATCCTTCCCGCGCTGATTAGCTATTTCTACCATGTCCGGCTCAACATCCATACCAATAAAACGTACATCAGCCTTGCCAGCGGTATGCTCGGCAAGCTTGGTGGTAAGCGCGCCTGTCGAACACCCAATTTCATAGCAAAGCGAGCCGGGTTTCAAAAAGAAATCGCTCAAATCGCAAACCAACTGATGCCCCTCTTTATACAGAGGCACTGATTTAGAAACATGACTGTCAAATCCCTTAGCCACCTCGCCGCTGAAACTCCAGTTCGCGCGGTTCGCCGAAATCCCATCGCCAACAATTGTGGGGATTACTTTTTTACCGGCTGAAGACATAAAATCCCTTTCCACCATTAAATTCATTATGCACATTATCAATGGTTATAACTTTTTCTAACCACTGCATCATTTTTTCCACTTTACTGTTATCAAGTTTTGCATCACGCAGGGCATTGGTTAAGCGTTTACGCATATCAATAATTAAGTTTTCGCCATAAACCCGATCATGGGCAAATGTGCTCCATTCCAGCTTAAATCCCTGCTTCTTCGCCATTTCCTCAAAATCAAACGGTGAAAAGAAATGAATGTCAGTAAGTGACATTGGAACATCCAAAAGCAGTTGCAGGGTCATCCAGATATAGCCACGTATATTGGTAAAATTAGGACAGGTTACAACCAATATACCGTCTTTTTTCACGCGCTGCATAAGGTCGGTAATTGCCTGCTCTGGATGATCCAGATGCTCGATAACTTCCTGCAAAACCACCACATCATAAAACTCGGTTATATCGTGGTAATCCTTAGTATCAAAAACAAGATTGTCAGATTGGTGGCGCAGCTTACAGCCTTTGATTGCTTCCTGCGCATAATCCACAGCATAAACGCTTTTTGCACCAGCACCAGCAATCGCCATTGCTGTTTCACCAGTTCCACAGCCAACTTCCAGCACGGTTTTACCAGTAAAATCCACCTTCGCCACCAGATACTGCGTGATATCCATAGTTGAGAAGGTAAAAAAACTATCCTTATCACCAGCATAAGCTTTATTGCCGGAATACGCAGAATTATAAATTTCTTTCAGTTGATCATTACGCCGCATTTTTCTGTCTTTCCTTTGCTATTTCCTGCATAGCCTGAGTTGATTCTGGCTGCCAATTAAAAATTTGTTTTTCACCAATTTTATTACTGAAACGCCCGCGATAATAAGCCCGATTCAACAGCTCTTCGTGACTTAATTCACGATCTTCCTGCCCTAACATTATTTTCCAATCAGGAATTTCGGTATTTAGATATTCAAGCTGTGCATCTTTGTTTAAAGCTGAAAATTCCTTTATCTGCACTATATGTTCAGCGCGAATGGAAACGCGCCCATCCCGACTCCCCTCTTCCGGCAGAACAGTAAAATGCCGTTCTATAATTTCCGCGCCAAGATAGATTGCAGCAAGTGCAGCCTTCACACCATCACGCGATACCAGAGAATGATCGCTTAAACCCACATGATCGGTATAATTTTTCAGAAAATTCATCCGCGCCAGATGCATCTGCTCCAGCGGGGTCGGATAAATAGTTACGCAGTGCAGCAAGCTGTATTTTTTACCACTAGCACACAGCAATTTTGCAGCACCTGCGATTTCTTCATTGGTCGATGCGCCAGTGGAAACTATAATCTCGTCAAATGATTCTGTAAGAGCCTGAAGCAAAGGCAGCGAGCCACAATCATAACTAGCAACTTTCACCACCTTCCAATCAAGTTCAGCAATCGCAGGAATACAGGTTAAATTAAAAGCTGTGGTTAGAGGAATAAGACCAGCCTGTTTGCATTCATCAATAAATTCGCGCTGCTGCTCATAGCTTAGTTCCAGCCCCTTAAGGCGGTCATATTCTGGCTGATACGGACGTTTGATTATTTCCACCTGTCCATTTGCGCCAGTTTTTCCTTCTTCAAATTCTGGACGGAAACTAACATCACGTGCGAAAATTGTTTGAATTTTCCCATGCGTTGCGCCTGCCTGCGCGGCAGCATCTATCATTCTTTTCAAAATATCAAAATCACCATTATGGTTCTGACAGAATTCCGCGATTATTTTGAGATTATTTTTCATGTATTTGCCTTGTGAAAATTTTTAACCGCATCAACCAGCGCGCTTAAATGCGGTGTCATCTGTTCTTTCCCGCATATTCCTAGCATTTCGCCTCTTTCTGCACCAGACATTTTTTTTAATTCACAGGTTGTAATATCCAACAAAAAAATCTCGCGCCCACCACCATTTTCTGCCGTTTCGCCATCACACATTTCCAAACCATCCGGGGCAATTTCTGCAGAAAATACAAAAAGCAGGTTAATATCGCCATTTTCACCGATATGCACCAGCCCATCGGTTACGCTTTCTTTCCCCTGATATTGGACTTTAATCTGCTTATTCTTAAGTGGTATGTATTTTAATTTCAGATAGTTATCTGATTTTTCCTTGCCATTATAGGCAATGTCAATAATCTGCTTAAAACCAGTGCATTCCGGGATAAGTAATTTTGTATCTTTGTATATGTTCAGCTCCTCAAATAATTCCCGAACCACTGATACAGGGTTCTTCCATTCTTCAATCCCCTCTGCCCTGCCGGTAAACAGAGAGTATTTACCGGGATTTATCTTTGCCACTGCTGAACGCTTAACCACCGGCATATAGCGATTGTCAAAGATGATAGTTCCACCACCGGAAAGATAAAGATAAGCAGCATTTTTCTGGGCGACGCGTAACTCTTCATCATTAGTAATTACATCCTGTGGAGTTATTCTGTCTAAATCAACACAAAGTTCCATTTCGGATATTTTTATTGAAACGCCCTCAAACAGACGGACAATTTCATAATAGCGCATCAGCTTAAAAATCCTGCGGTGGAATAACCCATGGTAGCATAACATACGTTCGGCAAGCGTTCAATTTCTCGCCAATCAAACATACTCCAACCATCAAAAAACAGTATTGAATGCTCACATCCCTGTAGTGCTTGAATAACATTGAATTTATTATTGCGGTAGTGATTATTCATGAATAATACAACATCATACTCGGTCAAAATTTCCTGCAATTCTCCTGTATTTGCGGTACACCCCAAAGATTCTATATCTGCGGAACTGACTACAAAATCTTTCACTGAAATATTTGCCTTATTTGGCAAGCTGTTCACTATGTTAGTAGCTATGGAATCACGAATATCAGAAGTCTCTGGCATTCCTTTGAATGCCAGCCCTACTACCAGAATACGCAATTTTTCCACCGGTATTTTTACCGCCTGGGAAAATTTTTCAATCTTTGCAAGAACATATTCAGATCCGCGTTTATTAATACTGCGACTGGTACGACCAAGAACCGGACTATAGCCATTTTCGGCAATAGGTTGCGAATATAAAAGCGGGTCTTTGCTCAGACAAATACCACCAACTCCCGGACTGGGCATAGGTATCCTGTCACGCGGGTAACCTTCATTAGCAGCGCGGATTATACGAAATGCGTTGATATTATAATCATCACACATATAGGCAATTTCATTGGCAAAAGAGAAAATCAGATCGCGGTAAGTATTATTCATAAGCTTGACTATCTCAGCTTCTTCCAATGACTGAACATCAACAATTACATTGGTTATTTTACGGAACAAACGAGAAGCTAAATTGCTGCTTTCCTGATTAAATCCGCCAATAATCTGTGGCAGAATCCGTAATTCTTCGAGCGCATTACCCTCCACTGTGCGCTCTGGCGCAAAGGCAAGATAAAAATCTGTTCCACAAGACATGTTATTTTTTTCCAATATAGGAAGCACTATATGGCGCATTGTGCCGACCGGAACGGTAGATCGGAAAATAACCAAGTCACCATTTTTAAGTATTCCTGAAACAGTTTCAGAAACTGCCTCAATAGCCGACAGATCCGGTTTTCCATCAGATTTTATCGGCGAACCGACACTTATAATATGGATATTAGCAGAGTATTTTTTTGCATCATCAGTATAGCGGATAGGGTTGGTGGCAGCCAGAGAATAGAGCATGGAATCCAGCCCTTTTTCATAAAAAGGCGCGATGTTTTTTGCAAGCATTTCCAAACGCTGTGTGTTCGTATCAATACCAACAACCGATAACCCAGAATTGGCGAAAGTGCAGGCAAGAGTAAGGCCTACAAATCCTAGCCCATAAATAGCAATGGTCTTATCATCAATGCTTGGCTCTAATATGTCTGTAAGCAAAATAACATCGTAGAAACGCCCATCATCTTCTATCAGTATGAGCTTGTCATATTTCATAAAATGCGTGCCACGCTTGCGTGCTTCATCCATAAGCTTACGGCGCATAAGTGCCGGTGCAAGATTTTTATTAATTGTGATAGGTTTGAAGTTGGCTACTTTCTCTATCTGCGAATTTATATCAAACCCTTTGGCAAGGCCTCTGCGAATATCGCCATCAGTAAGCGCGCCAATAACTTTATCCTGCTCATCAACTACTACGGCAAACCCGGCTATATGTTTATTCTCAGCCAGACTGCCCATCATGCTGATTGCATCTTTAACCAGAGTCTGCTTCCTGATTAAAGAAGCAAAACGAGTTTTTACAGACATGCAATAACTTCCTTAAACGAACTTATTCTCTTCCAGCTTGAGGCAGAATGTATTCCGGTTCTGTCAATCAATACCGAATCAATCCCAGCGTCCTTGCTGAGTACCATATCAGCTTCATCATCACCAAACATAATACAGGCTTCAGGTCCGCATTGCTCCTGCCGCAGAACATTAGCCACATGCTCTTTTCCCTTGGAAAAACCAGCTTCACTGCCAAATATATCTGCTATCCTAGGCAGAATATTAGGTGGTATATTACGTTTTGCCAAAGGATATAATTCCTCCTTAGGCACAGAAGAAGATATGTATATTTTGAATGGTGTCGCATTAAGGGCAGTAAGCAACATCATGGCATCCGGAAACATCTGCGACTCAAGAAGTGCCGTCTCATTTTTCTTGGTAAGCATGGTACTCATATTACTTATATCCTGATCGCTAAGCAGCAATATATTATAATGTTTGGCTATCTTGTGGAATATCTCAGCGCGCGGTGCGCCACTGAATTTTCTGTAAAGCTCAACTACATGCTTGGGAATAATTTCATGGTTACGCGATGATAGGTAGGAATAGACAACTTCACTGAAAGTTTTTTCTTTAACCGCCATTGAATCAAACAATGTGCCGTCCCAATCAAACATCAATACCTTTTTTTTAACCAACATAATCTGTCCTTTCGCTATTTTCTGAAACTGAATTTATCAAACGTTTAAAAGCAGGAGAGGTTTTCAGTAAGTTATCGTAAGATCCCTGCGCCTCTATCTGACCATTTTTCAATAGCACAATATTGTGGCATTGCTGCACCGTAGAAAGACGATGGGCGATTACCACTATAGTTTTTCTGCTATCAATGTCATTGCCTAATCTATTAATTGTTTCCATTACTGAACGTTCCGTGACATTATCAAGGGCACTGGTTGCTTCGTCAAGCACCAACAATTGTGGATTATGGTATAATGCCCGCGCCAGACCGATGCGCTGCCTTTGGCCGCCGGAAAGGCGCACGCCACGCTCTCCAACTACAGAGTTGTATCCATCTGCAAGTTCTGAACTTATAAAATCGTCAATCTGCGCCATTTTTGCGGCACTAAATACAGCGGTTTCATCAATTTTATTATCATCTATACCAAAGGCTATATTACGGCGAATTGTGTCATCTATAAGAAAAATCTGCTGTGGAACATAGCCTATGATATTTTGCCAAGGACGGATTGATTGCGTATCTAATAATTTATCATCAATATAAATTTCACCAGATTCAGGCCGTAAAATACCCGTTATTATATCAGCTAATGTGCTTTTGCCTGAGCCTGTCGTACCGACCAGCGCGGTAATCTTATGAGCAGGAATTTGTAAGCTTATATTTTTAAGAACTGCTTCAGATTTTTCAGGATAGGTGAAAGAAACATTCTGCAGATTAATTTCTTTCCCAAGAGTTATATCCGAGATGCCATATTGCTTATCATCAGCTTTATCTACGTTTAGTACATTGCATAATTCCAGCATCGCAGGGGTATGGAAACGGATAAGGGTTATTGAATGGAATGCCTGCTGCAGGGCGGGAAGCATACGGTAGCCAATAACTGCATACAAAGCCAGAGTTGGCAATATATCGTTCAACGATTCTTCACGCGTAAGCAAAGCTAAAATTACTATTATCATAGTGCTGAAAGCCAGTATTTCCAGCAGATAGCGCGGTAAAACCGCCATTGCTCCACTGGAAGCGTGATAGTGGGCATTAAGCTCGGAAGGCATAGCAAACCTGCTTATAAAATAATCTTCACGCCCTAATAATTTTACATCCCTGATGCCGCCAAGCACTTCAGAAACCACCTTGTGACACTGCGCTTCCTCTTTCATAGTCTGCTGCCCGATATGCTTAACATGCCTGCGCAAATTGAAATATATCGCAGCATAACAACCGCCAACAACGCCAAAAACCAGCAAGGTTATAACAGGGTTGATGGTCATAAGTAAGAACAGCATAAAAACCAGGACAACACCACGCGCCATAAGCTGCATAGCAGGTATCAAAACCCCGTTGACTACACGTGGAATCTGATTCATTAACATTTTTCTCATTTGCGAAGTATTATTTGACAGAAAATAAATATAAGGTCTGGATGTGTAATCCCTAAGCAATCCCAGTGAAAGCTCATGGCCGCGTTTGTAAGTAAAAGTAAGAACGAGCCAGTTTACCAGGGCAGAGGTTACATTGGATAAAATCAAAAGAAACAACACTGCGCAGCCAAGATAAGTCAGAAAATCCATATTATTTTCCGCGCCAGACAGCAAATAGAGTTTACGTAAAAATGGCTGGGTTTGAATTAACTCAGGGTTCGACGCGACAGCGATAAACGGCATTATAGAGGCAACTCCAAGCACTTCGAATATTGCTACTACAACCATCCCGGCCCAAAGAAAAGTCACATTCTTCCACCCTTTTAGCGTCAGAAGAAAAATAATTTTTTTGTAAGCTGAATCCATGAATTACCTATAAAGTCTTCAGGTAGGCTTGATAGGCTGTTTTAATTCCTTCATATAGAGGAATTTCTGGCTTCCAACCCAGATTTTTCACGCGCTCAACATCAAGCAATTTTCTTGGCGTGCCGTCTGGTTTGCTGCTGTCAAAAACAAGCTTTCCGGTAAACCCGGTAGCTTTTGCCACCATCCCGGCAAGCTCGCGTATGGTCAGATCTTCGCCACAACCGATATTAATAGCCGGTAGAACTTCCGGTCTGGTAAGCTCTGTCATCACATTGTCACTGGTAAGCAGGAAGACACAGGCTTCAGCCAGATCATCGGAATATATAAATTCGCGCTTTGGCGATCCAGTTCCCCAAACCACCATTTCTGCATCGCCACGCAGCTTAGCCTCATGGCATTTGCGAATCAGCGCGGGCAGAACATGTGAATTTTCCGGATGATAATTATCATTTATACCATAGGTATTAGTTGGTAGAACAGCAAGATACCGAGTGCCGTATTGCCGGTTATAAGCCCAGCACATTTCAACACCGGCAAGCTTGGCAACAGCATAAGGGCGATTTGTCGATTCCAATGAGCCACTGAATAAATATTCTTCGCGCATAGGCTGCGAACAATCACGCGGATAAATGCAGCTAGACCCCATGAAAATCAGCCGTTTTACACCATGCCGATATGCCGCATCAATAACATTGGTCTGAATCTGTAAGTTGTTTAAAATAAAATCCGCAGGATAAGTATTATTCGCCTGAATACCGCCAACTTTTGCCGCAGCAAGAAATACGGCTTCCGGTTTTTCCCCAGAGAAGAAATCTTCCACTGACTGCTGGTTACATAAATCCAATTCCTGATGAGTGCGGGTTTGTAAATTTGTATATCCATGTTTTTCTAAGGAACGTACCAATGCTGAGCCGACCAAACCACGATGACCGGCAACAAATATTGGAGAATCGAAGGATAATCTACTCACTATTTCCCCTATTCACTATGCATAACAGCATTAAATCCATGTTCCTTGATAAGGACATCGCGCTTTGCCAGCTGTAAATCCGACTGCATCATTTCCGCCACCAGATCCTTGAAAGAAATTTTTGGTATCCAGCCTAATTTATTTTTTGCTTTTGTCGCATCGCCAAGCAATGTTTCCACTTCCGTTGGCCGGAAATAGCGCGGGTCAACCTTCACCACCACCTGCCCAACCTTGCATTTTGAAATTTTATCGCTGGCGGATATTTTATCAATAATTGCTACTTCATCAATTCCCTTGCCCTGCCAGCGCAGAACAACCCCAAGCTCGGCAGCAGCGGCATTTACAAAATCACGCACGCTATATTGCACTCCGGTGGCAATGACAAAATCTTCCGCCTCCTTCTGTTGCAGCATCAGCCACTGCAT
Organism: Pseudomonadota bacterium; assembly: GCA_038043465.1. Classification (GTDB taxonomy): domain Bacteria; phylum Pseudomonadota; class Alphaproteobacteria; order Rickettsiales; family SXRF01; genus SXRF01. The sequence continues at coordinate 277,094 of JBBTBX010000006.1, forward strand.
TTCCACATAATCCTTGGCATGTCCCCAATCGCGCAGCGCATCCATATTACCAAGATACAAACAGTCCTGAGTTCCCATATAAATTCGCCCAAGGGCTCTGGTTATCTTGCGCGTAACGAAAGTTTCTTCTCTAACTGGTGATTCATGGTTGAATAAAATGCCATTGCACGCATAAATCCCATAGGCTTCGCGGTAATTCACAACTATCCAGTAGGCATATAGTTTCGCCACAGCATATGGGCTACGTGGATAGAACGGTGTGGTTTCTTTCTGCGGAATTTCCTGCACCATCCCATAAAGTTCGCTGCTACTTGCCTGATAAAAACGGGTCTTTTTTTCCAGCCCGCAAATGCGGATAGCTTCAAGTAGGCGCAGAGCCCCCAGAGCATCAACATCAGCGGTATATTCCGGCTCCTGAAAACTCACACTTACATGGCTTTGTGCAGCAAGATTATATATCTCATCAGGCTGGATGGATTGCACCAAACGCACCAGATTAGTACTATCGGTCATATCGCCGTAATGCAGAATAAACCTACGATTATCAACATGCGGATCCTGATATAGATGATCTATCCTGTCAGTATTAAACAGTGAAGCCCTGCGCTTTATTCCGTGAACTATATAACCCTTACTTAGCAGCAATTCTGCCAGATAAGAGCCATCCTGACCAGTTACACCAGTTATTAAAGCTATTTTTTCCATGAACCACCTTCAAACAAAATATTATTCATCGAATCTTTAACTTTTTATATCCCCGCTGTCAAAGTCTTTGCCAGAACACAAACAAATTAAACATAGCAAACAAAATATTCAGGTATTCATTTGACAAACAATAATAAATTTACTTATTTTCCTGTTTACAACCTTGGATATATTTATAGACAAAAAACACCAACTTATTGTATGTATAGAAAAATCAATGTTTAGCAGGAACTGTAATGAAAAGTAAAATCATAAAACGTGGCTTTGATATTATAACAGCGATTATCGCGCTAATTATCTTCGGTCCTATTATTGCTGTAGTTTCCGCTATGGTACTGGCAACTATGGGTAGACCGATATTTTTCCGGCAAATCCGCCCCGGGTTAAAAGGCAAGCCGTTTGAGATACTTAAATTCCGCAGCATGAAAAATGAAACTGATAACAAAGGTAATCCCTTAAGCGACGAAGAGCGACTCACCAAATTCGGTGACATGCTTCGTAGTTACAGTATTGACGAGTTGCCACAGCTTATAAACATACTGAAAGGTGATATGAGTGTTGTTGGACCACGCCCGCTGCTCTATGATTTTTTCCCTTATTATACCGTACAGGAAATGCGCCGTCATGAAGTAAAGCCGGGTGTCACTGGTCCAGCGCAGGTTAATGGCCGCAATAACCTGAACTGGGATGACCGCCTGAAGATGGATGTTGATTATGTAGATAACTGGTCTCTATGGCTGGATATAAAGATTATTCTCAAAACAGTTCTGGTTGTTCTGAAACGCGATGATGTTAGAACAGAAGGATATGCAACTTTCCTGAGACTTGATGACTATCGTAAAGAAAAAGAAGTGAAAGATAATTCTGTAGAATCGGAATTAAAAAAACGTTATATCTCATAAGAATTTGCAGTAACTCACCGATGCCTGTTGAAAATAATTTAAGGAATAGACAATGCTTCTACCTGTTATAATTTCTGGTGGTTCTGGTGAGCGTTTATGGCCAGTTTCCCGCGCCGCTTTTCCTAAACCATTCATCACCATGCCAGACGGAGAGAGCCTTATTCAAAAGGCATTCTTAAGGGCTGCTGCCCAGCCCAATGTAACAGAAATCCTTACTGTCACTAACCGCGACCATTATTTTAAAACCCGCAGCGAATATAGCGCGGTCAACAAAAACAAAGCAATCACCTCATTTATTCTTGAGCCAATGGGGAAAAACACCGCTCCTGCCATTGCCATGGCCGCATCTTACGCCAGCGCGATGTATGGCGATGACACAGTTATGCTGATTCTTTCCGCTGACCAGCTAATAAATAATGTAGAAGCATTCACGCAGGCAATTTCTGCCGCAAAAACCCTTGCTGAGAAAAATCAGCTTGTCACTTTTGGTATTACGCCAAACCGTCCGGAAACCGGATATGGTTATATTGAATGTGGCGAAGGGCATATAGTGAAGCGTTTTGTTGAAAAGCCTGATTTAGAAACCGCTAATAAATATGTCAGTGGTGGAAAACATCTTTGGAATGCTGGTATATTCTGCTTTAAGGCTGGAATTTTCCTGCAGGAACTTGAAGAACATTCGCCTCAGGTAGCACAATCTGTCAGAAGATCAGTGCCTGATAACTGGACACAGGCAACATATAATTATGTTGAACTTGAAGATGATTTATTCGCAGAAATTCCCAATATCTCGGTTGATTATGCGGTTATGGAAAAATCAAAGAACGTGGCGGTTGTCGCTTGTGATATTGGCTGGAATGATGTCGGCTCGTGGAGCGCAATGGGCGACATGCTTGAATCAGACACCAATAATAACAAGCTGGTTGGCGAAGTTTATACCTATAACAGCTCTAATTGTTTTATTCAGTCTAGCGGACGAACCGTGGCAGCAGTTGGGGTACAGAATCTTATTGTGATTGATACGCCTGATGCTCTGCTAGTGACTAATCATGAACAAGCGCAAAACGTCAAACACATTGTAGGACAGCTCAAGGAATGTAACAACGCCACCTCAAAGGAACATAGCACGATTTTCCGCCCGTGGGGAAGTTACACTGTACTCGAAGAATCTGCCGGTTTTAAAATCAAACGCCTTGAAGTTCTTCCCAGTCATAAACTATCCCTACAAACACATAAGCACCGCAGCGAACATTGGGTGGTGGTTTCCGGCAAAGCAACAGTGCAAAATGGCGAAGATATTTTTGAACTCCTACCCTCGCAATCAACCTATATTCAGGCAGGAAACAAACACCGCCTGCAGAATAACGAGAACGGTATCTTGGTTATTGTCGAAGTGCAATGTGGTAATTATCTTGGTGAGGATGACATTACGCGTTTTGATGACACTTACGGGCGTATCAAACCGGAAACAGCGCAGCTAAAAGTCCGCTAGATAAATACAAATTCCTCAATGACCACTCAAAAAACGCTCAGCTTCTAACGCCGCCATGCAGCCGGTTCCCGCTGCTGTTACAGCTTGTCTGAAGATTTTATCCTGCACATCGCCCGCAGCGAATACACCTGCAATATTGGTTTTTGTGCTGCCTTTCTCGGTTACGATATAGTTATCATTATCCAAGGTTATAACACCCTTGAATAATTCAGTATTGGGTGAATGACCGATAGCAACAAATGCACCATCAGTTTTTACATCGGTAATCGCGCCTGTCTTTAAATTTTTAAGGCGCACAGCCGTCAGAGAATTAGGGTTTTCTGTTCCCAAAAATTCTTCCACAGCACTATCCCAAATCACCGAAATTTTAGGATGGGCAAATAATCTTTCCTGCCCAATTTTTTCGGCGCGTAAACTGTCGCGGCGGTGAATCAAAGTTACTTTAGAAGCAATATTGGCTAGATAAAGAGCCTCCTCCACCGCGCTATTACCACCACCTATTACCACAACTTCTTTATTCTTATAGAAAAACCCGTCGCAAGTAGCACAGGCGGAAACACCAAAACCAGAGAATTTCTGCTCGCTTGGAATCCCCAGCCAGCGTGCGCTTGCACCAGTGGCAATAACAACAGTATCAGCCACATAACTATCACCAGACTCACCAACCGCTGTAAATGGACGCCCCAATTCTTTTTGCGAAAAATCCACCGACATTATGATATCATGGATAATATTAGTGCCAACATGCGCCGCCTGCTTTTCCATCTGCTCCATCAACCATGGCCCTTGAATTGCATGCTCAAACCCCGGATAATTTTCCACGTCAGTGGTTATAGTAAGCTGACCACCAGGTTGCAGACCATGCACCATAATGGGGTTTAAGCCAGCGCGGGCAGCGTAAATCGAAGCTGTGCAACCAGCCGCGCCAGAGCCAATGATGAGGATTTTAGTGGTGTGATTCATCGTGTATCCCATCCTGTGGATGGCGAAGCCATAGCACAGGATCTGTTTCAAATTGCATGATATCCTGAGCAACCACTAACGTGGTTCTCAGGATTTATACTAAAGCTTTTTCGCGTGACCTTTGAGATATTTAGCAACACCAGCGGCATTTGCTTTCATGCCTTCATCGCCACGATTCCAACCTGCTGGGCATACTTCACCATGTTCTTCATGGAACTGAAGCGCATCAACCATCCGCAGTGCCTCATCAACATTACGCCCCAGTGGCAGATCATTTACCACCTGATGTCGCACGACACCGTTGCCATCAATCATGAATGTGCCACGGAAAGCAACCGCTTCACCGAGCAGAACATCATAATCACGAGCTATTGATTTTGTTAAATCAGCAACCATCGGGAACTGAATATCACCAATTCCACCTTTTTCAACTGGGGTTTGTTTCCATGCCAGATGGGTGAAATGCGAATCAACGGAAACCCCGATAACTTCAGTTTTACGCAGCTTGAATTCTTTTATGCGGTTGTTAAAAGCGATAATCTCGGAAGGGCAAACGAAGGTAAAATCAAGTGGCCAGAAAAACAAAACGCCAATTTTACCTTTTTTGGTTACCTTGCCAGAGGCATCTTTTTTAATGCCTAAATAGTTGTAAAGATTAAAACTTTCATCAAAGCTACCATCCGCCAAAACGGCTTTAGCAGTAAAATCCGGGGCTTGCTTGCCTACTAATACACTCATGGAACTCTCCTTAGGAATACTGGGTTAAATTAAAAAATGCCTAGTAAATATATAGGCTCTCTAATATAAGGTTCAAGTGTTGTTTATATAAATCAGAGTTTTTTTGTCGGATATTATAATGATTGCTTTTTTAAAGCATAATTTTCGTAAACCCCAGCTTATTCCGCTGCTCTTTATCATTACCTCAACCATCACTCTTACCTCGTTTGGTGTATGGCAGGTTGAGCGTTTACAATGGAAAAATGCACTGGTAAAACAAATTGAGCAGGTGCAACAATTTCCGCCACTGCAAACCCTGCCGACCGACTTAAATAATCTCGAATATCGAAAAATTATTTTAACTGGTGTTTTTAAATATGAAAAAGTTTTGCATTTAATTGGTAGGCAAAAAGGTAATTTCCCCGGTTTTTTCATGCTCACTCCATTTGAATTGGAAAATGACGGGCGTATTATCCTTGTTAATCGTGGATTTTCCCCGAAAGATAAAGAAACCAAACCAGAAGGATTGCAAACTATAGAAGGGGTAATTCGCCCACCCCGCGAAAAACGCTATTTCGCCCCTGAAAATATGCCTGAGAAAAATGTCTGGTTTTATGAAAATATCCAAGCAATATCACAGGCTACAGGTCTATCAATTTCACCACTTATAGTAGAACAGGTCGGCAAGGAAAAGAAAGGCGAGTTCCCCATAGTTGGAGACGGCAAGATAAATCTGAAAAATGACCATCTTGGTTATGCAATTACATGGTTTGCAACTGCCCTGATTGGCATAATAATGTTTGGATTTTATTATAGGAAATCCAGATAATGATGCAGGTTTTAGTATTGACAAATAGCCATATTAATGTATGGTGATATATGAAAAGATATTTTGAATGGGACGAAGGAAAAAACGAATTAAATCAGAAAAAACATGGGGTTTCATTTGCGAAAGCAACAAAGGCTTTTTTGGATGTAAATCTTGTTATTAGGGAAGATATAACCCATAGCACAACTGAAGAACGTTATTTCTGTTTTGGAAAAATTGATAATAAAGTCATGACCGTGCGTATTTTTGGAGCAGCGTACTGGCGAAAAGGAGAAAAATTTTATGCACAAAGAGATTAATTATGAAGAAAATCCATTTGGCAATGTCAAGGTTGGAAAACGCATTCTACTTCCAGACTTACCTTCCCCAGCTGAACTTGCTAAAGCGGAAAAGACTACTAAGATTACTTTGTCTATCAGCAGCGACAGTCTGAATTTCTTTAAAAAAGAAGCAGCAAAATATAATGTCCCGTATCAGGCAATGATTCGTCGCCTGCTCGATGAATATCGCAGTAAAATATAAGCATGTTTTACATTTCCACACGGGGAACTGCCCCGAATTTATCTTTTGAAGACGCGGTGCTGGCTGGTCTTGCCACTGACGGCGGGTTATATGTGCCAGAAACTGTGCCTACCCTTTCCATGGCGGAAATCACTGAAATGCAGTCGCTTTCCTACACCGACCTTGCTTATAATATCATCTCGCGTTTTACCAGTGATAGCATCGCACCCGATGCACTTAAACGCATTATAGATGAATCCTACAAAACCTTCCGCCATACTGCAGTTGCGCCACTAAAACAACTGGATGCAAACACATATTTACTGGAATTATTCCATGGCGAAACTCTGGCCTTTAAAGATTTCGCGCTGCAGTTTCTAGGAAGATTGCTTGACCATATTTTAGAAAAACGTAAACAAAAAGTGGTGGTGGTCGGAGCCACTTCTGGCGACACTGGCTCGGCCGCTATTGCTGGCTGCCGCGGGCGTAAAAACATGGATATTTTTATCATGTATCCGCATGGACGCGTGTCTGATGTGCAACGCCTGCAAATGACCACAGTGCTTGATGAAAATGTGCATAATATCGCAGTGGATGGTAGCTTTGACGATTGTCAGGATATTGTAAAAACCTTATTTAGCGATAAAAATTTCCGTGAAAAATATAATCTTACCGCAGTAAATTCAATAAACTGGGCGCGGATATTGGCGCAGGTAGTGTATTATTTTTATGCCGCACTCAAGCTCGGCGCACCAGCTAAAGCTGTCAGCTTCTCAGTACCTACTGGCAATTTCGGCGATATTTACGCTGGCTATATCGCAAAGAGAATGGGGCTGCCGATTGAGCAGTTAATCATCGCCACTAACCGCAACGACATTTTAGCGCGTACTCTTAAAACTGGAACTTATGAAATGGCAGGTGTCGAACCATCGCTTTCACCAAGCATGGATATACAAATCTCCAGTAATTTTGAGAGGTTGCTGTTTGATTTATACGAGCGCGATGGCAAGGAAATTGCAGGTATGATGGATGATTTCCGCAAAAATAAGAAACTTGTGTTATCAGCGCAAACTCTCTCAAATTTACGCTCTGAGTTTGCAGCTGATTCAGCAAATGATGACGAAACCAAAGCCACCATAAAAGATTGTTATGAAAAAACTGGTGAGTTGCTTGACCCGCACACGGCAGTTGGCTTATGTGCAGGAAATAAAGCGCGAAAGAATAGGCAAACTCCACTTATAGTGCTTGCCACCGCCCATCCAGCAAAATTCCCAGATGCAGTAAAAAGCGCGAGCAGTGTCCATCCTGCCCTGCCTTCCCACCTATCTGACTTGTTCACACGCAAAGAAAAATTTGAAAGAATCGGTAATGACGCTGAGGCTATAAAGGAATTTATCAATGAAAAAGTTTGACAAATTTTGCCAATTATTATATATATCATAATATGACAACGCTGAATATTTCCATACCAGAATCCATGAAAGCCTACGTGGAAGCGCAGGCGGCAGAAGGTGATTTCACCACCAGCGAGTATGTCCGCCACTTAATCCGCATGGATCAGGAACGTAAAACAATAGAAAAACGCGCGCAAATAGCCCAATATTTAGCACTTTGTGAGCAGCAGATTGCAAGGGGTGAAGCACGCGAATGGGATGCTGATAAGCTCCGTAATGAATTTGAAAAAGAGTATAAAAAATCCAAACAAAGTAAAAAATAGCTAACGAAATATGCGCCAAATTTTATATTCTCCAGAGGTGCGCAGTGCTTTGCGTGATATATTTTTCTATACAACTGAAAAATGGGGAATAAGCCAGGCCGATAAATATCACAAACAGCTCTCTGATTCTTTTACCATTTTAGCGAAGAACCCTAATCTTGGGCAAAAACATCACCACGCAGCTAATATTTATAATTTTTACCCTATTGGCAGTCATCTGATAATTTATCGTTTCAATCAAAAAGAGCTGTATATCGTTGCTATTATTCACATGTCAATGGATGTTGAAAAAAGACTGAAAAAACTTATAAAAAATATAGAAAAATGACCTATCAAATCACTATTTTACCTAATGGAATGCGGGTTGCCAGCGAGTTTTTAGCTGGTGTTGAAAGCGTCGCAGTGGCGGTAAGTGTCGGCACTGGCGCACGTTATGAAAGTGACGCCGAAAACGGCATCTCGCATCTGCTGGAACACATGGCATTTAAAGGCACAAAAACCCGCACTGCCCGCGATATCGCCGAGATTTTTGATGCGATTGGCGGGCAATTAAATGCCTATACTTCTATGGAACTCACAGTTTATTACGCCAAGGTTCTTAAAGAAAACGTGACTCTGGCAGTGGATATTCTCGCTGATATCATGCAAAATTCCACATTCGATGAGGATGAACTTAAGCGCGAAAAGGAAGTTATCATTCAGGAAATCGCCATGCATCACGACACGCCTGATGACCTGATAGTTGATTATTTTGATAGCACCGCCTTTGCAAACCAACCTCTTGGCCGTTCAATTTTAAGCACGCAGGAAAAAGTTTCTTCCTATAGCAGCGATGATTTACGCAGCTATATGGCGGCGCATTACCGCCCACAGCGTATGGTGTTGACCGCAGCTGGTAATATTCAGCATGACGATTTTGTTGCGCTAGTGGAACGATTTTTCACCATGACTAAAGTAGAAAATGGAAAAACTTTTGAAACTGCTAAATATATAGGTGGCGATAACCGCGTTACCGCTGATTTTGAGCAATTGCATCTGTTGATTGGCTTACCTGCCATTTCCATGCATTCTCCTGACTATTACGCACTGCAACTTTATACTACGATTCTTGGCGGTGGCATGTCCTCGCGTCTGTTTCAGGAAGTGCGTGAGAAACGTGGGCTGGCTTACACGGTTTACGCCATGGCATCAGCCTATGAGGATGTAGGAATGATGAGCGTATATGCTGCTGCCGCACCCGATAAGGCGACCGAACTTTCCTGCGTACTCTGCGAACAAATTGCAGATATGGCAAAAGATGTTTCAGAAAAGGAAATCACCCGCGCCAAGAACCAGCAGAAAGCTGAATTACTGATGGCACGGGAAAATCCGCAGACGGTGGCAACATGGATCGGCAGGCATTTATTGTTATTTGGTGAGTACCGCGAAGCAGCAGGTATTATCAAAAAAATTGACGCGGTAACTAAAGAACAGTTACTTAAACTTGCGGCACAAATCGCCAGCGGGAAGCCAACAATCTCTGCACTCGGTGATGTTTCTGGTGTGCTGACTTATGAAGAGTTGAGTAGAAAACTGTCACCCCGTGCTTGACACGGGGTCTAGGGTCACAAATTATGTCTGTGGTTTTTGTCATAGATCCCCGCTTTCGCGGGGATGACAATTTAATCACAAAAGCTCAACTCACCTTTAACTATAGCAGTTATATCTTGCTTTTGCAGATGCTCCAGATTCCGTAAAACATAGGAAACTAAGCTGGAAATTTGTTTTTCTTCCACCTCAGCACCGCGATATAAATTGCGCTTAAGGCTTTCCTTAAATTCGGCTGCATTTGCCACCGTTTTTTCGTAGGAATCGATGCGCCCATAAAATGCCTGCGCCATTTTCTTAACGCGTTTGCCGATCCCTGTGTCACTCGCGCCCATTTCGCGCAGACTTCTATCCATATCCGAGAAAAAAACTTCCCACACCGCGCGAATAAATTCTGGCCGCAAAAATTCTTGAGAGTCGTTTTTTAAACGCTGGGTAAGCATAAACACATGAATGATTATGACATCAAAGCGACCGTCCAGCGTGTCAGCAACGGCACATTCCTGATAAAAAAATGGCTTCCTAGCCTGATTCACCAGAGCAACATAAGCTTCATGCGCCGGAATCTGAAAAGGATCAGCGGAAAATATTTTTTTTAAAACAGAAAAACTCACGCCGCAACCTTGGAGAGCATTTCTTTCTGCAGCTTTTCCATCGCCCGCACCTCAATCTGGCGCACACGTTCGCGGGAAATATTATAAATCTGGCTCAAATCCTCCAGCGTGTCTGGTTCATCTTTAAGGCGACGACGCTGGATAATATCACGCTCACGTTCACTTAGTTTTGCCATAGCATCGGTGAGGAGTGCTTTTCTGCCTTGCTGCTCTTCACGCTGCAACAACACAGCTTCATGGCTGTCAGCAGGTTCAACCAGCATATCCATTTTTTCACCATCACCATCAGCAGAAATCGCACTGTTCAGGTAAACATCATTTCCTGACATACGCTGATCCATATCAATAACTTCTTCACGGCTCACATCAAGGATTTTAGCAACGTCGCCAACCTGCTCATGGGTCATGCCGCGCTCACCAATCGCACCGATTTTGCTTTTGATTTTACGTAGGTTAAAGAATAGGCGTTTCTGCGCTGCGGAACTGCCGATTTTCACCATCGACCATGAACGCAAAATATATTCCTGAATCGCCGCGCGAATCCACCACATAGCATAAGTAGAAAGGCGGAAACCTTTATCTGGCTCGAAACGTTTCACCGCTTGCATCATCCCGATATTACCCTCGGCAATCAGCTCACCCATTGGCAAACCATAACCGCGATAACGAAAAGCGATCTTCGCAACCAGGCGCAAATGGCTGGTAACCAGACGGTGCGCTGCCGACATATCACCCTCATCGTGCCAACGCTTGGAAAGCTCATATTCTTCTTTTTGCTCCAGCACAGGAAACTTGGTGATATCCTGCAAATAACGGCGCAGACCATCAGGTGATGACGGACTGGCAGGTATAGCAACCGCACCCTTGGAAACTGGGGCAAGCTGAGTATTAATGTCTATTTTGGTCTTAAGCGCTTTCATTAATATTCCTATCTTGGGAGAAACATTATAGTGCTTTTTAGCAGAACTTTCAAGAGTAATAGGAAAGTATCATCACATTCTCCACTGTCATCCCCGCGCAGGCGGGGATCTAGAACCATAATTTCTGTCAATGGTTGTAGCCCTAGATCCCGTGTCAAGCACGGGATGACAAGACTATTCTCGTCGCCAGTCGGTCGTGCCGTCTGGCTTGTCTTCCAATATAATTCCTTGATCGGCAAGAGTTTTTCTTATTTCATCCGCCCGCGCCCAATTTTTGGATTTTTTGGCGGTAATGCGTTCGTCGATAAGCGATTGTATTTCCGTATTATCACTGCCAGAGCCTTTGAACCATTCTTCGGGAGAATGTTGCAAAAAACCCAACATATTTCCTATAGTCAATAAATCTTGCGGCGAAGCATCATGCATCATGCTTATAGCTTTCTGAATATTTAAATCATCACTTAAAGATTCTAAAAAACCTTCTTGCTGACCACTAACCACTGACCACTGACCACTGACCATCCGATACCATTTATCCAGCGTCAATCTTGCATCATGCAGCAACTTATCATTCCAATCTAACGGGCTTCTATAGTGTGCAGAAAGCAATGCAAAACGTATCACCTCGCCTTTTATTCCTTTATCCAACGCATCCTTTACGCTGGTAAAATTCCCCAGTGACTTGCTCATTTTCTCGCCATTTACGGTGAGGAAGCCATTATGCACCCATGTTTTTGCAAAGCTAGACTCTGGCGCAGCGCAGCAGCTTTGCGCGATTTCATTTTCATGATGCGGGAACATAAGATCCGCTCCACCGCCATGAATATCAAAATCATCACCGAGATATTTGCTGCTCATCGCTGAACATTCAATATGCCAACCCGGTCTGCCCGCACCCCAAGGCGATTCAAACACGCTGCTTGGGTCATCGCCCTCATCAGCTGGTTTCCAGAGCACAAAATCACCAGCATGTTCTTTATAACTTTCCACCTCCACCCGTGCGCCAGCGATTAAATCTTCCAGTTTACGCCCAGAAAGCTGCCCATAATCCTTATAACTCGCCACCCGAAATAGCACATGCCCCTGCGAAACATAAGCATATCCGCCAGCAATTAGTTTTTCAATTATCGCTATCATTTCTTTGATATGGTCAGTGGCGTGTGGCTCATGGGTAGGAGTCAGGCAATTTAAAGCCTTCATATCCTCCTGAAACCAGCCCTCCACCCGCTTAGTCAGCGCGGAAATTGGCTCATTATTCGCCTTAGCGGCGGCGTTTATTTTATCATCAACATCGGTGATATTGCGTACATAAGTCACGTGGTTTTCGCCATATACATGACGCAGCAATCTATATAAAACATCATATACCACCACTGAGCGCGCATTGCCGAGATGCGGACGGTCATAAACCGTCGGTCCGCAGACATACATTTTTACGTTTTCCACATCCGCAGGTTTGAACTCTTCTTTTTTTCGGGTCAGGGTGTTGTAGAGATTAAGCATTGGGATGTTTTTCTACCCATTCTTTAAGCACCGAATTGATGCGTGATTGCCAACCTTTGCCCATAGCGCGAAAATAGCTTTCTACCTTTGGATCAAGACGGATTGATATATTATTGGCGTGAATTTCACTTTTAGGACGACCGCGTTTTACCAATTTTCCACCAACATAGAAGTTTCCAATTTCCAGCATTTCATCAGTTAATTCTGGTAATTCATCATATTCAGAATCTTGAATTACATGAGCATCAACTTTAGCTAAGTCGCTGCCTAATTTTCTTTTGTTCTTTTTCATTTGCTTTCCTCATCGTAAATATGTGGCAACAATCTCCACGCTGTACATAGCCAATCACTACCATTCTGCCTTTAAGAAAACCGTAACATATAATCCGTGTTTCACCATAATTTTTGCGCTTATCTTCTATCTCAAATGTTTCATTAGAAAAAACTTCTATAGCATCTTCAAAATCAAGATTTCGCTCTTTTAGAGTAATTTCCCGTTTGTTTTCATCGTAGGTTATTTTCATATTTATTGTATATGCAAAAAATCAAGCGGTCAAGCGGTGTTTTACTCTCTCATATCCCAGCAACGGCAGTAATTTCTTAAATTCAGGACCATGATCCAAACCTGTAAGAGCTTTACGGATAGGCATGAATAACTCTTTGCCTTTGCGCTCAGTGATTGGTTTTATTGCTGAAAGCCACGCATCCCACGTGGATTCATTCCACGGTTCAAGAGGTAGTAAAGCAAGAGTTTTGTGCAGAAAATTACGATCTTCAACACTTAAATCTGATGAAACCTCGCCGTGTAAAATATCCCACCATATTTTTGCCTCGGTGATATTTTTTAAGTTAGCTTGGATAGAATTCCAGAATTTTTCATCAGCAAAAGGAATTAACGATTTTACTTCCGCAAATGGTAATTTATGCAGTAATTTTTCATTTAATTTTTCCAGTTCGGCGAAATCATAATTGGCGGGAGCGCGACCAAATTTTTTAAAATCAAACTGCGTCATCAACCCCTGCAAATCCATAAATGGCTCAACCGCATCCGATGTTCCGATATGCGCCAGCAGTGAGTTAATCGCCATCGGCATAATTCCATTTTCGCGGAGTGTACGAATATCATTGCCACCCACGCGCTTGGACATTTCACCTTCTTTGGTTTTAAGCAGTGCCAGATGCCCGAATACTGGCATTTTGTAGCCAAGAGCTTCAAAAATCTGCACCTGAACGGCGGTGTTGGAAACATGATCTTCACCGCGCACAATATGAGTTATTCCCATCTCTCCGTCATCAACTACCGAAGCAAAAGTATAAAGCGGGACATCATCCTCACGCACCAGCACGGGATCGCTCATATGGGTTGCTTGGAATTTTGCTTCACCACGAATTAAATCCTGCCAGATAATAGGTTTGTCTTCGAGCAGAAAACGGTAATGCGGCTGGCGGCCTTCACTTTCATATTTTGCTTTTTGTTCATCAGAAAGTTTCAGGCTGGCGCGATTATAAATCGGTGGAAGGCTGCGTGAAGCCTGCATTTTGCGCTGCACATCCAATTCTTCCTGTGTTTCATAGCAAGCATATAACCTGCCAGAAGCAATGAGTTTTTGTTTAGCCTCTTCGTATTGCGCAAAACGCTCCGACTGCTTGAACGTGCCGTCCCAATTAATTCCCAGCCACAATAAATCTTCGCGTATAGCATCTTCATATTCAGCTTTAGAACGATCCGTATCAGTGTCATCAATCCGCAGCCAGAATTCACCGCCAATTTTGCGCGCAAATAGCCAGTTGACCAAGGCAGTGCGAACATTGCCAAGATGCAAATAACCAGTTGGGGATGGAGCAAAACGTACTTTAATCATGAGAGTTCAGGGGTTAGAGGTCGGAGGTCAGAGATTAGCTTTTGTTGTAATTTTGCTGTTAGACCATTTAACATACGTGCTATTTCTGATGTTTGTAATAATGCATTATCCAGTTTGTCGCCATCAATATAACCGAGTTCTTTGGAGATGAATAATTGTGTTTCCAGTTCAGCCAAAGAACCATAAGCGATGTCCAAAAAACGAATATACTCCTTTGTAGATTGCCGTGACCGCCCCTCAGCTATGTTAGAAGGAACAGAAATAGCTGCTCTCCTTATCTGGCTTGTTAGAGTGTACTGTTCTTTAGTTGGAAATAAATCAGATATTCTATAGATATCCTTCACTAAGATAATAGATTTTTTCCATACTTCCAAATCCCTATAGCTTTTTATTTCCATACTGACCTCTGAACCCCAACCTCTGTTCTCTGACTATAACGCCGCCTGCGCCGCAGCCAGACGAGCCACTGGCACGCGATATGGCGAGCAGGAAATATATGTCAGCCCAGCTTTCTGGCAAAAGGCGATAGAAGCAGGGTCACCGCCATGTTCACCGCAAATGCCAAGCTTCAGGTCAGGATTGGTTTTACGTCCGCGCTCAGCAGCCATTTCAATAAGCTCACCAACACCAGTCTGGTCTAATGATACAAACGGATCTTGTTCAACAATTCCCTGTTTCTTATAAGCTTCAATGAAAGATGCGGAATCATCGCGGGAAATACCCAGCGTAGTTTGCGTAAGATCATTAGTGCCGAAGCTGAAAAACTCTGCTGACTGCGCGATTTCAGCAGCGCGCAATGCAGCACGTGGCAACTCTATCATCGTGCCAACCATATATTCAATTTTGACATTTTTTTCTTTCATTACTTCGCTTGCGGTTTTATCTACCAGCACTTTCAGAATCTCCAATTCTTTCGGCATCATCACCAGCGGAATCATAATTTCAGGAATTACGTTCTCTTTGCCCTCTTTTATAATGGTTGCCGCAGCTTCAAAAATCGCCCGCGCCTGCATTTCATAAATTTCCGGATAGGTTATGCCAAGACGGCAGCCGCGATGCCCAAGCATCGGATTTTGTTCTTTAAGCTCATGAGCGCGGTGACGCACAGTTTCCACGCTAACACCAGCCGCACTTGCCACTTGTTTTATATCTTCTTCAGTGTGCGGTAAAAACTCATGCAAAGGCGGGTCAAGCAAACGGATAGTTACCGGCAGACCGCTCATAATGCGGAATAATTCTACAAAATCATTGCGCTGCATCGGAAGTAGTTTAGCGAGCGCAGTTTTACGTCCTTCAACATTCTGCGCCACGATCATTTCGCGCATGGCTATGATGCGCTGTGCGTCAAAAAACATATGCTCAGTACGGCACAGCCCAATACCTTCCGCGCCAAAACGACGGGCAACTTCTGCGTCATGCGGTGTTTCTGCATTGGTACGAACCTTAAGTGTGCGGGTTTCATCCGCCCAGCCCATCAGCGTATTAAAATCTTCGGAAAGCTGCGGTTGAACTGTAGCAATCAGCCCAAGCATCACTTCGCCAGTGCCGCCATTGATGGTGATAATATCGCCTTCTTTGATGATAACACTACCTGCTTTAAGTTCCTTTTTCGTATAATCAATCCTAAGCTCTCCCGCGCCAGAAACACAAGGCTTGCCCATACCACGCGCTACAACCGCAGCGTGGCTGGTCATGCCGCCACGAGCAGTAAGGATTCCCTGCGCCGCGTGCATTCCGTGAATATCTTCAGGCGAGGTTTCAATCCGAACCAGAATAACTTTTTCTTTATGATCCAGTGCCATTGCCTCGGCATCTTCAGCAGTGAACACCACCTTGCCAGAAGCCGCCCCTGGTGAAGCAGGAAGCCCTGTTGCTATCACAGTTTTTTTAGCTTTAGGATCAAGGGTTGGGTGAAGCAACTGGTCAAGTGATAATGGATCAATGCGCTTAATTGCTTCCGCCTGCGTAATGACTTTTTCGCGCACCATGTCCACTGCTATTTTTACAGCAGCAGCAGCCGTGCGCTTGCCGTTACGGGTTTGCAGCATCCACAGTTTATTATTCTGGATGGTGAATTCAATATCCTGCATATCGCGGTAATGCGCTTCCAGCTTGTCAAAAACTGCGGTGAGCTGCTTGTAAACATCGGGCATTACGGCTGGCATTTCATCAAGAGGTTGCGGCGTACGAATCCCCGCAACCACATCTTCACCCTGCGCGTTTACCAGAAACTCGCCGTAATATTTGCGTTCGCCAGTTGACGGATTGCGGGTGAAAGCAACACCTGTTGCACAATCATTTCCCATATTGCCAAATACCATGGACTGCACAGTAACCGCCGTTCCCCAGCTTTCAGGAATATCATGCAAACGACGATAAGTGTTAGCACGCGGATTCATCCATGAATTAAATACCGCCTGAATCGCGCCCCATAATTGCGCATTCACATCATCAGGAAATGGCGCGCCTAATTCTTCTTTAACTTTGGCCTTATATTGCCCAACCAGTTCTTTCAAATCTTCGGCGGTAAGCTCAGTGTCCAGCTCGATATCGCGGTCGCGTTTTTTCTGCTCCAGCATTTCTTCGAAATAATAATGATCAACTTCCAGAACAACATCAGAATACATCTGGATAAAACGGCGATAGCTATCATATGCAAAGCGTTCATTGCCAGTTTTTTTGGCAAGGGCTTTTGCCGTCACATCGTTAAGACCAAGATTAAGCACCGTGTCCATCATCCCTGGCATGGAAGCGCGCGCGCCCGAGCGCACAGAAAGCAGCAATGGATTTTCAGAATCGCCAAACTTCGTACCAACGTCTTTTTCTACTTTCGCCAAGGCAACAGAAACCTGGTTTCTCAGGTCAGCAGGAAGCTGTTTACCATTCGCATAATAACCAACACATACTTCGGTGGTAATGGTAAATCCTGGGGGAACAGGCAACCCCAGCGAACACATCTCCGCCAGATTAGCCCCTTTGCCACCAAGAAGATTTTTCATGCTGCCATTGCCATCCGACGCACCGCCCGCAAAGCTGTAAACTAATTTCTCTGCCATATCATCTTTCCCCAAAGGAATTCTATTTGTGTTTGTTTGCGCGTTCATGTTTTTACCCTTCAATTTTACTAAAGTCAGCGATGCTATCAATTAACATCCTGATACGGTCAAGCAACCGCAATCTGTTACTGCGTAATAATTCATTATCTTTAACGTTTACCATGATTTTTTCAAAAAACAAATCAACAGGTGCGCGCAATGTCGCAAGCATGGACATAGCCTCTTTATATTGCTCATTTTCCAAAAGATTTGCTATTTTAGAGATATTATTTAAGGCTGCTACCAAAGACTTTTCCGCATCTTCCACCAAGGCTGATTCCACAAGCTCCTTAGCAGAATATTTGCGTGAATCTTTTTTCTCTTCAATATTTAAAATATTCGCTGCCCGTTTATAAGCAGCAAGCAGGTTTTTCCCATCATCAGTTGTGATAAATTCCTGCACTGCTTTAGCGCGGGCGACAATACGCACAATATCATCTCTTTTGGCATCATCACCTGCAATCACTGCATCTATCACATCATGACGAACACTGGAATCTTTCAGCTGCACTTTGAGACGGTCGTGGAAAAACTCAAGTAGGGAAGCTGAGAGTTTATCAGCCGCGCCTTCGGGTATATCTTCATAGGCAGTTTCACTAACTGAAAGATATTTGCCGATTTTATGTGGTTCATGCAGTTTTTCCTCAGTTTTTTTCACCAGCTTTTCATGCGCCTTATGCGTGGCAACAACGGCAAGCGGTGGACAGGAAAAAATTGGCTTAAGCGGCAGGCGGATATTATTTTCCAGCAATATGCGGATAACGCCAAGAGCGGCACGGCGCAAGGCAAATGGATCTTTGCTACCGGTTGGTTTTTCACCAATGGCAAACATGGAAATCAGCGTGTCGAGTTTATCGGCAAGCGCAACACAAATTGAAACTGGCGCAGTTGGCACATTATCCCCTGCCCCTTGCGGTTTATAATGATCACGGATGGCATCAGCAACTTGCTGCGGTTCTTTTTGTGCCGTGGCATAATACCGCCCCATAATCCCCTGCAGCTCGGCAAATTCGCCAACCATGCCCGTAACCAGATCGGCTTTGCAAAGTTCAGCAGCGCGGGTTACCAAAGCACTGTCATCGCGAGCAAAGCGTGGCGATCCAGAACTGGATTGCTTCGTCGCTTCCGCTTCTCGCAATGACGAGTAAATAATACTTGCGAGCTTCCCAATCCGTTTTACCTTATCTGCTACCGTTCCGAGCTTGGCGTGATAGGTGACAGTTTCCAGACCTTCCGCCCATTCAGAAAGTGGTTTTTTACGGTCAGTATCCCAGAAGAACCGCCCATCGGCAAAGCGCGCGCGCAGCACACGTTCATTGCCAGCAATTATCGCTTTTCCCTTATCATCCGTTGTCATGTTGGAAGTGATGAGGAAATTAGATGACAGGCTGCCATCCTGATTTTGCAGAGCAAAATATTTCTGGTGCGAGCGCATCACCATCGTAAGAACTTCTGGCGGCAGATCCATGAATTTATCATCAATTTTACCGACCAGAATTTGTGGATACTCAACCAGCCCAACCACTTCTTCAAGCAAAGCAAGATCGGGTTTCGTGATTAGGGATTCGTGTTTCGCAATGGATTCTATTTGTGACTCTATAAGAGTTTTACGTTTGTCACGGCTGGCAATTACAAAGGATTTTTCCAGCGTTATTTCATATTCCTGTGGTTTGTTTATAATGATTGGCTGTGGTGCTAGAAAGCGATGTCCATAAATAATATTACCAGCCTTCACACCTGCAAATTCCACAGGCACAATTTTACCATCAAAGATGCACAGAATACTATGCAGCGGGCGCACCCAAGTGGCTGAGCCACTGCCCCAGCGCATAGATTTTGGCCATGGGAATTTTTCCAGTATTTCTTCAATAATAGTTTTTATAATTTCGGCAGTTGGTTTGCCTTTCTGGAAAGTGGTTGCGAAATATACGCCATCACGTTTTTCCAGTTGTTCAATACTCAGATTATTCTTTTTGAGGAAGCCATTCAGCGCAGCTTCTGGCGCATCAATTTTCGGACCTTTAAGTTCAGCGGTAATGTCGGATTGAGTGTCTGGAAGATTTTTGATTATCACTGCAAGACGGCGCGGAGTGACAAAGCCTGAGCTTGCAGAAACTGCTAATGATTTCCGCAATGAGTTTTGCAAATGTGCAATAGCGTCCTGCTGCATCCGTGCCGGAATTTCTTCCGAGAAAAGCTCCAGCAAAAAATCAGGCATACACCCTCCGTGTCATGCCAGCGTAGGCTGGCATCCAGTGTGTAAAAAGATGGATACCAGCTTTCGCTGGTATGACAGAATTTAAATCAGGCATTTTCTACCACATTATTTTTTTCATCCAAAATCAACACCACTGGCTTATAGGCTTTTGCTTCTTCCGGCGACATTTGCGCGTAGGCAATAATGATAACCAAATCATCCGGTTCAACCAGATGCGCTGCCGCACCATACACGCCGATACGTTTACTGCCAGCAGCTTCTTCAAGAACATAAGTTGTAAAACGCTCACCGTTATTTACATTTAAGACATCAACCTGTTGTCCAACAATGATGCCTGTGCGCGTAAGAAGCTCTTTGTCAATACCGATTGAGCCATTATAATGAAGTTCGCTATGCGTAACGCGGGCGCGGTGCAATTTGCTATGGAGCATGGTAAGCATCATGCGGGAAGTTCCTTTTTCGATTTATTTTTTGGTAAATTCACTGTGCCACTTAAAGTAATAACTGAGTTTCCTGATATTAAAGTCCGGTCACCGGCAAGAGCTATGTCCAAAACACCACGAGCGCGCGATGCCTGAAACGCATGAAAATTATTCCTGCCTAGCTTCTTTGCCCAGTAAGGAGCAAGAAAACAGTGCGATGAACCAGTAACAGGATCTTCATCAATACCAATAGACGGTGCAAAAAAGCGAGAGGCAAAATCATAGCCATCCACGCCTTTCGCAGTGGTAACTATAACACCATTTACATCAAGTTTAGAGAGTTTCTTGAAATCAGGACGGACGGAAAGAAGTGTACTAAAATCTTTGACTTCCACCAGATATTTGTCCGTATTTTTTTCACAGGCAATAATATCAACACGGAGAGCCTTAAGCTCTTTCGGCGGAGTTGCAGGAACACCGGCTTGCGTTGGGAAATTAAGCTCTATGGTTTTTTTTAAAATACTTGCTCTAAGCTCACCGGAAAGCGTATAAAAATTGACAACATCCCCAATTTTCAGCTCCCCAATATGCAATAGGGCTTGCGCTGCAGCAAGAGTTGCATGACCACATAATGGGACTTCCATCTCAGGAGTAAACCAGCGCAAATCATAATTCAGAGCAGAACCTTTAACTATAAAAGCCGTCTCAGATAAATTGGCCTGTGCAGCGAGCAACTGCAATTCCTTATCATCAGGAAATTCAGGAAGTAAATATACCGCTGCTGGGTTTCCACGAAAGGCAACCGGCGTAAAAGTGTCTACTATCCAGAAATTATTCATTGCCACCCCCCTTTGAATAAGCCTCGCAACAGCCTTTCGCCAATGCCCTTACCCTTGCAATATAAGCGGCACGCTGCGTCACCGAAATAACCCCACGCGCATCAAGCAGGTTGAAACGGTGCGAAGCTTTTATACATTGGTCATAAGCTGGAAGCGGCAGATTTTTAGCAAGCAATGAATTACATTCTTTTTCCGCATCTTCAAACTGGCGGAGCAATTGCTCGGTATCGGCATATTCAAGGTTATAGGCAGAAAATTCTTTTTCATTTTGCAGAAATACATCGCCATAGCTAACACCCGCGCCATTGAAATCAAGATCATAAACATTTTCCTTGCCCTGAATATACATGGCAAGACGCTCCAGACCGTAAGTTATTTCGCCTGAAACTGGCTTGCATTCAATTCCGCCAACCTGCTGGAAATAAGTGAACTGCGTAACTTCCATCCCGTCACACCAGACTTCCCAACCCAGCCCCCATGCGCCAAGAGTTGGCGATTCCCAATCATCCTCCACGAAACGTATGTCGTGTTTAAGCGGGTCAATTCCCAGCATCTTCAAGCTCTCGAGATATAATTCCTGAATATTATCGGGCGATGGCTTTAAGATAACCTGATATTGATAATAATGCTGCAGTCGGTTCGGGTTTTCACCATAACGCCCATCTTTCGGACGGCGTGACGGCTGCACATAAGCAGCTTTCCAATCTTTGTTTCCGAGCGCACGCAGAGCAGTTGCCGGATGGAATGTTCCCGCTCCAACTTCCATGTCATAAGGCTGCAAAATAACACAGCCTTGCTTTGCCCAGAACTGGTGCAAATCCAAAATCATCTGCTGGAAAGATAATGCCACAAAATACCTAAATTCTATAAATGAAGGCTTCTTTTAGGGCGTTTTCATTAAAAACTCAAGGCTTTTTCTGGACGAGCAAGGCAAGGACTAGCACCACTCTCGGTGCGCAGCCTGCGTGGCACTTAAACGCAAGTTTATTAACCTTTCTGCCAGCCGCCCTGCTCATTCTGGCTGAAATAGGTAATTTCATGACCAGAGTTTTTATATTCCGTCCAGCGCGCTCTGGCGGCGACTGTTGCCTTAGCATCATTTCCATCAAAAACATCAAGAATACGCTCAAATTCTTCCTGCTTTACACTCCGCCCATCCGTAACCACGAGTAAATTAGCGGAATTAAGCGGCTCTGTGCCCGTAGAAAGTAAAATTTGCTGATTTTCTGGCTGTTCATCCTTATCACTACCGTGCGCTAAAAAACTGGCGGGATCATATGTCCATAATAGCTGGTTGAGCTGCTCTACACGTTCATCAGATTCCGCTACCAGACAAACTTTATAGCCACCAGCCAGCGCACGCTCTAATAATTTCGGCAACGCACGTTCTAGCGGTGTGATTGTTAGGTGGTAGAATTGGATGGTAGTCATGAGAATAGCTTTTTGATTTTGTCTGTTGGGTAATAAGAAACATTTCTACCAGTTTTAATTTTTTGTAAAAAACTTTCCTCTACTAATTTTTTAAGATCAGAAACAGCCGTCATTTTTGCTATTGGCTTATTCATCCCTATATACTCCACAAGAGTTGTAAATACCTGCTCACCCTTTGCCATATACTGCAATAATGACAATTGCCGATGGTTAAGATTATGCCCATCCCTTACAATATTTGCGATAGTCTTGTTTTCAAATATTTTACGTTCTACATATTCACCAAAAGATTTACGTGCTAGTTTTAGTTTTTCAATATTATAATGAATGAAATAATTTAAGTCATTTTTATCCTGTTCTGAATATATATAGGCCATAGCATATTGTGCTGGTGATTTTAAAATATGCTCAGAAATTGATAAATAAGAAAACGCCCAATATTTTTTCCTGAGCATATACCAATAAAATAAAATTCTGGCTAACCTACCATTGCCATCTTCAAATGGATGCAGCAACCCTATCCAAAAATGCAGCATGATACCTTTGATTAAAGGATGAATAAAACCAGTTCCAACATCTTTGTCATTAGCGAAATCTACCAGCTTTAATATTTGCTCTTCAACAAACTCTTTGCTTGGAGCAGTGTAAGAAATTAGACTAGTCTCACCCCAAGGTTTGATGACTAGAGGATTGCCTGTGTTATTGAGAGTCTCCCGAAAAATTCCCTGATGTTTTTCATCTATTGTCTTATGAATGATACGGCGGTGTAGATCTTTTATAACTTCTACTGATAATTCTTCATGCTTTAATTCAGCTTCGATAAATTTCATAGTTTCATGATTGTTTAAAATCATTTGCTCACTTTTATTGCTCGGCGGTCTCTTTTTTTTCAGCATTTCTTTGGCTACTTGTCTAGAGGTGTTTGCCCCCTCAAGTTGAGAAGAAGCTATTGATTCTTCAATAAGATTTCGTCTAATAAATTTTTGTTTATCACCTTCACCAAAGCCCTCAATTCCTATAAAATGCCCGCCAAGCTCTAAGTCAACTTGGTGCAAAAATTCCACATGACTATGAGGATTAAACTTAAAATACTTTTCATTTGCATCAGAAATTGGTGTATTTTTAGCCGAAAATTCTCGCTGCAAGGAAATAAATGCCCATACAGATTCTTTTTTTTCTGAAATCCAATTTTTTTTTCTGAAATCTTGCCAAGAAAGATAATTTTCCTGTGCTTTAGAAATAGCCAATCTTACTTCTGGTGATTCTACAAGTGTACGAAAGTTTTCTCCCTTTAGAAGCTCAGAAGAAGGAGATTTTTCAATTTTATAGTATTCTTCTTTCATCTAAATTCCAAAATAGGTCTAATGCTATACTAGTTTTATACCGATATTATACTAATATAAAATAGGTACAACGTCAAACCTATTTTGTACCTATTTTTATACCTATTACATATTAAACAATATCAACATATAGCGTTTTTCTATCAACAACCACTACTCGTAGTAGTCCTCGATTAGCTGGTTGAGGAGGCGCACGCCATAACCTGTGCCACCTTTTGGAGTTATATCAGTATCTTTTTTGCTCCACGCCACGCCAGCAATATCAAGATGCGCCCACGGCACATTATTTACGAAACGCTGCAGGAACTGAGCGGCGGTAATTGAACCAGCTTCACGGTCTTTGCCGATATTCTGCATATCAGCGATATCGGAATTAATTTGTTTATCGTAAACTTCGCCAAGCGGCAAACGCCACACTTCTTCGCCAACTTTCGCACCAGTTTTGAAAATTTGTTCAGCGAGTTTATCATCATTAGAAAACAATCCTGCTCGGCTTGTTCCAAGAGCAACGATAATCGCGCCAGTCAAGGTTGCTAAATCAACAATGAATTTTGGCTTGAAATGCTTCTGCGTATACCACAGAGCGTCCGCAAGCACGAGGCGACCTTCAGCATCGGTATTGAGAACTTCAATAGTTTGCCCTGAGTATGAAGTAACAACATCTCCTGGACGCTGCGCGTTACCACTTGGCATATTTTCCACCAACCCAACCACGCCAACAACATTTACTTTGGCCTTACGACCAGCCAGAGCTTTTAGCAAACCAATTACCACACCAGCACCACCCATATCCCATTTCATTTCTTCCATGCCACCTGCTGGTTTTATGCTGATACCACCCGTATCAAAAGTTACGCCTTTGCCGACAAAAGCAAGCGGTGCAGCTTTAGAATTTTTAGCGAGGCCATTCCATTTCATAACCACCAGATGTGATTCAATCGCTGAGCCTTGACCAACACCAAGCAGCGCGCCAAAGCCAAGCTTATACATTTCCTCTTCACCAAGAACTTCAACTTCTACGCCCAGTTTTTCCAAAGTTTTGCATTGTTCAGCCAATGTTTCAGGGTTGATTATATTAGCAGGTTCGCTCACCAAGTTGCGGGTAAATAAAACTCCGTCCGCAATCGCAGCAAGTTCACCGTAAGATTTTGCTGCTACTTTAGAACCAGCAAGAGCCACGGTAAAATTCTTCAAAGTTGGTTTTTCATCAGCAGTTTTTTTAGTAAAATATTTATCAAAATTATAGCTGCGCAGCCTAGCACCATTAGCTATTCTAGCAGCAGCATCTGAAACGCTAAGTGCGCCAATTTTTGCACTTTCCAGTACTATAGTTGCGGACACTGCGCGCAGGCTATTTAATTTAGGCACAACGCCACCGCCAATGTTTTCAAGTGCAGTTGTATCCAAAGTTTTCAACGCGCCAATGCCTGCCAATATGGCATAATCCACTCTCGCGCCTTGCGCCAGATTAACCGCCAGATATTTCCCGCGCTTGCCAGAAAAATTGCTGCTGGCAATAGCTTTAGTAAGCAGACCATTCGCCTTTTTATCTATTGCCTGTGCCTCGTTCGAAAGTTTTTTATCCTCGCCAACCAAAAAAATAACTGCTTTGTCAATTGTAGTTGCTGCACGTTCGGAGAAATTTATTTTCATTTAATATTTCCTTTATTAAAGATAACAAGATTATAAGATGACGAGATGATAAGAGGGTGATATTCTCATCATCCTATCATCTAATGTTCTGGTCATCTACAAAATATGTACCGTTACAACAAATATATAATCAAGCATCTCGTCCATTCGACCCTGCTTATTACTTTCAGTCTTACCGGTATCGTGTGGCTGACGCAAGCGTTGCGCTTTGTTGAATTCATTGTCAATCAGGGTGTATCCATCACTGTGTTCATGGAGCTTACTTTACTATTGGTTCCGTCCTTGCTGATGATGATTTTCCCACCAGCCGTATTCTGCGCGGTACTCTTCACTTATAACAAACTAACCATGGATAGTGAACTGGTGGTATTGCAAGGAGTAGGATTGAGCCGCTGGCGACTGGCAGAACCGGCTATCATAGTCGCAGCCATTGTCACATTATTTACTTATATAATTGCGACATATCTGCAACCATCCAGCTATAAGCAATTTAAAGATATGCAATATGTCCTGCGCGATAAATATGTTTCCCTGCTGGTGCAGGAAGGCGTGTTCAGCAACCCGGTAAATGGTCTTACCGTATTCATCCGCGAACGTGATTCCGCCGGCAAATTGCACGGAATTTTAGTGCATGACAACAGGCAGGAAGATAAATCCATAACCATGATGGCGGAATCGGGCAAGCTGGTGGAAACGCCACAAGGTCCTAGATTCCTGCTGGAAAATGGCAACAGGCAGGAAATGAATGACGGCAAACTGTCATTCCTGAATTTTGAAAGCTACACACTGGATATAAGTTTTTATACCAACTCCATGAACACCAGAAAACCGGACGTGCAGGAATTATACCTGCCGGAATTGCTGGGATATACCGACGAAAGCCACTTGACACCTTCAGAAATAGCCAAACGCCGTGCTGAGGCGCATCAGCGTATGGTATGGCCGGCATATAGTTTAGTTCTGGCTATACTTGCGGTTGCCACTTTATTTTCCGGACAGTTTAATCGCCGTGGCCAGTGGCAGCGCATTGCGATTGCAGTTGCAGCAACCACATTTATATTATTTTCAGCAGTTGCCATACGCGGTACGATGTCGGTCAAACCAGCGATGATTCCAATTGCTTACCTTAATTTATTGCTACCGCTGCTTATCGCAAGCTGGATGATTAGTGATCATATACCGGCAAGAAAGAGGGCAGCATGAAACTGCCGTGGACGTTATCACGTTATATTGGCAAGCATTTTCTGTTGGCTGTTATCATTGCTTTATTCGGTCTACTTGCCATAACTTCCCTGGTTGACGTTGTAGAAATGATCCGTCGCGCTTCCGGCAGGGATGGCGTGCCATTCCATATAATAATATCGCTTACCTTGCTTAAACTTCCCAATTTTGCAATCAAGCTGATTCCCTACGCTGTGCTGATTGGCAGCATGATGGCACTTACCCGCCTGACAAAAACCCAGGAGCTGGTAATCGCCAGAGCAGCAGGTATATCAGCGTGGCAATTCCTTGCTCCAGCTATGATACTGGTATTTGTTATCGGGACTTTTATGACCAGCCTGTTTAATCCCTTTGCCGCCGCGCTGATGATGCGCCATGAGCAGGTTGAAGGAAAATATATTTCCGGCAGAGCCAACCTGCTTGCCGTTTCTTCATCCGGTCTGTGGCTGCGACAGATAGAAAATAATGGTGAGGCAGGCGGGAATATAAGCGAACATATTATCCATTCGGCAAAATTAGTGCAAAGCGATATGTCCTTTGCCAAGGTGATTATTTTCGCTTTTGATAAAGATAAAAAATTCTTGGAAAGGCTGGATGCGCAGCGCGCCGAACTAAAGGATAAAATCCTGTATCTGACTGATGTAACCCGCTCCATACCGGGCAAACCAGCTGAACCCATCAAAGATTACGCGCTGCCAACCACCTTGACTCTTGAGCATATTCAGGACAGCTTCGCCTCGCCGGAAACTATTTCTTTCTGGCAGTTGCCGGGCTTTATAAATACTCTGGAAAGTGCAGGATTTTCCGCACTTAAACACAAGCTTTACTGGCATACACTGCTTGCCAACCCATTTCTGATGATTGGCACAATGCTGATTGCCGCCGTGTTTTCCCTGCGCCTGCCCCGCCGTGGGAAAATAGGAATACTGATAGTTTCCGGCATAATCACCGGCTTCCTAATGCATTTCTTCACTGATATTATTTTTGCCTTCGGCGCGGCTGGCACTATCCCCACAATCCTTGCCGCTTGGACACCAGCGCTGGTCACCAACATGATCGGCGCGGCACTACTCTTGCATCTTGAGGATGGTTAGGTCATCCCAACGAAAGTCAGGATCCAGAATCACCAGCCGATGCTTTCGCTATTAGTATCGGCGACTATTAATCTTACATTTAAAGCCTGTTTTAGGGGTGTGTCATCCTGAGCGGAGCGTAAGCGAAGTCGAAGGATCTGCAAAATAATGTAAAGATCCTTCGCTTTGCTCAGGATGACAAATTATCGGCTTTACTGGTTTTATCCTGCCTTCTACCTGTTTATACTCATTACCCTTCCCGACCATCAATTCTCTCTATACCATGTTTTCAAAAACATTAGGGGGATGCTAAATGACACACAGGCTAACACCAAAACAAATAAATGCTCTGCACATGCTGGCAAGTGGAAAATCAACCATCCAGATATCCTCTGAATTGAAAATGCGGCGCGAGACTTTTGCGCGCTGGCGGAAAATTCCGGAATTCATGTATGAATATGATAACCTCATGAATGAGGTAAGGCACGGATTTAATAATAAAATCACAGAAGTGATGAACGCTGCAATTACCCGAATGGTTGATGTGGCGGGTGGATATGACAGTGACCCGAAGCATATCGAAGCACTGTTGAAACTTATCACAACATTGCAAAATGACAGGGAAAAAATGCAATAATTAGCAGATAATATGCAATAATATACAGATAATGTACAGATAATGTACAATTACGCCTCTTTCGCCTCAGCGACCGGCTTAATGCTGGTTACTGCCGCATCAAGGTGGGTTTGGGAACACAGACCAAGCAACACCGGGTCACGCGGGCGGATATTGCTGCTATTCCAATGGGTTTTACCACGCACCGCTTCAATGGTGTTTTTAGTAGTTCCCACCAGTTTGGAAATCTGCCCATCGGTCATGCTTGGGAAATTCTTGACGAGCCAAGCGATTGCATCCGGCTTATCCTGACGGCGTGCCACCGGCGTATAACGACTGCCCTTGGTTTTCTGCACGATATATTGCTTAGCTGTGCCGAGCATCTCAAGGCGTTTATCGACATCTTTTTCACACTCAGCTATGCTTTCCTTGGAAAGCTGACCGCTGGCAATAGGGTCATGCCCGCGAATTCCTGACGCCACTTCGCCATCAGCAATACCCTGAACTTCCAGCGGGTGCATTCCACAGAAATCCCCGATCTGTTCAAAGGTAAGGGCAGTATTCTCAACCAGCCACACAGCGGTTGCTTTCGGCATTAAAGGTAACGTCATAATTTTAATTCTCTGAATAAAAAATAATAAAAAACTCCGCAGATACATAAAATGTATGCAGAATTTACTTTCCTGCCCACTTATTTAGTGGTTTTTTGCGAATATTCAAGTATTTTAAGCAACATGAGTTCAGAACCAATAGTCAAATTCTTAGCCAACGACGATAATATAGCGATAGTGACGCTTTCGCGCCCTAAGGTCGCCAACGCCTTAAATTCTAAAATGGCATTGGAATTAAAGGATATTTTTTCTAAATTATCCAACAAAAACCATAGGATAAGAGTGGTTATCCTGACCGGTGAAGGCGAAAAAGCTTTCTGTGCGGGAGCGGATTTAAAAGAACGCCACAATATGGATTTTCATGCATGGCAAATCCAACACCAGCTATTTAAAGTTACTTTGCAAACTATAATGGAATGCCCGATTCCGGTAATTGCTGCAGTTAACGGAGCGGCTTATGGCGGTGGCCTGGAACTGGCACTTGCCTGCGATTTCATTTATGCCAGCAAATCAGCCCATTTTGCGTTGCCGGAAGCAACTCTTGGGATAATGCCCGGCATGGGCGGAACTCAGAATCTGCCGCGTGCAGTGGGACTGCGCCGTGCTAAGGAAATTTTATTTACCGGCAGCAGTTTTTCAGCAAAAGAGGCATATAACTGGGGTATAATCAACAAGCTCTGCGAACCAGATAATTTAATTGAAGAGACACTGGATTGTGCAAAAATCATAACAAAAGCTGCACCAGCTTCGGTAACCGCTATTAAACGAGTAGCAAGCAGTAGCATACATTTGCCAGTGAACGAAGCATTGGTAGCAGAATCCAATCATTACAATCTCCTGCTTAACACTAAAGATCGCAGCGAGGGAATTAATGCCTTTAACGAAAAGCGCGCACCTGTTTTTACTGGAAAATAAACTTGTATCATAAAAATACAAGTCATTGGATAACAATTGTAAAGTTCCTGAAAAATCAATATCTTTCCTCGCTAACGATTTATTAACCTTTATCGTGTAAATTCACGTAATCTATGGTTATTTTGTTATGCATTATATAATGAGTAGCGGGATAATGGGTTTTTACTGCAAACAACTAATTGAAGCCGGAAAACTGAATTTTTACTGATTTTATACTGAATATATTATAGTTTAACTAATTTAAGGGAGTACCAAATGAAAGTCGTAACAATAGAAGCCATACAGAATAAGGAGTCAAACCCAAGCTTAATCAAGCAGGTGGGCTTTACTCTAATCGAATTATCAATCGTACTAGTAATCATCGGTCTTATTGTCGGCGGTGTACTGGTTGGACAAGATCTGATTAAAGCGGCAGAAATTCGTTCTACCATAGGTCAATATGAAAAATACAATGCGTCAATAAACACCTTCCGCACTAAATATAATGGTATTCCAGGCGACTTAGTAGCTGCCTCTTCAACTGCTTTTGGTCTTGACCCGACAGCTGGCGCACACGCCGGAACCGCCGGTCTTGGTGACGGCAATGGTTTGATTGATGGTGTTGGTGGTGCCGCAGCTAACCAAGGCCTGCAGTGGGGTGAAGCTCTGCTATTCTGGCAACAGCTTTCCGTCGCAACCTTGGTTGATGGCAGCTACGGTACAGCAATAACCACTGGTGGATTAGCCGGAGCCAACCTTACCGGTGCAACCATGGGTACCTACCTGCCACCAGCAAAAATTGGTCGTGGCAACTATTGGAGCGTTGGCACTGATGCTGCTGGCTCCAATTACTACGTTCTCG
Source organism: Pseudomonadota bacterium (assembly GCA_038043465.1). GTDB lineage: Bacteria > Pseudomonadota > Alphaproteobacteria > Rickettsiales > SXRF01 > SXRF01. Next base: position 307,684 of record JBBTBX010000006.1, read on the forward strand.
GTAGTTTAACTGCTGTTACCGCAGCTACCGGTGTCCCAGTTTATGCTAATTCATTAACGCCAATAGAATCCTACAATATCGATTCTAAACTCGATGATGGCAACCCAAATACTGGTATCGTTCAGGCACGTCTTTATAGTTATGTAACCGGTCCTGGTCCTTTCGGCGTACTGTCTGGCAGCAACGCCTCTGCTTCAGGTGCTGCTGATTCCGCAACTACTTATTGTACTATTGGCGCAACCGCTACTACGACTACAAACACATATGCTCGTAACACAAGCGCTGGTTCAGGTGGAACGCCAAATTGTATCTTGCGCATGCGTTTTAACTAAAACTCCGCTTTGACCATCCAAATGGGTGGCAAAATGGAAATAACTTTAAACCACCCCTTGTAATTAAGGGGTGGTTTTTTTATTTAATAAATCTGTATAGCTGGTTAAGCATGTAATTGCTTAACCAGCTATGAAAATCGCAAGCCGAAAGCGCGATTTTACGCGCCGTAGGCAGCGTCAAAATGATGGAATCATTTTGTTAGTTAACTATAACGTGATTTTTTTTATAATTTGTGATAAAATCCTCCGAAAAGCTGAATTTTACCAAAAGCAAAGAGAATAGATGGCTATTAATAATAACGAAGGTCCAAAGCTACAGGATGTAAATGCGCTGATGCAACAAATGGCAGCAGGCGGTCAGAGTAGTGGTGGTGACGACAGCAATAAAAACCAGTTTGAGACTATCACCGATGGTCTTGCCACTCAATTGACACGCCTGCTTGGCAAACTGAGTTTTGGTCTTATAAAAATCAGGCTAAGAACTTTGGGTTCAACTGGAGTTACTAAGCAGTTCGATATGGCAGGATTTGCTGCTAAATCTATCAATGAAGGTGCGCCAACAGCAGCTGCAAGAGGTGGGGTACTGGCAAATACCGCACAAAAAGTCGGCTTAACCAGACCTGATTTCGGCTCTATTGCCAAACCACTCATAGAAGGTTTCCCTGTTCAGAGCATGTCCTATGCATCACTTGGCAACCTCACCCCGATGGATACTGGCGGCAGTAGTGGCAGAGGCGGAATCGGGCTTGCCTAGCTTTTTATCCTTTGCAGTCTTACAAAAAATCTATTAGATAGTGGCTGAAATAATGGCGGGTTAATTATGAAAATTGCTATATTGCGCGAACAGATAGAAGGTGAACGCCGGGTTGCAGCCACACCGGATACGGTGAAAAAGTATATAGCACTAGGTGCTTCTGTTAGCATTGAGAGTAATGCGGGCTTCGGCATATCTATTTCTGATTCGGATTATGAAGCAGCAGGAGCTGCCATATCCGGTGACATAAGCGATGCTGATATAATTTTATGCGTACGTGCGCCTTCTGCAAAAATTTTAACCTCCGCAAAAGAAAATGTTATACTGGCTGGAATGCTTGATCCTTACACTGAAAGTGAAAAAATTACTATTTATAAACAGCAAAAAATTTCTGCTTTTTCGCTGGAATTGCTGCCGCGCATATCACGGGCACAATCAATGGATGTGCTGTCTTCACAAAGTAACTTAGCTGGATACCGCGCGGTTATTGACGCTGTGTCAACACTGGGTAAAGCTGTCCCGATGATGATGACCGCAGCCGGAACTATTGCTCCGGCCAAAGTTCTGGTGCTTGGCGCGGGTGTTGCTGGTCTGCAGGCAATCGCCACGGCTAAACGTCTTGGAGCTGTAGTTTCCGCTTTCGATGTTCGCCCTGTAGCTAAAGAGCAGGTAGAAAGCTTAGGTGCTAAATTCATTGAGGTTGCAGCCAGCGAATCTGGGGAAGCCAGTGGTGGTTATGCCAAAGAAATGAGCGAAGATTACAAGCGCAAACAAAGTGAGTTAATCGCTGAAACTATCATCAAACAGGATATAGTAATTTCTACGGCACTTATTCCCGGTCGTCCAGCACCGGTTTTAATCACCGAAGAAATGGTAAAAAACATGAAACAAGGTTCAGTTATTGTTGACCTGGCAGCGGCAAGCGGTGGTAATTGCCCGCTTACCGAACTGGACAAAACCGTAGTGAAACATAGAGTAATGCTGATCGGTTACAGCAATATGCCGAGTCGCGTAGCAATTGATGCCAGCCAGCTTTATGCCCGCAACCTTTATAACTTTATTTCCACTTTGCTCATTGAAAAAAACTCCATAAATGTTCGGTGGGACGATGAACTGGTAAAGGGTACACTGCTTACCCATAATGGTGAGACTGCTCACTCTATGTTTGCAAAACAAGCTTAAAAACTATATAAGAAAAAAATCCTACATGTGGATTTTGTATAATGAGGAATTATGTTTGACGGTGAAATTATAACCCAAAAAGCCGATAATCTTGCACAGCAAGCTGCCGAACTTGCTGAAGACATTAACGCAATGAATTTGCAATTACAGCAGCAAGGAGCAATCGACCCGTTTATTTTCGGTCTTACAGTTTTTGTGCTGGCGTGTTTTGTTGGATATTACGTGGTCTGGAAAGTGACCCCTGCCCTGCACACTCCACTTATGGCAGTAACCAATGCTATTTCCGGAATTATCGTAGTTGGTGCAATCATCGCGCTGGGGCCAGATGGGTATGGGTTTTCACACTTGTACGGTTTTATCGCGGTGGTGATAGCCTCTATTAATATATTCGGCGGGTTTGTGGTAACTCACCGTATGCTCTCCATGTTCCAGAAAAAGCCGGTTAAAGAGAAGCACTAAATTTATTCTATTATTTCGTCAGGATATACTCCCCATATTCCGGTTTTTTCGATCCATCCCTTGTGACCGTTAATATGAATACGACACCAGCTCCTAGTACACTCAACTAGCTTGCAAACTACCGTTGGCTCAACTTTAAGCAGAGGTTTAGCCTCTTTTTCATGGTCCTTCCTCACAATTTGCGACTTTTTACCTTTAATAATAACATTCCGTTTCCCATCCAGCATGGTTTTATGCACCCAACCGCTTGTGCCTTCAGAATCGTTGATTTTTCTCCACATATCAAACTCTTCGATAACTTCTACCGGCATCCCTTCTCTTCTATAAACCCAGGAAATAGGATAACGAGTGCCTGGACCAGTGCGAACATTAACCTCATCAGATTTAAGGGAAACAAAGCGAGGAATAGGCAAGCCACTATTACCCGCGGCCACAGCAGAAAAAGGTGGCGCCGAGCACAAAATCAAGGCGCAGACAAAAATTAATCTATAAAACATAATATGTTATAATACCAACATCTCAAGCTTTTGAAAAGAGCGTAAATCTAATCGATAATAAATTGCATATTACCCATTTATGTGATAGAGGCATGCTGTTGAAAATATAGCTTTGTCTCAATTAAGATATAAAATTTATACAAAAATAAGGGAAAAATATCATGCATCGCCCACGCAATCTGGTAAATAATCAGCTTCTGTTAGCTCTAACCACATCGGCTTTAGTAATGTCTCCTGTAGTTGCAGGTGCTGTGGTTATTCCAGATACAGCACGCCCAGAAAATATTCAGCGTCAACTGCAGATTAATACCCAACGTCCAGAACTCAGCAAAAACCAGATTATCACCGTGCAAGAGCAAGGTGGCGGAAAAGAACTTAAGGGCAATATTGCTTTTACCTTGAAGTCTGTGCGTTTTGAAGGTTCAAAAAATTTAAATCCCAACGATCTTATACGGTTCTATAAGGACAAGCTAGGCAAAAGCGTTACTCTCAATGAACTCAATAAAATGGCAGCCAGTGTCACTTCTCATTACCGTAATGAAGGGTTTATATTGACCCGTGCCGTTGTTCCTCCACAGAGAATAGAAAACGGAATTGTAACAGTACGTGTTATTGAAGGTTTTGTAAGCGATGTACAGCTGAAGGGTGATGTTGGTAATTCCAACAGTATCCTATATAGCTATGCTGAAAAAATAAAACAGGCTAAACCTCTTGATGCAGAAACCCTTGAACGTTATCTGTTGCTTATGGAAGATCTACCAGGAGTGGAAGCTCGCGCGGTTATCCAGCCATCCTCAACAACGCCGGGCGCATCACAAGTAGTTGTAAATATTAAACGCAACAAGTTTGAAGGCAGCACTTTAGTTCTGAACAATCGTGGTACGCGTTATTTAGGTCCGGTTCAGGCAACCGGCGTGCTTGCTGTCAATAACCTAATGCAACAGGACGAACAGACATCTCTACGTGTCATAAACACTATTTTCTATCCTGATGAACTTAAATATTTTGGCGCACGCCACGAACATGCGGTTGGCAGTTACGGTACTAAGGTTATATTGGATGGCGAGTTTATTGCAACCAAGCCTGGATATACGCTGGAAGCCTTCGATGTTACCGGTGAAAATTACAAGCTGGAAGCATCAGTATCCCACCCGGTTCTACGCAGCCGCCAATCGAACTGGTTTTTGAATTCTGATTTCTATATGCAGAGAGTGAATTTAAGCTCATTTAACACCAATCTTTATCAGGATCATCTGCGGGTGCTGACTCTTGGTAGCGCCTATGACTTTATTGACCAATTAAATGCCGTAAATAAGGTAGAGGGCATCGTGTCTAAAGGATTCAGCTGGGGTACAAGCAATAATGGCTTGGCACATTCACGAGCAAATGGTGAAGCAAGCTTCGTCAAGTTCAACGCTAACGCCACTCGTGTCCAACCTATAACTGGACCGTGGGCAGCCACTCTCTCGGTTGAAGGGCAATATTCACTGGATCCTTTATATGCTGCAGAAGAATATGCTCTTGGTGGACAGAGATTTGGTTCGGCTTTTGATCCAGCAGAAATAAGCGGTGATTCTGGAATAGCTGGTCGTATTGAGCTACAATATAACGGAACTTCTGATTACCAATATCTACCTACTTACCAACCTTATGTATTTTATGACATAGGTGAAGTCTGGAATCGTAATATTTTAGCTGCTTCTGAAGCAAAGTCAGCTTCTTTGGCATCTACTGGTGTTGGAGCGCGCTTTAACATGTCAGATACACTGACCGGAAGTATGGAGTATTCTGTGCCGCTAACCAGAAAAGTAGCTACAGGAAGTGGTGATGGCTATGAGCCCAGGTTCTTCTTCAACCTTCAGTATCGCTATTAATTAGCACTGAAAAGACAACAACCTAGGCTTTTAAAAGTTTAAAACTTTATTAAATAAAGTGACTAATAGTTACTTTTTAGTTAATAACTCTTGACTAAATAGGACGATTCAGCTAGAAAGAGTTGCATAAAGTTCAAATAGAATAGGTTTAATATTAAGAAGAAGGTTTCAATTATGAGCAATTTATCTAGGAAAAACAGTCAGATGCAATCTCTCGCAAAATACTCTACCGTTAACATGTCACGTCTTTTATGTGCCTCTGCTGCATTCGTACTTATTCAGGCAAGCAACGCTCACGCGAATCCAACTGGCGCAGTTGTTACCTCTGGAGATGTAAATATAAGCTCACCACAAGCTGGCAAACTGATTGTTAACCAAAATACCGATAAAGCAGTGATTAACTGGAACAATTTCGATATTAACAATGGCGAATCTACACAGTTCATCCAACCTTCTTCCAATTCTGTTGCCCTCAACCGTATCACCGACGGTAATCCGACTAAAATTCTCGGAGAACTATCGGCTAACGGAAAATTGATGATTGTGAACGGCAATGGTGTATTTTTTGGTGAGAATTCACGGGTTGACGTCGCTGGTTTGATTGCAAGTACCGCCGATACTTCTGACGCTGATTTCCTGGCTGGAAAAACCAATCTTTCCGTTGCCGGAAAAGCAGATGCCAGCATCGTTAATAAAGGCTCTATCACTGCTGCTGAAGGAGGACTCGTAGCTCTTGTTGCCCCGAATGTCCGCAATGACGGTGTTATTCAAGCTAATCTTGGCACTGTAGCACTGGCCAGCGCAGAAACTGCAAGCATCGATTTCTATGGCGATAATCTTTACAGCTTTGCACTAGACAAAGAAGCCAGCTCATCTGTAGCAGGCGTTGAGAATAACGGTATAATTTCTATAGGTGGCGGCAAAGTTCTGCTTACTGCCAAAGTTGCTAAAAACGTTGTTGACAATGTAATCAATAACACTGGGATCATCGAAGCCAGCTCTGCCCATATGGAAGGTGGAACTGTGGTTCTTGATGGTGGCAATGGCAATGTAAAACTTTCTGGCACTATCAATACTTCCGGCAATACTGGAGGCAATGTAACTGTAACTGGTGAAAATATTGCTCTTGCTTCTGCCAACATAAACGCAAGTGGGAAAAATGGTGGCGGAACAGTAAAAATAGGTGGCGATTATCAGGGCAAAGGTGCTTTGCCTCACGCCAAGACTGTTAAAGCTGATGCGGCAAGCAAAATAGACGTAAGTGCTACTGATTCAGGAAATGGTGGAACTTCTATTGTATGGTCAGATGAACTAACCAACTTCAAAGGAACAATACTCGGTACTGGCGGCGTTAATGGTGGCGATGGTGGTCTTGCCGAAGTTTCTTCAAAAGGCAGCCTTGGATTTAGTGGATTCGCTGACTTACACGCAACAAATGGCAAAGCTGGAACTTTATTGTTAGATCCAGGCAGCTTGTTCCTTGGCAATGTTGGTGATTTCAGCTTCCTTGGTGATGATTTCGTAAAAGTTGATGCGACTATCGCTACTTTGAATACCGGAACTAATGTTACCCAAACTGCAACTAACAACATCAGCGTGCTTGGCGATATAGTCTGGACCGGTTCAGGTTCTCTTACCCTAAGCGCAGGTAATAACGCATATATTGAAAGCGATATTCTATCTTCATTTAATGGGACAGAAACACAGGGCGCAGTTAACATTAATGTTGGCAACAACATCTATCTTGGCAATGCTGATATAAACACTGTTGGTGGTGATATAACTGCCAATACCAAAGAATTCCACATGAGCAACAGCACCATGAAGAGTGTGAATGGCGATGTTGAAATCAACAACACAGCAAAATTTGCAGCTAGTGGTCCTGTAATTATCGAAGGTCAGTCAGTTAAATTTTTCCAGAGCGCGGATGGCAGCATCCAGAATGCAATTGATGCGGTTGGCAATACCGGAGCAGGCGGAACCTTGCTACAACTGCGGGATGGCATCTGGAATGAAGATATTGCTATTAACCACAGCAACTTTGTTTTAAATGGTAACGGCGCAGGCAACAGCATTATTAATGCTACAGTTCCGGCAGTATCTCACACAATTAAAGTATTGGACGGAAACAACGATGTTACTATATCTAACCTAGCAGTAAATGGTGGAGAAATAGGAATCAGCGTCAAAAACAATACTGGTTTCAAACTTGATAATGCTAAAGTGTCAAACGCAGAAACCGGTCTGATGCTGGATTCCACAGTTGGTGCTTTAGTTACCAACAGCACCTTTGAAAACAACTTTGCGGGTATCGCAGGTAACAATACCAACCTTACCAAGGTAGCAAATAACTCATTCCTCGGCAATTTCGGCGGAGCAGGTTTTGATGGTGACACCAACCTGACTATTCAGGATAATGGTTTCAATAATAATTTTATAGGTATCGCGCTTATTGATGTGGTAGGTGCGCCGGTTACCGGAAACACCTTCAACTCTGGCAATTTGGGAATTCTAGCTGACGGCGGTGAATCGATAGTGCTAGACAACAATGAAATGACCGGTGTTGCTAATGGTGTTGCTGCTCTTGATTCAACAGGCATAAAAATCACGGATAACAAACTGGATGGCAATGGTGTTGGCTTAAGCGGTATATATATACTTAGCGGTGGCGTAAACAGCGTTATTGCCGGCAACGTTGTTGATGATTTCAGCACTGGCATAGGCGTTGAAAACAGCACCGATACCGGTATTTTCTTTAACGAAGTAAAAAATATAATCGGGGATGCAATCTTCCTGAATAACAATACACATACTCTTGTTTATCAGAACAATATTTTTAATGCGAATAATGGTGTGCATGTGGTTGGCAGCACAAGAACAGACGTTATAGAAAATACTGTTCATAACACTGGAACCGGTATTCTAGCTGAGAATGATTCTATAATCTCAATCAAACGCAATGAAGTGTATAACAGCACATCTGGTATTGTTGTAAGTGATTCTGACGGCAGCAACATAGTGGACATTGAAGATAACAAAGTTCACGATAATATTTTCGGTATAACCGTAAATAATACTGATAATGTTATTCTGAACAGAAACATCTACACCGATAATGGCTTCTTTGGTGAACAGGAAGAGGGTGGTTATGGTCTTGGCATATTCGCCAGTGATAACGCTGTATCAACTGGTGAAGAATTCCGTGGTAATATCCTGAGCATCCTGCTTGATAACAGCCAGAACACTCTTATCCGTGAAGCATTAGTAAACGTTCCAGACACACGCACTGGCTTATTCATCCGCAATGGTTCCGGTGGCACTTTAGTACGCGGTCTGGATATTAATGGCGGTGCTATCGGCGTTCTACTCGATGGTAGAGGCAGTTCAATGCAGTTTGAAAGCAATACCAGTCGCTTTACTGGTCAGGATCTTTATTTCGTATTGCAGAATGATGCTATGTTCGCTGGTGGTTCTGTAGCTCAGGCTAATTCATTGGACGCAAGCCAGCAGACTTTTGATGGCATTCGTGCTAGTGACTTCACCCCAGCTGATCTTGCTGCAGCGGAAGGAATAACCACCGACGTTGAAGATGCTATCCCAACTATTGGTAACGTATTCTATAAAGCGTTCCCACCAGTTAATCCTCCTGCTGGTCTGTCAGGACTAGATGGTCTTAACCAGTTCCAGGAATTCCCAACCATAGTTGGCTTGTTCTCATACGCTGGTCGCACCATCACCAACGACCCAGGCGTTACAGCCCCTACTTTTGACATACCGTCACTAAATCTAAGCTTGCTTAGTGGTGGTGGCAGCATTAGCGGAACAGTCTCAGCTCCAACAGCGTTCTCTCCTAGCCAGCTTGCCGGTCTAGAACCAGCAGCAGGTGGAGCAAATCCGCAGACACTGGCTTCTCTTGAGCCAGCGGCTGGTGGTATTAATCCTAACTGTGGAAATAACTTCCTCGATGATGGATTTAAGACTAGATTTGACCGTATTACCTGCGAAGTTGAACAGCAGCAGCAATAATGTCGGGCGCACAAACAAATGGCAAGTCGGGGGGTAATATTCCTTCTGGCTTGCCACTTCTTTATAAGCTGCCAAGCGCATTGGATTCTAGAAGGCACGCACAGGCTTCAATAAGTAAGCTGGTTGATTATTCTTTTGCTAAACAGACAAATTCCCTGCCAATCAACCTAGCCGAATTTGGGCAGGCAATGCGCCACTATCCAATAGTTTTCAGCAATGATAAAGAGCCAGTACCAGTAGTTATTGTAGGTATGGAGCAAAATAACTACTTCATAAAGCCCGATAATTCCTGGCAAGATGGCGCATATATTCCTGCCTATGTCCGTCAATATCCTTTTATCTTTTTTGAACGTCCCGAAGAAAAGAAATTATATCTTTGTGTAGATGAAGCCGCGCCGCAATTCAGCGCGACTAAAACAGATAATAGCAAAGCACTTTACACAGCAGATGGCAAACCCACAGCACTTACAAATAATGCCATGAAATTCTGCACAGCTTTTTATCAGCACCATATTATCACCCGCAATTTCTGCGCAGACCTAAAAGAACATAAATTATTACAGCCTTACCAATCAGAAATAACCTTGTCTTCTGGTAAAAAAACTAAGCTGTCAGGCTTCCAGATGATTGATGAAAAAGCCCTAAATGCACTGCCTGATAAAATATTTTTGGAGTTCCGTAAAAAAGGTTGGCTGGCATTTATTTATTTTTCACTGGCTTCCACCTCGAACTGGAAAAACCTAGCCGAACTAGAGGCAAAATTTACAGCTTAAATCATGCGGCAAAGTCACTTTGCGGATGTTCATGGTGAGCGCGTCAATAATCAGCAAACTGCCCGATAATGACTGCCCAATTTCAAGTAACTCTTTAATAACTTCGAGTGCCTGCATGCTGCCGAGCATCCCCGCTAACGGTCCGATAATTCCTTCTTGGGCGCAGGCGATTTCCCTTTCCGGCATCTCCGGAACAAGACAGCGATAACAGGGATGCCCCTCACACAAATATGGTTTGAATGTTGAAAGCTGGGCAGAAAATCCGCTGATAGCCGCCGAAACTAATGGTTTTTTTTCCTGCAAACAAGCAGCACTTACAGCAAAACGTGTTTCAAAATTATCGCTGCCATCAACCACAATATCAAAATCACGAATCAGTTTATTTGCATTTTCCGATGTGAGTCTTTCCTCAAATATTTCCACCACGCAGTCAGGATTTACTTCATGCACGCGGTCACGTGCTGAGGCAGCTTTGCTGCGCCCAATATCTGCAGTTTCAAATAAAATTTGTCGCTGGAGGTTGGATAATTCCACACGATCTGGCTCAACAATCCCAATTTTTCCAACACCAGCAGCAGCAAGATAGGCTATCGCCGCGCTTCCCAACCCACCAGCACCAATAACCAAGACTTTGGATGCGAGCAACCGCTCCTGACCTGCTTCCCCAACTTCCGGCAGGACAATATGACGAGCGTAACGACGTTGCTGGTCAGAATTAAATCTCATGCTACTCAGAAAACAAATCCGTACTCAAATAACGCTCAGCAGATGACGCGGCAATCACCACAATGAGTTTGCCTTTCATCTCTGGACGCGCGCCAATTTCAAGGGCAGCAGCTATAGTTGCGCCGGATGAAATACCAACAGGAATCCCCTCTAGTCTGGCGACTTTACGGGCGGTAGCAAATGATGTTTCATTACCAATGGCAATGATTTCATCAATCAAATCTTTTTGTAAAACATCAGGAACAAAGCCAGCGCCGATACCCTGAATTTTATGCGGGCCAGGTTTGCCACCAGAAAGAACAGGGCTATCTTCAGGCTCAACCGCAACAATTCGTACGCCTGGTTTGCGCTGTTTTAAAACCTGCGCCACGCCAGTAATCGTTCCGCCTGTACCGATCCCTGTAACAAACACATCAACCTTACCGTCAGTATCAGTCCAGATTTCTTCAGCCGTGGTACGGCGATGAATCTCAGGATTAGCTGGGTTTTTAAACTGTTGCAGAATAATCGCATTTTTATTTTCCGCCCTTATTTCTTCAGCACGTTCAATTGCGCCGCGCATTCCTTTTGGCGCAGGCGTAAGCTCCAGTTCCGCACCAAGATGTTTCAGGATTTTACGACGTTCAAGCGACATGCTTTCTGGCATGGTAAGTATCAGACGATAGCCTTTTGCAGCGCAGATAAAAGCAAGAGCGATGCCAGTATTACCAGAGGTAGGCTCAACCAGAACCGAATCCTTGGTAAGCTGACCGCTTTCCTCCGCCGCCTCAATCATCGACAAGGCAATACGGTCTTTAACCGAAGAAAGCGGGTTATAAAACTCTGCCTTCACCACAATATCAGCAACTATGCCCGCTTCTTTTGCAAGTCTATTCAAGCGAATAAGAGGAGTATTCCCAACGGTTTCGATAATGTTATCGTAAATACGACCGCGCCCAGCTTTATCAAGTTTAGTTGTCATTTCTCTGCTCCTTATTTTGATTAAATAATAAAATCTGATTTGTTTTCTGCATTTTTACGGACTTGCCTGCTTTCTGCCTGCTCACATAAATCTGCCAGATTTATTTGCTTTAAATTATCCTTCATCGATTCATCCAGCTTCTGCCATATTGGTTTTACAATCAACTCACCAATAGGGGTGGATTTATAACCCAGATGCTCTTCCTTTTCGTCGCCCAGAACCGCATTAATATCGGCAATTGTAATCCGCCTGCGCTCTTTTGCCAATACATAACCTCCATGCGGTCCGCGTACACCACGCAGAAGCCCCCCGCGCACCAGACGCTGCATCAATTGCTCAAGGTAACGTGGTGGCAAACCTTGATGCTGGGCAATATCACGGCTGGAGATAGCTCCCTGCCCTGCATTATAGGCAATGGTCACCATCGCCTCCACCACATAAAATAATTTGCGTGACGGGGAAATCATTTTACAGCAACCTTTACACCAGTTGAACCAAACCCGCCATCGCTGCGCGCTGTATCATCCAGTATTTCCATCTGCTGCCACTGCACCTGCGCGACAGGCGCGATAATTAACTGTGCAATCCGCATTCCCCGTGAAATTACAAAATCTTCCTGCCCCAAATTTATCATCAATATTTTTATTTCACCGCGATAATCCGCGTCAATTGTCCCCGGAGTATTAAGCAGTGTGATACCATTTTTGAGAGCAAGACCAGAGCGCGGGCGAATCTGCGCTTCAAAACCTACTGGCAACGCTATAGCTATGCCAGTTGGAATTAACTGTCTGGCAAATGGCGCAAGAATAATATCGCTATCAATTGCTGCCATTAAATCAGCCCCTGCCGCCTGCTGCGTAGCATAAGCTGGAAGTGGTAAATCCGCGCCATGAGCAAGTTTTATAATTTTTACCTTTATAATTTTCTCTGGGGTCATTTTTTCTTCTTCTTTTCTGTTAGCTGGGTGGCAATTTTCTCTACCAGTTTTTTTGCAACTTCCTGTTTGCTCATTTTACCCCAGACTTCACTTTTATTCCCGCTAATAAACAAAATATCAGTGTTATCTTGCTCAAAAACTTTTCCACCAGATACATCATTAGCTAGTATCCAATCACAATTTTTTTTCTTCAGTTTTTCTTTAGCGTTTTTTTCCAGATTTTCTGTTTCGGCAGCGAAACCAATAACTAATTTCGGACGTTTTTTATGGTTAGAAATAGTTTTCAGAATATCAGGATTTTCTACCAGCTGCAAAACTGGCACAGCTTCCCCAGCTTTTTTCTTAATCTTATTTTTAGCGATAGTTTGCGGGCGGAAATCAGAAACTGCGGCAGTGAATACGGCAATATCAGCAGGCAAAGTTTTCTCCACCGCTGCTAACATTTCCTGCGCGCTGGTAACTTTTACGAGGCTAACACCAGCTGGAGCTGGTAAATTTGTATGCCCGCTTATGAGAGTTACTTTTGCCCCTGCACCAGAGAGTGCTTCAGCAATCGCATAACCCTGTTTTCCTGAAGAATGATTGCTTAAAAAGCGCACGGGATCAATTGCTTCGATAGTTGCGCCCGCCGTTACGACTGCGCTAAGAGTGCTGAGTGCTGAGTTTGGAGTTTGGAGTTTGGAAAAAATGGCTTCAGCTATAGTATCAACCTCCGCCATCCGCCCCTGTCCTACTTCGCCACACGCAAGCATACCAGAAGCAGGCTCGATAACCTGCACGCCATCAGCTTTTAATTGCGCTATATTACGCCCCGTGGCTTTGTTATTCCACATCATGCTATTCATCGCAGGAGCAAGGATAATTGGTTTATTGCTGGCAAGCAGCGTAGCACTCGCCAAATCGCCAGCTAAACCTCCTGCCATTTTAGCAATTATATCTGCCGAAGCTGGCGCAACCACCACCAAATCCGCCTCACGCGATAGGCGGATATGCCCCATCTCCGTTTCATCTTTAAGCGACCAAAGATCATCATAAACCGTGTTTTCAGTCAGGGCGGCAACCGAGAACGCCGTGACAAACTTCTTACTCGATTTGGTAAGGATACAGCGCACCAAAACGCCACGCTCCTTTAGCCGTCGAATCAGTTCCAACGATTTATAGGCAGCAATACTGCCTGTAATAATGAGTAAAACAGATTTTTGTGCCATAATTATGTATTTTATATTAATATACTTTTATTTTCTGTGAATAGCAGATTATTTGTAACTTGACAAAACGATAATAAAATATTAATAATGATTTATTATGATTAAAAATGATTCTAATATGCCAACTCGAGTGGTAACAGCACATCTTCCCAGCGAACTTGTTGGGCAGCTTGATGATCTTGCCCAACGAATAGAACGTTCAAAAGCATGGGTCATAAAAGAAGCTCTAATTGCTTGGGTAGAATTGGAAGAAAAACGCCATCGCCTAACATTAGAGGCTCTTTCCGATGCTGATGCTGGCAAAGTCGTACAACATGAGAAAATTAAAAATTGGGTGAACAGCCTACCTCAAAACAACTTATGAATCTAGAGTGGACTAGCAAAGCAGAATCAGATCTTCACCGCCTCTATGATTTTCTGGTTAGAGTGAACCCGCAAGTTGCCCACTCCATAATCCAACAATTAGTAGCAGCTGCTGGAACACTTCTCGACCACCCAAGACTCGGTTCACGTTTAACAGAATTCACCTTACATGAAGTACGACGAATTATCGTTGGTGACTACGAACTGCGCTACTTAATTAATGATGATTCAATCACAGTTCTTCGCCTGTGGCATACACGCGAAGACAGATAAAATTAGCCCACCATTCCTCTGAGTTTATACAGCATTTCGAGTGCCTCACGCGGGGAAAGACTATCAGGGGAAAGATTTTTAATTTCATCAGATAAAGCGGTAAATTCTGGAGATATTGCAGGCACGGATGGTGCATAAGAAAAAAGCGGTAAACTGGCAGCAAGGGCTGGTGATGAACGCTGTCCCTTTTCTAATTGGTGTAAAATATCCGCAGCACGGTTAATAACCGTAGCTGGAAGACCAGCAAGGCGGGCAACATGGATGCCATAAGAACGATCGGCACTGCCAGCCGCCACCTCATGCAGGAATATCAAATCACCTTTCCATTCTTTTACCTTCATCGTATGGCAGGAAAGAGCGGCAAGGCTACCAGTTAGCTCAGTTAATTCATGATAATGGGTGGCAAAAAGACCGCGACATTTGGTGATATTATGTAGATGCTCCACCACCGCCCAGGCAATTGAAAGCCCATCAAAAGTAGCAGTCCCCCTACCTATCTCATCCAAAATTACCAGCGAACGTGACGTTGCCTGATGCAGGATGGTTGCTGTTTCCACCATCTCCACCATGAAAGTTGAATGTCCGCGCGCCAAATCATCAGCCGCACCAACTCTGCTGAATAACCTGTCAACAATCCCTATTTTTGCACTATCCGCTGGCACAAAAGACCCAGCTTGTGCAAGAATTGCAATCAAGGCATTCTGGCGCAGGAAGGTGCTTTTACCAGCCATGTTTGGACCTGTAAGCAACCATAGACGCTGCGTATTTTCCAAATTACAACCATTACCCATGAAAGCCGTACCAACTTCCCTGAGGCTAGCCTCTACAACTGGGTGTCTGCCACCACGAATATCAAAAGCAATTCCATCCTCCACAACTGGGCGGGTATAATTATGGGAAACAGCCAGATGTGCCAATGCTGTACTGACATCCACCTGCGCCACCGCTCGCGCCGTAGCTATTATTTTTTCGCTGATAGCGGTAAGTTGCTCAAGAAGCTTTGCAAAAATTTCCTGCTCCAATTTTATAGCATTGCCCGCTGCTTCATTTATTTTCCGCTCTAGCTCGGAAAGCTCCACTGTGCTGTAGCGCAAATTATTGGCAAGTGTCTGACGATGGATGAAATCATTAGTAATTTTGCTCTGGTGCTGCGCGGTTATTTCTACAAAATAACCAAGCATATTATTAAAGCGAATTTTAAGGGTGGCAATGCCGGTAAGCTCTACATATTTCTGCTGCAGGGCAATTACCCGCTTCTGCCCTTCATCACGCAGATTGCGAAGTTCATCAAGTGCCGCACTATATCCGTATTTTATAAAATTACCGTCACGCGCAAACACAGGTGCATCTTGATTTAATGTTTTGCGTATATCCTCTGTCAGGACTTCATGCCCACCGAGAATTGGAAGAATTGCGTACAAACTCTGTGGCAGTTCCCGACTTTGAAGCTCTAGAACAACTCTTACTGACTGTGCAGAATTAAGACCTGCTGCAACTGTCAACACATCGCGTGGTCCACCGCGTGCGAGACATAAACGCGATAAAGCCCGCTCAATATCCGGACATTCTTTCAGAAAACTGCGGATACCACCGCGCAAATCAGATTGCCGAGTAAAAAATTCGACATTATCAAGACGCTCATTAATAGCTACAACGCTGGTTTGTGGTGCAGAAAGCTGTGCAGCAAGCAAGCGTGCTCCTGCCGAAGTTATAGTTTCATCAATAACCGAAAACAGGCTGCCTTTACGCTTGCCGGAAAGCGTTGTCATAATTTCCAGATTGCGCTGGCTTGCTGCATCTATCAGCATATGCGCACCTATATCTTCACGGCGTGGCGTGTCAATGCGCGGCATGTTTTCTTTTTGTGTCAGCTTCACATAATCAAGCAGCACACCACAGGCGGAGAATTCGCCCGGCGAAAAATCGCCGATAATGTCAAGCGTGGATAAGTTATAGGTTTCTTTGAGCAATCTCTGCGCCCGCCTGCTATCAAAAATACTGTCAGGCTGCGGTACAAACACACTCTTAAAATCCTGCAATTCAGGCATCATGGTTATGGTCTCAGAAATCAGCAATTCACGGGGATTTATCCGCGCTAATTCCATGGATATGGTTTGCGCTGTCGTTCCAATCAAATAAAATTCACCTGTAGATATGTCCAGCCAGGAAATTATATAATTACCTCCGCTGCGAGCCTTCTGGCTCTCGCATGAGGTGTTGCTGAGGGCTGTGCGGTCTACTGACCGCGAATCGCCGTCGCCATTTGATTTTACCACCGCAGCCAGATAATTCGCCTGACGCGAATCCAGCAAATTTTCTTCGGTAATCGTCCCTGCGGTTACTATGCGCACTACATCGCGCTGGATTATTGCTTTATAGCCACGTTTTTTCGCCTCAGCAGGTTCTTCCAATTGTTCACAAATAGCAATCCGCACCCCTGCACGAATCAGTTTTTCCAGATAAGCCTCATGCGAATGCACAGGCACGCCACACATCGGAATATCCGCGCCATTATGCTTGCCACGCTTGGTTAGGGCGATATCTAGGATAGAAGCAGCTTTAACCGCATCATCAAAAAACAGTTCATAGAAATCACCCATGCGGTAAAACAACATACAATCCGCGTGGCGTGCTTTAATCGCAAGGAATTGCTGCATGGTGGGAGTCACTCCATCCTGCCCATCCGTAGTAACCGCCATCTTATCTGCAAGTGCTGCTATTGAAGTCATAAGCTGAGATTAACAGCTAAAACTCTACACTCAAGAGATAAATATGCCTGAACTAAGCAGCCCTAATCTTATTCAGGAAGTTATCAACCTGAGAATTAAGATTTTCAGCCTGTTTAGATAGTTCCTGCGATGCCTGTAACATCTGCTCCGCCGCAGCTCCTGCCTCCGCGGATGATGAGCTTACATCAACCAGATTGCTGGAAATAGTCTGCGTTCCACTAGCGGCAGTCTGCATGCTCCGTGCAATCTCATTGGTGGTTGCTGATTGTTCTTCAACCGCTGAAGCCACACTGGAAGATGCTTCGGAAATTGATCCAACCGATCTTTTAATCTCGCTTAAGGCATCAATGATAGCATGAGAAGCGGTACGCATTTCTTCAACAACGCCCTTAATCTCAACTACTGATTTATCAGTTTGCCCTGCAAGATTTTTTACCTCATTGGCAACAACAGCAAAACCTTTTCCTGCTTCACCGGCACGCGCAGATTCGATGGTAGCATTAAGTGCCAGAAGATTGATCTGTCCGGAGATTTCTGAAATCATTTCCATCGCATTGCTTACCCTATCCGAAGATTGAGTAAGAGCGTTCGCCAGTGCATCAGCATTTGCTGTTTTTGTTCCGGATTCGGCAACCAGACCAGTTGTTTTTTGGAACTGATGTGAAATTTCTTTTACCGAAGCTGATAATTCTTCAGCAGCAGCCGCAACTGATTGCACATTGGACGCTGTAACTGTTGCTGCATCAGTGGCACTGCCAGCTTTTCTGGCACTGCCGTTAATAATATCTACCATATTTCTTGCGGTCTGTGAAAGTTCGGTTGCAGCGGATGCCACAATATTAACAATCCCCTTAACGCTTGACTCAAAATCTTTTGCCAGCTTTTCCTGCATTTCACGTTTTTCCCGTTCAACGGATAATCTTTCATTTTCAACATAAGCAAGTTTAGCCTGCATGGCCATAAGCGTGGTCATTATGTTGTCTAGCTCATCAAATTCAACCGCCAGCTCTGTTTTCAGATTCCCGCTTGAAATTGAAGTAAGCTTGGAATCAAGGTTTTTCACTTTACGGTCAATAAACCTCTG
Organism: Pseudomonadota bacterium; assembly: GCA_038043465.1. Lineage (GTDB taxonomy): Bacteria > Pseudomonadota > Alphaproteobacteria > Rickettsiales > SXRF01 > SXRF01. The sequence goes on from JBBTBX010000006.1 coordinate 325,862, forward strand.
CAGATATTTTGATGCCATAATCGCAAATGCCAGACCAAATAAAATAACTGCTAAATTAACTGCAAGCCCTATTTTATAACTACTCTGCGCTTCTTTATAAGCATCTTCAGCGACATCCAATTGTAAAGTAAGCAATTCTTTGTTAGTGCCTACAGCTACTTGGAAAAGCTTTTCTACCTTTGGCATCAGATCTTGTAATTCTGCATCTTTGCCGTCCTTTGCAAGGGCAATCGCCGACTTCAGACCTTCTCCCACAAATTTTTTACGTTCTTCGGTATAACGATCCGCCAGAATTTTTTCTTCCGGAGTCAGATAGGTTGCCATGTAAGCCTTCCAGATTTCCGTAATCTCTGCAATATTATTTTCAACCTGCCCAAGCATTCCCGCCCGATCCTCAGCTTTTCCGCTGGCAACAATGGAAAGGTTCAGAACATTATTATACATAAGCCGGTTAATGTCAGCCAGCTGCCCGGCAGGAATAGTACGGTCTTCATAAACGGTTCTAAGGCTCTCGGTAATCTGTGAAGATAAATACAAGCCAGAGCCACCAATTACAGCCAGCATAAGGCATAAGGCAGAAGCAACGTACGTAACCTTCGCACCAATACGCCCAGAGAATCTTGACAGGCGCGCAGAACGGGAATTATCCAGTACCTGACCATGACTGATATAAAGACCTCCAGCTTTTTTCTCTTTAAATAATCGATAGGCAGCTTCAACCTTTGCAACCTCTGCTGCTTCAGCTTTAGTCCGTACCGAACTATAACCAGTTGTCTGACCGTTTTCTATAATTGGAGAAGTATTCGCCTTTACCCAATAATGATCACCATTCTTACAACGATTTTTAACATAACCGCTCCACGGCAATCCTGCTTTCAAATCGCGCCAAAGATCTTCAAATGCTTCCACCGGCATATCGGGATGGCGAACAATATTATGTGGCTGCCCTACGAGTTCTTCCTCGGAAAACCCTGAAATATCGACAAAATCCTTATTTACATAAAGTATTTTTCCACCTGCATCAGTTCTTGAAACAATAACTGTATTATCATTTAAATAAACTTCACGTCCGGTAACAGGCTGATTTACGCGCATAAATTGAATCCTTCAAAAATCATATTAGAATAACGATGTGATACAGACAACGGCACGATACACAATGCACCCAACCATCTCTGCGATAATGTCTTGGACTGGTACAGTAAAACTAAAAAATAAATAAAGCGTTAAACAAAGCAAATTTATTTCGTATTAATCATAGTTTTCTGCATAAGGATTATTGTTCTTTTTTATTTTCATGCGTATCGGCACAGAAGGCAGTTTAAACGCCTCACGCAGGCTATTAGTCAGATAACGGATATAGCTATCAGGAACATCGCTGGTATTTGAGAATAGAATAAAACTAGGAGGACGCGCGCATTTTTGTGTCATATAGCGAATTTTTATTCGTCGCGATTTAACAAGAGGTGGAGCATGAATTTCCAGCGCGGATTCCAGCCAGCGATTAAGTGCGCCCGTGCCTATTTCCTTATTCCAAAGTTCATATAGCTTGAAACAGGTTTTAAGTAGCTTTGGAATCTGAAATCCGGTTTCTGCGGAAATAGGCACGACAGCCACACCTTTTAATTGCGGCAAAGTTGTTTCTAATATCTCATTTATCGCTTTCAAATAGGCTGGCTTATTATCCACCGTATCCCACTTGTTAATTGCCAGCACCATCGCCCGACCTTCTTGTTCCACCAATGAAGCAATGGTATTTTCCTGTTTTTCCATCGGAGCCTGAGCATCAATCACCAGTATCACAACGTGCGCATATTGCACAGCTCGTAAAGTGTCAGCCACCGCCAGCTTTTCCACTTTAGCAATGACATTGCTCTTACGGCGCATACCAGCAGTATCAACCAGTTTTATAGGCTTGCCGTCAAACTCAAAATCAACAGCTATCGCATCGCGGGTTATGCCGGCTTCAGGACCGGTAAGCACCCTATCCTCACCCAAAATTTTATTAACCAGAGTTGACTTCCCCACATTCGGGCGGCCAACTATAGCAATCTGCATAGGTGTATTGATGTTTTCATTTATCTCGATATTCTCATCATCAGATTTTTTAGCAAATGGCGCGAGCGCATCATACAATTCCGAAAGTCCTTCGCCATGCGCCGCCGAAATAGCGACTGCTTCACCAAAGCCTAAACTATAAGCATCGGAAATTGCAGAACTAGCTTTTCCACCTTCCGCCTTATTCACCACTAAAATCACCTTGGTTTTCTTTTTTCGCAGCAGTAATGCAAAATGTTTGTCTATAGGAGTTATACCAACCCGCCCATCAACAACTAAAAGACTTACATCAGCATCCTCAACCGCCCTTTGCGTCTGCGCCGTCATCCTTGCAGCAAGGCTTCCTTCCGGTGCATCTTCCAAACCAGCAGTGTCAATAAGGGTAAACTCCATCCCACCGAGGCTAGCATCGCCTTCACGCCGGTCACGCGTCACCCCCGGCATATCATCCACCAGAGCGTGCTGTTTTCCCGTCAGGCGGTTAAACAACGTCGACTTTCCAACATTTGGACGACCAGCGATTACTACGGTGAAGGTCATGCTGGTAATGAGATGATAAGATGATAAGATAATTTGGATAAAATTAAATTATCTTTAACATAGGTACAATTGCTTAAAATTCTTATCATCCTATAATCCAATTATCTAATAATCTTATTCTACTGGAATGAATAAAGCGTCGCATCTTGCCCAACAAGATACAATCTTCCGCCAACAACCACAGGTGCAGTCAAAATATTATCAGGAATAGATTGGGTTTCTACTATTTTGCCATTTGCGGCAGAAACAACAACCATTTTGCCATTGGAGCCAACAATAATCAATTTCCCGTCAACCATAACTGGTCCACGCCAAGTTATAGGATCGCTCTTATTATCCGGATTATCATAACTGTCAAGAGCCACAGCCCAGCGGATTTTTCCGGTATATTTTACCAAATTAACCAGCACATTATCGGTAGTAAGCAAAAACAGTTCATCACCGACAAGCCACGGTGTGTTTATTGAACCTGCCTCTACCTGCCATATACGCTGACCACGCCCAGTATCAATTGCTGCTGTAATCCCGTTGCTGCCAGCAACAAAAGCGACAATTCCATCAAGCACCGGGTCACCTCCAATACCGGTAAACACTGATGCTTCCGTGTATTTATTCTTAAGTAAAACATCGCCCCATAATTCCTTACCATCAACCGCGGAGAGAGCAAATAATTCTCCCGAAGAATAAGGGATAAACACATCGTCACCAGACATAGCCGGCGAGACACTGTTCATAACCAAAGCCGTTTCATCTATTCCCCGATGAACCCATAATATGTCACCAGTCTTACTGGAAAGGCCATAAGTCTGGCTATCTATAGTCATCACAACTACCCGATCTCCGGAAACACGTGGCGCACCACGCATAGGAACAGTGTAATTTTTTTGCCAGATAACCTTCCCGTCAGCAGCGTTTAATGCAGCAACCTGCCCATGTCCGGTTACAGCATAAAGAATTCCGGCATCAATCGCCAGCCCACCTCCAACAACTTCATTCTCATCTGAATCAGCTACGGCTTTTGATACAAATTTTACTTTGCTTATATCAACCGCATCGTGCGCCGAAATAATTCCCGCTGAGTCCATCGCAAATACCGTCCCACCTGATACAATCGGACGAGGAACGAGGTTATGAGTAAAATTATTACCCTTCCCAACCTCTGCCGAAGTTTTTCCTGCAAATTTTCCTCCAGATAAATTCCCCGTTGCTGCAGAAAAATTGCCATTGCTCTGCGCCCAACTTTCGTTTGCAGTTACTTTTGGCAAAATAGGAGTGGTGTTTTTAAGTGCAACATCAGTATCTAGTTTACTGGAACTTGCGAGCGCGACCTTGCGCTCACCAGGTAATTTAGGCTTTGATTCAGTAATTCCGCCCATCCAGGAAGGAGCGTAGCTACAGGAAGCAAGTGCAGTTGAAGCAAATATCAGTAATAAAACTCCCTTATTCATCGTTTATCCTTTTTTTCTGATAATTTTTCTGGAGCAATTACCCGCAGTGCTTCCTTTGCCCGTAAAACCATTGCTGGTGGTGTTTTTTCATCGCCAAGCAACTCCGCAAAAATAGCAGATGCTTCTGATTTTTTATCAGACTGCAACAACTGCCAGGCATTACGCTCAGCAATAGTATGATAAAACGGTGAGGTTTTCGCAGCTTTTATAGTTTCACCCGGTTTTAAATATTTAAGTGCAGCCAGCTCGGAAAATTCCGATTTGTTTTTACCTTCATTTTTCTTTGCCAGAACCGCATAGGTTTTTTCAGCACCTTCAACATCTCCTCCCTGCTCCTGCGCCTCAGCCTTATGCAGCATCGCAAGACCATAATATGGTGAAGAATCATCATCAGTAAGAACTGAGAATGCAGAGCTTGCCCCCTTGTAATCATACGCACTCAAACGCTCATCGCCTTTAAGTAGCTGGGAAGTTTTTGCTTCTGCTTCTTTGCGTGCATGGTTATCCCATATCACAAACACTGTGGTAGCCGCTATTACGCCAATACTACCCCACACTGCAATACGACCAATGCTTTTCCATATTTTGTCAAAGCGTTCGCGCCTTATATCTTCTTCAATTTCTCTCAGTAACTCACTCATATTATATTTTCCTATATTATACTCTTCTCATTTCAAGAATTGGCGTTGTTAACCTTCGACTCGTGTAGTTTTTCTACACTTCGTCTCGGTTGTCTAGCCAATTCTTGAACTGCTTTGAGTATATCGTAAAGCGTAGCTCGTAAATGCGTAATTCGTAAACAAGAAAAGTAATCAACTACGAATTACTAACTACGCATCTACCAGCCTTATTCCCATTCTATTGTTCCCGGAGGCTTACTGGTTATATCATAAACAACGCGGTTGATACCTTTTACTTCATTAGTTATGCGGTTAGATACACGACTTAAAAAATCATAATCAAAATGATAAAAATCGGCAGTCATCCCATCGGTAGAAGTCACTGCCCGAAGCGCGCATACATAGTCATAACTGCGAGCATCTCCCATCACCCCTACACTGCGGATTGGAAGCAACACCGCAAACGCTTGCCATATCTTATCATATAATCCTGACCTCCGGATTTCATCAATATATACCGTATCTACCTTGCGTAGTAACTCTATTTTTTCTGCACTCAGTTCACCAGGAATCCTGATAGCAAGACCAGGCCCTGGGAAAGGATGCCTACCCACCATGTCAGCCGGCATTCCCAGCTCACGACCTAAAACCCGTACCTCATCTTTAAATAACTCGCGCAACGGTTCGACCAGCTCCATTTTCATATATTCCGGAAGACCGCCGACATTATGATGCGATTTTATGGTAACGCTAGGACCGCCAACAAACGATACTGACTCGATAACATCAGGATACAGCGTACCTTGCGCTAGAAAATCCGCCCCACCAGCGTTTTTTGCCTCGTTCTCGAATACTTCAATAAAAGTATTGCCGATAATTTTGCGTTTCTGCTCCGGATCTTTCACACCGCTTAAGCGGTTTAAGAACAACATGCTGGCATCAATATGAATCAGCGGGATGTGGAAATGTTCCTTGAACAGTTTTTCCACCTGCTCGGGTTCACCTTCGCGCAGCAAACCATTATTTATGAAAATACAGATAAGCTGCTCGCCAATAGCTTCATGCAATAATGCCGCAACTACCGATGAATCGACACCACCAGATACAGCGCACAAAACTTTCCTGTTTCCAACCTGTGCACGCACGCGGGCAATAGCACTCTGGCGGAAAGCAGACATTGTCCAATCTCCCTTGCAACCAGCCACATTTCGTACAAAATTCTGCAGCAATTTTGCTCCATCCGGCGTATGCACAACCTCAGGATGAAACTGAACTGCGTAATAACTCCGAGCTTCATCAGCTATAGCGGCAAAAGGCGCGGAAGGAGTAGTAGCAACTACTTTGAAACCTTGCGGTAATTCAACCACACGATCACCGTGGCTCATCCATACTTCTTGTTTCGAACCCTTTTCCCACACCCCAGAAAATAATTCGCAGTTTTCAGCTATATCAATAACCGCCCGCCCAAATTCGCGGTGCGAAGCAGCTTCGACTTTACCGCCAAGCTGTTGACAAAGCAGTTGCTCACCGTAACAGATGCCAAATATAGGTATATTCAGGTCAAAAACCCGCTCGCTAACTTTGGGCGAATAGTCTTCGTGAACTGAGGCAGGTCCCCCCGAAAAAATAATTGCTTTCGGCGAAAAATTAATTATCTCCTCTGCGGATATGTTGAATGGACGAATCTCTGAATAAACGCCACATTCACGCACACGACGCGCAATCAATTGTGTAACCTGCGAACCAAAATCTAATATTAAAACACGATCAGTCATTTATAAAAATTTCTACCTTCTGCTTAACTTTATTATCAATTTTTTTATCATTGGCATAAATTGCCACTTCCTTCACCCCGAAAGCTACAAGCTTCTCCTTCACTGCCTGAGTTCTCTCAAACGATAGTTCCGGATTGCTCTGCCTACCTTCCGATTTATCTATTATCACAACCACATAATTATCCTTGGATGTCAAAGGCGCTGCCGCCTTTCCTATATTCATCTCTGAAGCCGGAGTTATAACATTACTTCCTGCTTCAAAAAACAGCAGGAAAGATATTATTGCCGGCTCTTCTCCACTGACTTTTTCTTTTTTATATGTAATTTTTTTGTCTACTTTCTTAGATACAGCTTTACCAACTTCTTTGTTAACCGCTTTGCTTTTTCCGCCTATCTTTTTAGAAGGTTTTTTATTGTTACTACCCAACTTTGCCAGAGATTGTATAAAATTATCACGGCAAAAGGCAATATCATCTTTCTGCCAGTTCTCCTCCAGTTGCTCTACCCAGCAATCAAAATAAAATTGCGCGCGCGCTGCCATTTCCGGATTTTTTGCCATAGTCTCAGGTGTAAGCACTGCCATCAAATCCGCCCTAGCTTTCTTCAAATTTGCAAGCTCATCTTTTGGCAAATTCCAGTTCTTCAGATTTTCCGGTGCCGTATCCTTACCATAAATGGCAAGCAACCCTTTATCAGCGAAATACCAGGAATCCTGCCAGTCATAATTCCCCTCCTCGGAATCAGAAAAATCCATATATAATTTTGCCAGAGCATTCTGGAAGGCATTACCCTGTGGCTTGGTATGACGGAGTTCCTGCAAGCTGTAAGTAGAGCAGCCAGAAACCGATAATAGCAGCAATAAAGGTATAATTACTGATTTATCTATGATTTTAATCATCAGCAAGTTCCACAAGCAAGTTATGTTTATAGGTAACAAAAACATAGACAACATCACGGTTTTTCTGCTCTTTGTCATTACTTAAGCGAACAGCACTATCTGAAGCTTCCTTATTCATTTTAGAAAGGAATATTCTAGCCTTCGGCACTCCATTATTTATCAATTCATCACGAACAACAACTAACCGCTGATCAGATAATCCAGACCCGGAATCAACACGATAAGTCTTAAGCTGCAGCTTATAATCCTGATATTTTGCAGCATGGGAAGCTATCTTCTTTATCAATTCTTTTTCTTCATAGCCCAACTGCGCATCACCCTCAAAAAACCTTATAGTATTTTTACTATCATCGCCATAAAGAAAGCCATCTGATATTTCCCTGATTTCATCATATACCAAGTCAAACTCTTGCTTACAGGAAGCTATAGCAGGTGACGCTGCCGTAACAGTTAAACCTTCCTTCTCCTGCTCATTCCAGCAATCAAATAAAACCTGAGCGCGGGCGGCTTTCTGCGGCTCTGCATTCTTCACTTTATCATTCAAAACGTCCATTAGAGCTGCACGGTAATCAGAAAGTGATTCAGAACCGACGGTTTTTTCATCAACGCTATCCAGATTAACTTCCTCGCCTCGGGTAGCACGCAGCCCCTTGGCTGCAAAATGCTCGGAAGAAGATTTACGCCCTTGTTCGGCTTCCGACTCGGCATATGCCAGATATTCAGACGCCAGAGAGCCGGAAAACCCATCTGGGGCAGGAGAAATAGACTTCAACTCCTGCAAACTTGGGTTGCAGCCAGAAAGCAACAATAAAGGAATTAAAAAACAACCATGGGTGAATATATGAGAGCGCATATGATTTATATAATTAATTTATGCCTGATTGCCCCATAACATAGCCATTTTATAGATTTTGTATAGTAGAAATAGAGGGCAGGATTCAGAGGAGATTGGATATGTATTAAAAGTCTATTGCTTTCCTGGACATTTAGCCTTATATAGCCAGCCAAGATTAAAATTTAAGGAGTAATTGCAATGGCTAAACAACGTACTTTTTCTATCATTAAACCAGACGCTACCGAGCGCAACCTGACTGGCAAAATTATCTCTAAATTCGAGGAAAATGGTCTGCGTGTTGTCGCGCAGAAGCGTCTACGCATGTCCCGCCTGCAGGCGCGTGAATTTTATGCAGTACATAAGGAACGCCCGTTCTATGATGAACTGGTGGAATATATGGTTTCCGCCCCGGTTGTAGTTCAGGTTTTAGAAGGCGAAAACGCAGTGCTTAAGAACCGTGAAATCATGGGTGCAACTGACCCGGCGAAAGCAGCAGCCGGAACTATCCGCAAAGAATTTGGCGAAGGCATTGAGCGCAACTCGGTTCATGGCTCGGACAGCGAAGAAAATGCAGCGATAGAAATTGCTTTCTTCTTCAGCGGAACAGAGATTGTAGGGTAGTTAATTCGGCGGTTTCTTTCCGCTCTGCTGCTTCCCACTACCAGCCTTCCCTGTCTTTTTCCCGTCATTTTCTAACTTATCAATAATATCGCGCAGTCTTGCCGCTTCTTCAAATTCAAGGTCAGAAGCTGCTTCCAGCATTTTGCCGCGCAGTTTTCCTATATATTTCTCTTTGTCCTTGCCATCATCACGCACATCATATTTTTTAGATGTGGTGGCAACAGTGTAATGGTCATGCTCGTAAACCGATTCTATAATTTCACCAATTTTTTTACTGATTGAGGCAGGAGTAATACCGTGTTTTTCATTATATTCCATTTGGACTTTGCGCCTGCGGTCAGTTTCATCAAGAGCAATTTTCATAGAATTAGTGATACGGTCAGCATATAAAATAACTCTGCTATCAACATTGCGCGCTGCCCTGCCAATAGTTTGAATCAGCGAGGTTGCCGAACGCAGGAAGCCTTCTTTATCAGCGTCTAAAATAGCAACTAAACCACATTCAGGAATATCCAGCCCTTCACGCAGCAAATTCACGCCAATCAGCACATCAAATTTGCCAATTCGCAGATCACGGATGATTTCTATGCGCTCTAAAGTCTCAACATCAGAATGCAGGTAACGCACGGAAATGCCTGCCTCATTCATATAGTCGGTAAGTTCTTCCGCCATGCGTTTGGTAAGAGTTGTAACCAGCACGCGCTGCTTCTTTTTAATCCGCAAGTGACATTCCGCGAGTAAATCATCAACCTGCGACGCTACCGGACGAATATCACAAGGCGGATCGATAAGCCCAGTCGGACGTATAATCTGTTCAATAAATGCACCACCGGTAGCCTCTAATTCCCATTTTCCCGGTGTCGCCGAAACAAAAACAGATTGCGGGCGGCGGACGTCCCATTCAGCAAAAGTCAATGGCCTATTATCCAGTGCCGAAGGTAGGCGGAAACCATACTCCACCAATGTGGTTTTGCGCGAACGGTCACCACTCGACATACCGCCAATCTGTGGCACGGTGACATGACTTTCATCAACAAACAGCAACGCATTTTTGGGCAAGTATTGAAACAAGGTAGGTGGTGGCTCACCAGCCTCTGTGCCTGCCAGATAGCGCGAATAATTTTCAATTCCTTTGCAAGTCCCTGTTTCCATCAACATCTCTAAATCATAGGTGGTGCGCTGCTCCAGCCTTTGCGCTTCAACCAGTTTCCCTTCCGCATATAGTCGTTCAAGACGGGTTTTCAGTTCGCTTTTTATCTGGATTATCGATTTTTCTACAGTCGGGCGCGGTGTGACATAATGGCTGTTGGCATAGATGGTTATCTCATCAAGCTTGATCTTCACCTCGCCGGTCAGCCAGTCAAACTCATTGATGATTTCTATCTCATCGCCGAAAAATGAAATGCGCCAGGCAGTGTCTTCATAATGCGCTGGAAACAGATCGATAGTGTCGCCGCGCACGCGGAAAGTGCCTCGGGCAAAATCCATGTCATTACGCTTATATTGCAGCTCGATCAGGGTTTTTATCAGACTGGCTTGGGTACGGATTTCACCACGTTTGATGGTCGCTATCATCTGCGAATACATCTCTGCCGAACCGATACCGTAAATACACGATACCGAAGCCACAACAATCACGTCATTTCGCTCAAGCATCGAACGCGTGGCGGAATGGCGCATCCGGTCTATCTGTTCATTGATGGACGAATCTTTTTCAATAAAAGTGTCACTCCTTGGAACATAAGCTTCCGGCTGATAATAATCATAATAGGAAACAAAATATTCCACGGCATTATGCGGAAAGAAACTCTTCATCTCTGAATAAAGCTGAGCAGCAAGGGTTTTATTATGCGCCATGATAAGTGCCGGACGCTGGGTACGTTCTATGACATGTGCCATGGTAAAAGTTTTACCGGAACCGGTAACTCCCAGTAAAACCTGATCACGCTCGTTGTTATCTATGCCAGAAACAAGTGCGGAAATAGCCGAAGGCTGATCACCGGCTGGTTTAAAATCTGAAACGAGTTGGAAGAGTTTCGAGTGCTTAGTTATGAGTGCTGAGTGCTGAGTATCCGTAATCATTTTATTATTTTCTAAATCTATGAACAAATATTCAATAGCATTTCTGCTTTATTTTGTACCAGAAAAAATAGGAGAAAATATTAAAGCTCAGCACTCACTACTCAGCACTCATAACTCACTTATCAGCATCCCCAAAAAGACCACCTTGCTGGTTCAATCTGATAATTGCTGGTCCAAGTATTATCATAAACAAACCAGGAAGAATGAACAAAATAAGAGGCAGAGTAATCAATGCCGGAAGTCTTGCTGCACGTTCTTCGGCCTTCATCATGCGGTCAGTACGCTGCTCTTCGGCTATCATACGCATTGTGTCAACCAGACTGGTACCAAACCTTTCCGCTTGTATTAACGATGACACAAGGGTACGAACAGCTCCGGTCGGAGCGCGATCACCAAAATTCTGTAAAGCCTGCACACGGTCACTCATCATGGTCATTTCAAAGCGAGTCCGGTCAAATTCAGCAGCAACAACCGGATGTGATTCTTTCATTTCCTTGCAGACACGGGCAAAAGCCGCATCAATACCCAGACCAGATTCAACACATATTAATATCATATCTAAAGCATCCGGGAATGTCCTGATGAGCTCCTTGGTTCTTTTCTGTGACTGGTTAGTTAGAAACAAGGTTGCACCATAAGCACCAGTTATAACCAGTAGAAACCCAGTTATAATTAACGCTCCATACTCTGACGGTTCCCGGAAAAAGGTAAATATATGAAATAATATATAGCCACCAATGAAGAGGAAAAACGGCTGAACAAAACGCTTGAAGAACAGTAAATAAACAAGGGCACGCTGTGAATTATAACCAGCCTTGGAAAGCTGAAGAATACTGGTGCGCTGCCTAGCGAGGTTAACTCCGGTCAGGATGAGAAACTGCTTCATTATAGTCGCAGCTGCGCCAAGACCCCTGTCATCCTGCTCCGGTAAAGCTTCAGCAATTTCCTTAGCACGTTGCTGTACTCTATCCTTACTGAACAGCCGTACAAAGGCCATATACACAGTAAAAACCGCAACAGCTATCAAAGCATAAGTAAAATAACTTGAAAAATCCATGTACTATATCTCCATATCAACCATTTTGCGGATAATTATAACACCAACTGCTATCGTCCCAAGTGTAATGCCAAGAATTACATGACCAAGGGGTGTTACAAATAATGGTAGCAGGTAGTCAGGTTCAACAACGTGAATGGCAAGCGCTACAAGAAATGGCAGCAAGCCAAGTACCCATCCGGTAAAACGTCCTTCAGAAGTGATTGCATGAACCTTTTTTATCATCATTTTGCGTTTACGGATAAGTGCTGACAAATTGCCGAGAACTTCGGCAAGACTTCCGCCAACTTCCTGCTGCAAAGTGAGTACCACAACGAAGAAATTAATATCCGGTGTATGCATACGTTTACCCATGCGCACCAGCGCATCAACCAGAGTGCTGCCATGCACAACCTCCGTTGACATCTTGCGGAATTCTTCATTGGTAGGAGCCTGCATACTTTCTGCCACCATGTTTACTGCCGCATTAAGAGGAAAACCTGAACGGACGCTTCGCACGATAATATCAAGGGCATCGGGGAACTGATTCATAAATTTGCGGATACGACCTCTTATTTTGCTCTGTATTACCACCCAGGCAAAAGCATAAGTGGCTACAATGGCAAAGATAAGTATAATAATGCCATTGTCACTGATTTTCAGTAACGGCAGAAGTACGATAAAAACCGCAAATGCCCCAAGGCATGTCAGAAAAAAACTATCAACAGTTCCCGCCATTCCTCCCCGTAACAGATGAGGATGCGAAAACTTACCAAGCGGCATCGCATAATATATTTGTGCGAGCAAACCAGTTGACTGGTAGCGATCCTGCATCACACTGCTATTTTCCATTTCACTGATAACATCATCAATACTTTGAGAGCCTTTTTGCTCAAGACCCTTCAGCTGTTTACGGGTAAAGTTCGTAGAATCTGATTTCAGAAACAATTTCTGCACAATCAACACGCCGATGACATACACGAAAACCCCAACGAAAAAAGCAATAAATATCGGCAGCGCATTCATAATTTATCCATATTTAAATATTTAACCTTAAACAACATTTACAATAGCAATACTACTCTAAACTACTCTAACCCAAGACTGGTTAACATTTCCTTTTCTTTACCAAAATACGCTGCCTGTGATAAAAATGCCGGTCTGGTTTTCGTACAATAAAACTCGCCAGTCAAAACCCCATCTTCATCCATCGGTCCAGCACGAAATCCAAATAAAAGATTCGTCACTATTTCATTATCCTCAAGGCCAACCACTTCTTCAATGTGAGTAACCCGTCTTTTACCATCTCTTTGGCGCGCAACCTGCACAATCAGATGCAAGGCACTCGCTATCTGGTTTTTAAGTGAGCCAGATGACATGTTAACCTTAGACATACCTACCAGATTCTCAATACGACTAAGTGCGTCGCGCGGAGTATTAGCATGTATAGTCGCCATTGATCCGTCATGCCCAGTATTCATGGCCGATAACACATCAATAACTTCATCACTACGAATTTCCCCGATAATAATACGATCAGGGCGCATACGCAGCGCATTTTTTACCAGTTGGCGAGCCGTAATTTCACCAGCCCCTTGCATATTAGGCGGGCGGGTTTCCATACGCAAAACGTGCGGCTGCTGAAGCTGTAACTCCGCTGTATCTTCGACCGTAATTACACGTTCAGAATTCGAAATACTACCAGACAAAGCATTAAGCAACGTAGTCTTACCACTCCCAGTGCCGCCGGATATTAATATATTTAAACGGATATGTCCACAAATTGATAAGAACTTTACCATTTCTTGAGTCATTGAGCCAAAATCGATATATTCTTTAAGGGATATCTTCTGCCTTCTGAATTTACGAATTGAAACCAATGAACCATCAAGGGCAAGTGGCGGAATTATCGCGTTAAAACGGGATCCATCCGGCATTCTGGCATCCACCATGGGGCTAGACTCATCGACACGTCTTCCAACAATTGATACAATCTTCTGGATTATGTTAACCAGATGTTTTTCACTGATAAAAGTAACATCAGTCAGGACAATTCTACCGTTTTTCTCCACAAAAACACGTTTGCTGCCATTAACCATTATATCGGAAACATCAGGATCCGCCAGAAGCACCTCAAGTGGGCCAAACCCCAAAAGATCATCGATTGCCTGCTCCCTTAACAGTTCAACCTGACCAACGGTTAAAGGAATAAGTATTTCCTCCCTGACAATTCTAGAGGCAACCTCTCCAACCCGCCCCCTCTTCATTTCTTCGGTCATCTGCTCTAAAAGACCAAATTCAATATTATCAAGTATTTTTTCTGTAAGATAGGTTTTGGCAGTTAAGAACTCTGCATTTTCTAAACTGGCATCCCGAAAGAATGCCTCAACTTTATAATCGCCCTCTGCAGCATGAGAAGTAAGCTTCTCAGCAAAAGGTTTATGTTTTAATGTTACTTTCTCGATATTGCGGAAATGCCGTACATCTACAAGCTGATTTTCTCCAGAAAGTTTTTTACCAAACATACATCATCCGTTCTTCTTTCCTAAAAATGTAAGAAGATTCTTACGATTAGAAACGTTAGTGCCAGAATAATTAAAATTAGTGTTCGGTGATTCCTTCTCAATATTACTACGTGCCAGAATATTTTTGGTAAATTGTCGTATCTGCTGTTGCAATAATACCGTATGACCTATTTCAAACAAGGTCTTACCTTCAGATTCAGCCAGCACTACCGATTTAATATCATTACTCAGGTAAGACTCGATTTTATGATGAGTTATGCGCTCAAAATCATGAGCGGTTATGGCTTCTTTGAATTTAGCACCGCTGCGATTAATCACTACAGATATTGAATCTTCGGAAAGACCAATTGTCTGCCATACTGCAAGCAAACGTGAGGAATGTGTAAGAGATCTCAACCATAGCTGAGCCACCATAATCACATGATCTGAGTAAGTGAGTGATGCAGCAGTCCATCCCGTCCATATATGGGGAATATCAAGTATAACAAAATTAAATTTCGTACGCAGCAAACTTATCATATCGCGTACCAGCTCTGGTTTGACGGCGGGTAATTGGCGAAGTTCGTGCGGTGATGCGATGATACTTAAGTTTTTCCCATGTTTTGCCAGCATTTTTTCTATAAGCAACTCATCAATGCCGCGCTCCGGAAAATCAAACAACTCCCTTATGCCAAAAGGCGCAGTAATATCCAGACTTTTAGCTATAAGACCAAACTGATAATCCATATCAATCAAAACCGTGGATTGCTCAAATTCCTCTGCCAGACAATAAGCCAGATTGACGGCAAAAGTGCTGGCTCCATCGCCAGATGCAGCACTTATACAGGAAATAACCGTACCACGCTTAGAAACAGATGGGTTTTTAGCATTATTAGTAGAAGATGATTGCAGTAAAACGGAGCGTATGTCGCCTATTTTAGCCGGTCTAGCGCAATATTCAGCAATACCACGAGCGCGCAACTGACGATAAAAATTAATATCATTTACTGAACCAATGACCACAACCTGCACTTTTGGTTCACAATGCAGGGCTATTTCATCCAGATCGTCAAAAATATTAGTGTGTTTATCAGCAATGTCGATAATTAAATAATCAGGAGAAATCGTTCTGACATTCAGTGCAGCAACCGCCTCGCCTACACCACCAACCACTATCTCTGCATCAGGATAGCCAAGACCGCTGGCCAATGAGCTGAGATTAAGCCTCTCTTCCGGATCATAACTAATAATTAAAAGAGGACTAAAAGAACTCATGAACTACCCCCTAAAAAAACCAACACGCGATGAAATACCTAAAGCATAACCGACTTAGGTAAATATTTTGCTAAGATTATTTAGCGGATGTAGATGAACTCCACTCGGCCGACTTAATTTCACGCTTGGAAGAAGGCTTCAAATAGTCGCTATAAGACTGACCTAACTTCTCAGCGTCCGGCAAATCCGTAAGGCTAGGACTGGTGAACTGGCTCTTATCGCTCACCATCTGTACCATGTTCCCAGCAATTGAACAACCAAATGCCGGATGATTAATGCTACGATTACCACTCATATTATCTACAAAACGCTGATCACAATCACGAACCATAACCCTGTTATATGATAAAACAACACTGTTGCTCTGCTCGCTGCTAAAATTCATCTGGATACCGCCACGCTCAAAAATCTCTTTTGCCTGAGCACAACGCGAATTGCTCAGCGAACATCTGAGTTCCACACTGGAAGGACGATCTTCCTTAATCATGTCTGAAAGCCGACTTAAAGATTTTTTGGTTTTTAAGCCGAAGGTAACGGTTTCAGATGAGTTATCGATCAACCGTTCTGGATCTCCGCTGTCCACAGCAACCTCATTATAAGGTTCAGTGCATGCAGAAACTGAAAGAAGGCAAAGTAACAAACTATATTTTTTCATAAATGATTTTTTCATAATTAATCCATCATAAAGCCTGTTGGCCCCTCTATTTCTACTTGAGGAATTTTTACAGAATTTTCACCTGTCATAATCGCACCTAAAGCCCCATAGAAGAACATCTCAACCTGACTTGCAGGACGGAAATCATCGGTAGGAAGCTTTACATCTGAACTCTTAAGGGGATCAACAAGATAAGGTGTCACCGAAATAACCAGCTCGGTTTCATTGCGCTGGAATTCGGTGCTTCTGAACAACGCGCCAAGGACTGGAAGTTCTTTAACTCCTGGAATCTGGTCGATGCTGGCCTTGGTATTATCTTTTATTAAACCAGCAATCATAAAGCTCTCACCGGGCGCAAGCTCAATAGTAGTTTTAGCGCGACGGGTCGTAATACTCGGTATGGTAAAACCGCTCAAAACTATAGAATTAGCTGAAGAAATCTCAGAAACCTCTGGTTGCACAACCATACGGATACGATTTTGCGAAAGCACGTCAGGCGTAAACTTAACCGAAACACCAAATGGTTTATATTCAGTTGTCACAGTAGGAGCACCAGTGGAAGAGGACGAAGGGGTAACAACCGGAATTTCTCCACCTGCCAAAAATTCAGCCTGCTCACCAGAAATTGCTACCAGATTCGGCTCTGCCAAAGTTTTAATTAATCCATCACGTTCAAGAGCACTTATAACAGCACCAGCACGATGACTAGGATTGCTTTGCCAGAAAAATCCCTGCGTGCCACGGAAAGCATCTGCGTCAGCCAATGTATAAGCAGACGTAGCACCAGCGGCAAGCCCTGATATACCCTCGCCCAAAGCACCAGCCATAGAGAAATTACGCCCTGACAGAACTAAAGAAGGGTCAACCCCTAAACGCTTCAAAGCATCACGGTTCACTTCGGAAACACGAACCCTGAGCATAACCTGCTGCCCGGAAATCACTTTCATCATGTTAAGAATTTTAGGATATGGGTTTCCTTCCGTTGTAGCGGGAGTGGCAGTAGCCACCTTGTCACCGGCGGAATTACCAATATATTCCTGAGCAATTTTCAACGCCCGGTCAATTGATGCATTATTACGAACCTGACCGGTAAGGGCTACGCTGGTATTAACCATCTCGACATTGATAGTTTCATCAGGAATAAATTTCTTTATAGCACGGCGTATAGCCGGAAGGTCATAACCCACTGTAACTTCCAGCGTTTGCGCCAGCTTTCCGGTTTCATCAAAAATACGAACATTGGTAGCACCGGCAGTCTTTCCTATAAAGGTAAGAGCTTTAGAATTATTTACATGAACATCAGCTATATCAGGGTTAGCTATGACTATCTCTTTAACTGGGCTTGGCATTTCAACAAGGGACGAGCGATTAACCGGCAAAAACAGACCAGCCGCTGAAACCCCAGGAATATACGCCACAAATGCCGTCAAGGCGCAGGCACATAAGGAAACATACCTAACGCTGCGACGACAGCTTAAAAAGCTCATATCAATTTTATTTAACATCATTTTGCCTATCTAGCATTATTATCAAAATTACTACTTAACCACGGAACCAGTATTACCTATAACCGCATCCTCACCAGAGACAGGAGTTTTATTCTCGGCAGGAGCAGAATTTACAGATGGCGGCGAACCATAAACCACATCAGGCACACCAGCATTTTTTGAAGCACCGGCGGCAGTGCTTGCGGTTATTTTTCCACCTGAACTGCCAGGTCCGCGCACTATCATCATGTCTGCACCGGAATACTTTGACAAATCGCCTAAACCAGATGGAGGAATTGCAGAAACATTATCATCATGTATGGAACGCAAAGCGAAGGCCAGCGTGCCATTCTTTTCTGCCAGACGAATTTTCTGAGCTAATTCATCACCAACCTCCAGAGTAATACTGCTAGGAGAAACAACAGATGGCTTAGACGGATCAGCTTCGCGCAGATTAACCGCCAGAACACGAATACCGGAACCTATAACCTCCGTAGAAGTAGGCTTACCGGTAATAACCTCGCCATCAACCGGAACCCCCTTCATTACTTCATGGGTAAACAGCACGTCAACACGATCACCTGGAAATATAAAGCCGGCTATACCGGTAACCATATCAGTGGCAATAGTTATTGCGCGCATGCCAACCGGAAGATTTGCTGCCAGAAACCCAGGATCATTTGGATGGGCAAGCTTACTTTTCATAAGCGGCTCATTAGCAGCAATCGCCGAACGAGCAACTCTACCGATTACATCCTGACCATTCTGCTCACCCATAACAAAGTTATCCAGAATCAAATTTTCTGGCCAAGGCTGCTTAACAATCATAGAGCTGGCTATTATGGTACCAACGGGAATATCAACCCTTGCCATAAAAATATCAACGGTGCCAACATTTATACCTGAATCCTGCACAACATTATTTTGATTATTACTTGCAGGGGCAACTGCAGAATCAGAAGCCTGAAAAGCAAGTACAGCTGCCACCAAGGCAAGAACTGCGATAATACTAAAAAATACGAATTTCATCTCAGAATATTAACCTCTAATTAACCTATACGGCTTCAAACATTAAGCATTAATACACATCAACCATATACGTGTAAACAAAAAAATGAATGGGTTATGCTGTTTTCTTTGCACGTGTGATTTTTTTGCGCTCATTAGAATCCAGAGCAATTTTACGCAATCTCAATGACTTAGGGGTAACTTCGACCAATTCATCATATTCGATGTAGGAAATCATCTGCTCCAGAGTCATTTTCAGAGGTGGCACAAGGCGGATAGCTTCATCTTTGCTAGTTGTACGAATATTAGTCAATTGTTTATTTTTTATTAAGTTTATTTCTAAATCATTATCACGACTATGTTCACCTACTATCATGCCTTCATAAATTTTAGCACCCGGATCTATAAACATTATACCACGATCCTGCAAATTCCAGATTGCATATGGCACAGCTTCGCCATTTTCCATAGAAATCAACGCGCCGTTGCGACGACCGGGAATGTCACCTTTATATGGAGCATAAGAATGGAATAGTCGGTTCATCATGCCGGTGCCACGTGTATCAGTTAGGAATTCCCCCTGATAACCGATAAGCCCGCGTGAAGGCACATAGAAAATTATACGGATCTTACCGCCACCGGAAGGACGCATATCTATCATTTCGCCTTTACGCAGAGAAATTTTCTCAACAACCACGCCTGTATGTTCTTCATCAACGTCAATAACCACTTCTTCTATAGGCTCCATTTTCACGCCTGATTCATCATCCCTGAATAATACGCGCGGACGCGACACAGAAAGCTCAAATCCCTCACGGCGCATGGTTTCAATAAGAACTCCAAGCTGCAACTCACCGCGCCCCGCCACTTCAAACGCATCTTTGGCATCGGTTTCCTTAACGCGGATGGCAACGTTGCCTTCTGATTCACGCAGCAAGCGTTCGCGGATCATACGGCTAGTAACTTTTGTTCCTTCCTGACCAGCAAGGGGCGAATCATTTACTGAAAGGGTAATAGCCATTGTTGGCGGATCAATCGGGCTAGATGGAACTGGCTTGTTAATTGTGAGGTCGCCGATCGTGTCAGCAACTGAGGTATTGGCAAGCCCAGCAATAGCAACAATATCACCAGCCTGCGCCTCTTCCACCGGCACTCGTTTAATTCCGTCAAACGAAAGCAATTTGGTAAGCCTTCCCTGCTCCAGAACATTGCCGTTCAAATCCATCGCTTTAATCGGCATCCCTACTTTTGCCATGCCGCTATAGATACGTCCGGTAAGAATACGCCCCAGGAATGAATCATATTCCAAAATAGAAACCAGCATGGAAAATGCAGCGTCAGGATCAACATCCGGCGCAGGAATGTGATTCACAATGCAGTTAAATAACGGATCTAAATCTTTGCGTTCACCTTCCAGGCTTTCTGCAGCCCAACCATCACGCCCTGAAGCATAAAAAGTTGGGAAATCCAACTGCTCTTCGCTGGCATCAAGTGCTGCAAATAAATCAAACACTTCATTTACCACCTGTTCAGGACGGGCATCGCCACGATCCACTTTATTAATAACAACAACAGGGCGCAACCCGAGCTTTAAAGCTTTTGTGAGTACGAATTTTGTTTGTGGCAAAGGTCCTTCTGCTGCGTCAACCAATAAAATCACGCCATCCACCATGGAAAGCACGCGCTCCACCTCACCGCCAAAATCAGCATGCCCTGGCGTATCAACAATATTGATACGGATATTACCGCGCACTACCGAGGTGCATTTAGCAAGAATAGTGATTCCACGCTCTTTTTCCAGATCATTGGAATCCATAACGCGCTCAGCCACCGATTGATTGGCGCGAAAGCTACCGCTTTGCCGCAGCATCTGGTCAATCAAGGTTGTTTTACCATGATCAACGTGGGCAATAATGGCAACGTTACGAATATCTTTCATGAACCCATTTCCTTAAAAAAATTATAGCCAAGCACAGTGCTTGGCTTAAGTAATATGCAATTTAAATTTTATGTGCAATTCTATACCAAAGAATTATTCTGAGGTGCGTCCGGAGGTCGGCAAGCGACTATCTCTGGGCGCACATACTCAGGATAAAGTTCTTTTAAGACTAAAGCAGTTTTAAATTAACCGCTGAGGTCTTTCCCTTGCTGTTTTCCAGATCATATTGAATTTTCTGGTTATCATCAAGAGTATGCAGACCGGCTGCTTGCAGCGCAGTAATATGCACGAATACATCACTTCCACCATCATCTGGCTTAATGAATCCGAAAGATTTATTTGGATTAAACCATTTAACAACACCTGTAGCCATAATACTAATATCCTTAACTAACTAATAACACTCACTTAGAAATCATCCAAAATTAGAGGAAAAAATCCTATAAAATCATCAGAACACAAAACGAGCTTTGCAAAAACGCAACGCCACCATGACATTACCAGCGGAATGTATTAGCCTAATTTTTCTACACATGCAAGTAGGTTTATTTGGATAAGTGGGATAAGCGGATAAATAGATTAATGGATTATAACAATCTGGCTTTTACCTAATCAATTCGTCCAATTATCAAATTATCTATTCATTTCAATATGTGAACTGCTCTTTTATGATACGCTCAGCGAGATTATGCTCAGGATCAAAAAGAAGAGTTACGCCGGATTTTCGCTGCTCACTTACTATCACCTCACCAACATCCTTAATCTCGGTAAAATCAGCCACAGCCGCCACTGGACGCTTCTTTGGTTCCAATATACTGAAAATAACGCTGGAATCATGTGCAAGCAATGCCCCTCCCCAACGCCTCGGGCGGAATGGAACAAGAGGGGTAAGAGCGATAACATTAGCACCAAGCGGAATAATCGGACCACCTGCGGAAAAATTATAGGCAGTACTACCCGCCGGAGTTGAAACCATTACCCCGTCACAGATAAGCTCATTCAAACGAACCACATGATCAATCGCCACGCGGATTTTCGAGGCCTGCCTGCCCTGACGGAATAATGATACTTCATTAAAAGCAAGTGCTTGAACTATTTTCCCATTAAGACAGCGTGCATACATATGCAGAGGATACAAAATCGTACCACGCGCATGTTTTATTTTATAGTCAAGATTATCCAGAATCGGCTCATTCATCAAAAACCCGACAGTGCCGCAATTAATACCGTAAAACGGCAGCTTCATTTTCATATAGGTGTGCAGAGTCTGCAGCATGAAGCCATCCCCACCAAGGACGATTATAGCTTCAGCCCCTGTCCGTCTTTTACTTATTTCCACCACTTCATAGCGTTTTTTAATTTCCCTGAACGCATGCTGCGCTTTAGCAGAATTATCGGCTACACAGGCAACTTTAATCTGTTTCATATACTACCTATCAAGTTACTGAGCTACACGACGCACCAAGGCGATAATATAAGAAATATTTTCTACAGGACTTTCTTCGGAATATTGCAAAATTCGTTCGACTATTCGGTTAGAATAATACGGAGAGTCACTATTAATTCCATCACCATCCAATTCACGCACAATTTTAAGCAATAATTTCACCGCAGGAAACATGGTATCCGGCAATCCAGATTTATTATAAATAGCACGAAAACCAAGTTCACCACGGTCAGCAATCAGTTTGCGGGCATTTTCAACCTGAATATTAGACAGCAAGGCTAATGATGATTCAAAAAAATCAAAATTCCCTTGGCACAAAGAACTAAGAATCATTGATGGAGTAAGGCGATTTGAATCACGAAGATGACTTACCAGTGCACCTACATCCTCATGCGAGCGGGCAGCGCGCACAAGATTCAAAGTTTCCGATTCTCTGTTTTTTTCAACTTCCTTCCGGATAGCTTCATCAGGAAGTTTATATTTTTGTTTAAGGGAATCACCAATACTTGATGACACTACATTTACCAGTTTTTCCACGACACTTATCGGCAGGCGCGCACGGCTGGTCATAGACTCCATCATCTCAGAACTTTCCTTATAGGTATCAACGATCTGAGTGAGAATATCATCAGAAATGAAAGCCCCATCATTATTCAGCAAAGTACGGGTAACCTCATCATCGCCTTTATTCACCAGCGTGCCGGACACAACCTCTGAAACATTATTGCGTTTAGAAATAGCAAGAAATTTTGTATTCTCCTGCGTAGCATAAATTACGTCAAGCAAATCAGCATCGGTGAGCACCTGCGAATATTCAAGTATCGGCAGCGATACTTCATTAACATCACCAACCATAGACATCACAATATCATGCGGGATTAATGTGCTTTCTTTTAAATTCTGAGCCAGAGAAGCACGCACCTTTAATTCCGTATCGCGCACCAGCAGGCGGAAAATCTGCTCTGCTAATTTACGTTCTTCTTCTCCAATTGAAACATCGTTATAGGCAGATGCGATTCTGCTACTGATTTCAGCGCGACTGTCAGGCGTTTTATCTTCGATTAGCTGACGCACTTCATCGCTGGTCAGAACTATTTTTAAAGCAGCACTGCCAGACATCTCCATCTTCAATGTACCGCAAACGAAGAATGGCTACCGGATAGTTTGCCATCAATAATAGACAGCAGATAACCCATACCATCCACTGAACGGTTATAACCCTTTCTATAGATACTCTCAACCACCTCTTTACGGAAATCCTTTGGCTTAGTATATCCATACTCCGTAATCTCGTGGGTTACCTTAAGCAACACCTCCACCGCATCTTTGAAACCTTCCGGCATAATCGCTTCACGATAAATGGCTTTAAAACCCTGTGAACCGCCCATCAGCAGAATACGAGCATTAATCCTCGGAATCCCCGCCATACGAGCAAGACAGGATTCGAACAGATTCAAATATCCCATGCATAAAGCACGAATTACCAACGAATGAGAAAGCCTGCCGGTTATATAAAGATTATCGACCAGTTCATCAATACGCTCATCATTATCGGGATGAGAAAAATCTTCCACCGGCATTATGCCAAGCAATTCCCATTCGCGGGCATCCACAGAAGATTTCTGCAGTAAGGAAGAGGATATCTTATATTCGCGGGCGAGATGCTTTTTAAGCTCCCCAGAAACAGAATGAAATATCTTTTCGGCAACGGTAAGCGGCAGTCCTCCCCGTTTCACTAAAACCTCAAGCAAGGAATTGCTGGTAGCAATCATATCCCACGCTTTATTCAGACCCTGCTCTGTGAGCGTTGCTCCTTTATTATAGAACAGGTCGTTTAGAACCACTTCCTGATGAGTATCTATCAATGCTTCTGATAAACGCTCGGAAATTTTTGCGCGTCTGGCAATCGCACAAAGATTTAAAACCTCTTTTGTACTTTGGACAATGGAAACAAGGTCGTCATCTGTCAGCACCAGTGAATGGCGGAGAATGCGATCAGCAACATCATTTTCATCACAGGCAAGCTTAAATACAATATCATGGGGAACACCAGGATTGTCATACAGATGCTCAGCCAGCGTAATACGGACTGATTTTTCCGCATCCCTGAGCAGAAGGCGAAAAATATCAGCGGCAATAGCCGATTCATTCAAATTAAAACTACCGGAAGAAAAAGCACCGCCAATTTTCGACGCAAGCGCACCAAGCTCAACGCTCGAAGGACTCTCTATAAGTTTGTGTACGTCCATAGCTGTTAATTGCATTTTACAATAACCAAAATCCATTACATAACTTGAGAAAATTATCTCATCGAAGATAGCTAAAAATTACTGCTATTGCAATAGAGAAACTAGCTCAATTATATGCATGATCAGTTAGCAAAATTTGATAAAAGTTTAAATTAAACATCACCCCAAAAAACCACCCATATTCCAACTACAACTTTAAATTCCCAGCACCAGTTACAAGTTAATTTATTATTTATATTAAACCACAAAATTGGTAAATAATTAGTTAAAATTTTATTAAAAATATCATTTATTGATAATTAATCATTTTCTGCTAGGTTTCGGTGCTGATTTTCACTTTTGAATACTGCTAATTTATCAGATTAATTACCGGGAAATATCAATGAATAAAACATACGAAAATGCCTCTGAAGCCCTTGCTGGCTTGTTATTTGACGGAATGACCATTATGGCGGGGGGGTTCGGCTTATGTGGCATACCTGAACACTCAATCCGCGCCATTGCCGATTCCGGGGTAAAAAATCTGACCTGGATTGCCAATAATTGCGGGGTTGATGATTTTGGCAGCGGTATATTGCTGCATTCCCGCCAGATAAAAAAAATGGTCGCGTCTTATGTCGGAGAAAATAAAACTTTTGAAAAACAATTTCTTTCCGGCGAATTAGAAGTGGAATTTAATCCGCAAGGTACGCTTGCTGAACGTATCCGTGCCGGTGGTGCCGGTATCCCGGCGTTTTATACTAAAACCGGGGTAGGAACAGTAATTGCAGAGGGCAAAGAAACCAAGGAATTTAATGGTCAGATTTATGTGATGGAAAAATCTTTAAAAGCAGATCTTGCGATAGTTAAAGCCTGGAAAGGCGATAGCGAAGGCAACCTTATTTTCCGCAAAACCGCCCGTAATTTTAACCCTATAATGGCAACTGCAGCCAAGGTCACGGTTGCGGAAGTTGAGGAGCTGGTGGAAGTCGGAAAGCTGGATATAGAAATGATCCATACCCCCGGTATATTTGTTAAGCGTATTTTTAAAGGCAATAATTTTGAAAAGCGGATAGAGTTCGCAACGACAAGGGATAACTAGATTACTGGATGATTAGATGATTGGATAAATAAAAGATAATAAGTAAGCTAAAATCATGTTTAATTCTAATCATCCAGTCATCATCTTATAATCTGTAAACAGGGACTTAACTATGTGGAATAAAGAAGATATGTGCAGGCGAGCAGCCAAAGAACTTAAAGACGGATATTATGTCAATCTTGGCATCGGCATACCAACGCTGGTTGCCAATTATATCCCCACCAATATCAAAATTACTTTGCAAAGCGAAAACGGGATGCTGGGTATGGGTCCCTTCCCCCTGAAAAATGAGATAGACGCAGATCTGATTAATGCCGGAAAACAGACAATTACCCAGCTGGCACATAGCAGCTATTTTGATTCGGCCACATCCTTTGCCATGATCCGTGGCGGACACATAGATATTGCCATTTTGGGCGCGCTGCAGGTATCACAATATGGAGATCTCGCCAACTGGATGGTTCCGGGGAAAATGGTAAAAGGCATGGGCGGAGCTATGGATCTGGTTGCCGGTGTAAAAAAAGTCATCGTTATCATGGAACATAATGCCAAGGATGGAGCAGCTAAATTGGTGCGTGAATGCTCCCTTCCCCTGACTGGTAAGCAAGTAGTGCATATGGTAATTACTGAGCTAGGAGAATTTACAATTGATAAAAACGGGCTTACCCTGACCACACTGGCACCAGATGTAACCCTTGATGAAATAAAAAGCAAAACTGAAGCGGAATTTATAGTTAACTAACAAAATGATTGCATCATTTTGACGCTACCTTGAGCTGAGTTCTTTATCTTTGCGTAGACATTTTTTCAATTTTCTGTGAAACACTATTTGCTGTTTTTCCCGCAGTTTTTCTTACGCCGTCGGTTGCTTTGGATATCATTGAGCTAAGCCCCTCTCCTCCTCCAAAGCCTCTACCAAGAGGCATGGTTGCCTGCGACCTAGACAGTGCCTGAGCAATTTGCGGGGTCATCTTAAGCAGTTGGAAAAAAGCAGAGGCGATAGCCAGAAGTGCTATAAAATGATAGCCAAGATAATATACAAACCTCTCATCCCTGAGCACAGCTTGCGGTTCACGCAAATACACTTTTAAATCATTATCTTTTAAATAATCATCTGCTGTTAAATTAGGATTATCTTGAATTTCCTTTGATGTATCACAGCCCATAAAAATCGGTCCTTGACCATCCGGTGCAATAGGGACAATCTTACCACAACACTGTATCCCTGGACCTCCCAAGGTGTAATCAGAAGGGAGAGATATACTATCAAACCCCGGCTTCTTATCAGGAGGGAAAAAAAGTGGACAGAAAACCAGCTTATCTTCTACGGTTAATACCCCGACCTTATCGGTGCTGGCTTTAGGAAGCACCGTTATAACTTTTCCTATATCTCCTATAAAATTCAGGAAGTCGAAAGAAATGATAATCCACAGAGAAAATATCGCGAAAATTATCATAGGCTGCAATGAATAAGAAACCAGAAATCTGAGCCAGTTATCAAACAGGCTGTAAGTAGAATTAAACAGCATGAAGCTCATAAAAATAGGTGATAGAGATATAAGAAATGCCACCGCCGTAATCGACAGCATAAAAGTAACCAGAGAGCTTACAAATACTGATACAGCTTTTGCTATCATAGTGAATAATAACATAAAGGCTGTGAAGGATATAAAAAACAGAACAAAGAAAAACAGGATTAACTCCCCATTGCCGGTAAACAAACCAGCGGTTGTGCCGTCATTAGTCCCCATTATTATAAACTTGACTTTTTCATCAATATCGCCAAAAACCTCGGAAATACTTTGAGCACGACCTATACAAATAATGGTAGGGCAATTTATGCCGGAAAACACCCAGGCGACTGACTCTTGAATAAAGCTCACAAAAAATTTGTATATATAACCTACCGCCAACGCGCCTTTATCAATAAACATATAAACAATGCCAATTTTGATAAATGCAAGAATCGCTGCCCCGCCGGTAGCTTCCTGTGTTCCAATAAGTAACCTGACTCCGTATATCGCTATATAAAGGGCGACAACCGCTACCACAAGATCACGCATCCCAAATTGCAGGGCACAGAAAAATTTGCTGAATACATCATTTAATATGCTAACATAGCGGCAGCCTATAGAGCTGAAAATATTATCGACACTCACCAATCCGCACGGATTACTAGGATCAATCGGCCCTTGTGCTGCTGTATCATAAATAATTTTTGGATCAAAAACACCTCCAGTTGCGCCACCGGCAGCATCACAGGCAAGATCCTCAAACGCTGCCATAACCGTTTGCACAGGAAGTATAACTGACATAACTGCTATAATAAAGAAAGCTACTATCCTGCGCAGTTTTTTCATATCAGTAATCCTTCGTTACGCCGGCAAACCGTCCACGCGCAGAAGCAAGTGATTTAACGTCATTAGTGAAAATTGCCAGAACATCCTCAAGCTCTTTTATTGACAAGTTAAGAGCAATACTCTCACCGCTTTGTTTGAGAAGAAAATCTCCTTTTTGCCTTTCCATACCAAGCAACATATATTCATCATGTGCATTGATACCAAGATTTTTAGGGCGGTAAGAAACCAGCATTTCATCCGGCATATATATCTGGGTAGAAGTAGATTCCATCAATGTAGCAAGTGTTTGCGTATCACTGCTGCCAGAAATCTTACTGGTAGTAAACATAACCATCACATTCCTCTGGCGTAACATCTCTAGCAGACTACCAAGCCGAGGCGTAAAAAACTCGTTTTCCAGAAGATCCCACGCTTCGTTCATGACAATAACTGTTGGCCGGTCGTCAATAGAGTCAATTACCCTGTGCATTAAATAGGAAAATAAGGGAAGCAAAAATGCCGGTTTAGAAATAGAAGAGGTCATATCAAACCCAACCATATCTAAAGCCATATCCAATAAATCATGATCATAATCAAATAAACCGGCATATTCACCCTGCCCGATCCATTTCTCAAATGGCTCTTTCAATTCCGGATTAAGCTGCGCAATTAATGTAACCAGACTTGGTAAGTTACGCTGAGATTCAGGCATGGAATAAAGTTTTTCTACAGCTGCACGTATAACCCCGCGTGATGCCTCATCAAGCACTACATCAGAAGCGACAAGTAGGCCACACCAGGCAGCAAGGAAAGAAACGTTATAATTAGAAAAGGGAAGGGTAAAAGGATTAAGTGCCAATCGCAACGATTTATCCACTGCCAGATCCCTGTTCACATTTTCCAGCTGAATCATAGGAAAATACCTTCCGCCAAGCTTATTTAGCAATAAACGGGCGGAATGATTCCTGTCAAAAACTACAATTCGTGTATTAAATTTGCGGGTCTGGGTAAGTAAAAAATACTGTAATATTTTACCGGTACGATCCTCAAATGAATTAAAGTCAAATATCACCGTATGCCCATTATCCTGAACATGGAAATTAAAGAAATAAGGGGAGTTAACATCGGTTGGAAGCACCGTCAGGTAATTCCCCCAATGAGTTCCGGAGGTAATGCCGGAATGATAGCGGTTCAGACGGCATAACCCGCCAATCTGCTCAGTATATAAGGGTGCGGAACGACGGATAAACTCGAAATTGCCGGGAAATTGCGACCAGAAACATTCTTCCATCAGGATTTCTTCGCGTACCGTAACCAACCCCAATTTAGCAAATGAATCCAGAAATGCGCCCACGGACTCATCCAGTTTACGCAAATCATCAACCATAACCATCACTGTGATCTGGTTTTCACAGAAATCAATATTGTTGCCATGATCGGCATTAAGCATCTGCTCTATGCCAAAGCTAACGTTAGATTTTATATCACCGCTCATACCAAACAGTTTTTTCTGGGCTGTAGAAAATTTCAATGCCTTATCAGAAGGTATAAAAGCGAAGCTCTGGCTGATAATAAATTCTATAGGAGCCTGCATTACGCAATCAACAGCCATTACCGGCATGTCTACATATTGCTTAATACTGAGCATAGCGGCAAAGCGACGGTCACCAATCTCTTCATTCCTTGCTTCTATGGCGTTAAAGCCAAACACCAGCTTAGTGGTTTGCACAGCAACGCTCAGATCCAGATCCGGCAGAGGAAAACTTTCCGAACGCAGATTCACTATCTTTCCTAAAAATTCCATAAACTCAGAATAGAAAATTGAAGGGCGCGCAACTTTGCCGGAAGTCGGCATAACCCTCTCCGCTAAAGTAAGTCGGTTAGCCTTATATTGGCTACGGATTCCCTCCAGTATGAAGGTAGAAAACTCATCAAGTATGGGATATACCGCATCAAGATACCTGTTACAAAAGCGATCATTCAGTTTGGGAATTGCAGAAACTGCAACATTCTTTGCATCAAACAATTTTATAGCCTGACCATCGTATAGAATAGTCAGATAAACATCATTTTTATATGAATATTCCCATATCCTCTCTTTTTTCCACTGACTGCTAACATATTCAGAAAATTCCTCAGGAAACACAGTATCACCCCCGGATAAATCCGAAGCCACAGGCGTGCGCTTGCGAATGGTATGCAGCCAGAAAGAAACTTTCTTATCCAGATTGCTCTGGGCTATAACCTGCCTTATAGTGCCACACAGCGAAGCATGGATGCCATCAAGGTTTTCACATGGCTCACCGCGAAAATTTCCCTCTATCTTAATGACCTGCAGCAACTCACCATTCTTGGTTATGACAGTATGCGCATTATAATAGCTGTGATAAGGTATGAATTCAGAGCGATCCTCAAGCTGAGAACCTCTGGATTTTTTCTTGTTTACAGCTGACGACTTACCTAATGGCATTTACCTTACCAGTGTGTTTGAGGAACCATAAATAGACTATATAAAACTCGCTACCAGAGCAACAGATTCTTCGTTATACTCCAACAGCACATCCTGCTAAAGCACCGATATTAAAGAGACCCTCGGGTACAAGGGAACTCAAACCAGCACCTAAGACCGCCGAAGAACCAAGCTTAAGAGCTATGCCAGGGGCACCGAAGATTATCGCTATACCAGCCAATATGGTAAGACCTTGCGCCCAAGTCGCCCTGCCCATCAAGGCACTGATGCCCAGCACAATAACCGCAAGAGTTGCCACGCCACGACCAATATCAATAATAACCATTAGGATAACACTGCAAAGAACAGAATAAATGGCACTAGCAGCATAACTCGGAACACATAGCAGAAAATATATGCTAACAGCGAAAATCATCATAGCAGCAAGACGCTGGTTATCTCTTTGTGCTACCATAGTAGCTGCAATTGTTTGTTTAGACATGATTCGTTACTCCCTAATATTTATTATAAATTATTTTTACCCGGCACAATCATTTTTATTATATCGCTCGAACAAAATACGAGTTAATAACTATAACCGCTTAGGCAGATTGTAACATAGATTTGTGACAGTTTTTTGACAGTTTAAATTAAATTCCAATTTATTTGCCCGTTAACAAAAAAAATATATGTTAACTATAGCAGCAATTTATTAATAAAACTTAAATAAATCAGCTTAATAAATCAAGAAAAAAGCTTTCTTAAGCAGGTTGCGCCTATTAGCATATATATGCTAATAACCACTTCACAGGTTTAATGCTGCACCCAAACTCTAAAAAGGAAGATAAAATGAGTAATATCGAACAAAAACTAACCTCTATGGGGATCACTCTACCGCCATCAGTAATGCCCGCTGCCAATTATGTGCCATATACTATTTCAGGGAATTTAGTGTTTGTTTCCGGCACGTTACCTATGAAAGATGGAAAACCACAAGATATTGGCAAACTAGGCAAAGAGTTCAGTATAGAGCAAGGACAAGCAACCGCCCGCCTCTGTGGTATCAATATTCTGGCACATCTTAAAGCTGCCTGTGGCGGTGATTTAAGCCGGGTTGTGCGTTGCGTACGCATGGGGATTTTTGTAGCTTCAGCTGAAGGTTTTACCGACCAGCCCAAAGTTGCCAATGGCGTTTCCGATATGATGGTCGAAATTTTTGGTGACGCAGGCAAACATGCTCGTTTCGCTGTCGGAGTAGCCGAGCTACCTTTTGGCGTTTCTGTTGAAGTTGATGCTACTTTCGAGATTAAGGTATAATTTTTCCCCTGTCATCCCTGCGCAAGTGGGGATGACAGCATTCCTTCAGCTGGCGAACTAGGGCTGCCCCCCTCCCTTTGTTCCATCCTACCAGCCAGAAAAGCCTTCCGGCCTGCTTCCACTGCCTGTTTCATCGCTTTTGCCATCAAAATTGGCTCTTTTGCTGAGGATAAAGCGGTGTTGAGCAAAACCCCAGCGCAGCCCAACTCCATAGCGATGCAGGCATCGGACGCTGTCCCTATTCCGGCATCCACCAGCACGGGCACCTTAAGTTTACAGGCAATCATATGGATAGCCCGTGGATTTAAAATGCCAAGACCAGAGCCAATCGGTGCAGCCAGCGGCATAACTGCGCTGCAGCCAGCATCTTCCAGTCTCCTTGCCATAATCAGATCGTCATTAGTGTAAGCCATCACCAGAAAACCATCTTTTACCAATATTTCTGCAGCTTTTAATGTTTCCTGCGTATCCGGGTAAAGAGTCTGCTTATCTCCGATAACTTCGAGTTTCACCAGATTCCAGCCTCCCAACTCACGAGCAAGATGCAAAGTCCTAACCGCCTCCTCAGCCGTATAACAACCAGCACTGTTAGGCAAATAGGTATATTCTTTTGGTGAGATAGCCTCTATCAGGCTGCCCTCGCCTTTCTGCGATAAATCCACACGACGCAGAGCAACAGTCACTATTTCCGCACCACTTGCTTCTATCACCGCTTTGGTTTGCGCCATATCCGCATATTTTCCCGTACCAACTAACAGGCGCGAGGCAAAGCTGCGACCAGCGATTATGAGGTTATCCTTCATTTTATCTGACATTTTAGCCGCCACCAATGAAGGTCACTATTTCCAACTCATCACCTTCTTCCAACATGGTTTGCCCATAAAGTGAGCGCGGGATAATCTCACGGTTACGCTCAATGGCGACCTGCGTAGCCTCAAGCTTCAGAATTTCTGAAAGCTCAGATAAATTTACCTGATTTTTAAGAGTATATGGCTTTCCGTTAAGTGTAATTTGCATATGTATAATAGATAATTGGATGTTTAGATTATTTGATTACTAGATTATTAAGATCAGATATATTATTATATTGTCTAATCATCTATAATCCTATTATCAAATAATCAATATGCCTCAAATTCTTATTGTCAATGGCCCAAACCTTAACATGCTTGGCTCCCGTGAACCAGAAATCTACGGAACCGAAACGCTAGCCGATATTGAAGAAAAATGCAAATCTCATGCGACAAAGCTCGGTTTTACTGTGGATTTTATCCAATCCAACGTTGAGGGAGAGTTGGTTACAGCCATCCAGGATTCGGCAAAAACCCATCAGGCAGTGCTGATTAATGCCGGGGCATATACTCACACTTCCATTGCTATTATGGACGCGTTGCTGCTGCTTAAAATCCCAGTGATTGAAGTACATCTTTCTAATATTTTCAAACGTGAGCCGTTCCGCCATGATTCTTACATTTCCAAGGCAGCCAAAGGGGTTATTTGTGGGTTTGGCAGCGAGAGTTATGTTCTCGCTCTCTCAGCCGCCACAACCTTGATAAGCAGCAATAAATAGCAATAGTGCCTCTGCTTTTTCATCGTACTAGGAAAGCAAGGTGAAGTTTATAACTAATAAATGAGCCGAAGCTTGACAAAGTACGAGGGAAAATGAGAGGTGCTATATGTGGCGAATTGGACATCGTGGGGCTTGCGGACATGCGCCGGAGAACACTCTTGCCTCAATGCGTAAAGCTCTGGAAATCGGGGTTGATGGTTTTGAGTTTGACATCCAGCTGAGTAAAGATGGTATTCCTGTTGTTATCCATGATGATACTTTGGAAAGAACTACAAACGGCAAGGGAAAAGTCAGTGATTTTAGCTTAAAAGATTTACAGAAGCTGGATGCTGGAAATTCTAATTTTCTGGGCGAAAAAATACCAACATTGCAAGATGTTATTGACATGGCGGATAAGCGCACGCGTTTGTTTATCGAGCTGAAAGCAGATGGTGCAACCGAGCCTGTGGCAGATATGGTTAGCAATGCGGTAAAAAAATTGGGTTGGAGTTATGAGCAATTTTTTATCTGCTCATTCAACCACCAGCAGATAGCTCTTTCACGCTTGCTTCTTCCGGAAGTTAGCACCTGCGCCGTGCTGGTTGGTATTCCGGTAACTCTTGCAGAAATTGCTGTGCAGGCTGGTGCATGGGCACTTAGCTCGGCTGTTCACCATACTAATCAGGCACTAGTTGATGATGCACGGGCGCGTGGACTAAAAGTTATGGTATGGACAGCTGATAAGCCCGAAGAAATTGCCAAAGCCCGTGCGCTTAAGGTTGACGGGATAATCAGTAATTATCCTGACAGGTTATAATGCTGCTATCCGATTCAGAAGTAACGTGGGAATTTCTGCTAGCTGCCTATGCTAACGGCTATTTCCCGATGGCTGACAACAAAGATAGCCCGATACTTCAGTGGATGTATCCTGAGATACGCGGAATTTTACCTATAGAAAATTTTCATACTCCCAGAAGTCTTGCCAAGTTTATGAAAAAATCTCCTTTCACAATAAGCACTAATACCAACTTTCCTGAAGTAATACGCTCCTGCGCACAAACAACCAATGAGCGCAAAGAAACATGGATAAACGAACAAATCATCAAGCTTTACTGCGAATTATGGGAAAATGGTTATGCTCACAGCGTTGAATGTTGGAAAGGTTCGGAATTGGTTGGCGGATTATATGGCGTGGCGATAGGTGGAGCATTTTTTGGCGAGAGCATGTTTTCAAAAACCAGTAATGCCAGCAAAGTTGCTTTGGTGTATCTGGTAGAACTTCTGAAAAACGCCGGCTACACGCTGCTCGACGCGCAATTTACCAACGAGCATTTAAAACAATTCGGGATAATAGAAATACCGCGCAACAACTATTTAAAAAAATTAGCGCAGGCTATTTCTATTACACCAGAAAAATGTTTTAATTATCCTAGGCGACCTGAAGACTGCTAATAAACTTCTTGATTTCTTTATCCAGATTTGTTGCCTGCATCGAGAGAAGCTTGGAAGAATTCAAAACATCGTTAGTTGTGCTATCAGCAGTGTTTGTAGCTGATTTAACATCTACAATGTTATGAGATATAGAATTCATACCACTCGATGCCACTACCATGTTTCTTGAAATTTCATTGGTTACTGCGCTTTGCTCTTCAACAGCAGCAGCTATTGTTGAAGAATATTCGTTTACATTATTGACCACATGCTTGATTGAACCGATAATGCTGACCATTTCCTTAGCGATAGACTGAACATTGGCAATTTGTCTGGCTATATCATCAGTTGCTTTAGACGTTTGAGTCGCAAGATTTTTTACTTCCGAAGCAACTACAGCAAACCCTTTTCCAGCTTCACCAGCACGCGCCGACTCAATAGTCGCATTAAGTGCCAGAAGATTAATCTGTGAAGCAATATTGCCGATAAAATCACTCACATTACCAATTTCAGTAGCAGCACTTGCAAGAGTCCCGGCAAACTGTTCACCTTTCATAACTTCCTGCATTGCCTCGTTTGCTTCTCCAGAAGACTTACTAACCTGAACAGAAATTTCCCTTATTGAAGCAGATAATTCTTCAGCAGCAGACGCAACTGTTTGCACATTAGTGGAGGTTTCCGAGGCAATTGATGCCACATCTGACGCTTTACTATCGGCATCCCCAACTGTTTTTGCCATATCCTCAGAACTACTTTGTAATTCAACAGCAGCTTTAGAAACCTCATCAACCGCAGCAAAGGCAATTTTTTGGAAAGAATTGATCGCCATCTCTACTTTTTCTGAGCGTTTCTGTTTTGTAGCCTGCTCCATTAACTCATTTTCTGCCATATTATCCGCTAGGCGTTTATTTTCTAAAAACACCTGCATAGAACTAGCCATTTCACCAATTTCTGTTTTAGAAACCGGAGGAATTTCAACATTGGTATTTCCTGATGCCAATTCCTGCATTGCATTCGTAATGTTGCGCATTGGAAGTATGATAGACCTAATAATAACAATAGTAAGAAGCACTGAAAAAGCTGCGACCGCTAATATTACCACCAGCAATACGCCTAAATTATTATTAGCACTGACGACTGACTCCGCCACCTTCTCACCAATTTGTTGAGCATAATCTATATTGCTCTGTGTAGCAATTACCGCCTTTTCCTTTGCTTGCTGTGCATCAACCCCTTGCTTTTTGACAACTGCTTCTAACAATACATCTATGCTTGCAGAAATTTTCTTAGCATCGGACAGTAATGAGTTTCCCTTTACACGATTGCCTTCTACAAAAGCATCAACCGCTTTAAAGGCAGTATCACCAAAATTACCGATAACAGCTTCAATTTTTTTTGCTTCATCTGGAGCGAAAGAAGACAACTTCTTCAGAGATTCCATTAATTCTTTTTTTGTTGATTCCGCGTTACTTTCTGATTCATTCAACCAGCTCGCGGAAAGGTCTGTTATCCAATATCTAAACATATTAAAATTTTTCTGTGTCTCACGCACTGTTTCCAACTGGGAGTTGACCGTCTGCTGTTTATTGAGACTATCCTTTACTTCATTACCTTTGCTTTTAATATCATGTACGCCTTTTTGCGCATCTACCACAACATCGTATATCTTATAAGTTATATTGGAGCTGTAATAATTAGTTCCAGCCAAGGCTAGTAACAACAGCCCAGAAATGGCAATCAATTTAGCTTTAATGGTAAAACTATTCATAAAACCACCAACCTTATTATCAATACCACCGACCATATATAATCTCCTTAAGGTAAACTCACATTATCCATTGGCAAACTTGGCATCATATTAGGGCAAATAAATAAAGGATTAAGGGAGTATCAATTTTTCAACTAATACTCCCTTATTTTAGAACTTATATTTAGTATGATTTATTTAAATAGAGTTACGCTGATAGCACCACCCAAATCATCCAATTTAGCACCTTCTTTTTTACCGCCAGAAATATCAGTTTCACCTTTTGGTTCACCATGGCAGCTTAAGCAAGATTGTCCATAATACTCAGGCTGGATATATCTAAACGCGCTTTTGCCATCAGCAGTTGTGGTCTCAGAAAACGGCTTGCCTTTTTCATAACCAGCTTTTTTGAAAGTTTCCTCAATCGCTTTATTTTCCCAATCATCAGGACGATTTTTACGATTACGAACCAATTCTTTAGGAGCTGTAAGCTTGATAATCGCTTTACCAGCTAATTTTTCAGAAGCTTTTGTTGCCACCTGACCGGCGAAAACCGCAGGCAGGAACCCTTTAAAGCCTTTTCCTTTTTCATTGATCAACGGCTGAGCATCTTTCATCACTTCACTGATCGCATCCAAAATAGCCTTTTGATTTGGATCAGTATCAACGACATCCTTACCCGTTTTTTCTTTATATTTTTCTTTTGCCTTGGCAACTACAGCATCACCGGTTA
The DNA here is from genome assembly GCA_038043465.1 of Pseudomonadota bacterium. Lineage (GTDB taxonomy): Bacteria > Pseudomonadota > Alphaproteobacteria > Rickettsiales > SXRF01 > SXRF01. The sequence continues at coordinate 362,985 of JBBTBX010000006.1, forward strand.
ACGCCTTATCTCCAAGTTCAGCATTGTTAATATGAGCTTGATTGTCAGAAATAACTGCACGGCCAGAAGAGAAAAGAATAGCCATTTCCTTTGCTTCGTCCTCATCACCAGCATAGGCAGAAAACCCAAGGAATCCCCCCATACAAACAGCTGCTGTATATAAATATATTTTTTTCATAGATAAACTCCATTCCAGTTGGTTAAATTAATATTTTATCTGTACTGTAGCAATCACCTTGGTTGTGTCTGTAAAAAGCTGGTCAGCATTGTAATCAGCAAACTTCAGGCCAAGAGTTAAACGCTCATAAAAGGTTTGCTGAATAGAAGCATTCCACTCTGTACCATAATCACTACTGGTATTTTCTGCCTGATAATCATGATAGGCAACCATAATTTCAGTACCTTTAATATAGCTTTCACCGAACGGAACTTTATATCCCAGTGAAACATATTTGTCTTCCAGACCATTTGCAGGAGTAGTCAAGAACTTATCCGCCCAGCCATTGAAAGCATGCAGTGTCGCAAGTGGTGTTTGGAATGAACTTGTCCCATTACCTTCCAGCACTTCATATCCAAGTTTTCCGGTCAAACCGTTCCAAGTAACTCCTGGCTCTATCAGGTAATAACTCTCATCATAATTGGCAGTGTTAGAACCATAATCTGATTGTCTGGCGAATTCACCGGCATATATCAGGCTTAGGTCACTATTTACCGCGTATTTACCGGTAAGACGTACACCATAAGTGTTAGACGAAGATGACGCAGCATCATTGAAATCAAGAGCATAATCGTACGCTGTTACTTTAAGCAACGGATCAACCTCATAAGACACGTTCACGATATGCGAATCGCTTTCATAAGCACCATTGGTCGCCGAAGGCCCTGTGATACGGTTAACTTTGCGAAGATAAGCGTAATAGATGTTAGCTTTATCAATAAACTGACTGGAGATACTAGCCGCATCGAAAGTCTGATCATTCTGCCTCCAGCCGACCGAGCCGACAAACCTCTGATTGTCAAGATTGATAACCTGACGACCTACAGTAATATTGGTTTTTGGCAATCCCTGAAAGCTGATATAAAATTGGTTAAGCAGCGTATCTTCCGGATCGGAAACAGTTGGAAACTGAGTTTTTCCATTAGTTGTACTGTTGTAATGATCGGCACCAAGAGCTTTAATATTCTCGCCTTCAACAGCAACCTGAAAGCCATTCCACAGACCAGTCTTATAACCTATTTTAGTACGTAGTACGGAAGCATATGCATCCTCAGCAAAACCATCTTGAGAAACATTTTCATAGCGATAACGAACATCAATCCAATGCTTGCCTTTCACCAGAGCATGACCAAGACTATCTGGAGGAAAACAGGAAAACGGATCAGAAGAAGCGGGAGCAGCAGGAGCACTTTCAGCGGGAGCAGGAGCTGCGGATTTTTCTTTAGATGAAGCTTTGGCTTTGGTTGCAGCAACAGCATCAGACGATGCTAAAACTGTAACAATCGGAACCATAACAAAGGCACTGGTAATAAGTAAAAACCTGCTATACAATCTCATATTTTCTCCTTGCTTTATCTTTTGGTTGAAAATGACATAAGCCTCACCAAGCCACAAACTCACCTCAGCCTATCACCTGACTGACAGATGTATCGCATCCAAAGATATTTTCTAGATTAATATATGTTAGATATTTAATAGCTTATGGATTGTATTTATTTACAAATTATAAAAATAATTTCGATTAATTAAACGTCTTTGCTTGCTATATCAGGGTCAATACACTCTAATCAAAATCAGAAAATTATAAAAAACGTGGCGACAAAAAAGTCACTGTTAAAAAAATAATACTATGTCCACTTATAATTTTACCCGCTCACCTTTTTTTCTTTCGCTATCAGATTTAAGCTGCCCACAAGCAGCAAAAATATCCTGGCCACGTGTTGCCCGAACTGGTGAAGAAAACCCCGCTGCATTTACAATATCAGCAAAAGCACGAATGCGGTTTCTGCTGGAACATTCATAAGGCGATCCTGGCCATGGGTTGAACGGTATGAGATTCACCTTAGCATGAATACCAGAAAGTAATTTCACTAACTCCCGCGCATCAGAATCAGAATCATTTACACCTTTCAGCATCACATACTCAAAAGTTATTCTTCGAGCATTATTAGCAGCTGGATATTCTCGGCAAGCTCGCAGTAATTCCTTAATAGGGTATTTTTTATTGATCGGCACTAATTCATCGCGGAGTTCATCACGCACGGCATGCAGCGAGATAGCCAGATTCACTCCCAGCTCATTCCCACAACGTTCAATCATCGGCACAACGCCAGAAGTTGAAAGGGTGATACGACGCTTGGAAATAGCGATGCCTTCCCCATCCATGATTATTTTCAGTGCTTTTGCCACATTATCATAATTGAATAACGGCTCGCCCATCCCCATCATAACTATATTGGTAAACAGGCAATCTTCCCGCCTCTTATCCCATTCGGAAAGACCGTCACGAGCTATAAGGACCTGCCCGATAATATCGGCAGGCGTCAGGTTACGCACCAGTGGCATAGTGCCGGTATGGCAGAAGGTGCAGGTAAGCGTGCATCCCACCTGCGAAGAAACACATAATGCTCCCCTATCTTTTTCAGGAATAAATACCATCTCAATCTTGTTTTTATCATCCATTTCCAGCAGCCATTTGCGCGTGCCGTCAACGGAAGTAAGGGCGCGGGAAATTTGGGGGCGAGTCAAAGAAAAATGCTCAGCAAGCAGGGCATGCTGTTTTTTAGCGATACTCGTCATCTGCGAAAAATCAGTAACGCCTTTTACATAAACCCAGTGCCAGATCTGCTTGGCACGAAAAGGTTCAATTCCCACTTCTTTGAGTTTTGCTGCCAGTTCCTCACGGGTAAGCCCGATAATTTCAGTTTTTTCTGTCACAAATATTCTTTCATTTTTATAAATTAGTCATGGAATTCAGACCTAAAATAAAAATCCAAGACCAGTGCAATTAGCCACATCAGCTGTTGCAGACGACAGATCATATTTAATAGGTGAAACACCCGAACTGGTACATGGCGCATTATCCGCCGGCACGCCAGTACTTGCTGGAAAAGTCCCCTTTTCCCTCACATTTCCTGTTGCCGGCATACCGTCATCCATATTGCTGTCAATTTGATATGCCTGATTCGCAGAATATATATCTGAAGTCCCGACCATAGGTATAATAAAGAGTGCGTTAGCTTTTGTGGTATTATTAAAAAGCAAATTTCCATTATTATGGTTTTCAGAAGCTAATATATGACCCTTAACAGGCATTTTGGGGCGTGGTAGATACAGATCATAACCAGCCTCCGTTGTCGGGACAGAGGTTGGTTGCCCGGCAGTCATTGCTAGGCAATTTGCCGCAGCAGCCCTGAGAAGATTTCCTGCTTTTCCGCCATAACTGCCTTTAACCAGATTAGCATCGGCAAGGTGCGACCAGAAGGCATATGCTTCATTAACTATATTAACGCCACCATCATTATTGCCAAATTCAAAAAATGAACATGTTTTTCCTGCCTGTGCTCCGGTAAAAGTAAATAACCCCAACTGAACAGATTGATTTGGCGGCATATCACCCGGCATATATCCATATTTAATTTTAAACGTATTGATTGCGGTAACCATTTCCTCAATCTGACTGATTTGTCCCCTGATTTCTGAAGACCGTATCAAATCCCTGCCCACCAGAATACCACCAACCAGTAGCCCGATAATTACCAATACTACAGAAAGTTCAATTAAAGTAAAACCAGCACTTTTTTTCATATGCCAGGAATTAATGATAGAATAAGTCATACACATTATAATTCATTGAATTAGTTATTGTTTGCAAACATTATCTTAGCCGTAGAGCATAGCATTTATTATCAAATTGTAACAGCAAATATATTTCTATTATAACCAGATTGTTTGATGCGGGCTGATTTTTTACCACACTTATAGGATAATTCAACAAAAGCAATTCGTTAATTAAAGCCATTGCGGTTTCTGAACTGGAAAAGGAAATCCCGCAGTTTATAAAAGGCGCGGCAGTTTTCGCCTGTTTTTTCAGGTAATATCTATTACTGTAAGATTAACTTTTCTGATCTTCTAAAAAAGACGGTACGTATTATGTCGAAACATTACGTCTCAAGGTTCACCCCCCCCCACACACATACATTCTGTTATGCGCTACAAACTGCCTAGGCTGATTGCAATTTTTTGCCTCGGTATTTCTCTTTCCGTAGCAGCAACCGCTAATGCCGCCGATTATTACATGTCGCCATCGGGCAGTGATTCCAACCCGGGAACTATTGCCGCGCCGTGGAAGTCGCTCGACAGGCTGCAAGAGGCGCAGAAGATCCTTAAACCCGGAGACACTGTTTATTTCCGGGGCGGTGATTATATGACGGGATATGCCTCAAACAGAGCTTATTACAGCTGGAGTGCTAAGGGTACGTCTTCTTCTCCTGTTACCTATAAAAACTATCAGGGTGAAACGCCGGTAATTGTTCTGGATCGCACTGCACCCCGAGAAAATACAGGCACGCTTATTTTTATAGGAAGTTACATCACCATTGAGGGTCTGAATTTCAGGCAGACGGAGGCATCACGAAGTCTTATCCAGAAGCCGGATGGCAGCATTGTAAGAAACAGTGGAATTGGTGCAACGGCTCTCGCAACATGGGGGGACGGAGTAAAAATCCGCAATTGTTCAATACAGGGATTTACGCTAGGCATTGGAGCCTTCGGAGGTAAAAACATATTGGTTGAGCGTTGCAAGGTTAGCGGCACGGTGTCCCATGGATTTTATATCGCTGCAGCAGGAGGTACATTCCGTTATAACGAACTGGATGGCAGTCGCGGCTATTATAACCAGCAGGGCATTCAGGTTCAGTACGAATCTGCCGTTGGAAATAAAATCTACGGCAACCTGATCAAAAACGGGAGGGCTTCCGGCGTTGTTTTATCCGGCAGTGTTTCCTACAACGAGGTTTTTAATAACGTCTTTATCAATGCTGGTTCCATGCCGGGTAGTTTTGGATATGCCCTAAGTTTCTGGTGTGAGAAAGACCATGAGGAAAGCGGTGGTGTTAGACCGTTCGCCACAGCGAGACCAGGCAACAAGTTCTATAACAATACCATAATTGGTAAGAGCAATTCTGGTGTGATCAATACTAGTCTTGGTACTCCCGATGGTGGTGAGTACTGCCAGAAAATGAATGGCGGGAGATCAATAGCTGAGAATATAGCAATATATAATAATATTTTTTATCCAAGCTCGCCTCCTGCTACGACACTAAAGAACATATCTACCATGAAAAATAATATTTTTTACAACATCAAAGGTTCCGTTCCTTCCGGTAATACACTGGTTAATCCGATGTTGAAAAATCCAAATGGCAACACCTCGGAAGATGCGATGTTGTTAGAAGGCTCACCTGCCATTGATAAGGCTCCTAACGGTGCGCCTGCGCTTGATTACCGGAGCGGCACACGGCCAGTTGTGGCATATGCTGACATCGGCGCGTTTGAATCCGGTGCGCCTCCTGGTCCCGGCGGCGGTCCGCTGGGCAGCGACATCGGCAGTTTCCCTACATCCGTTCCCGCCCCTGTTTTATTAGGTCCTAACGGTGAGGTTTGCCCTAGCGGGTTTTGAGAAATACCTGGGCTTATACTGCTATAGCCGATAGCCGCCCTCAAAGGCTTTTATCATTTCAACATCAAAATTATCGCGGATTTTCTTACGCAGGCGGTATATATGCGTTTCCAGCGTATGGGTATCCAGTGCCGAATCAAATCCCCATACCTCCTTAAGCAAAACCTCGCGGGCAATTCCTAAATCCCCGGACTGGGCAATCATCTGCAACAGATGGCTTTCTTTATCAGTTAAATCGACTGCAATTCCGCTAGAATTATTAGAAATGACTTTATTTTGCAATGAAAGCTGCAAATCAGCACCAATTTCCATAGTATCATTGCCAGTAGAATTTTCTAATACTGACTGAATATCATAAAACACTCCCTGGATACGTACTGGCAGATTCACCTTAATAACAGGAAATTGGCAGTTCACATTAAGAGTTCTATCCGTAACCAACACTGTTACATCACTGTCAGGAATTTCAGGCTCTGAGGTTACTGCCTGACAAATTACTCCTAACTCCCGCGTGACAAGGGCTGAGAATGACTCTATAAAGTCGCGATTATCACTTAATAAAAGTATGGTTTTAGGTTTTGTTAATGCGTTATTCATAGGCAAAAATATAAATGATTGATAAGGTCAAAGATAGCAAAAATGCTGTGGATGCTCTGTCTGAGGCTATAAAGCTTCTGCGCAGCCAGAATGGGCTGGTCATCAAGCAGAAAAACGGCAAAGAAATTGCTATATATCCCGCTGAATTTCTTGATGAATCTGCACAATCAAAATACAAACTGACAAGATCCGCTACTTTGCTTACGCTTGCTAAACGCGCTGGGCTATTGCCGGCTTTACTGGTTATTCCCACCACCAAAGCAACCGCTGGCTGGAAAGTTTTTTCGGAAAAAGAACTGGAGTTTGCTCTTAAACAAACCGGCGGAAAATTATTTGAAACCGCGCGGGCAAAACTTCCCATAAACGAGGCGGAAGATTCAATAATTGTAAGCTTCCGTGAGCAGAATGAAGAGCTGGTACATCTAGCACTTATTATCGGCAAGCCTGAGAACAACCAATTACCGCTGGTACGTGCGCATTCTTCCTGCGTAACCGGTGATTTATTAGGCAGCCTGCGTTGCGATTGTGGCGATCAATTAAAGCTTGCCCTTGCTGCCATAAAAAAAGAGGGGTATGGCGTTCTGCTCTATCTCAATCAGGAGGGACGCGGAATTGGCATCACCAATAAACTCAAAGCCTATAAGCTACAGGAACAGGGCATGGATACCTATACCGCCAATCACGCGCTTGGCTTTGAAAGTGACGAACGCGATTTTACCACTGCCGCCTCTATATTAAAAGCCCTGAAGATTTCCAAAATAAATTTATTATCCAATAACCCGTATAAAGTTTCAGAGCTTAAGAAAAATGGGATAACCGTCACTAAACGCATCCCACTTATTGCAGAAGCCAATAAACACAACCGCGCCTATATAAAAGCCAAAGCAAAAAAAGCCGGGCATATTATAGCTGATTAAGCATGTAATTGCTTAATCAAGCTATGAAAATCGCAAGCCGAAAGCGCGATTTTTCGCGCCGTAGGCAGCGTCAAAATGATGCAATCATTTTGTCAGTTAACTATATCGGGGATAATATTGGAGAAAACGAGTAAGTTTTTTTTATTCTTTTTTATCCAGAATATTCAGCAACTCTTTGGATGTTGCCTCACTTTTGGCATTGTTTAGTATTTCCCAAGCGCAGGAATCTTTTTTCCAAGTATTGACATTGGTATCAAGATTTACTTCTTTCCATTTCGGGTGTCCGCTTTCCTTAAGTGCCGGTATTCCAGCACGCAGAGCATCAGCAAATTTGCCTATCTGTTCGCAACGCTTGGTGTTGTCACCACCTTGCGAGAAATCACGGCTAATCAGAATTGCCTGCACTGATATGGTAGGAACTGGTTCTTTGATAAACTTATAATCAGCCGAGGTCAGCTCCGCCGGTTTGTACTCTTCCAGCATTTTTGCACCATTCATAGGAAGAAAATGAACTCTTTCCAACATGGGTGCATATTTCTGATTTTCAGGAAGAGTTAGATCTTCCAGATTTTTAAATAACCTTACTGGTTTACCGCCAACAAAAATAGCTGCGTCAGCTTCACCTTTCAACACGGCAACAACGCCTTGTGCCGAAGGAATTTTAAGGCTTTCAGCGGGTGCTATATTCATCATCGAAAACAGGTTTATAGAGGTGAGCATATTGCCACTACCTTCTTCGCCTATAGCAACTTTTTTGCCTTGTAATTCTTTGAAATCTTTTATTTCTTTACGAGCAAGAACATGTATTTCTTCATTATAAAAAGGGAAAATAAGACGAAGGTTGCTTGCCATTTTCATCGAATCCGGATTTTTAGAACGCCCTAAGAACCCGAGAACATCCGATTGCACTATACCTAATATGACGTTCTCATCACTATTAATGACTTTGATGTTATCAATCGATCCCTCCGATGACTTTACTGCCATGTCCATCCCTGATTTTTTAGCAGCTTCAAAAAGGTCTCTGCCGAATATAAAATATGTACCTGTTTTTAAACCAGTAACCACGGTAACAGGTGGAGGCATATCTCCTGAATTCTGACGAGACGCGCTTGCAGCCTGAACAAAAGAAGAGGAAAAAAATATTGCGCCAGCGACGATGGCATAAAGCATAAAATAATAATAATGCTTCTGGAAAATTACTTTCATAAAAACTCATTGTATCAGTTGTTTGTCTGTTATTTTATCAGACATACTTACTAGCACAAAAAGTTAACGCCTGTCAAATAAATTTTTAATTTGTATTAATATTTACTCAGTATGGAAAGCAGCTCACTTTCGGTTGTAGCACCGCTAGTACTATAGACTTTATCCGGAATCGTCTTCTCAAATTCTGAGGCGATCCTTATTACATTGCCAACAACAAACCCATCACTATCACGAAAATACAAGGTCGATTCACTGGCTCTTACCGGTTCCATAGAAGAATTTACCAGTTCCAGCAAGTATTTATCATCTGCAGGCGGAGAAGTCGTCACAAGCAATTCGCTAACATACTGATAAACAACGAACAAAATCGCAAGAAGTGCCGCCACCCCTAGCGATGCTTTTACAATTTTATCGTCTAATATATTTATATAGTTAAAACTGACACGCGCAGGAGGGAGTGGAAGACGATTAATCTTCGGTCTCGATACAAACTCTTGCATAATAGCTTCACTATTCATAATAAGCGAAGTATACATAAAATTTATCTTAAATACAATGCAACTATAACACATACTCTTGTAGAAGCGATATAACTCTTTATGAGCCTTGATTCCAACATACTTAGACAACTGCTTAAAACAGCCCATTCATGCGGAGCAGATGGAGCTGATGCCATAATGCTTGAGACCACTAATCTCAGCATTTCCAGGCGCATGAACAAGCCTGAAGGCATAGAGCGTTCAGAAAATTCAGCGATAGGTCTTAGAGTGTTTGTTGGTAAAAGCAATGGTGAAATCGGTCAAGCCAATGTATCTTCAACAGATTTTGAGAAAAACTCACTACTGGAATTGGCGCAGCGCGCAGTTGCTATGGCAAAAATTGCCCCAGCCGATATGGACAGCACCTTGCCACCTGCTTCCCTACACCCTGAAAATAGCAAAAACCTGGATTTAGTCGATCCTATTGAACCATCTTCTGACTGGCTACTTGAACAGTGTGCTATAGCTGAAGATACGGCGCTAAGTGTTGTCGGAATAACTAATTCTGAAGGAGCGGATGCCAGCTACAGCAAATCACGTATAACCCTTGCAATATCAGGGTATAATGGGACAGAATTCATAGGTGACTACGAAGGAAGCCATTTTTCCATATCGGTTTCAGTGCTGGCGGGCAGCGGTACAACAATGGAACGTGATTATGATTTTACAAGCTCTCGTCATAGGAGCGATTTAGGTAGTGCCAAAGACATTGGCATTAATGCCGCAAACCGCGCCATCAAGCGCTTAAATCCACGCAAAGTTTCTTCATGCCAAGTGCCAGTGGTTTTTGATCCGCGTGTCAGCAAATCACTCCTTTCTATCCTGACCGGCTCTATTTCCGGAGTGGCAATTGCGCGTGGAGCATCTTTTCTTAAAGATTCTCTGAACGCACGAATATTTACAGGTGGCGTCCGGATAATTGACGACCCGCATCTCCTACGTGGTTTTTCTTCCCGACCATTCGATATGGAGGGTGTAGCCAATAAAAAAACTGCCTTGGTAGAAGATGGTGTTCTGCAAACTTGGTTGCTGGATATTCGTACAGCCAATAAGCTTAAAATGCAGACTACAGGGCATGCATCACGCGGCATATCTTCTCCACCCTCTCCGTCTTCAACTAATTTTTATATGGAAGCTGGCAAACTTTCCCCTGTTGAACTTATCTCCGATATAAAAAGCGGTCTTTATCTTACCGAAACTTTCGGCATGGGGATTAATACCATAACTGGTGATTACAGCCAAGGTGCGGCAGGATTCTGGATAGAAAACGGGGAAATTGCTTATCCTGTTTCGGAAATAACCATTGCTGGCAACCTTAAAGACATGTTCCTCGGGATCACCCCCGCCAATGACCTAACCTTCCGCTATTCCACCAACGCCCCTACCCTGCGCGTGGAAAATATGACGATTGCTGGGGTTTAATGATGAATGATTTTGATACTTGCTGTAATGGTTTAACATCTATATCTTAGCGAATTATGACCACTAACACCTTACCTGAACATAGAAATTTTGAGAATGCCCCTATTAAGGAGGCAATAGTTGATATTTCATTTCCAGAAATACCAGAAGATAAATTGCCAATAATAGAATCTTTAGAATCTGATTTTAAGGATGAATTTCCTAATAAAAAGACCATGCGGAGAATTTATCAAACTTTAGGGTTTAAAGAAGGACAGCCGAGCAATAGTTCCAGTGAATTTTCTACCGCTGGCTATCAATTTTGGGCGCAGGATGAAGTTGAAGACTTGGTAACATGTAGGCGCGATGGTTTCTCCTACAATAAATTGAAACCTTATAGCGAATGGAGCAAGCTTTTAGAAAAAGCACTTATCGGGTGGGAAAAATACAAAGCGAAGATTCAGCCAACTGTTTTGAACAAACTATCTGTTCGCAATATAAATTTAATAGAAATTCCACAGACTCGCTTTGAATTAGAAGATTATTTCGCAACTTCTCCAAATCTTCCTCCAGCCATAAATCGTGATATGGAAGATTTTTTAATGCGTTTTATAATTGATTTTTCAGAAAAAAATGCCAAATGTCTGGTGACTATGGCATCCCAACCGCCAACCACGGAAGGATATGCCCTGATATTATTGGATATTGAGGCATTTTGTTACGTCAATACATTACCAAATGATGAACAAATTAGTGAAATTTTAACTAGTTTAAATCACATTAAGGATATAGTTTTTTTCAAAAGCCTTAAAGAAAAAACATTGGAGCTTTTTGTATGAGTTATCTTTCATCGCAAGTCGCATCGCCATTAGTATATGCTGGTCTATTGGCAACCATGACTTACCAAGGAATCACCCAAGGATATGATAATGTTAGCATTAAACCACCTTCATTTCAAACCTCCTCAAATTCAATTTTTTTAAATCCTCTAAATGTTTTGGAAAATACAATAATTGATTATTTTGAAACAAAATCAGAGCATGGGTGGGATGGCTATGATGCGATCCCAGTTACAGAAACATCAAAAAAAATTGCATTGCAAATAATATCAAATTTACCGAGAAACATACAAAACCCTGATATAATCCCAAGCGCAGGTGGAGGATATAGTATTGAATGGTTTGCTGAACAAAAGATTCTATCGATAGAAATAGAAGATTTAGAAATGTCTTGGTCTTTCGTTGACGCAATTAACAAAAGAAAACAAAGTGGATATGAAAAAACTTTTAGCGGTAAATTTCCTAATTCTATTTCAGAATTATTGATTAAAGAGTTTGCAGCCTAATGGAGAAAACTTGTCCACACCCACGTTTTTATGTGGACTCTGGAGAAAAATTAACACGTTTTGTTTATGAAGAATCTCACATTAAAAAACGTGTTACACAACATGTTTTCAAACAAGGCGAGGACAACACACTTTCTGTTTATCGTACGAACGATATATCACCCAAAAATATATGGGATATATGCGTTAAGTATGTTGATGGAGAAAGGTCAGATGGTAAAAAATCATACGGAAGAGCTGAATTATCTGCCAAATCATTTACGGATAATTATCTTTTATTTGAACCAAATGGTAAACCGCATACTCGGCATACAAATATTTTGGGCTGGAACGCAAATAAACCAGATGATTTGGAACGCCGTAACATATTGGCTTTAGCCTCTATCGGCTATACCAGACCAAACTAAATTATGACCATCATAAACAGTAAGCAACATACAGGCAAAGAAATAATCAGGCGGTTGCTGCACGAGCATATCGCACCTTATAAGAAAAAGCTGTTCTTAGCGATGTTCTGCATGGTGATTGTGGCAAGCTGCACCGCGCTGAATGCGTGGATGATTAAGCCAGTTATGGATCAGATTTTTATCGAAAAGAATCGCAATGTTTTAATCCCAATTTCACTAGCAGTATTTTTTATCACATTTATTGGGGCGGTGGCAAATTATGTTAATATTCTTTCTATGCGTTTTATCGGGCAGCGGATAATTGCTGATATGCAGGTTAGCTTATTTAAGCATCTTATGAAAAGCGACATTGGACTTTTCCATGCCCAATCATCAGGGCGGTTAATCTCCCGCTTTACCAATGATATAAATTTATTGCGTAATGCTTTTTCTAACGTACTTACCGCCATAATCAAAGAATTACTAAGTATGGTGTTTTTACTTAGTATAATGATTTATCAGAATCCAATACTCGCTGGACTTGCCTTATTTGCCTTTCCTACGGCCATTTATCCAGTTATTCGACTTGGTAAAAAAATGCGTCGCCTATCCGATAAAACCCAAAATGAATTGGGCGATTTCACCACCACTCTTGACGAAATTTTTGGCGGAGTACGCACCGTAAAATCCTATAACCGCGAAGAATTTGAAATTGGGCGGGCAAGTGGAATTATCGAATCACTTTTCCGCCTATATTATAAATCCTCACGCACACAAGCTGCTGCCACTCCTATGATAGAGATTTTAAGCGGAATTTCTATGGCATTAGTTATATTTTATGGCGGATTACAAGTTATGGATGGGGAAATAACTACAGGTGCATTTTCTTCTTTCATAGCTTCCTTCCTGATGGCTTATAAACCTGTGCGCGCCATGTCGGGACTCAATGGCGTTTTGCAGGAAGGCATAGCTGCTGCCAGCCGCCTGTTCAATGTACTGGATACACCGCCGAAAATTATTGATGCGCCGAACGCCACGCCGCTTATTGTGGGTAAAGGTAGTATAAGTTTTAACAATGTGGGCTTTAATTACACACCCGAAATAATCGGAATTAATGGTGTAACTCTGGCTATTCCAGCAGGAAAAACTGCAGCTCTGGTCGGGCTTTCAGGTGGTGGTAAATCAACACTGATGAATTTGCTGATGCGTTTTTATGATGCTGAATCGGGAAGTATTTCTATTGATGGGCAGGATATTAGAAATGTGACTATGCACAGCCTGCGTGCCAGCATGGCGTTTGTCCCACAGGAATCAATGCTCTTTGATGATACTGTTAAAGCCAATATCGCTTATGGACGCGAGGGTGCGAGTGACGAAGAAATCTTTGCTGCTGCGCGTAACGCTTCGGCTGATGATTTTATCCGCGCTATGCCAAATGGCTATGACACAATGATCGGCGCGCACGGTGTCCGCTTGTCAGGCGGTCAACGCCAGCGTATTGCCATAGCCCGTGCCATGCTAAAAAATGCACCTATTTTACTTCTCGATGAAGCCACCAGCTCGCTGGATAATGAATCTGAACGTAATATCCAGCAAGCCCTGCAAACTCTTATGCAAGGGCGCACCACACTGGTTATCGCCCACCGCCTTAGCACCATAGTGGGGGCGGATATAATTTATGTTATAGAAAGCGGGCAAATAATCGAAAGCGGCAGCCACACGAACCTGCTTGAACAGCGCGGTAAATATTACCAGCTTTATGCCGATGGTTTTGAGAAGTAGTTTAAATGCTTCTACCAGAAGTGGTGGATTGATTAATATTAAATTCAGACACAGCCTTAGCAGATACCACATCCATCATTATCTTATCAAAATCGCCTGCTTTAAGCTTAAGACACTTACCAAAATCAAACTCTATTTCTTCCTGCCCGAAAAGCAGATCAGTATTCGACGGCTTAATGTAAGATCTAGTAAGATCATTATCAATATTACCAAGAGCTCTTCTGACTTTTTCAGTTGCAGACTTAGCATCTTTACCAATAAGCTTAAAAGAGAACACTTCCCTACAATTTATCACCATTTGACCTTAATCCATTAATTAGGCAAATTTGAGAATCTATGCCGCTAATATCTAAATTATCGCCAACGATTATTCTAATTACTGCGCCAATCTTCTCTGCTATTGGTAATGCCTTCAATAATTTTTCTTCCTCAAGATCCCTAAAACTTGCCATAACAACCTCTAATAAATTTTTTAGGTGGACATCTTAACATGAGATTGCTTATTACTTAAATGAAGATTTAATGACATCTTCTATCAGATTGTAAATAAATGATAAATTAACCCAACAGCTTTTCTTTCCAATATTTTCTGTTGACATCCGCCCCCTCTTCGCCTATTATGACTCCATATCCGCTTATTGCGTGCAGTAAGCTCAGGGGCATCCGTCAGGATGCCCTTGCTTTTTCTAGGCAGCGCACTAGACTCTCCCAACAGAAAATAATGAAGCCAATTACTGGAAAGAATACGTATGAAGAGGATTTATGTCTATGTTGACGGCTTCAATCTCTATTACGGCTCGCTTAAAGAAACCCCTTACAGATGGCTCAATCTGAAAACCCTTTTCCAATCAATGCTAAATGCCGATGGTCGTATTGAGAAAATCAAATATTACAGCGCGCATGTATCCGATAAAATCAGCGAAGGCGCATCCGCGCGGCAACATGCCTATATAAACGCCATAAAAACCATACCGGAAGTGGAAATTCACTGGGGAAGTTTTATCGCTTCCGAGAAATACCGCCCGAAAGTTCCGGTTGTTGTTCCCAAAAAATACATAAAAGTGGTGCTAACCGAAGAAAAAGGCTCGGATGTTAATCTTGCCAGCCACCTTATCAATGACGGCTGGAAAAACTTGTATGATGTTGCGGTGGTAGTTTCCAGCGACAGTGATCTGGTCGAACCTATCCGTATTGTTAAGGAAGAACTGAAGAAAACCATTGGCATTATCTGCCCGCATGATAATCTGGCGGAAAAGCTGAAATCCATACCACCATCATTTACAAAACATATTTCTTCCACTGCCCTCAGAAAATCGCAATTTCCTGACATGTTGCCAAAAACCAATATAAAAAAGCCTGATTCCTGGTAAACATGTCCCTTTCCAAAAAAATTCTCAAACACCCACGCACACAAGCAATACTCAGCCATCTGCTGGCGGGATATATTCGCGTGGTGATGATAACCAACCGCAAAGAATTTCATATCCATCCCGATACTGAGATTTTTATGCGCGGTGAGAAAAATGCAATTTTTGCTTTCTGGCACGGGCGTATGATGCTACTTCCCGCCATCAACCCTCCCCGCAAAATGCACGTTCTGATTTCTGAACATCGCGACGGCAAATTAATCTCGCAGGTCATCCATCATTTCGGGCAGGACACAGTGGTTGGTTCATCCAGCAAAGGCGGCACAGAAGCGGTGAGAAATATCGTCCGTTTGCTTAAAAAGGGCGATAATATCAGCATCACGCCTGATGGCCCACGCGGACCAAATCAAATAGCGGAAGCCGGAATAGTTACTATCGCCAGACTCTCAGGAAAGCCGGTTATTCCTGTAACTTTTTCTGCCACGAAACATAAAAGGCTGAAAAGCTGGGACAGGTTCATGATAGCCAAGCCGTTTGGACGAATAGTATTTTGTATAGGCGCACCAATTATGATAGAACAGGCAGATGAGGCAGCAAGAATTGCTGTCGAAACTTCTATGAATAATCTGGTGGAACAGGCTGATGCGTTATAATATCTATAAAATAGTTACCTCTGCCCTCTCTCCACTCATCACTATCTGGCTACGCATCCGCCAATTGCAAGGCAAAGAAAGTCGTGAGAGATTTAATGAGCGTTTTGGCTTTTCAAAAATAACCCGCCCTAAAGGAACTTTGTTATGGCTACATGCCGCAAGTGTAGGCGAGGCTAACTCAGTATTATTCCTGATTGAGCAGATAAAATCGCGTTTTCCTGAGGTGAATATCCTGCTTACTACCGGCACGCTTACTTCAGCAAAACTCATAGAAAAACGCAAGCCACAGAATGTTATTCATCAATTTGTACCTGTTGACACTTCAGAAGCAACGAACCGCTTTTTACGCCATTGGCGACCTGACATAGGTCTTTGGGTGGAATCAGAACTCTGGCCAAATCTGGTGATTAACGCTAAAGCGCGTGGTTGCCTGATGTTTATAATCAACGGACGTATGTCGGTAAAATCTTATAATTCATGGCAGAAATTTGCTCTTATCATGATCTACCAGATGCTTAATTGTTTTGATATGGTATTCGCCCAAAGCGAAAGTGACGGACAACGTTTCCGGGCACTGGGGGCAAGAGAAGTGCGCTGCGTTGGAAATTTAAAATATGATGCTGCTGCCCTGCCCTGTGATGAATCAGATTTATTTGCCCTGCAACAAGCAATAGGGATACGCCAGACATGGCTCGCTGCCAGCACCCACCATAATGAAGAAGAACAGATAATAAAAGCCCACAATCAACTTGCAGCAAAACATCCGGATTTACTAACTATAATAGCACCAAGGCATCCGCAGCGCGGGGAAGAAATTGCAAATCTGGCTTCTAAAAGCGGTAGAATTGCCTTGCGTTCGCGTAACGATAAAATCACCAGTGAAACTAAGTTTTATATTGCTGATACACTCGGCGAACTTGGTTTATTTTATAGACTATCAGAAATTGTATTTATGGGTGGTTCCCTAATTCCACATGGCGGGCAGAACCCGCTGGAACCAGCAAGGCTGCGCTGCTCTATAATCACTGGTCCACATACCGAAAATTTTTCTGCCGTATATAAAGAGATGGAAAACCTATCTATCTGCATCCGTGTAAAAAATGCGCTTGAGATTGCTGATAAAGTCAATAACCTAATGCAAGATTCCGATGAACTAACAAAAATGCAGGCACAAACCAGAGAATGGCTCAGAGGAAAAAGCGGAGCAGCAAACAAAATAATTGATATTATAGCTCCTATTTTCGCGCCTGTGAAAAAACTATAATGTTCATACTAAAAATCGTATGCCAATAAAACTTCCTCCATATACAGGTATGATACTGCGTTGTGACTTTTCAGGATTAAAACCGCCAGAGATGGTAAAAATTCGTCCAGTTTTAGTTATTTCTCCACGCCCAGAAAGATTGAGTAAAAAAACTTGTATAGTAGTTGCTCTCAGCACTACAACTCCAGATCCAATAGAAAAATATCATCTTAGAATTGAACTCCCCAACAAATTACCAGATAACCTATCTCGTGAATGCTAGATAAAAGGAGATATGATTTATAGCCTTTCTTTTGAGAGGATGGATTTGTATCGTTATGCTAGAGAGAGACCTCTGCATAATGCGTCATTGCGAGTGAAACGAAGCAATCCATCTTTCTATGATGCTTAATTTTACTGGATTGCCACGTCGGCTTCGCCTCCTCGCAATGACGAAAAACGCATTATGCAGAGGTCTTAGAGATCATGAAGGAAAACGGAAATATTATTATGATAGGGTTTCAGCAGATATTATTCAAAAAGCAAGAAAAGCAGTCGCTTACGCAATTGGCGTTCCGTATATGGAATAAACTTGACTTTCATATCAAAAAAATGGATAATCAACAGGTTAGCTTCGCACTTCTTCGGAAGCGTGTTAAGCCTCAAGACCTTTTAAATTATTTATAATTTAAAAGGCTGCCACGCTGATTGTTGATAACAAAACTAGTGCGTGGCATAGCGGATAACAAAAAGCTCGATGAAAACCATCGGGCTTTTTTGTTGCTAAATTCTTGTATTTTTTCTCTATTGTTATTACTGTAGATTAAATTTAATAAAAGCGTGGAAATTACCAAACTATGAAAGCACCTCGTTTCTGGCAATCTAAAAATATAATTTCTACTCTGCTATTGCCGTTTTCGTGGATTTATCTTTGTGCAAGCAGAATTTGCTACAATTGCATTACTCCTGTAACCCTTCCCATACCAGTTATCTGCGTGGGAAATTTAACCGTGGGCGGGGCGGGGAAAACGCCAGTAGCTCTGCATATTGGCGAATTACTCAAAAAGAAAAATATCAAGGCATTTTTTGTGAGCCGTGGCTATGGCGGCAACCAGAAATCTGCGGTGCGCGTTAACGCAGAATTACATAGCGCGCTGCAGGTGGGTGACGAACCATTGTTACTCGCCCAGATCCTTCCTACCATCGTTGGAAAAAATCGGGTGGAAGCTGCCAATCTTGCTATCGCGCAGGGCGCGGAAATAATTGTTATGGATGATGGATTTCAAAACCCAACACTCACTAAAAATCTTTCATTAATCGTGGTTGATAGAAGGCTCAGTTTTGGCAATGAAAGATTGCTGCCCGCAGGACCACTTCGCGAAAAAGTGGCAAATGGGCTTAAGCGCGCGGGGGCAATTGTGATTATTAACCCAGCTAATTTCATGCCTACTTCACTGCCTAACATCCCCTTCTTGCTCGCCCGCTCACAACCAAGGCCTTCTATGCTTGCGCTTAACGGCAAAAAAATCATAGCCTTTTGCGGCATCGCAATTCCCCATAAATTTTATTATATGCTAAAAAATGCTGGCGCAGAAATAGTTGAAAAAATATCATTTGCCGACCATTATTATTACAAAGCAAAAGACCTGCAATTACTGCATCAGAAAGCCAAAGAACATGGCGCGGCACTAGTTACCACCAGCAAAGATTTTGCGCGAATGGGGAAAGAATTTAAAGATGAAATCAGGGATATCCAAATTGCCGAAATGGGGCTGGTATTTGAAAATCAAGACAAACTGGAATCACTAATTGAAGAAGCGATAAATGCTAAAAAAAGCTAAACATTCTATCGAAGCGATAGTTCTATATCTGCTATTCACCGCCCTGCGCCAATTTTCACTGGACAGCGCGTCAGTCATCGGAGGGCTGATGGCAAGGTCGGTTGGACCATATCTTTCTGCTCATAAAACCGCCCGAGAAAACCTAAAAAATATCTTTCCTAAGCTTTCCAGAAACGAAATAAACCAGCTTCTGGATAAAATGTGGGATAATCTAGGGCGCGTAGCTGCTGAACTCGCTCATTTACAGGGTGATTACATTATAAAACGGATTAAAATCACTGGCGCGGAAAATTTACCCGCGCAAGGCAAGCCAGCTTTTTTATTCTCAGGGCATGTTGGCAATTGGGAGTTACTCGCTCCGGTTGCGGGGCTTCATAACCGCCCGATAACCGCAGTGTACCGCGAAGCAAATAACCCGCTGGTCGATGATATGATCGCTAAAATCCGTGCCACACGCTGTTTTAATATGATTCCCAAAGGCAGGCAGGGCGCAGTTAAAATTGTGCGCGCCATTAAAAATAACGAGGCTATCGCCATGCTGGTTGACCAGAAAATGAATGATGGTATTTCAGTGCCGTTTTTTGGGCGTGATGCCATGACCGCCCCTGCCATTGCCGAGCTGGCACTGCGTTATGACGCACCTATTATTCCCGCCCGCGTCATCCGCACCAAAGGCGCAAATTTTGAAACCATAATATACAAACCACTAGAATATAAAAAAACAGGCGATAAAGATAAAGACGCATATAATATCATGCTGGCTATAAACCAAATGCTGGAAGGCTGGATTCGCGAACACCCCGAACAATGGTTCTGGGTGCATAAACGCTGGCCTAAGGCTTAACGACCAATTCTCCATCAGCAAAAATAACTGTCAGTGATTCATTGGTTTTTGCTTCTTTTGCTGTGGTTACGAGTTTATCATTTTTTCCTTTAACTAGTGCAAAGCCACGCGCTAGTATTTTCTTGTAATTTACGCTCTCCATCAGACTAACAAGATTCGTTAGTTTCTCCCTGCGTGCATCAATTATTCGCAGTGATGCGGTATTTATTCTTGCCTGCAATTCCAATAATTTTTCACCAGTCTTGTTAATTTCGTTTTTAAGAGCT
This sequence comes from Pseudomonadota bacterium, assembly GCA_038043465.1. Taxonomy (GTDB): domain Bacteria; phylum Pseudomonadota; class Alphaproteobacteria; order Rickettsiales; family SXRF01; genus SXRF01. Next base: position 383,053 of record JBBTBX010000006.1, read on the forward strand.
TGTGGGCGCAGATGTGTGGCAAGCATTGCCAGTTGTTGTTCTTTGCGAGTGAGTAAGGCTGGTAGGGCAGCAATTAGTCTTTCCTGCCAGTCATCCAATCGCTGGGTTGCTGTTTGCAATAATTGTACAGGTCTTGGCAGTCCGCGTGCCAGCCCCTGCAATTGTTCACCGCGCTGCGTAAGCAAGCGGGAAAGCGCACCATCATGGCGTAGTGAGAGCTGCCCCACAGCAAGGCGCAGTTCATCACGCACTGGCACAGCCATTTCAGCAGCGGCAGTTGGTGTTGGTGCGCGCATATCCGAGGCATAATCAATAAGCGTGGTATCAGTTTCATGTCCGACGGCAGAGATTAAAGGAATTTTTGAGTTTGCCGCCGCCCGCACCACAATTTCTTCATTAAACGCCCAAAGGTCTTCTATTGAGCCACCGCCACGAGCAACAATGAGTAAGTCAGGGGTCGGGATTCGGGATTCAGGATTCAAGGAATTAAAGAAATCTATAGCACTTGCGATTTGTTCAGCCGCGCCCTCACCCTGCACTGCCACTGGATAAACCAGAACATGTACTGGAAAACGCTCGGAAATTCGGTGGAGAATATCGCGGATTACAGCGCCAGTCGGTGAAGTAATCACCCCAATCACCTGCGGCAAAAACGGCAGTTTTTTCTTGCGCTCCTGCGCAAACAACCCCTCTTTTTCCAGCTCAACGCGGCGTTTTTCGAGCAGTGCCATAAGCGCGCCCGCACCTGCTGGCTGCATCGAATCCACCACAATTTGATAAGATGATTTTCCAGGATAGGTGGTAAGCTTTCCTGTTGCCACCACTTCCAACCCATCTTCTGGCTTAAAAGCAAATTTGCCAACTGTACCTTTCCAGCAAACAGCGTCTATTACAGCAGAATCATCCTTCAGGCGAAAATAAACATGCCCTGAACTCGCTATTTTCCAACCTGAAATCTCACCGCGCAGCGAAACCCGCCCAAACCTGTCCTCCACCATCCGCTTGATGGACTGCGCCACCTCGCTTACGGAATAGATTATTTGATTATGATTGAAATCCGGCTGATTTTCTGGCATCTACTTAAGCTTCACCTCTATATTGAGCAATCTCACGCTGAAAAATTGCTGCTCCTTCATTTATTATGTTTGGTACATCCTGAGTCTGTCGCAAAACGGCAGCGATATGAATATTATTGTTCATCGGAACATAGATAACATAATGTTCACGAATTGGGTATATTGATAATCCACTTTCGCCTGTTAATTCTGGGCGTATTGGAAAGGATTTATAGTTATCTGCGATATATTGAAGAGCTTTGTCTATGTCCTGAAAATATTTTTTCGTTACAGCACGACCAAACTTAGCAAGTGACCATTTCTTATGATCACGCAACTGGTTAATTGCGGTTGGTGAGAGAAAATAGCTACAGCTACGTGACAAATTACTATTCCTCGTTAAAAACATCCATAGCAGTTTTCTTTACCGATTTTCCTTGCCGTATTTCCTGCAAACCATGCACAATACTGGAAGTGGTTCGCTGGGCACGATCTTTACGAATAAGGTCACGTACAAACTCACTAGGAGTTGCATAAACATCATTATCGCTGGCACGTTCGTCCACATAACGGCGTAATTCAGTAGTCAGCTGAATATTCAGGCTATTACTCATTATCGGCACCCTTTCTGCTTTTATAACTGTGCTATTCTAACATAAATTGCCATTAAACGTCAATAATTGCCATAAATCTACATCTTCATTTACGGATAGATTATTTGATTATGATTGAAATCCGGCTGATTTTCTAGCATATGAGTAGCAATAACATAATTTATGAGGGATTCAATGAATAAGGTTCTGGTAATTGGTGGTGGTGGGCGTGAACATGCGCTGTGCTGGCGGCTAAAACAATCACCCAGCGTATCGCAGGTTTTTTGCGCTCCCGGCAATGCTGGCATCGCGCAGGACGTAACTTGTGTTCCCCTTAGCAAGCCTGATGAAATTATAATTTTCTGCAAAAGCGAAAATATCGCGCTGGTGGTGGTTGGTCCCGAGCAACCGCTGGTAGACGGACTTGCGGATGCCCTGCATGGCGCAAATATTCCGGTATTTGGCTGTAGCCAGAAAGCAGCTCAGCTTGAAGGCTCTAAAGTTTTTATGAAAGAGCTTTGTAAAAAATATGGAATACCCACCGCTGCTTATGGTTGTTTTACTGATAAAGCAGCAGCTTTATCCTTCTTAGAAGGGAAATCCTTGCCAATCGTGATAAAAGTAGATGGTCTGGCGGCGGGCAAAGGTGTTATCATCGCTGAAAATAAAAAAGAAGCGGTTGAAGCCATAGAAAACATGTTCTCTGGCGAGTTTGGCGCAGCTGGTTCACAAATTGTAATCGAAGAGTTTTTAGATGGTAAAGAAGCCAGTTTCTTTGCCATTTGTGACGGCAAAAAAGCCGTAGAATTTGGCTATGCGCAGGATCATAAACGCGCCTATGACGGCGATAAAGGGCCAAACACTGGCGGCATGGGAACATACAGCCCGCCTCCGCTTGTAACCGAGAAAATCCGCAAGGAAGTAATGGATAAAATCATTCATCCCACCATGCAGGCGATGGAAAAAGAAGGTTGCCCATTTTCCGGTGTGTTGTTCGCCGGTTTAATGCTCACCAAAGACGGGGCAAAACTGCTCGAATATAATGCGCGTTTTGGTGATCCGGAAACCCAATCACTAATGCTGCGCTTCGATGGTGATTTGTTTAAGCTGCTGCTTTCCTGTGCGAATGGCGCAGTTGATGAAAAATATATTTCATTTACGAAACAAGCTGCAGTTTGCGTGGTTATGGCAGCAGGTGGCTATCCTGCTGCTTATGAAAAAGGCAGCGTGATTCGCAATCTTAAAAAAGCAGGATCATTTCCGGGTGTAAAAATTTTCCACGCTGGAACTGCTGAGAAAGATGGTGAGATTATCAATGTCGGCGGAAGGGTTCTAGGAGTAACCGCACTGGGGAACAGCATTAAGGAAGCACAGCAAAATGCCTATAAAGCGGTTGATTTAATTGACTGGAAAGAAGGATTTTGTAGGCGCGACATAGCTTGGCAGGCGGTTTAAAAAGCCGACTAAGCTTGTTGCCCTAGACCCCGTGTCGTAGCACAGGGTGTCAGCTATTCCTTCCCATACTTCTTAATAAGTGGAATTTGCAGAAATGTAAATAACATAGTCAGGGTAAGCATCCCGAATACTTTAAAATTCACCCAGAAATCGGTGGAGAAACTCCGCCAGATAAATTCATTAAGCACTGCCAGAAATATAAAAAACAACCCCCAGCGCAGGGAAAGTATGCGCCAGCCCTCATCACTCATCTCTAACGCGCTTTCCAGTACATATTTAAGCAACGACTTTTTAAAATAAAGCCCACCCAGCAAAACAGAGGCAAATATCAGATTAACCAGAGTTGGCTTCATTTTAATAAAAGTATCATCCTGAAGCAGCAAGGTAAGGGTGCCAAAAGTGGCAATCACCACCCCGGAAACCAGTGGCATAACGGCAATTTTCTTTTCAATCCAGTATGTTATAATCAACGAAATTATGCTGGTACCCATTATTGCAGCCGTGGCGGCAAATACTCCGGCAAACCTATAAGTAAAGAAAAATATGGCCAAAGGACCTATATCTAAGAGTAATTTTAGCTTGGAATTCACAGATTTATCTTTTTATTAACCACTATTGCCTATAAATAATACTATGTTACAATGCCGGTTCGTGCAATCAGCTTTTAAGGATAATAGGTTTTGGAAATATCTGTTTTAATTGTTGAAGATGAAATAGCTATCGTCACTTTGCTGCGTTATAATTTAGAGCGTGAGGGCTTTCGCGTATTTTCCACAGGCGACGGCGAAGAAGCTGTCGGCATGGTAAAGGATTATAAGCCGGATATCATCGTTCTGGACTGGATGCTCCCGTCAATGTCGGGCATTGACATTTGCAAGCAACTGCGCTGGAGTCAGGATACTAAAGGCATCCCTATCATCATGCTTTCGGCGCGCGGTGAGGAAAGCGATAGGATAAGGGGGCTTGATGCTGGGGCCGATGACTATCTGGTAAAACCCTTTTCCCCGGCAGAATTAATTGCCCGTATCCGCGCAATATTTCGTCGCTTCCGCCCAGCTTTATCGGAAAAAATCCTGGCCTTTGCTGGCATAAAAATGGATGTTGCTGGTCATAAAGTTACCCGTAATGACTCAGAAGTTCATTTAAGCCCAACTGAATTTTCACTGCTGCGCTACCTTCTGGAACATCCCGCCCGCGTGTTTTCCCGCGAGCAGCTGCTCGACGCGGTATGGGGACACGATATTTATGTTGAACTGCGTACTGTTGACGTACATGTCCGCCGTCTGCGCAAAGGGCTGGATTATGATGGCAAACAACCGGATCTAATCCGCACCGTGCGCTCTGCTGGCTACGCGCTTGAAGAAAATCCCGTTGACGAAGAAATACCTGATGAATCCGGGGAAATTGGCGATAAATAGCCAAAACTACTCTATACGTTTCAGCAACTCTTCCTTTCTGAGTTTATAACCGCTTTCTTCCCATATGCTTTCCAGCCTATATAGCTGCTGCCCTAATTTCTGTCCCGGGGCAATTCCAATAGCAATTAAATCATTACCGCTAACCGGCATTACCGGTGGTCGCCAATTAGCTGCCAGCTTCAACATAGCATTATAATTGGCACCGTAATTCTTTGCTGGCTCAAGCAGTATTTTAAGATGCAGCAGTGCAGAGAAAGTTTCAGCCCCAAGCCTGCGGATTAACTGCTTCTGCTGGGCAACATCAATAGCAGGCGATATATCTGCCACATTGGTTATAAGTATAAGAAGTGCCTGTTTGAGGTTATTCGATAACTTCCAACGCTCAGCAAGAATTTTCAGGGCATCAGTGGCGTTGATTTCTGCGCGTAAGAGAAGCAAAGCCAGACGTATGTTAACGTTATTTATTCCAACTCCGTGGGTAAATATCCGTTTGCAGGAAAATCCACAAACATGCTCAAGAATCCCATGTTCCCGCATCAGCTTAAGTGCCACTGAAGGGTCTTGAGCAGCCAGTAATTTTAACATTTCGTTTTGAATGCGCTCACCTGAAAGTGAATTGATTTTAGGAGCAAGCTCAGCACAGACAGCAAACAATTTTGCATCAGGTAAAACCTTTCCATAATAAGCAAAAAACCGGAAAAAACGTAGAATACGCAAATAATCTTCTTCTATACGCGCTCTTGCATCGCCAATGAAGCGCACATGCCCAGCTTTAATATCAGAAAATCCAAAAAAATAATCAAACAACTCCCCATCTACTGTAAGATACAGAGCGTTCATGGTAAAATCACGGCGCGACGCATCCACACTCCAGTCATCCGTAAACTCAACTTTGGCGTGCCGCCCATCACAGGCAATGTCACGGCGTAACGTGGTTATCTCAAAATTCCTGCCATCTATTGAAGCAGTTACTGTCCCGTGTTTAAGTCCGGTAGGGATAACCCTGATACCGGATTCTTTAAGTAAACGTATAGCCAACTGCGGAGCCATACTAGTTGCCAGATCAACGTCCTTGCTTGCAATGCCAAGCAAATGATCACGCACTGCACCGCCTACGAAACGGAATTTATACGCTTCATCGCCAAAAGCACTTATCAACTTCACCGTTTGCGGCCATGCCAACCAATCTGGATTTAATTTCATAATGGCAACCTTATTAACACACGTAACCCGCCTGACGGCGAATTATCAAGCGATATTATACCTCCATGCGATAAAACCACATCGCGAGCAATGGTAAGCCCAAGACCTACCCCACCGGTTTTATTATTACGCGACGGATCAAGACGGTTGAATGGTTTAAACACTTCCTCGCGTTTCTCTGCAGGAATCCCTGCGCCTTCATCATCAACTATAATTTCACCGTAACTGCCAGCCTCACGCAATATCAACCGGCAGCGTTTACCATAACGTAGTGCATTATCAATCAAATTATGGAGCATCCGGCGGCAAGCACTTACTCTAAGTTCAATTTCCAAATCATTTTCCACGATCAGCATAACTTCCTGCTGCATCCGCGTATAATCATTTACCACATCAGCAAGAAATTCACCCAACCATATTTTTGTTGTTTCTTCTCTACCTTCATCACGAGCAAAATTCAAATATTCCTGAATCATATGCTGCATCTGCTGGACATCATCTTCCAATTCAATAATTGCTTCGCGCATATCCTCGCGGGCAACCACATCAACAGGAAGCATAGCAAGCTGCAATTTCATGCGGGTAAGCGGCGTACGCAAATCATGAGAAATACCAGATAACATATCAGTACGAGTACGAATCTGACGGCGGATACGTTCACGCATGACAATAAATGCGCGGGCTGCTTTGCGAACCTCAGTAGCACCATGTGGGCGGAAATCAATTGTATCCACGCCTCTGCCAAAATTATCCGCTGCTTGTGCAAGTCTGGTAATCGGACGAATCTGGTTACGCAGAAAAATAATTGCGATAAAAAGAAAAATAGTGGATGCACCCAGCATCCATGCCAAGAAAATTCTGGTGGTAGGACTTTGTAAACGCTTAGTGCTGGTAACAATCCTAAGGGCTTGACTCGGAAGTAAAATAAATATTTCTACATAGTCGCCATCAATATCATGTACCGTAAAATTTTCTTTGATTTTGCTACGCAATAGCGATTGGAACTCGATAAAATCTTTCGATGTTTTTTTGGCATTAAATGCCTCCACTGTCTCAAAAGAAACATCTATACCGGTTGCCAGTTCAAATTCGCTAACTACTTTTGGTTTCTGTTTTGCCGTAACATCTTTTAACTGCTGTATAAGGAAAGCCACTTCTCCAGCCAATGAGTTTGACATATGGCGGGTAACATTTTCCCAGTGCCGATCAAAAAATATGTAAGCCGTCACCATCTGGATAAATAAGGTTGGCAGCACCAGAATCAGCAATGCGCGGACAAACAGGCTTTTAGGCAGATATTTCTTGCTCATGCCGTACCCTTCTGCGCGTAAAGCACGTATCCCGCACCACGCACGGTCTGTATGTAAAGTGGCTTACTGTCATTTTCCTCAATTTTTTTACGCAATCGTACCATCTGCACATCTATACTACGCTCATTGCCACTTCCCGGCATTAGCTTGGATAAATCCTCACGCGAAACAGCCGTTCCAGCTTGCTGTGCCAATATCTTCAGAATCAATGCCTCATTAGAGGTCAGGTAGACAATTTCATCGTCTTTCTTAAGCTGAAGATTAGCAAGGTCAAAACGAAAAACTCCAAACTGTACCACCAGTGACTTTTCTTCCTGAGTAGACACCCGACGCAAAATAGCACGAATACGCAGCACCAGTTCTTTGGGTTCAAACGGTTTATTGAGGTAATCCTCAGCACCCAGCTCCAAACCGCTTATCCTGTCTTCCGCTTCCCCCATAGCCGACAGCATAAGAACCGGTGTGCCATTGTCTTTTAACGAAGCAAGCAACTCAAGTCCGGTTTCACCTGGCATCATTACATCGAGAATAAGAAGATCGAAAATAAACGCTGCCATTTTTCTGCGCGCTTCAGCGGCACTTGCGGCAGAAGATACCATAAACCCTTGATCACTCAGATATTTACTAAGCAGAAGGCGCAGGCGATCATCGTCATCAACAACCAGTATATGTGGCTTATCACTTGTCACATTCATTTTCTTTTTCGTTTTAATAAAATATAAAAAGCACCATCACCACCATGTTTTGCTTTTGCCACATCAAATGCCAGTATAAACTTGTTTAAGTCTGGTAAGGCGAGCCACTTTGGTAGTGACGCACGCAATATACCGCTTCCTTTACCAGTAATCACCAATAAACGGCGATTTTCCAGTTTATCCTGTTTTGCAATAAAGTTAACCAGCGCGTGATGGGCATTTCCCTGAGTCATTCCGTGCAGATCCAACTTAGCATCAATAGGATCTTTCCCTTTGCGAAAACTTTCTGCAGTAGAGCGGTCGATTCCTGAATAATCACCTTGCGCTCTTACTTCTTTGGTTTTGACTTTTGCCTTGGGAGCAACAGGAGCCGGTTTTACTGACACCGTTTTTGTTTTGATCTTAGGCTCAGGAATATGAGCAGAGGCAGTTTTACTATCTTCTTCCTCGGCTTCTTCAGAAGCAATGGAAGCAGAAAGAGGCTTGGCAGTACGCGTAATCAGTTTCCACAGGCGTTTTTCTTCCGGAGTTAACTGGCGTTTTTTAACCATAAACACATTCTCACTGCATTTGAGACGTAATTTCTTTCGGTACTAATAAACTATATATTCCCTGATTCTTCATATATCCTGCCAGATATTCAGCTTCATCACCAGCACCAAAGAAAATATCGGCACGCACTGGCGAGCGAATCGCGCCACCCGTATCCTGTGCAACCATAAGACGGCGGAAGGTGGTTGCTCCATAATTTCCTGGCAGCTCAGTTTCCATATAAAGCGGCAGTCCATAAGGAATATATTTGCTATCTATGGCGATTGAGCGTTTGGGAGTAAGCGGTGCACCAATTGAACCGACCACTATAGGTTTATCAATTATTTTAAAGAATACGTAAGACGGGTTACGCTGCATGAGAGAAATAGCCTTATTGGGATTCTCATAAAGCCACTGACGGATAGTGAAGAAATTTATTCCATCTTTTGGCAGATAACCTTCATCACCCATAATCTTACCCAGCGAAACATATGGGTGACCATTCTGATCGCCGTAACCGATACGTAACTCCCTGCCGTCTTTCAGCCGGACGCGCCCGCTTCCCTGTATCTGCATGAAAAACAGCATAACCGGATCATCAACCCAGACAATTTCCAGACCACGCTTTGCAAGAGCTCCTTGGTCAATTTCTGCTCGCGAATAGTAAGGCTTCTGGTTTTTTAGCTCGGGTGGAGCAGCGTAAAGAGGGTATTTATAATCCCCAGATTTGCGCAATGAACCATGTAAAACCGGCTCATAATAGCCGGTGAATAAACCCTGCTCCTTACCATTATTAGCAATGCGATAAGGTACAAAACGCCGTTCAAAAAATTCACGCGCCTGCATGTTGTTCATTACCTGCCCAGCTTCATTGCATAAAGAACCCCAGAGCAATGAGCTTATATCAATCCCGCTCTCACTGGTTACCGGACGTGATTTAACCGCAAGAATTCCACAAGAATTTCTGAATGTTTCCAACGCTGCAAGATGATTATCATATTCCCAGCCGGTCAGCTCCGCAAAGCCCACCTGCCTCGCCTCAAAATGATCCTGCTTAATATCGGCACAGCCAGAAGCCATTAGTAAAAGACCAAGACCTAAATATAGGTTCTTACGTAGCAGGAAATTCATGTTTCTATTATTTTCCAGTTCGGATTCTTGGAAGTTATATCGCGTTCAAGCACCCACTCATCAATCACATGTTGTACATCCGAGGGATCGCCACTGACAATATCGCCAGTTTTAGCGCGTTCAATGGTCACTTGTTCACTTTCAAAACGCACCGCAATACGAGCAATATTCCTATCAAGATCAGCCCGGAAAATTTCCTTTACCTTGACTGAAAGCAAAGTAGTCTCCTGCCTATTTTCCTGCCTTTCCCGTTCCTCGATATGACCCAGGAAATCATTATATATTTCCTGAGAAAGCAGCATGGAAAGTGTCTGTTTGTCACCTTTAGCGAAAGCATCAAATACCATCTCAAATGCCATTTTTGCACCCTCAACAAAACTTGTGGCATTAAATATAGGGTCTTTGGCTTTAATATCCTTTATTGCCTGCAAAACATTACTGTCATTCAAAGCGGAAAGATATGGATCAATATCCACCATAGGTTTGGGTTTAAGCGATTTATCGCTTAACTGGACAATCGTATCCGTATCTTTAATCACGTTTATTTTAGATGATTGCAGGAAATCCGGTTTATCATTATCGGTTTTCTGACCAAGTATACTACGCAGCCGGAGCAAAATAAATCCTGCAACCAGAGCGAGAATTACAATATCACCATATGGGAATCCTTCAGACATAGAATTATAACTCTTTTGTTAAAGATTTTTATAGAAATCAGACCATGTATATGTTTTATTGCAAAGCAGAGCAAATAAATATAACAAACAATATAAAAAAAATATCCAATTCAGAGGAAAATTATGACGGAAAACACTCCATCGCCAGAAAAATCTCCAAGCTTCACTATTAAAGGGCAATATGTTAAGGATATTTCATTTGAAAGTCCAAATGCCCCGCAAAGCCTATTTGCAACCAATACCGCACCAAAAATTGAGGTTAATGTTGAGCTAAAGGCACAAAAACTGCAAGATGATATTTTTGAGACTACCCTGCATATAACCGTGCGCTCAACCAGTGAAGGCAACGCGCTTTTCCTTGCCGATGTGGCTTATGCCGGTATTTTTGAGATACATAACGTTCCTCAAGAACATATAGAGCCTCTGGTTATGGTTGATTGCCCGTTCGTCTTGTTTCCTTTCGCCAGACGGGTTATATCTGATTTAACCAGAGATGGTGGTTTCTCCCCATTAATGCTGGATCCTATTGATTTTCATTCACTTTATCTGCAAAATAAGGAGCGCTTAAAAGCCGGGAATGTGGATTAGTGGCCTTGTTTATTCATCAATTCCCTGATTATTAATGTTTAACTCATTCTGGAAATAAAGGGGACGGAAAAGTTAACCTGTGGCAATCTGGCATCAGTTTAACAAAAACATGCGCTGAATTTACGGGTTTTTGTACAATTTACCTGACAATCGGCTGCCTGCTAGGCTATTAGGTGTAGATTCTGTCTGTGCATGGTGTAGGAAATATTTAGGTTGCGTTCGGGGTATTGTTTGGATTATCTTCCGAATTCAGATTCTTGCTTCGTGAAATACAACTAAAACATTGAATGCTAACTGGTACTGGAATTATAACTTTAAAAATAGAGGATACTGCTCATGATTACCCTTAAAAAAGCTTGCCTGCTCGCAACTGTAAGCCTTATGCTCGCTCCGGCTGGTGTTTTCGCCGCTGACGCTGCTAAAGATGTTGTTAAAGATAAAAATAACAACATCGTCCGCAATACTTTTGGCAATTGCGTAATAACCAAATGGGATTCTGCTAACGATGAATGCGTTGGCAAGCCTGCAATCAGCAAAGAAATGTTGAACGTATATTTTGATTTTAACAAATCAACTTTGAACGCTAAAGAGAAAAACAAACTGGATAACGTTTCCAAGCTTATCAAAGAATCAAAAGAAATTGAATCTGTTGACATCGCTGGTTATGCTGACAGCATTGGTAAGAATGGCTACAATAAGAGGCTTTCTGCTAAGCGCGCTCAGACCGTGAAAAGCTACCTTTCTAAGAAAGGTCTGAAGACCCGTAACTTAAGTGTTGAGTCTTATGGTGAAAGCAAACCAGTTACTAACTGTGATGCTAACCTCGCTAGAGCAGACCTGATCAACTGTCTGGCAGAAGATCGTCGCGTAGAAATTAAACTGGTTACGAAAAAGTAGTCGATAACCTTTTGATTAAATAAAAAGGGCTTCCAACTGGAAGCCCTTTTTTTATCATCTCTCAAAATATGTAAAAAATCTTTGCGATTATATTCACACACTGCTTGTCATCTGTTAGCAATTTTTACTCGGCTACTTCCAACCAAAGGGGATTCTTCAATTTGCTGAGCATAAGCTTATGAACCTCTTCTTCCTCAGCAGAAATGTTGAAAACTCTGTTTTCCAGTTTTATTTTATCTGTAACTACAAGCTGGCTTTCAGAAACTAGCGATTTGCTGCTTATATCCAATAATAGGGCAGACTGCCTGCCGCCCATTAGCTCCAAATAAACTTCTGAAAGAAGTTCGGCATCAAGTAATGCTCCGTGTTTAGTACGCTCGGAAAGATCAATATTAAAGCGCTTGCAGAGCGCGTCCAGATTAGCCGGACTGCCCGGAAACTTTTTGCGGGCAATAAGGACGGTATCAATTGTCCTTTCCATGGAGATGGCTGAAAACCCAAGCCTGTCCAGCTCAAAATTTACAAACTTCATATCAAAGGCAGCATTATGGATAACCAGCATGGAATCAGATATGAATTCCATTAATTCATCTATCTTTTCAGCAAACACCGGTTTATCTGCAAGGAATTGTTCGGACAGCCCATGCACGCGGAAAGCCTCAGACGGCATATCACGCTCAGGATTGAGATAGGTATGGAAGGTTTTTCCTGTACGCAAACCATCAATAAGCTCAACGCAACCAATTTCTACTATGCGGTGCCCACTGAAAGGATCGAGTCCGGTAGTTTCCGTATCTAAAACAATTTCACGCTTCATTGTCTATATTATTCCTTTATATGGCTAACTAACTGCTTCACTGCTCTAAAGCTATAGCCCTTTCCCAGCCCAGTTGGAATAACAAAATCAGCGCGATTGCGTTTTTCAAGATCCTGCATCTGGCTAGCTATTATTTTCTCGAATCTTTCTGCAGTCATTCCCTGCCGCGCCATCACCCGCTGTTTCTGGATGAAAGCAGGAGCAGAAACCACCACCGTGAAATCCACGCGCTCATGTCCGTTTGTTTCAAACAAAAGAGGAATATCAAGAACCACAAATTTTGTGCCAAGATTCCTCATCCTGCGAACAAAATCATTTTCCATTTCCTGCACCAGAGGATGCAAAATATTCTCTAATTTTATAAGTTTTTCCTTGTCGGCAAAAACTATTTTACCAAGAATTTTCCTATCAACCTCTTCATCTTTTACCGAAGAAGGAAAATGTTTTTTTATCAGAGCAACTGCTTTCCCGCCTTTTCTCATTAATTTATGGACACAGGCATCGGCACTACATGTTTTCGCACCAAGCAATTCAAATTGCCTGGCTACGGTGCTTTTTCCCATAGCAATCCCACCGGTAAGACCAATAACAATCATGACTTAATACCCGCCAATACGTATTGTCTTAGCTCTTCCGTCACTTCGGGTTTTATGCCAAACCAGGCTTCAAAAGCCGGAACTGCCTGATATAGCAGCATACCCAGCCCATCGATAGTTGGATTTCCCCGCGCTTTTGCCTGTGCAAGCAGTGGAGTTACAAGCGGTGAATAAACAATGTCAGTAACCAGCGCGGTTTTAGGAAGTAACGATAAATCAATTTCCAGTGACTCTTTGCCTGTCATCCCTAAGCTGGTGGTGTTTACCAGCAAATCAGTATTTTCTAATATCTCACCGCGTTTTTGCCAATCGACTACAGATAACGGATGACGGATGACGGATGACAATTCCTCGGCGCGCACTCGTGAACGGTTAGTAATTATGATTTCTTTAAAACCAATCTCTAACAAAGAAAAAATCACTGCCTTGGCTGCTCCGCCTGCTCCCAGCACAACTGCTTTCTTCGTTCCAGTAACAGAGGTTTTTATATTCTCAGCAAAACCGTAAGCATCGGTGTTTTTTCCAATCAACTTTCCGTTTCCATTAATAACTACGTTAACCGCGCCTATCTCAGTCGCTATTTCGTCAATATTGTCCAGTAATTTTATTACACTCTCTTTGTGTGGTATAGTTAGATTAACGCCGGAAAAATCTTTATCACTGCGCATATTATGGATAAATTCTGGCAGGTTTTCTGGTCTGACTTCATAGTGTTTATATTCGCCAGCAATATTATATTTCTTCAGCCAGAACCCATGCAAACGCGGTGACAGGCTATGCGCCACCGGAAAACCAACAACTCCCGCTTTTTTAATTCTGCTCACCGGAATTTTCCACAGATTTATACAAATTTTCCTGATGTTTTTTTATGTATTGCACAATAGTTGCCGCTGTTTCTTCCACCGAACGCTTGGTAACATCAATCACCGGCCAGCGATGCTTGGAAAAGAGCTTCCTCGCCTCAGCAATTTCCCGCTGCATATATTCCATGTCGATATAATTGCTCTCGCCTTCCTGATTAAGCGATTGTAAGCGGGTTTTTCTTATCTGCTGCAACCTTTCCGGGTTAATGGTAAGACCGACTATAAGTGGTTTTTTCAGGGTTTCCAGACTCGGCGGCAGCGGACAATCCAGAACCAGAGGAATATTTGCTGCTTTATAGCCTTTATAAGCCATATACATACAAGTTGGTGATTTTGAGGTACGCGATACTCCAAGAATAATAACATCGGCCTCCTCCATCTCCCAATGCCCCTGCCCGTCATCATGCGCTAGAGCGTAATTGATTGCATCCATGCGCGTGAAATATTCTTCATTAAGCTCATATTGCTTACCGGTCTGGGCATGGCTTTCCACGCCAAAATACGCTGATAGCTCAGAAACCACTCCTGATAACACCTCAATACAAGGAAGACCACGCTTGGTACATTCCATTTTCAGCATGTCACGTAGAGCAGGATCTACCAGAGTATACATCACTGCCCCAGGATTTTCCCTTATTTCCTCAATAACCTTATCCATCTGCGCCTTACTGCGCACCAATGTCCAGCTGAACTCCTCAGCGTCAATATCTTCGAATTGAACCAGCGCGGCACGGGCAACACTTCCAACAGTTTCCCCCGTTGAATCAGATACTAAATGCAGATTAAATTTTTTCATGGTTCGGTTCATTTATAATTTTGTGGATAAGTTTTGTGTATTTCTTGTGCAAATTTGTGAGTGATATTTTATCCAGAATTCCGGCATTCATATGTCAGTTTTTATACACATGCTGATAAGTTTAACTTAACTATGATAAATAGCTTAATAAAATTTGTTATCCACATTTTTCTTACATATAATATTTTTTTATTATTTAAGTAGAATGAAGAGCTTAAATAAATTATCACATATTTTATCCATAACAAGTTTTTGATTGCTATTCTGTTGATAAAAATGTGTTTAAAAAATAATCCCCGAAAAACCTTTGATAACTACTACTACCATTAAAAAGATACTTATATGATTAATAATAGTAATGATTTTATATCATGCCTGAATAAAGATAATATGCATTCAGGTAAAAGAGCTTTCTGGTTCATGCGTCAGGCTGGCAGATATCTTCCTGAATACAAGAATATTCGTAAAAATTTCAGTAATTTTCTGGAGTTTTGTTATAACCCAGAGGCAGCTTGCGAGGTTACATTACAGCCGATTAAGCGATTTGACATGAGCGCGGCTATAATATTTTCCGATATATTGGTTATTCCTGATGCTCTTGGTGTTGATGTTAAATTTGCGGAAGGACATGGGCCGATATTAAAACCAGTTTCAGATATTTCAGAGTTATCAAAAAATAATTTCAGGGAAACTTTAGAACCAGTTTATGAAGCAATAAGACTTACCCGTAAGGAGCTGGCAAAAGATAAGGCGTTGATAGGTTTTTGCGGTCTGCCATGGACTCTTGCCTGTTATATGATTGAAGGTAAGGGAAGTAGGGATTTTTCTTCAGTGCGTCAGGTAGCATTCAGGAGAAAAGAATTTTTTTCCGAACTTATCACAATACTTAGCGATGTGATTATAGAACACTCACTGGCGCAGATAAAAGCTGGAGCGCAGGCAATTCAGCTTTTTGATTCATGGGCTGGAGTACTTAGCGAGCAGGAATTTTATGATTATTCGATAACTCCAAGCAAAAAGATAGTATCTGCCATTAAGCAAAAATATCCACATGTTCCGATCATAGGATTCCCACGTATGGCAGGGAGCAAGGTAATTAATTACGCCAAAGAAACCGGTGTGGATGCAGTAAGTTTTGATGGGTCGATATCACTTTCAGTTGCCAAAAATGAGTTACAGAAATATGTAATAGCTCAGGGAAATCTTGATTCAGTGCTGCTTGCTGAGGATAGGAATGAAGCTTGCATACAGTCAAAGAAAATCATTGAAACATTAGGTGATAAATCCTTTGTATTTAATCTGGCGCATGGTATTTTGCCACATACGCCAGTTGATAATGTTTCTGCCATTTGTGATATAATAATGGCAGATTATAAATAAATTGCCATTATTACACTAATATGGCATAATGTGGGTATATGAAAATCGAGACCGAAAGTCCGATTTTTCGCCGCGTAGCGAGCGTACGCACTTCAAGAATTCAATTCTTGAGGTGCAAAAGGTATATTGCATTATTCAGGGGATGTTATGATTTATATGGGAAAAATTGGTGATGGAGGAAGAATTGTTATTCCAGCGGAAATCCGCAAGGATATGAAAGTAAATTCTGGTGATAATATAATGTTTTATTTTAAGGATGGTGAGCTTAAAATTTTAAACCCGAAAGAAACTATAGAAAAAATAAGGATTAAAGCAAAAAAACTTAAAAAGCCTGGAGAAAGCGTAACTGATGAATTTTTGAAGTCACGTAAGGAATATAGCGGAGATTTATGAAGAAATTTTCTTTAGATTCTTCAGCTTTTATAGCTTATATTTTTGATGAAAAAGGTGCGGATGAGGCTTATAAATATTTATATAATTCGGTTGTATCGTCAGTAATTTATTGTGAGTTCATTTCACTTATGATGGAGAGAGGATTCAATATTGACGAAGCGAGAGAAACAGTTGATTCATTTGGAATTGAAATTATAGATTTTGATGAAACTCAAGCTGTACTGGCTGCTGAACTTCGTAATAAAACCAAAGTAAAAGGTTTATCGCTGGGAGATAGAGCCTGCCTTGCTCTTGCCATAACTAAAAAAATACCTGTTGTCACGGCTGATAAAATTTGGTCAAAGTTAGATATTGGTGTTAATGTTAAACTGATAAGATAATAAAATAAGTAGTGAAAATGAACAAAAAAACAGCGGTTATATTACTTAATATTGGCGGTCCTGATGAAATAAAGTCTGTAAAACCATTTTTATTTAATTTGTTTAATGATCCTGCGATTATAGATTTGCCGAAAATTTTACGTTTTATAGTTGCCAAGATAATTTCTGGCAGGAGGGCATTAAAGGCGATTGGAATTTATAACAAGATTGGCGGAAAATCTCCGCTTCTGGAATTAACTAACGAGCAGGCAAAAGCACTTGAAAGAAAACTTTCAAGAAATAAGGATTCTGAATATAAAGTATTTGTTTCCATGCGCTACTGGCATCCGATGAGTGAAACTGTAGTAAAGAATGTAAAAAATTATAATCCTGACCATGTAATCTTACTGCCACTTTATCCACAATTTTCAACCACCACCACCGGTTCTTCATTTGCCGATTGGGAAAAATCGGCAAAAAACGCGAATCTGGATGTGCCAACCACTAAAATATGCTGCTATCCGGCAGATTTAGGTTTTATCACTGCCCATGCCAAGCTGATAAAGGATGCTTACTGGAAAGCCTCGGAAAATGGAAAGCCACGCGTTCTTTTTTCCGCGCATGGCCTTCCGGAAAAAATAATTGGGAAAGGAGATCCCTATCAGTGGCAGGTGGAAAAAAGCGTGTCAGCTATTTCACAGGTTTTAGCCATAGAAGATCTTGATTACGTTGTCTGTTACCAGAGCAAGGTCGGGATGCTTAAATGGATAGGACCTTCCACTGAAAGTGAAATAAAACGAGCGGCAAAAGATAAGCTGCCTATTCTTATGGTTCCGGTAGCGTTTGTTTCCGAACATTCAGAAACTCTGGTTGAGCTTGATATTGATTACCGGCATCTGGCAGAAAAACAGGGAGCGATAGGTTATGTCCGTGTGCCGACGCTGGGAGTTGAGCCGTTATTTATTGAAACACTTGCTGATTTATGTCTGAAAGCCGATAAGGAAGAAAAAATCTGTTCTTTCAGCCATAATCATTTCTGCCCAAGACCTTTTGAAAAATGCCCATATGCGGTGCAGGAAAAAGAGAGGGCGGCGTGAGTGGGGAATTATACCACTGGATAAAGGCATTGCATATTATTGCGGTTATCTCGTGGATGGCGGGAATGTTATATCTGCCACGCCTGTTTGTTTACCACACGCAGATGAAAGCTGGTAGTGAAGCCTCAGAGATGCTGAAAACCATGGAGCGCAGGCTGCTGCGTTATATAATCAATCCGGCGATGATTGTGACCTGGGGAGCAGGAATCTGGTTGATTTATTACACTAATGCCCTCGATGTTGCACAAAATGGCAAATGGATGCATTATAAACTTACCTTGCTGGTTTTTATGCAGATTGCGCATGCGGTGATGGCGCGCAGTCGCCGTCATTTCGCTAATGACAAAAATACAAAATCAGCAAGATTTTATAGGATACTCAATGAAGTACCCACAGTTCTTATGATTGCTATTGTTATTCTGGTGGTAGTGCGGCCATTTTAGACCATTTTAATTGCTTGTCATAGCGAACTAAGGTGAGGTATCTTTGATTTCTCATTATGCTCGAAATGACAAAAATATGGAAATCTCAAAAAAGAAAAAAGCTTATAAATTTGGTCTGGCTGCCGAAAAATTTGCGGTTATTTTTTTACGTTTAAAAGGCTATAGGATAATTGCGCAGCGTTATAAAAATCCCAAAGGCGAAATTGATATTCTGGCGGTGAAAGGCAAAACCTTGGCGATTATTGAGGTGAAAGCCAGGAAGAATTTCTCTGATTGCGCTTATAGCATACCCTATTGGAAACAGAAGAAGATTCTGGGAGCAGTTGAATGGTTGATGGCAGGTGGTGGGAAAATCGCTGGACTTGCGGGTGCGAGTGAACGTATTATACGTTTCGATGCAATATTAATTGTACCTAGAAAGTTACCAAGACATTTGAAAGATGCGTGGAGGATGTAATGCGCTTAATAAAATTATCTGTGATTTCCCTTTCAGTTATTGCTTTATCGGGCTGTGTGCCGCTGTTTATAGGTGGTGCTACAGAAACGGCAGTGGTGGTGGCGCAAGAGCGTTCGGTGGGAAATGCAGTTGATGATGCGGCAATAGTGCTGCAGATAAAGAATCTTTATGCCAAGCAAGATTATAAGGATCTTCTCGCCAATGTGGAAATTAAGGTGGTTGAAGGTCGGGTGTTGCTTACAGGCAACGTTGACAAGCCGGACTCGCAGATAGAGGCGGTTAAGCTGGCATGGCAGATTGGTGGTGTAAAAGAAGTTATAAACGAGGTGCAGATTAATGATAAATCCGGTTTCTGGAATTATGCCAAAGACGTTTGGATAAGCACGCAGGTGCGCACCCGCCTGTTATTCGGCAAGAATATTCGCAATATCAATTATTCGGTGATTACGGTGAATCAGGTGGTATATCTGATGGGTATCGCCCAGAGTCAGGAAGAGCTTAACCGCGCAACCAATGTGGCGAGTGCAACCAGCTATGTGCAGCGTGTGGTGAGCTATGTGCGTCTGAAGGATGATCCGCGCCGTGGTTATCTGCCGAATTAAATTGAAATATATGACCCTGCGTGTTGCCATACAAATGGATCCAATTCAGTTCATAAACCCTCGCACGGATTCAACATTGTTGTTGGGGATTGAGGCAGTAAGGCGCGGGCATGAGGTTTTTTATTATACTCCTGATAAGCTTAGCTATCGTGACGGAAAAATAAGTGCGCGTGCGCAGCCGGTAAAATTTTTCGATAACCCAGATCGTTATTATGAACTGGGCGAAAGTTTTCCCCTTGACCTGCATACCACCAATGTTGTCCTGCTGCGTCAGGATCCGCCGTTTAACATGGAATATATAACCACCACCTATCTGCTGGAGCAGCTACAACCAAAAACTATGGTGGTGAATGACCCTGCGAGTGTGCGTAACCACCCAGAAAAATTGTTTCCTACGTTGCTACGTGAATTTATGCCCCCTACCCTTATCACTGCCGATATTCAGGAGATTGAAGAATTTTACGCCGAGCATAAAGACATTATCTTAAAACCGCTTTATGGTTATGGAGGGCGGGCGATTTTACATATAAAAGATGGTGATGATAATTTTAATGCCCTAACCGAGATGTTATTTGCCGGTAGCAAAGAACCTATTATTGCTCAGAAATTCCTGCCGGAAGTAAAAAGTGAAGATAAAAGAATTATCCTGATAGATGGTGAAATTGCCGCTGTGGTAGGACGTATTCCAGCATCTGGTAATATCCGTGCCAATATGCGGGTTGGTGGCAATGCGGTAAAAACGGAACTCAGTAAAAAGCAAAAAGAAATTTGTGAAGCACTGCGCGAGCCACTTAAAGATAAAGGTCTAATTTTTGTAGGACTGGATGTTATTGGTGATTTCCTCACCGAAATAAATATTACTTCGCCAACCACCTTGTGTGCAGCGAATGAATTATACAGCATTAATCTGGAAAAAAATATCTGGGATGCTATTGAAGGGAAGCTGTAATTACCCTTTCCCAAACGCTATAAATGCCGGATTTTCAAAACCCTCTTTGCCATATAAAAACGGTTTGCCATCGGCGGTTTCAACTCGTCCGCCCGCAGCGTTTAGAATTGCATGACCAGCCGCTGTGTCCCATTCCATAGTCCTGCCGAAGCGCGGGTAAATATCGGCACTACCTTCCGCCACCAGGCAGAATTTCACCGAACTCGAACCGCTTATTACCTCCTTTATATTCAAAGTTTCCAGATAGGCGTTGGTAGCTTTGGAAGGATGCGAACGGCTGCGCACCACAGTTAAGCCATCGTCCGGAAATTTACGGGTTTTTATGATTTGCGGTTTGTTACCGCCGATTTGTTTATAGGCATTATCCCCGACCATGCCGAAATATAAGATATCCTGCGGTGGGCAGTAAATAACACCAAAAACCGGCAGGTTGTTTTCTATAAGGGCGATATTTACCGTAAATTCCGGCTCACCGCGTACAAAACTGCGGGTTCCGTCCAGTGGATCAACCAGGAAAAACCTCTTATGCAAGCTGCTTCCCATCACCTCATCTTCCTCGGCGATAATGGGGATTTGCGGCGTAATAGAGGTCAGTTTTCCTATGATGTATTTGTTTGCAGCGATATCAGCTTCAGTGACTGGGCTATTATCTATTTTTTTGTTTGACGTATAACCATTTGAAAAATAATCCATAATTATATCGCCTGCTGCCCGCGCTATTTCGCAAGCTGAGACTAGATATTTGTTATAATCAGTGCTATTCATCTGGGTATACTTACAATCTTAATTTATAGAAGTATTTACTCATGATTACCTCCTACTTGCAACAACAGAGCGCGCATCTTGCCAAAATCATTTCTGCTTTACCTAAGAATGCCGATAAAGATTTTTCTTATTTTGTTTCTAAGTTTTATGCAAAATTGCCAGTTGATGATCTTCTTGCATTAGAGCCGGATAAGGCAATTGCCTTGGCAAAAAATGCGTTTGAGTTCATGACGGAGCGTAAAGGCGATGCACCGAAGATCCGCATTTTCACTCCCGATAAAAAACAGCACGGTTACGAATCAAGGCATCTGGTGCTGGAGCTAATCAACGATGACATGCCTTTTCTGGTGGATTCTCTGTCGATGGAGCTGACGCGCCGTGGCTTTACCATTTATACTACCATCCACCCGATAATCAATGTTTCGCGTGACAAGAACGGAAAAATTTTAACCATAAGCGATAAGGGCGACAAAAAGGAATCACTTATTCATTTTGAAATTTCTTCCATCCCTGATGGTACGGAGAGTGACCAGCTGATACAGGATTTGGATTGGATATTGCAAAATGTCCGTGCCTCAGTTGAGGATTGGCAAAAAATTATGGAAAAAGCCAAATTAGCGGCTGATTCTCTTAAACTTGGTGGGAAGGCAACAAGTGCTGATTCAATCGATGAAGTTCGTGATTTCCTGGAATGGATAGTGGATAAAAATTTTATATTTCTTGGTTATGCCGAATATCAGTTTTTTGATGATAAGGGTAAAGAAGTGTTTTCGGTTATACCGGATTCCAAACTTGGCATTTTAAAACTGACCGATGAAATATCCCCGCGCGGGATAGAGGCAATGCCACTGGAGCAGAGGCATTTCCTGCTTATTCCGCAACTCATTGAAATAACCAAATCAAACCGTCGTTCGCTGGTGCATCGTTCAGTGCCGATGGATTATATAGGTCTTAAGAAGTTTGATAAAAATGGTAATGTCGTTGGTGAGATTCGCTTTTTAGGATTATTTACTTCCAACGTCTATTACCAAAGCACGGAGTCGATTCCACTTATCAGGCGCAAGGTCGCCCGCGTTCTCGAACGTTCGGAATTTGAACCAGCCAGCCATGATGGAAAATCCTTAAAAACAATTCTGGAATTCCTACCGCGCGATGAAATTTTTCAGATGTCCGATGAAGATATGCTGGAAACAAGCATGGGTATTCTGGCACTGGAATATAAGCCGACAGTGCGGATTTTTGCGCGCAAGGATGTATTTGAGCGTTTTATCAGTTTTATGATATTTGTTCCGCGTGAGAGGTTTTCTACTGAGTTACGCCGTCAGATTCAGCAGATTATCGAGCGCGGTTATAATGGTATCAGCTCATCATTTTCCACGCAGATTAATGAAGCACCGCTTGCTCGCCTTAACCTGATTATCCGAACCACGCCCAATGATATTCCCAAAGTTTCCTTGCAGACAGTGGAGCAGGAAATTGCCAAATGTGCTTATAAATGGTCGGATTTACTCAGTGCATCTCTTGCGAAAAAATATGATGAAAAAACTGCTGAGAAATTTGCCCATATTTACGGCGATGCTTTTCCACAAAGCTACATAAACAGTTATGATTCGGATGCAGCAGTAGCCGATATTGATAAAATAGAGCAGGCCGTAGCTTCGAAAAGCCTTGCGCTTGAACTGTTCTACAGGAAAAGAGAGGCTGATCAGAAAAAAGATCAGACTTTTCATTTAAAAATTTACAATCCCAATGAAGAAATAGCTCTTTCCGACATACTTCCTATGTTGGAAAATAGCGGTTTCAGGGTTATTGAGGAGCATCCATTTTTAATAAAACCACAAAATGAAAATAATGTGGCTGTATGGGTGCGTGATTTCCGTCTGCAACATATAAGCGATGTACAAATTGATTTTGCAAAGATCAAGCCGCTACTTGAACAAGCCTTACTCAAGGTTTGGCGATTGGAAATGGAAAATGATCGGCTTAATGCACTTATTTTGAAAGCCGGACTCAATTTCAGGCAGGTTACGCTGCTTCGGGCTTATGCTAAATATTTGAAGCAAGCTGGGTTTGTGCATGGTTTAATGGCGATTTGCCAGGCTTTCACTGCCCATCCGCAGATTATAAAAAATATTGTGGAGATGTTTGAATCACGCTTTAATCCAGCAACCAGCAACCAGCAACCAACTCCTGATTTTGAAGCGCAACTGGCGCAAGTAGAAAGTGCGACGCATGACCGCATATTACGCCGTTATATAGAATTAATTGGTGCAACACTGCGCACCAACTATTTTCAAACAGGTAGCGATGGTAAAGACAAACCGGTTCTTTCCTTTAAATTTAATTCAGCCAGCGTTCCTGATCTGCCAAAGCCAGTGCCGTATGCTGAGATTTTTGTCTATTCACCACGGGTGGAGGGTATCCATCTGCGGGGCGGGAAGGTTGCGCGTGGGGGCTTACGCTGGTCGGACAGACCTGATGATTTCCGCACCGAAGTTCTGGGGCTTATGAAAGCACAGATGGTGAAAAATTCGGTTATTGTGCCGGTTGGCTCTAAGGGTGGTTTTGTTCTTAAACAAGCTCCAACTGCTCGAGATAAATTGCAGGAAGAAGGCATTGCCTGCTATAAACTATATCTTAGCGGACTCCTTGATATTACCGATAATATAGTGGGCGGGAAAATAATTCCGCCTGAAAAAGTGGTTCGCCATGATGGTGATGACCCTTATCTGGTGGTTGCTGCCGATAAAGGAACAGCCAGCTTCTCCGACATTGCTAATTCCGTGTCAGCCGCTTACGGCTTCTGGTTGGGTGATGCCTTTGCTTCCGGTGGTTCGGTTGGCTATGACCATAAAAAAATGGCGATTACCGCTAAGGGAGCGTTTATTTCCGTTAAACGTCATTTTGCCGAGATGGGTGTGGATATAGACAGTGAAACTTTTACCGCAACCGGCATTGGCGATATGGCTGGTGACGTGTTTGGCAATGGTATGTTGCTTTCAAAAAATATGCGCCTTGTTGCAGCGTTTAACCATCTGCATATTTTTATTGATCCAACTCCAGATGAAAAAACCAGTTTTACTGAGCGCGAAAGGCTCTTTGAATTACCTCGTTCAAACTGGACAGACTATGATAAAAAGCTGATTTCAAAGGGTGGCGGGATTTATGAACGCAGCGCGAAAAGCATTAGTTTAAGTGATGAAGCACAAGCTGCTCTGGGTGTAAGCAAAACGACTTTAACGCCAGATGAACTTATTCGCGCTATCTTGCTGGCACCGGTTGATTTGCTGTGGAATGGTGGCATCGGTACTTATGTCAAAGCACAAGATGAAAGCGACGATCAGGTTGGTGACCGTGCTAATAATGCGGTGCGGGTAAATGGCGGTGATCTGTGCTGCAAGATTATCGGCGAAGGCGGTAATCTCGGCTTCACCCAAAAAGGTCGCATCGAATATGCAAGGAATAATGGTCGGATAAATACTGACGCGATCGATAATTCTGCCGGTGTTGATTGTTCGGATCATGAGGTGAATATCAAGATTGCGTTTAGCAGCGAAATAGTCAGCAAAAAACTTACACTGGAAAAACGTGACGCATTACTTGCCTCCATGACCGATGAGGTGGGCGAGTTGGTGCTTAGGGACAATACTCTGCAAACGCAGGCACTGAGTATTGAACAAGCGCGTGGCGTTAAACTTATTGATTCGCAGGTTCGCCTTATTCATCAGCTGGAAAAATTGGGGCTACTAAAAAGGGAGATTGAATTCCTGCCCAGCGATAAACAGCTTGCCGAGCTGAAAACCGCCGGCAAGGGGCTTACCCGTCCGGAACTTGCCGTTCTGCTTTCTTATAGCAAGATGGCACGCTATAATAGCCTGCTTGAATCCAACCTGCCCGATGATGAATATTTTGTTTCTGACCTGAAACGTTATTTCCCTAATGCTATGCGTGGAGAGTTTGCTACTGCAATCGAAAAGCATCCTCTAAGGCGGGAAATTATCGCGACTCTTATCACCAATGACATAGTGAATTATGCAGGCACGACTTTCACTTTCAATATGGCGGTGGATCTTAATGTTTCCATGCGCGATGTGACTGCGGCTTATATTATAGTCCGTGATTTGTTCAATTTGCCGGAAATGTGGAAAACCATCGATGCGAAGATGGATACCACCGCGCAGATTGACACTATTTTTACTATTCAGAAATTTGTTGAACGCTCTATTTTCTGGCTGCTGCGTAATGTTCGGCTGCCGATTAATATTTCCGAAGTTATCAAGGATTTCGCGCCGGCAATCAAGGAGATGAAAGGTGATTTGGAGCAGTTAACATCGGTTTTTGATATTATAACTATTGCCCGCCAGACCAAGAAAACCGTGGAAGATGTTAGCGTGATTTATGGAGAAATTGGCAGTAAATTACATTTGGAATGGCTGCGCTTA
The DNA here is from genome assembly GCA_038043465.1 of Pseudomonadota bacterium. GTDB lineage: Bacteria > Pseudomonadota > Alphaproteobacteria > Rickettsiales > SXRF01 > SXRF01. Next base: position 408,565 of record JBBTBX010000006.1, read on the forward strand.
TGCTCACAGAATATCAATATGGATACTTATTTTGACCGGCTGGCGGCACAGGCTATCCTTGGCGATTTCTATGACGAGCAACGCCGTCTGGCAATATCGGTGATAACTGGCGGAAAAACCTTTGAGGATTGGCAGAAAGACAGGCAGGAAGCCTTAATCCGTTTTGATAATTTTATCCTGGAAATAAAATCAGGGGAGATTATTAACCTGTCCAAACTCATGGTCGCGCTTAACCACTTGCGGGTTTTTGTGTAGGCTTAAAATAAAAAAGTTTGTATACATCTCTTGATTGAATATATACAAAGTGGCATAGTTTGTATAATTTAAAAAAAAGAAGTATACAAACTATGCAAATTGAAATTGGTAAAAATATTAAGCAAAAAGAAGGATTTACTGCATTTATACCGCATGAATTTCCTCCCAGGCGTGGTTTTCAATTTAATGCCTTAACTTTAAAAAAGAACGACCAAGCCACAAGGTTGTTAGGTAAGCTGGATGGAATAACCAAGCTTTTACCTGATGCCGATTATTTTTTACTTATGTATTTGCGTAAAGATGCGGCATCTTCCAGCCAGATTGAAGGAACGCAAGCAACAATGATGGATGCAATTGAGGCGGAGGCGAATGCTAGTGCTTCTTTGCCTAAAGATGTTGATGATATTCTGCATTATATTAAAGCTCTTAGTTATGGAATGAAAAGAGTTGAGGAAGATGAATTTCCTATCTCAAACCGTTTTATTTGTGAATTGCATGAAGTACTTATGGATAATGCCAGAACTACGCAGCATGCTTATGCTGGCGAGTTTAGAACCACTCAAAACTGGATTGGTGGTACTCGTCCTGATAATGCTAGTTTTGTACCTCCACCTGTGATTGAAATGAATAGAGCATTAAGCGATCTTGAGAAATTTATTCATGCCGATGATTATACGCTTACTCTCATTAAAGCTGCTCTAATACATTCGCAATTTGAAACCATTCATCCTTTTGCCGATGGCAATGGGAGAACTGGACGAATGCTGATTACTTTTTACCTATGGCAGGAAGGTTTTTTAGAGAAACCTGTTTTGTTTTTATCATCATTTTTTAAAAAACATCAGCAACTATATTATGAAAGACTAAGTGGTTATCATAATGGACAGGTTGAGAAGTGGGTTGAATTTTTTCTGGATGGGGTGATTGAAATAGCTGGTGAGGCAATTGATGTCGCTGCCAAAATAACTGATCTACGTGAGCGAGATATGGTAAAACTACAATCTCTTGGAAAGAGAGCTTCGGAAAGCGCAGTTCTTATACTTCCTAAGCTTTATGCCCAACCAATTGTAAATGTTTCTATGATTGTAAAATGGACGGGTTACACCCCAGCGGGCGCACAAAAAATTGTTATGCGCTTTGTAGAAATGGGCATTCTTGTACCAAAAGATGCTGATAAGAGATATGGGCAGCTTTATCTTTACAAAGATTATATTGAGATATTCTCTAGATAATTAATGCCGAAAATGCCTGATTCCAGTAAACACCATTGCGATATTATGTTTATCAGCAGCTTCTATAACTTCTGCGTCACGCATTGAGCCGCCTGGCTGAATGATTGCGCTAATTCCTGCCTGCGCTGCCATCTCCACATTATCAGCGAAAGGAAAAAATGCGTCTGATGCCAGAACGCAGCCTGTTGTTTCAAGTCCTGCTTCTTTTGCCTTCCAACAGGCGATACGGGTAGAATCAATACGGCTCATCTGCCCTGCCCCGATACCTATCGTTGCTCCGCCACGCACAAGGACAATAGTGTTTGATTTAACATGTTTAGCAATGGTGAAAGCAAACAGCAAATCGTCCAGCTGGGATTTGCTTGGCGCAGTTTTAGTTGTGGTTTTAAGTTCATCTTTAGTGATAATCATATCATCTTCCTGATATAGAAATCCGCCCGAAATGGTTTTTATAGTCATTTTCGGGGCTGGTTTGCGGGTATTTCCTGAGAGCAATAATTTTAGTTTTTTGCGGCTCGATAACGTCGAAACTGAATCCGCATCCGCGTCTGGAGCGATCATTACTTCCAAAAATAATTTGCCGAGCACGTCGCAGAATTCCTTGGTTAGCGGGCGGTTAGTGGCGATAATTCCGCCATAAGCCGACACAGGGTCGCAGGCAAGAGCTTTTGCAAAAGCTTCTACGATATTACCACCCACTGCTACACCGCAGGGGTTGGCGTGCTTTACAATTACGACAGCAGGCTCATCAAATTCGCGCACCAGTTCAAACGCCGCGCTGGCATCATTTAAGTTATTATAGCTAAGCTCTGCACCTTGCACTTGCCTTGCGCCGGCGAGTGTACCAGTAATTTCACCAGCGGTGTAAAAAGCGGCTTTCTGGTGCGGGTTTTCACCGTAATGCAGGGATTGTTGTAATCTTCCAGCAATGGCTAGGTTCTGCGGGAATGGGTTTTCATTCTGGCGATTAAACCAATCACTAATAGCTGAGTCATAAGCTGCCGTTTTGCTATAGGCTTTAGCAGCAAGGAGTTTACGGGTTTTCAGGCTGGTGGCGTTTTTATTCGTCTTCATTTCTTCCATTACAGAAGCGTAATCACTTGGATCAGTTACGATAGTTACGAATTCATGGTTTTTGGCGGCACTACGCACCATGCTCGGTCCGCCAATATCAATATTTTCAATGCATTCTTCAAAACCCGCACCCTTTGCCACAGTTTCTTCAAACGGGTAGAGATTGATAACTACCAGATCAATGGCAGAAATATCATGTTCGCTCATTGCTTTTTTATGAGCTTCATTACTACGGACAGCAAGCAATCCACCATGAATCTTGGGATGCAAAGTCTTAACCCTTCCATCCATAATTTCTGGAAATCCAGTATGGTCAGAAACTTCAGTGACGGTAATACCAGCATCACGCAGAGCTTTAGCCGTGCCACCAGTTGAAAGGATTATTATATTTTGTGAAGCAAGAAATTTAGCAAAATCCAGCAGACCGGTTTTATCGGAAACAGAAATAAGTGCGCATTTAATAGTCATATACTCTTCTCAATTTTTATTATTAATGGTGAATGCTGCGAAGTACAGCTTCTGGGTTATGTGCTATAACATTAAGAAGAACCAATGCGGCTCCTTTTGGCTCTCTGCGTCCTTGCTCCCAATTGCGAATGGTCGCGGCACTAACTCCAAAAGCTGCCGCGAATTTATCCTGTGATAATCCAAGTTTGGAGCGGGCTTTTTTTACATCAATATCAGGAATTTTGATTTTGTGGGTAGTAGACATCTTTTTATTACCCTTACTGTAGGCAAGAGCTTGTTCAAGACCATGTAAAATGCTTTTTTCTACTTTATTAAATTTTTTCATAATTTTCTCCTTTATATATATTCTTCAATAATAAGAGGTAATATTTTACGGTAATGGTTGCAGGCTGCTTTACTAATATTTGCTTTTTCGTTTTTAGCAAATCCGGTAATTAGAAATACAGGAACATTCTCATTATAATAATAATGCACTATCCTAAAGCCGCCGGATTTTCCTTTACCATCTTTTGCAAAACGGAACTTACGCAGTTCTCCAGAACCAGAAATAATATCGCCAATTTCCGGATTATTCGCCAAATCACTTATAATTTTTAGCACATCATTTTCAGAGAGATATTTCTTTGCAAATGTTTTGAATTCAGGAAGCTCCACTACTGTAATATATTTTTCCATATAGTTACTATACGCTATTGGCGTATAGAAGCAAGTGCAATTTTATCTCTGTGCAAATCTACCTCTTTGCCTGCGTAAATTCAGGAACCAGCTTTTTTAGCATATCCAAAGCAGAAACGGAGTCGCGCAGTTTACAGGCTTCATATAGGGAAGAAAAGGATCTTTTCAGGGTTTTCAGGTCAGTTTCTCGTGGAGAAGCCAGAAAAATTCCTTTATGTGAAGTATGGGCGATATTTTCCGAGAGGTGGAAGAGCTCTTCATAGAGCTTCTCACCCGGGCGCAAACCGGTAAATACAATGTCAATATCGCTATAAGGCTTAAAACCGGCAAGCTTAATCATCTGTAGGGCAAGATCCAATATCTTCATAGGACGACCCATATCCAGCACGAAAATATATTCCTGCTTGGTCTGCATATCACGCCCCAGCACTGATGCCTGTAGCACCAGTTCAACAGCTTCGCGCACCGTCATGAAATAGCGAGTCATTTCCGGATCGGTCACAGTTATCGGCCCACCGCCCGCCAGTTGTTCATTAAACAACGGCACCACTGAACCGGTAGAACCAAGCACATTACCAAAACGCACAGTAATAAATTTAGTATGTCCGGCTTTGCTCTCTTGCTCCTGCTGTCCCATTGCCTGACAGAAGCTTTCAGCAAGACGTTTGCTTGCCCCCATAACATTGGTCGGGTTTACCGCTTTATCGGTGGAGATCATAACCATGGCCTGAGCCTGATGCCGCAGGCAGGCCTCAGCGATGTTGCGTGTACCAAATACATTGGTAAGAATGGTTTCTTCGATATTATATTCAGCAATCGGCACATGTTTTATTGCCGCGGCGTGGAAAACCAGTTCCGGCGAATGTTTTTCAAAAACCTTTTCCACCTGTTCTTCATCGCGGACATCACCAAGCACGCAAACCAGTGGTAGGTTTGGAAATTTTGCCCTGAGTTCGCGCTCAATTTGATAGATGTGCAGCTCGCTCAGTTCCATGATAACCAGCTCTTCCGGTTCGTAAGAAGCTATCTGCCTGGTTAATTCCCCTCCTATTGTCCCTCCGGCACCGGTAACCAGAACGCTCTTTCCCGCAACTAACTTACGCATCGCTTCACGGTCGAGAACATGCTGCGAGCGTCCAAGTAAATCTTCAACTGCTATGGGACGGATATCGAGTTTTTCCTTTATTCCCTGTTTGAATTCGCTAAGTCTGGGCAAGCGGGCAAGCGTAATACCCAAACCATCAGCTATATCAAGCAATTGAGCCATATTTTTACCAGAAACATCCTCATCGCTTACGATCATCTTTTGTGGCTTTATACCCTTGCGAGTTAATTTTCTAACAATAACTGGAATTGTATCACTGTCCCCATAAATAGGAACCCGGTGGATAGTACGTCCTTTTTTGGTAGTGTCGTCATCAATCAAACCCACTACCTCATAAGCGGATTGATGATTACGCTGACTATTGCGGATAAATTGTTCGGCTGCATCCCCCGCCCCTATAAGCAGAACTGGGATTTTATGGATTTCTTCAGCTGTAATTTTCCAGTTGATGGTGTGATCTTTAAGGGCACGATAGATAAAACGAGGTCCGCCGAGAAGCATTATAAGCAACATCCAGTTGATGAATAACACCGACCTTGGAAGCCCGCTTAATCTGTTAAATATAAACATTAATACGGCAAAAATCAGTATTGACAGGGTAACGGCTTTTATGATGGTGGTCAGGTCACGCATAGAAGCATAACGCCATGAGCCACGATAGAGGCGCATATATATGAAAACCGTAATACACACCAAAGTAAGGGTGACAGTCCCAATTAGTAAATAAGGGAAAGAATCGGTTATCTGCTCATCGCCAAGGCGAATATAGACAGCCAGCAGAAAACTTACAGATGCCATGATGGTATCATGCAAGGTTGCTACAAGATTGCGCAGTGATCTATCAAATTTATAGTTGTTCATGTGAAGATTTATTGGCGATACGTGCAAAAACCCATACTAAATTAAAAACCATCGCATAAGCAATAAGCAGATTGAAGATAGTCATGCGTGGACTGATTAATATTTGCATTTCTAAAAAAATCAGCAACATGTTTATTCCGGTTATCATCCGTATAACCCATTTAGGCGAACTACTAACCCTCACTGCACGCAGACAAAAAAGCTTTTTTACTACTGCATTTTTTGCAATTTTTTCGGAAAATGGCCGGTTAAAGAAAGTAACAAAACTGTCAGCAAGAAAATATGCGGGAAGAATAAAAGCTGCTTCGGGATATCCTTTGCTTGCTGCCAGCAGCAGAAGGTATCCGGCAATAAAACCCATTGGCACACTGGCAATTTCTCCACCATGAACTTTTGCCGGATAATGGTTCCACCACCAGAATCCAATACCTCCCATCGCAATAATCAGCGCCTGAGTTGACAGTGAGGAAGAAAAGGTTTCATTCATAATTGTTATGGCAACTAGACCAGCTCCTATGGAAATTATCTGTACCGGCAACATACCTTCCAGTTTTTCCAGTTTTTCAAAGCTGTAAATTATCCATAGCCAGAATAGTAGAGCGAGGGTTTTATCCAGAAAACTCGGAAGCAAATCAGAAAATATTGTACCATGAAAACCGATAAGAGGAATGGTTATGGCAATGATTCTTACTATAAGTGCTACTGTTCTAGGAAAAGGCATAACATTACCCAGCAGCGGCAGTCCGGTCAGTAAAAAAATTGAAGCTATCACAGCGTAATTAGTTCCAGCTCCTAACAACCCGATAATAATTGCAAAAACAAGTGCTATTCCACCATTTTCCGGTGTTGGCATTTTACGTTTTCCGGTCAATATATCGATATTAGGCGAAACTGCACGTTGTTGTAGTGTTAGTATCACCAGCTTGGTGCCAACCAGCGAAATAAAAAATACAGAAAAAGCCAGAATAATATTATATATCATCCGCGCCTCCCGAATAGCGTCTCAATATCCTTGCGCTTAAGCTCGATATAGGTTGGACGGCCATGGTTGCATTGCCCAGAACGCGGAGTCTGCTCCATCTGCCTGAGCAGCGCGTTCATTTCAGAGATATTAAGTACGCGACCAGCGCGGATACTGCCGTGACAGGCGATGGTGGAGGAGAGATGCTCTATTTTTTCACGCAGTGCCAGTGTCTGCCCATATTCGCTGATATTATCCGCAAGTTCCTTAACCAGACCATGCACATCAATTTCGCCAAGCATTGCCGGAGTTTCGCGGACAATAACTGTTCCGCTGCCGAAAGCCTCTATCATAAATCCCAGCTCCAGTAGCTCATCTTTTCTTGAAATCAAGGCATCTGTCATGCTTTCACCTATTTGTATTATCTCCGGTATCAATAATTTCTGCCTGACAATATCCTGCTTTCCCATAGATAGGTTCATTTGTTCCAGCACCAACCTCTCATGCGCCGCATGCTGATCGACAATCACCAATCCGTCAGCAGTTTCCGCCACAATATAGGTTTTATGTAATTGGCAGCGAGCAGCTCCGAGAGGATAATTCCTGAAGTCAGTATTCTGTTCGTAATTACTTTCGCTATGGCGTGCCAGTGGTGGCAGCATGGCTGGCGGTATAAATGATTCGGTGTATGGTTGCTTTGGCTGTGCTTCAAATGTGCGTCCTGCCGTTTCGTGTAAGCTGGCGAACGCCGGTTCTCTGACCGCGTTGCTATAGGCATAAACAGGAGAAGCAGAGTAACTTTCCGTTACGGCAGAAAAACGTTCCAGTGCTTGCGCCCCAACCGTATTGGAAGCGCGAAAGCCGGAGCTTGCCAGAGCATTTCTTATTCCGCTTACGATCATTCCACGAATCATCTGACTATCACGAAAACGCACTTCAGCCTTGGCTGGATGAACATTTACATCAACTTCTTCACGCGGAACGTCAATAAATAATACCACTACCGGATGACGGTTATGCGCCAGCACATCCTGATACGCACCTTTGACTGCACCAAGCAGCAAACGGTCACGAACAGGCCTGCCACCGACAAATAAATATTGCTCGGATGATGTTCCACGGTTGAAAGTTGGAAGAGCTGCAAACCCTGTTAGGGTAGCGGACTCACGCATGAAAGATAGGGGTATGGCATTTTCTGCAAACTCCTTACCCATAATATCACGCAGACGTTCTATTTTCTGGTCAACAGAATTAAATTTTAATGTGTTTTTTCTATCGGAGGTAAGGGAAAAAGCAACATCAGGGTGCGACATGGCTAGCCTGCTTATTATATCGGCGGTTTGAGTAACTTCGCTACGCTCGGTTTTTAAAAATTTAAGGCGAGCCGGCGTGGCATAAAACAAATCACGAACTTCTATCGAAGTCCCAATTGCCAGCGTTGCCGGTATCGGTTCGCAGACATCACCACCTTCTATGCTTATCTGCCAGGCATTATCGCTACTTGCCGTACGGCTGGTGATGGTCATACGGCTTACCGAACCTATAGAAGGCAAAGCCTCTCCTCTGAATCCGAGAAAGCGTATATCGAGCAAATCGTCAGATGGCAGTTTGGAAGTGGCGTGCCGCTGCACAGCCAAAGCCAGCTCATCCCTAGTCATGCCTTTGCCGTTATCCGTAACCACTATGCGGTTTTTGCCGCCCTGCTCTAAAATAATATCAATGCGCATGCTGCCAGCATCCAGCGCGTTTTCCACCAGTTCTTTCACCACAGAAGCCGGGCGTTCGATAACCTCGCCGGCGGCGATGCGGTTAATTAAAGTAGGTGGTAAAACCCGGATCACTGGTCGTTTCCAGCAATCAAATATTTCTTGGTCAGTTTTTTGCTTTCCTCGACAGCCGGCTGGTCAAAGGGGTTTATTTCAAACAGGAACGACATGAACATTATTTCCAGCGTGAAATGCATAATAAGCGCCCCGAAATGTTCTTCTGTCAGCTTATCCATCTCAATAAGCCGCACCGGGCAGCGGTTATCAGCCAGGGTTTCAAAGGTTGCTTTTTGCTGCGCTGCCATGACATCACCTAAAGTTTTGCCATTAAGATAATCCATTTCCGGGCGATTTTTCGGCACTTCAATTTCATCGCCGGTGCCTTCGCGTTTCAAAGTAATCATATGGAACAACTTATCCTTAGGACCACTTAAATAAAGCTGCAACTGGCTGTGCTGATCGGTGCTGCCCATGGAGCAGATTGGTGTTGTGCCTTTACCGTCTTTGCCTAAGCTTTCTGCCCAGCACTGGCGGTACCACGCCGAAAATCCAGAAAGACGCTGGCTATAGGGGAGTATAATACTTAAGTTACGACTACGTTGATAAAAACCATATTGTATCGTCGCGCCGATTGCCGGTGCAAATTCTTCCGGTCCCGATGCTTCTGCAAGCTGGGTAAGCACTTTCTGCGCGCCACTGCGCAGTGCCTTAATATCAATGCCAGCTATAACGGCGGGAAGTAAACCAACATTGGTGAATATTGCAAACCTGCCGCCAATATCTGTTTCGTGATCAAGCACCCGAACGTCATATTCACGGGCAAGTTGGCGCAGGGGATTCTGACCTTCATGCGCTTCCGGTTCGGTTATAATGATCATCTGCGCGGGAAGTGCCGTGCGACCTATGGTCTTCTTTATGCGCCCGATTACCGCGTAAGTCTGAGCTAATGTCTCAAGCGTTGTTCCGCTTTTGCTGATGACAATAAAACAAGTGTTTTCAATCTGGATTCTTGCACAAATATCATCAAGCATATCCGGATCGATATTATCGAGAAAATCAAAGCTCGGCGCGGCTGATGGGGCAAAAGCAAGCAGTGTCGCACCGCTTAAGGAAGAACCGCCGGAACCGATAACCAGCACATGGTTAAAGCGTTTGCGGATTCCTTCCGCTAATGTTTCCATGGATTCAAAATCATCGGTGCGCGCGGTGATGTTAAATATCGGGTTGGCTTCCGTAAAACCACCTGATTTTATTTTTTCAAAACCTGATTTCAGCGACGATATAAGTCCAGACACCTCTTCCCGACTCAAACCATGCACCCCGATTTTATCCTGCATGCAATAATCAGTTATTTGACGATATAGCATCATGGCTATTTAGTTCCATCCAATTTTGGGTTTCCTATCATAACTATCTGTAATTTATCAAGTTGCACTAGGCGTTTTGCCATTTCACCAACTTGTTTTACAGAAACTGAGTTTATGAGATTATTACGTTTATCCATATAGTCAATTCCCAGATTGTATAGCTGCATAACAGTAAGGAAATTCACGATGCTGGAGTTGCTACCCATATTCACTGCAAAAGAACCTACAATAAAGCGTTTGGCATCTTCCAGCTCTGTTTCGCTTACTCCATTTTCGGAAAAATTCTTTAATGTCTGCTTTAACACAGAGATTGTTTCCTGTGCTTTTTCATTACGTGTTGCAAGTTTTCCAACAAATACCGCAGAATGCTGCATAGGAATAAGAGACGAGTGAATAGAATAAGCAAAACCACGTTTTTCACGGATTTCACTGCTGAGTATCGAGGTAAGCCCCCCGCCTCCCAACAGATAATTGGTAACATAGCCGGTGATGTAATCAGGATCATCACGCTTCAAACCTTCCAGCCCGAAATTTATAATAGTTTGTGGTATATCCTGACTAATAAGTGTTATCTGTTTGCTTTCCCCCGGAAGCTTAACTTCCTGAAGGGTTACATCAGGATTATAAGATTTTGGCAATTCAGCGAAATTTTTCTCAAGCAAATCGGCAAGCTCAGCTTCGCTTATATCGCCCACCACGCTTATAACGATATTACCGCTGGTCAGGTAGCTTCTGGTAAAATTCTTCAGGTCGTTTTTATCCAGATTTTCTATAGTTTCCAGAGTACCAAGCTCCGGCTTGCTGTAGGGATGAGTAGAAAAAATCCTTTCCTGCCATGCCCTTGACAAGCGATACAGGGGTTTTTCCTGTTGCTGCTTGATAGTAGAGATGGTTTGTTTCTTTATCCGCATAAAAGAATCATCATCAAAACGCGAATTCTGGATAGCAAGTCCAAGATAGGAAAAGGCTTTTTCTTTATTTTCGCTCAGCGTATCCATGCTAGCGTAAAAATTATCTTCATCGGCAGAAAAAGATAGTTTTATTGCTTTTTCTTCCAGAGCCTGGGTAAAGTTTTGCGAATCCATATCTCCAGCTCCATCGCTAAGTATAGCTGTGGTCATTGCTGTCCGCCCCTCTTTCCCGTCCGGATCATAGGCAGTACCACTTTTCCTGAAAGCAATCCTTGTAGAAATTATGGGTTGCGAATGTTCTTCCACCAACCAGGCAGTAAGACCGTTCTTAGTTTTTATTTCCTTAACTGTGGTCGCGAAAGCAGTACCGGAAAATAAAAGACAGGTGCTCAGAAGCAGAAATCGGAACATAATCATTATTTGTCACCTTTCTGCATAGCATTTTCTGGAAGCAACAGAGCAGTCACACCCTCTTTCTCTTTAAGAGTGTTCTCTGCAGCGGCAAGCACCTGCTGGACTGAAATATTATCAACCAATTTTGACCAGTCTGTGAAATAATTAACAGGCAGGTTAATCATCCTTATCCAGCCCATAATGTTAGCTACTCCGGAAAGACCGTCGCGGGCATACACTATTTCCGCTTTAAGCAGGGTTTTAGCGCGTGTAAGCTCTTCACCCGTCAGGCCGTTTTTGAGAAAATCTGCCAATTCTTTATTAAGCTCTTCTTCCAGTTTTTCTGTATCGATTCCCTGATCAGGAGTAATACTGATGGAAAATTCGCCAGGCCCACGGCTAAAACCATTATAATTAACATCGACTGCTGAAGCTAATTTTTTCTCAGTTACCAGACTACGGTATAGTCTGCTGGTTTTGCCGCCACCCAACACATGCGCGAGCACGAATAACGGTAAAGCATCTTCTTTTTTTCCATAACCCAAACTGGAAGCAAAATAGATGCGTGATAATTCCGGCTGTATAACTTGCGGATGACGCATTACTACATGCCTGTTTGCGCGTTGTGGTGGCTCATCAGTCCAGATGCGTGCGGAAATTTGACCTTTTGGTATGTTACCATAATATTTTTCAGCAAGAGATTTAACTTCCTGTGCTTTAACATCGCCACTTACGATTAAAATCGCATTACCCGGATGATACCATTTCTTATGGAAATCCATTACATCCTGCTTGGTCAAACCGTCCATTTCATGCTGCCAGCCGATAACCGGCAAGCGATAGGGATGATTACGGAATAAAATGGCATTGACCTGTTCAGCAAGCAAAGCATCCGGATTATTATCAATACGCATCCGCCGCTCTTCGATAATCACCTGTTTTTCTTTTTCCATGTCAGTGTCAGAAGCTGTAAGACCATTCATCCGGTCAGCTTCCATTTCCATAGCCAGTGGCAGGTTCTCTTTGGAAATATTGACGTAATAGGCAGTAGCATCATAACCGGTGAAAGCGTTCTGTTCACCTCCATTCCGCGCGATAATTCTGCTATATTCACCGGATTTATATTTATTGGTACCAAGGAACATTGCGTGTTCGTGGTAATGAGCAAGACCGGACTTGCCACGCGGATCATCAGCCGCGCCTACTTTATACCATAAAGTATGGTTTACCGCAGGAACGCGGTGATTGGGTATGACAATCACCTCCAGACCATTTTTCAGCGTAAAGCTTTCTATGTTCGGAGGATTTTCTGCATAGGAATAACTCGGAAAGCAGGAAATAAAAAACAAGCAGACAACATATGAGAATTTTTTATAACTATTACTTCCCATTTTCTCGGCTTTCTGTTTTTTTTCTACATTTTTACTGGTCACCATCCTAAAATATTTCCAATAAGACCACGATCCTTGTCTTTAACTTCCGGAGTCTGCCCCGTGGTTATGGGCTTGTTTGCAGCTTTATTATCTTTAATTCTTTTAGATTCCTGCTCGGCGTTTACCAAAGTGTCTTTCTTCTCAGTAGTCGAAGTGAGGTTACTCCACCAGCTTCCTTCTTCTTTCTTTTCCTGCGCTTGCATTTTCTGTTCAATCAGTTCTTCACGAACTTTTGGGTCAGCTTTATCTGCACCAATCTTACTTAGAAATGGAGAACTGCTCGCTCCGCCTTTGTTACTTACAGTATCTTTTTTGTTTTTTGCAGAATCTATAGACACTGACTCGACCGGCATTACCGCTGTTTCTACGCTATTGTCATAACCAATGTCATTTTCTCCCTGCGCCTGCACCGGATTTCCGGTTATAATTGAACGCGCCTGCTTATCAGCCGGAACAACAATAGGTGACTGGGCATCGGCTGACGGCGGACGCAGATTGAATTGCGGAGGCACAGAAAGTGGCGGGCGTGATACTACGCGGAATTCATCCGGAGATCTGCTCCCTATTCCTAAAGTTTCTTTGATACCACTAGCTCCACCGCAAGCAGAAATAGCAAGTAGGCTGCAAGCTGTAAGTCCGGTGTAAAGTTTTCTGTGTAATTTCATAGTTAATTCCTCGGGTCAGTTTTTTCCTCGAAGAACATACTATAAATACATAAAACTACAACACCAATGAAAACAAAACTATCAGCAATATTAAATGCCGGCCAATGTAAATCTGCAATATGGAAATCAAGAAAATCAACCACTGCCCCATAACGTATCCGGTCTACTACATTACCTACAGCACCGCCTATCGCACTGCCTATACCAAGTGCTACAACCAGCGATGAATTCCTCCATAGCCACACAAGCAATATTGAGATGATGATTGCTGCTACACAGATTAAAATAACCGGTTGGTTATGTTCGGAAAACATGCCAAAACTTACACCTCGGTTCATTACCAGTGCTATGTTAAAAAACGATGTAATTTCAATGTGGTTATAGACAGTCAGCGCAGGAAGTCCAAGCACTAGCTCTTTGCTCCATTGGTCTAAAGCAAAAATTATACAAGCTACAGCTATACCTATTAAGAAAATGGATGATTTTTTTTTCATATATTATTTATTATTTCCTTGGCTACTTCAGAGTCTCTGGCAATCTGCCCTTTTAGATCGGAAAGAGAAGAAAATTTTTGTTCATCGCGAATAAACTCTATAAATTCTATGCAGATTCTCTTTCCATACAAATCCTGGGTTACATCAAACAAATGCACCTCAAGAAGCGGGGCATTTATCCCGAAGGTAGGCTTTGTTCCCAGATTTGCTACGGCATTGTAAATTTTGTCTGTTCCTTCAATTCTTGCACGTACAGCGTATACTCCATAACGTGGCAGGAATAATTTATCAAGTGCAAGATTTGCTGTGGGAAAACCTATAGTCTTCCCTCTGCCTTCACCACGTTGCACCCGTCCGTTTATCTGGTATGACCTGTTTAAAAGTAAGGCAACTTTTTTCATGTCTCCTTGTTTTAATAATTTACGTATGGCACTGGAAGATATGATATCGTCGTTTTCATCCGTTACTTGCGGGCAAGCAGTATAGCCAAAAGACAGTGCCACAGCTTCCCGCGCCATTAATTGCCTGTCACCACTGCGGTTTTTGCCAAAATAAAAATTCTCACCGGTTATTATGTGCCGAGCAGAGAGCGTATCCACCAGAATATTTTTGATAAAATCATGCGCACTTAAATTGGTAAGGCTATTATTAAAGCGCATTAAGAATATGCATTCCACTCCCAGTGATTTTATGATGGCGAGTTTACTGCGCAGATTATATATCCTGATACCTTCCTTGTTTGATTCTCTGGCAAAAAATTCTCTTGGATGAGGTTCAAAAGTCATTAGCGCTAAAGCGCATCCTTCCTTCTCTGCAATAGTTTTTGCCTCAGAGACTATGGCGCGGTGACCAAGATGTAATCCATCAAAATTTCCTAGCGTTATAACAGCATTTTTATATTTTTCAGGAATTTGGGAAAGATCACGGAAAATTTTCACAAACTTCACCACTTGTATTTATGCAGGTTCAATATCAGCTTCAACTTTTACCTCGGTGATAGCACGCAGATTCAAATAGATAAGTGTTGGCGCGGAAATAAAGATAGAGGAATAAGTGCCTATAATAACACCAAACACCATAGCCGCAGAGAAAGCGCGAATGACTTCACCGCCAAAGAGCAGTAAGGCAATTGATGCTAAGAGTGTGGTCGAGGCTGTAAGTACGGTACGTGACATGGTCTCGTTAACGCTGATATTCAGCAGATCAGAAATAGGCATTTTTTTGAAGCGACGCATATTTTCGCGGATACGGTCATAAATTACCACCGAGTCATTTATTGAATAACCAACAATAGTAAGAATTGCAGCAACGGCGGTAAGGCCAAAATCCAACCTGGTTAAGGCAAAAAAACCTATTATCAGGATGCTGTCATGAATAAGTGCCAGTATTGCTCCTACCCCATATTGCCATTCAAAGCGGAACCAGACATAAAGCATTATGCAGGCAAATGCCGAAAGCACAGCGTAGATACCGGATTCAATCAACTCTCTACCCACTGTTGGACCGACATAATCAATTTTGCGATAATCTATTTGGCTATTTATATGCTCAGAAATCAAAGTTTTTACTTTATTCACGATAACCGACTGATCGTCATTTTCTGACACTTGAATTCTTATCATTACATCTTTGCCGGCAGCAATATCGCCGATATTCTGCAATGAAACCTCACCAAAACCCTGATTTCCTAAAACTTCGCGGAGTTTGGATAAATCTATAGTTTCCTCATTGTGGATTTCCATAAGGATTCCACCGGTAAAATCAATACCGAGATTCAGCCCTTTTTGAAAAAACAGACCTATTGAGGCCAGAGTTAATACTATTGAAAATATAAAGCCGACCCAGCGTTTGCCCATGAAATCAAAGGTTGGTTTTTTTGCAAAAAGAGAAAGTGGCATTTTATAGTCCTTTTGTTTTAGATTGCCTCAACCGCGATTACTTCAGGTATGTAATGCTTAAGCATGTTTTCTATACCGTTTTTCAAAGTAATGGTAGAGCTGGGGCAGCCGGAGCATGAACCATGCAATTCCAATTGCACTATGCCGTCAGAAAAATCATGGAATATTATATCTCCACCATCTTGTGCTACAGCCGGACGCACACGGGTTTCTATCAATTCTTTGATTTGTTTTACAATATCGCTGTCATTTTCGTTTATGGTAATTTCTTTTTTGCTGGAAAGCATCACCGGTTTTTTAGCAACCAGAAAGTCCATAATGGAAGTTAGAAGCGGAGCCTTAAGCTCATCCCAACTGCTTGCTTCATCTTTAGTTACGGTGATAAAATCACTGCCCAGAAATATTGCTTTCACCCCCTCTATAGCAAATAATTCTATTGCCATAGGTGAAATAGTGGCATCTTCCACATTGGTAAAAAATGCAGTTCCCGACTCCATAACTATAACGCCAGGGAGAAATTTCAAAGTAAGAGGATTAGGCGTTGTTTCAGTTTGTATAAACATAATTCTACCATTGTTTTATTATATGGGTTTTACTAATACGGTTATTATAATAGGCTTTATTCAACGAATTTCAATAGAGTAAACCACTAACCAGCAAGGAGATAATAATGAAACATTCTTTTATTCTGACTATTGTTGCAACATCCTGTCTAATAACATCTTTCAATGCTTGGTCGCAGACAGGAAGCCTGACGGTATCCTCTACCAGCATTGAAAATAATAAAGCAATACCGGCAAAATTTGCTTTTTGCCAGACTGACGGTAAAGGCAAAACCAAAGATGCAGGCAATATTAGCCCGCATATCTCCTGGTCGGGTGCGCCAAAAGAAACCAAATCCTTTGCCATAGTAGCAGTGGATCCTGATGTTCCAACTAAATTTGATGATGCTAATAAAGATGGTAAAATAATAGCTGAAGATTTTCCACGGCAGAACTTCTACCATTGGGTGTTGGTGGATATTCCGGCTAATGTGACTGAAATTCCGGAAGGAAAAGGCAAGAATTTTTCGCAGGGAGTTTCTCTGGTAAATGATTTTGCTAGCTTTATCAAAGATAAACCTGCTCAGACATTTTTGGGTTATGATGGTCCTTGCCCACCATTTAACGATGCGCGTCTGCATCATTATCATTTTGTGGTTTACGCGCTCAATACTGCCAAAATAGAAATAAAGGAAAATGCCAAGTCTGCTGATGTGGCAAAATATATTGAAAAACACACCATTGCTAAAGGAAAAATAGTGGGGACTTATAGTAATTTTGTGAAGTAACCGGAAGCTGCAAACAATAAAAAACCTGCCAGAGTTTCCCCTGGCAGGTTTTTAAGTTTGATAATCCTGTTACGGATTATTGGCAACCAGAACCACCAGCACCGATAGAGGTAACCATAGTCGCAGCACCGAAGATCAGGGCGATACCAAGACCAACGATGATAGCCATACCCCAGGATACTTTACCCATCAAAGCACCAACACCGATAACGATGATAGCAAGGGTAGCAAGACCTTGACCGGTATTACCAGTAAACCAATCAGCAACGTTACACATTGCGTTACCGATTGCGGTGTCAGCAGCAGCGAATGCCATATCCGGCAGCATAACAACAATTACGCTAAGCATGATCATAAGAGACATCTGCCAAGCGGTAGAAAGATTAGTAGTTTTCATAAAACATTTCCTTTTAATAAACTAAGTTGTTAAAGAACGCAAGGCTTTCACCCGCGACTAATGTAAAGATCTACCTTATTTTTGCGTCATATATAATGACAATAAAGTAGATAAACTCAGATTACATTAAACGTGGAAGTGTTGTAAACAGGAGATTTGCGAACATTTTGTTACAAATAAGTTAATTTTATTATGGCGATAATATTTTCAGCCAGTTAACATATTGTTATTAATTAATAAAATAAGATTATCTGAATTTTAACTCTACTGCCGCACCTCAATAAAGGCGTTGCGCTGCAGATCGCGCAGGTATTTTTGTGCTTCCAGTTCATATTTCTGTCTGAACAGCACTTCTTTTATCTTTTCATTATTGATTGTCTTGCCAATAATCTCCTTTTTCTCGCACAGCATATACATACGAATTCCTTCAACGCTGGCAAATGGCGTTGAAACCTCGCCAATCTTCAGTTTTTCGCTGACTCCACGCAGTGCCGGAGATAACTCTGATAAGGTAGTTTCACGTAAATTAACTTCAATGTCAAAAGAATCGAGTTCACTAACATCGGCTACGGTTTTATCTTCACAGCTACCAGGATTTTTTGCAACTTCCGCCCCTATCTGTATTAATATCTCGGTTTCCTGCTTGGTTGCAGTTGGTTTGAGTTTTAGCAATATTTCCTTCAGACTTATGCTGAAATCTTTTGCGTTATCTTTTACTGCTTTCTTTTCTTTTGTCTTGTTTTCGCTTGCACGGATATTATGCAATTTGATTATGCTAAGTCCATTGCCCGTCTGAATGGGAGGAGTCACTGTTCCTTCTTTGCTTCTTTTCAAGACTTGGACAATATTGGGATCCAATTGTTCGGGTGCTATCCAAAATGGCGTAGCATCCCCGCTTGCAGAAAACTGTCGGGCAATTTCCCGAAAATTTGCACCCTTTTGTAATTCGCTATAGAGCTTGTCACCAAGCTTTTTTACTTCGGCTACGCGTGAAGGCTTATCAATAGCCAGGTTGATTACAGAAATTTCAACTTCCTTTATCGTTATATTGGAAGGTTCAGGAGCGGTAATATCTTTTCCGACAAGGGAAGCCTCCGCGTCGCTTATTTTTATGCGTGGACGGACAAATCTGGTCATTACCTTAGCCCATGCCAGCTGCGCCCTAATCTGGTCATTAAAGGTTTTTTCCGGAATATTGCCTGCTTTCAACATCCTTGCGATTTCGCCATCCGGCATTTGCCTTTGCTGCTCAATATTTGCTATTGCCTGCGCCACTTCCTGATCATCTATTGTTATATTATTTCTCTCCGCTTCCTGCATTTGCAGTGATTCATCAATCAGTGTGCGAATAATTTGTGGCCTGATTTTAGCTATAGTATCGGGAGTATTTGACAATCTTGTAGTAGCCAGAATGAATTTTATCCTGTTATTCAGATCGAAAGACGATATCACCTGATCGCCCACCACAGCGGCGATATTGAGTGAACTGGCAGCAGGCGCACTCTGGGCAAAAGAATTATTTGCCGTAGCCGTGGCAAGTAATATAGGAAGAGCTGCTAAAATCAGCCGGGAGTTTTTCATGATATCGTTATACTCAGTTCATATTTTTTAGAGAAACACGAAACATATAAGTGGTAGCTGGTTTAATGTCACGGTCAAAAGTATAATTCTTACCAAAACTATTGGTTACATAAAGACATTCATTCTGGAACGTCAAACTGGTAAACGCGCTGCTTAATCGGTCTAATTCCAGATCCCTGTTCGCACCAATTCCCCAGATCCATTCTCTGGTCAGGTTCAAACCCAATGTTCCGTTTATTTCTTCCTTATTGCTTAAGGTAGGATCGTTTTTAAGAGATAAATAAGATGAACTTAAAGTTACCGGGTAATAGTTCACACTTCCGGTAACATCATTCTGATTGAAAGCAAGACTGTCTTTATCCAGACGCGTACGGTACGATATGGTAAATGGATCATAATATACATCTATTTTTCCGACATAGTCAGACAGATTACTATTACTGTTATTAGTGTAAGGGAAATTATTATCGGTGTTTTGCCGGTAATGCTGCCCCACCAGCCAGTCAATATACTTGTTATCAAAGAACTGCGCCTGACCGCGCAGCCCGTAGCTCATCTGTGCGCCGGTTTCTATGCGGTCATAGCCGGCATAGCGGTTAGGGCTGAATAAATTAGTGGTGTTGAATTCCGGAACCTGTGAATCTTCATTAGGAATCTTATTGGAATTACCACTGTTAGGGCTGGCGGCAACCATCACAATTGGCTCTAAGAGTAAATTGCCATCTTCCCACTCATTTATGAGTGGATAACGCCAGGTTAAAGAGACCTGAGGCACAATCCTTCCGGTCTGTCCGCTATAATTTTCGTCAGGCGCAAGCAGATGGTCTTCTACCCGGTAAACATCGGTGCGTAGCTGAGTGGCGAGTTCCAGAACGTGACCGTCAGGAGTAATATACGGTGCTTTCCAACCGACAGTATTGGAAATTCTATTGCTCTCAGCCCCTTCCTGTCTGGTTAGTGACATCAGGTTGGTATCGATAAAGAAGCGACCATCATAATATTCCGGGGCAGATTCCCAGTTAAAATTAGCCAGTGGTAATATTAGTGGTGCTCTTCTGTTATTATCGGCAGCGGTCAGACCATCAAATTTAAGGGCCTCAATTTTTGCGATACTGCGTGATTTTTCTCCGGAAAATTCCTGAAGAAAATCACGTTTTTCTGCGTATAAGCGCGAAGTAAGCAAAGAGTCCTGGCTGAAATCGTAACGGCGCAAATAGGTGTCATCGCTGGTTTGGCGGATATTGAATCCTAAGTCGGTGCTTTTATCCAAAGCAAATTGACCAACGCCTTCAAAATGCCCGCGCAGATTTTGTCCTTTTGAGGTCACTCCTCCAGCATCACGGGTTTGCGGTTTGGTAATACTGCCGCTTAAGGTAATTCCACCATTGTTAAATAATTGTCGATATTCGCCGGCAAGAACAGGCCCTTCTAAAGTAGTAAACATTGGGCTTAAAGTAATATCTTTGTCTTTGGCAATACTATAATAAACCGGTTGCTTATATACTGTGCCTAAGTTGGTTGATTGCTTGAATGTTGGCTCGAGCAAGCCACTTTTATTATCAGCCCCCGGCGTTGGATGTGAGAAATATGGTGTGTAAAAAACCGGAACACCATAAACTTCCATTAGAGCATCATCATATTTAACAGTTTGCTCTTCCTTGTTGATAACAACATTATCGGCTCTCAGCTGCCATAAAGGCGCATTGCTTCCTTCTTCTGACTGGCATACTTTACAAGGCGAGTAAATAGCATGATCCAGCTCTATTATATCTTCATCATATTTTTTCGCGCTGGCTGCAACAAATAATGAATCATCAGAAAGCCGGGCTTTGAATTGATCGATGACACCGGATTTTAAATTATCTACCAGTTCCGCCCGATCCGCAAAAATAATACTGCCGGAAGATTCCAGCATGCTGATATTACCTTCAGCCACTACTATATTACTTTCCTGATTATAGGAAACTTTATCGGCAACCAGAATAATTTCACCCTGAGTTATTTCTACGTTGCCTGTGGCGATTACCAGTGACGAATCTTTGTCATAATCAACATGTTCAGCGGTCATTAGCACCGGATCTTTAGAAGATGGTTTTGCTTTAGAGTTGATTGCAGTTTTCTTAAAAACCGGAGTTGGGCTGGTCCCTACTGAAACGCTGATGGCCTCAGCTGGCGTAATAGGCAATAAACAATAGCTGATAGGCAATAAAAGGCTTAGGGCTTGAGGCTTAAGGCTTAAGAAGCTCCATTTCCTAAGCCTTAATCCATAAGCCCTAAGCCTATTTTCTAGTGTAGTTTTTTCCATAAATTACGTTTTGCTATATACATGAAACCGGTGAATATAGCGAGATAAATTAATACTTTTATGCCCATCTGCTTGCGTGCTTCCATTTCTGGTTCCGCCGCCCATTGCAGGAAGTTGGTAACGTCACGCGACATCTGGTCAACACTTGCTTTGGTACCGTCAGAATAAGTAACCTGATCATCAGAAAATGGAGCAGGCATCAATATATTATTACCCGGGAAATAAGGATTATAGTGATTTCCTTCTACCGGGGTATAATCTTCAGGCGGTTTTTGCCCATAACCGGTGAGAAGTGAGTATAGATAATTAGCACCATCGCCACGCGCTTTAACAATCAGACTTAAATCTGGCGGTGCTTTACCACTGAAGCCAGCACTAGCTGCTTGCTCATTAGGAAATGGCGGCACAAAACGATCAGAGGGCAGACCGTCACGTTCAAACATATCGCCAGAATCATTCGGTCCATCTTTAACCTTATAACTTGCGGCAAGTGCCTTGATTTCCGCTTCCGAAAAACCAATATCGGCGAGGTTACGAAAAGCAATACGGTTCAAACCATGGCAGGCTGCACAAACTTCCTTATATACCTGAAAACCACGCTGCGCTGATTGCTTATCGACACTTCCGAACATCCCGTCAAAATGCCAATTAACTTTTTTCAGTGGTATTTCGCCACCGCCACCGGCTAATGCTTGACTGCTGACACTTATAGCTATTAATGACACCACATTAAAAATAGATTTTTTCGCATATTTTTTCATATTATCACAGTTCCATTAATGGTGCGCGTTATTATTGTTTTTAGCTAGTACCGCTTCACTTATGCTGGCAGGAAGTGGCAGGGTTTTTTCATTCCCGCTGATAAGCCAGAGTATCGGGAAATAAGCGAAATAAATGGCTGTTGCGATACGTCCAACAGAAATATCTAAAATAGAAGTTCCGTCTACAACAATACTATAGAGTATGCCCCAGTCTGCTGGTTGCGAACCTACATAACCAAGCACAATTGCGTTTAAAATAAACACCCAGTAAATTTTCTGGAATAATGGGCGAAAATTCCCGCTGCGAACTTTTGAGCGATCAATCCATGGTAGCACAAACATAATAAGGATAGAAGCAAACATTGCCACTACTCCCAACAGCTTATCTGGAACTGAGCGCAGGATTGCATAGAATGGCAAGAAATACCATTCCGGCACAATGTGAGCTGGGGTGACCATTGGATTAGCCGGTATATAATTATCAGGATGCCCTAAAGAGTTCGGTGAAAAGAAAACAAACCAAGCAAACACCATAAAGAAAATACCAAATCCAAAAAAATCTTTATAGGTATAGTAGGGATGGAATGGAATTGTGTCCTGTTTTCCTTTAACATCAATGCCCAGAGGATTATTTGAACCATGCTGGTGTAACGCCCAGATATGGAAAATAACCACACCAACGATTGCAAATGGCAAGAGGAAATGCAGAGAGAAGAAGCGGTTAAGTGTTGGATTATCAACGGAAAAACCACCCCATAACAAATGCACGATTGATTCGCCAACCACCGGAATTGCTGAAAATAAATTGGTGATAACAGTCGCACCCCAAAAACTCATCTGCCCCCAAGGAAGAACATAACCCATAAAAGCGGTTGCCATCATCAGCAGGAAAATAACTAGACCAAGCCACCAGAGAATTTCACGCGGTGCTTTATAAGAGCCATAATACAGACCACGGCAGATATGGATATACACCACCACGAAAAACATTGATGCACCGACAGCGTGCGAGTAGCGCATCAGCCAGCCGTAATTCACGTCGCGCATGATTTTTTCAACACTGTCAAAAGCCATTGTAACATGCGCGGTGTAATGCATGGATAAAAACAGACCGGTCAATATCTGGATTACCAGACAGATGCCGGCGATAGAGCCAAAGTTCCACCAGTAATTAAGGTTGCGCGGTGCTGGAAAATTATTTCCAAGACTATTATTTAAAAATGAAAAAACCGGCAGGCGATATTCAATCCAGCCTATGACTCCTGGTTTTTGCTCTTTGGCTTCTGAACTCATGTTTTGCTACTTCCTCTTTGCAAATTTAGACCCAAACTTGTTTTCAATAATGTTTTTAATTCACAGTCCCCAGCTTCTTTTACTAATTCTCTAACAGCCTTATTAATAGCCTTCAGCTTTTCTACTTCAGCATTTTTATCTGCTTTTTTCATAGCAGTGCCAAATTCCTTATCTGTTGCCATAGCAGAAATTGCAGAGCAGATATTATGAAAATCGACATGCCCCCTTTTCTGCTGAACATCTGTGTAATAATCAGTATAAGAATCCGCAGGTAACCTTTCTTTCAGATATTTATAATCATCATTTCCTATAAAAACGCTGAGCTCCTGACTTGTTATTGCCAATCTTCCGTTGCCCATCTCCTTTAAATAACTCATATAGGATTTTCCAATGGCATTAAAATTTTCAGAATCCCCCAGCAGTTTGGCGAGTCCACCCGTCAGCTTTTTTCCAGCTTTATTTTCCTGATAATAATCACTTGATAAAGACATCATTCTTTTCTAACCAATCTTAATCCGGTTATCACTGATGAAAGCATATTTGGGAACAGGCAAGTTGGTAGGAGCCGGACCTTTGCGGATGCGTCCTGCCGTGTCATAATGCGAGCCGTGGCATGGGCAGAACCAGCCACCACCATCATTTCCGCCATATTCGCCAGCTCCTCCGAGAGGAATGCAGCCAAGATGCGTGCAGACACCAACCATGACCAACCACTGTTCATGACCTTTAAGTACCCGATCTTCATCTTTCTGAGGATCTTTCAAATCGCTTAAGGAAACTTTCTTTGATTCTTCAATATCAGCTTTGGTGCGGTGGCGGATAAATACCGGAACACCACGCCACTTAACTTTAATTGTCTGCCCTTCTTTGATAGGCGATAAATCAACCTCGACAGAAGAAAGTGCCAACACATCGGCTGCCGGATTCATGCTGTCAATTAACGGCCAGGCAACAGCTGCACCGCCGACAGCTGCTAACGCGCCAGCAGTGAGCATCATAAAATCACGACGGGTAGCGCCACCGCAATCATGCCCATGTTCATTAGAATTTTTGTTAGAATGCGAAACAGAAGATGTATGTTGACCCATGAAAAATCTCTATAAAAAATTACCTAGAGACGTTTCTATAACAAAATATTATGAAGTTTCAACTATTAGATTACGAGCCTGTTCGCATTTTTGTGAACAGTGGCACTAAATCCCCGAACCTTTTAAGATTGCCAGTCCCCAGGCAATTAAATGATTCCCCATCTCATGAAATTTTCCTACCCAGACATGTGCCATGTCAACACATGCACCAACC
The DNA here is from genome assembly GCA_038043465.1 of Pseudomonadota bacterium. Classification (GTDB taxonomy): domain Bacteria; phylum Pseudomonadota; class Alphaproteobacteria; order Rickettsiales; family SXRF01; genus SXRF01. The sequence continues at coordinate 433,092 of JBBTBX010000006.1, forward strand.
GTATCAAGATTGAACAGGCAAACACCCATACCGGAAGCAAAAGCAGCAAAGGTTGCGATCGTTGCGGGGATAAAGCCATTGCGTGGAACCATAAACAACCTTTTCATTTTCTCAAATATGAGTTTATAAAATATATCACTATACTACATAACGACTGATTCATTGTAAATTTAAATAATTTATTGTTATAAACCTTCCTTAATTTATAATATCCTGATAAATATGAATATTGCCTTATTTGAACCAGATATACCGCAAAATACCGGAAGCCTGATGCGCCTTGCTGCCTGTCTTGGGGTGAGTTTGCATATTATAGAGCCGTGCGGCTTTCTACTTGACTCCCGTCAATTAAAACGTGTTGTAATGGATTATGGTGCGCAGGTTGATTTGCATCGTCATATTTCCTGGGGAAAATTTATGGAAAAGATGGATACTGATAACCGCATAATATTACTAAGCACCAAAGCTAAAAATATTTACACGGATTTTGTTTTTAATAAAAACGATATATTGCTTCTCGGACGGGAATCTTCCGGTGTTCCCGATTATGTAGCACAAGCTTCGCATGCACAGGTAAAAATTCCGATGCACGGAAATGCGCGTTCGCTGAATGTTGCGCTGGCTGCAAGTATGGTGTTAGGTGAGTCACTCAGACAAACAGGAAGATTTTATGGATAATTTGCATATTATTGAACAGCAAAAACAGCAGGCATCAGCTTGGTTTCGTACATTGCGTGATGATATTTGTCAGCGTTTTGAGAAACTTGAAGATGAGTTTACAGGAAGTAATTTTACTGCGGGACGTTTTGTCCGCACACCTTGGAATCGTGCTGATGGTGGCGGTGGTGAAATGTCGGTGATGAAAGGCAGGGTTTTCGAGAAGGTTGGCGTGAATATTTCAACTGTTCATGGTGAATTTTCTGAAACCATGCGTAAGGAAATTCCCGGAGCAGATATTGATCCGCGCTTCTGGGCAAGCGGAATTTCTCTGGTTGCTCATCCTTGTTCACCGCTTGTTCCTGCCGTACATATGAATACGCGGATGATTGTGGTTGGGGGGGAATCCTTGCTTCCCGAATCCCGAATCCCGAATCCCGAATCCTATAAAAGCTGGTTTGGAGGTGGCGGGGATTTAACTCCAATGTATCCAATAGAGCAGGACACAGCCGATTTCCACGCAGCTTTTAAAGCAGCTTGCGATAGGTTCGACGCTGAATATTATCCTAAGTTCAAAAAATGGTGCGACGAATATTTTTTCCTGAAACATAGGAATGAACCGCGCGGAGTTGGTGGAATTTTTTATGATTATATAAATACCGGAAACTGGGACAAAGATTTTTCCTTCACGCAGGAAGTGGGCAGAACATTTGCCGATATTTACCCTGAGCTGGTGCGCCGACATTTGCAGGAAACATGGACTAAGGAGCAGCGCGAGTGGCAACTGGTAAAACGTGGTCGCTATGTGGAATTTAACCTGCTTTATGACCGTGGCACGCGCTTTGGTCTGATGACGGGTGGCAATACCGAGGCGATTCTTATGTCCCTTCCGCCTGAGGTTAGGTGGTGATTATCCCCGTGCTTGACACGGGGTCTAGAACCATAAATTCTGTATCCTGCTGGCAACAGATTTTCCTTGACTGTCTATTTACAATCATTTAAAATCAGTCACATGATTAGCATAATCAAGACCGATAACTTCCAGAAATGGTTGAACAGTATACGTGATAGATAGGCTATTTATAGAATCACCACACGTTTGCAGCGTGTTGAAGATGGTAATTGGGGATATTAAAAAAGCCAAAGAGTTAGCTAAGGATTGGAGATGAATATGAAATTGCCAAAAGGATGCAGTGTTTTTGACGCTGCCGATTATATTAAAAGCGAGGAAGATGCCGCTGTATATCTCGGTATCGTTCTTGAGGAGCATGGTGATGACCCTGCATTCATCGCTAAAGCTCTTGGTACAATTGCTCGTTCCAGAGGTATGAATAAAATTGCCAAAAAATCAGGGCTTAGTCGTGCCAGTCTTTATAAAGCACTTTCTGGCGATAGAACACCAAGTCTCGATACCTTTATCAGAGTTCTTAAGGCTCTTGATTTGAAATTGAAGATTGCCTAAACCTCCTCGACAACCACCACAGCACCACAAGTCCCGGAATAGCCAATACTACCGAAAGGACAAAGAAAGCTTCCCAGCCGAGTTTTCCTGCGAACCAGCCAGCGGGGGTGGAAAGCCACGTTCTGCCAAAGGCAGAAAAGGAGCTGAGCAGGGCGTATTGCGTGGCGGTGAATTGTTTATTCACCAGGCTGCTGATGAAAGCGACAAAGGCCGCAGTTCCCATTCCGCCACTGATATTTTCCAGAGAAATAGAGAAAGCTAAAAACATTTCATCTGCGCCTATTCTTGCCTGCGCCACAAACACCAGATTGGTAAATGTCTGAAGAATGCCGCAAATCCATAATGTCCGCATCATGCCGATACGCACCACCAGCACCCCGCTAATCAGGCTACCGACGATGGTGGCAATCACCCCGTATAGTTTTACCACGGTCGCTATCTGGTTTTTAGTAAACCCTATATTGATTAAAAACGGATTGGTCATCGCCCCCATGAAAGCATCGCCTAGTTTATATAACAGGATAAATAACAATATTCCCAGCCAGGCATCACGCTGCATGAAATCGGTAAATGGCTCTATGACGTGTTTTTTGATCCAATCTGTGGCTCCGTAAGCCTTAAGCCCTAAGCCACAAGCCTTGCTTTCTGGTTCACCGCCTATCGCAATAGCCAGCCATGCTATTGGCACAATTGCTGCCATGATCATGTAAGTAATCTGCCAACCAAATGCGGTGGCGAGGAAAAGCGCGCCAGCCGCCGAGGTAATCATTCCGAGGCGATAACCAAGCACAACCATCGCAGCCCCTGCCCCCTGCTCATGTGTGGGTAAAATTTCCACGCGGTAGGCATCAATAACAATATCCTGCGTAGCCGAGCATATAGCAACCAGCAAAGCAACTATCGCCATAAGCAATAAATTTTCGGAAGGGTTGCAAAAACCAAGCGCAATCAGACTTGCTATCAATAATAATTGCGTAGCTATGAGCCAGCCACGGCGCCTGCCAAAGAGCCTTGTAAATAATGGAAGTTTGAGACCGTCAATAAGTGGCGACCATAAAAATTTTAAAGTATAAGGAGTGCCAACCGCAGCAAATAAACCGATAGCTGAAAGGCTAACCCCAGATTCAGTAAGCCATATTGACAGGGTAGAAGCACTGAGAGCAAGCGGCAAGCCACTAACAAAACCAAGAGCTAGAACAACTAGCAGGCGTGGTTGGAGGTAGAGAGGTAAGCGATGACGATAAATCATGATTTAATGTAAATAATCAGAAGAAAACAACCCTGAGTCTATATCTCTTGCGGAATGCAGAACCCTAACTATTTCTACCGCATTCAAGTGAGTACGATAAAAAATGACATATCTTCCTATCGGGAAGCTTTTTAATCCATCTAACAGTTCGTTACGGGATTTTCCTATGTTAGGAGTTTTTACAAGTGTATAAAATAATTTTTCAATATCTTTGATGAAAGAATCAGCTCGCAGCTCACTATCATCTGCGATATATCCCCAGATTTCTATAATATCATTTTCTGCACATGGACTTTTGGAAAGACCTAGCATCAGGATTCAGAACTCTTATTTTTTTCGGCTTTTCTTTGACGGGCAAGTTGCTTAATCCCATCAGCATCCCAAGGTGTTGCTGTACCACTATCAAGTCCATCCTGAATATCTTGACGTAGTTTTTGTAATTTTATCATGCGTAATTGTTCTTGGGTTTCCATAGCATTTAATGCTTCAGATACTACTTCATTAGCAGAATTATATAATCCAGACGCAATTTTTTGTTGGATAGCCTTTTCAAGTTGTGAACTTAATTGTATAGACATAAGTGATACCTCAAATATACAGTGACAGGCTGTTTATAACATATTTAAGCCACGAGCGCATCTAGTTTTTTCTGGCTTCTTGCCCCGAGCTGCGTGATGATTTGACCAGCGCATTTATTGCCAAGCTGGGCGCAGTTCAGCAAATCCCAGCCCCTTGAAAGCCCGAATAAAAAGCCACTGGCGTAGAGATCACCCGCTCCTGTGGTATCTACAATATTATTGATTTTCTGTGCGGGTGCGGTTTCAATAGCTGCTTTGGTAACGACCACACTGCCTTTTTCACTGCGGGTAACAGCAGCTACTGCAACTTTTCCGCGAATTTTAGAAATTGCCGTATCAAAATCCTGCGTTTCATATAGAGCTTTGATTTCCTCTTCATTGGCAAAAAGAATATCAATATCATTATCTATTAGTTTTAAAAATTCAGCGCGGTGACGATGTACGCAGAAAGTATCAGATAGGGTAAAAGCCACGCGTTTGCCATGTTGTTTCGCTGTGGCAATGGATGAGCGGATTGCTGCTTTTGCAGCTTCTGCGTCCCACAAATATCCTTCAATGTATAAAATATTGGAACGCTGGATAAGTGCTTCATCCTTATCATTTTCTGATACAGAGCCACACGCGCCGAGATAGGTGATCATAGTGCGCTGGGCATCAGGTGTAACACAAATCATGCAATGGGCGGTGGCTGCGCCGGTAGTTGCCGGCTTGCTGTCAAAATAAACACCGACAGCGTGCAGATCGTGGGTAAAAATTGCGCCGAGCTGGTCATTTTTCACCTTGCCGATAAAAGCAGTTTTAGCACCAAGAGAAGCAAGGCCGGCTAGGGAATTGGCAACCGAGCCACCGGAACATTCGGTAGTTTGTCCCAGTTTCGCATAAAATCCTTTTGCCACTTCTTCATCAACAAGTGTCATGCTACCTTTGGCAAAACCATTTTCCTGTAAAAATTTATCATCAGAAAAACTTAAAATATCGACAATGGCATTGCCGATTCCCAGCACATCAAAATTATTTGTCATATAAGATTATATCTTTCTTGTGTTTTATTCAAAATCAATACGCCAGCATTTAACGGCTTGCTCTGCAAGCCACTTTTGTCTATTAAGAACAGCATCTTTATTCCAAATTTCATGTTCGGCACATTGTTTAGTGATTTCATAATCACTTGTAGCATAAACCTTTATTTTTTCGCTATAAAGCTTGTTTGCAACTTTTCTATTTTCCTCTTTTTCTAACAATGTCATGTTACCTAAGCGATAAATACTTTCATTAATTACTTCTTTGGTAAAGAATTCCAGCCAATCATCAGAAGGATTTTTTGGTAAAATATGCTCAAGAGTAGATCTTGCGTAACTTACTTTATGGTTTGGCTTTAGGTATTCTTCTATACGCTCCAATATATAACGGGCTTCTGGTTGTGTTTTTATAGATTTAAGCTCAAAATATTCGATAAATTCACGGTCGTTTTTGTACACATCTTTCAATCTATCTTTGATTGAATCAGGGCTGGTAAGAATGCCATTAGAAATATCGCAGGCTATTTTGTTATATATATCTTCTTGCTCGTTTGGGTGCCCTCTGCATATTGCATTATATCTAATTGATATAACTTCTATGTAGGCAGCTATTCTTAAAAAATCTTCTTTTAAAAAATTTAGGTATGCTGCCATTAATAAGCCATGCGGCTGTTTTATACTGAAGCATTTTAGAGTTTTAATAGAATTAGAAATTTTTTCGTTATTTTCTTTTTCGTAATCTTTCCATAAAGAATCATCTGGATTTTCCAAAGCTGCATAAATTGGTGCGGCTTTTTCTAATTTTTTTACATAATCACATGCTGAATTCTTATCTTTTATATGACTTTTAATCTCTCTAAAAAGCCCCGTTTTCTGGGTTTTTGGATGGTGGCGGCTATTCCATTCCACTTGAATAAAACGAGAAAAATCTCCATCGCGGCCAAGCTGGGAAAGGATGGCTTCCCAGTCTTCATCCAATTGATCAAGCTCTTCATTTTGTGTATTTTCTTCTTTATCTATCTGAGAAAAAAGATAGTTTTTTACTAGATCTGGTGTTGAAAGCTTTACCCCACGAGCATTAAGTGTTTCAAAAACCGTGTAAGCATTAAGATCATTTTTAACTTCAATTGTGGTAAAAAATAATTTATCTTCTAATTTACTAACAAATTTTGCTAATTCTTCACCTGTAGCAGTTATTTCAGATCGAATTCTTTTTCTATAGAATTTAAGTGCTTCGAACATTAACATTTCAGAAGGCTTTGCGTTACGAAACATAGGCTCATCCATGGAACATAACTTACGAAAAAATCTATTATTATTCCTGTTAAGTGTTAATTTTGCCTGCGATTGAAGTGAAATTGGATCTGTAAAAACAATATATCTACTGCGTATTGCATCTTGCCTTTTCTTATTATCATCTGGCTCATTTCCACTGTTTATTAAGACTTGTAGCTCATTCAAAATTGCTAAAATTATTATTGTAGTTGTGGCGATTCGCTGTTGACCATCAATAATTTTATGTTGATGTACATCCTTAGCATCCGGCTGTAACAGCAAATATCCCATATAATGCCATGGAGAAATATTATCATTGTTATTTATATCAGACCATAAATCTTCCCAGTGCTCTTCTCTCCAACTATAATCACGTTGAAACTTGGGTACGCTGTATTTAACACCATTTCCCATAAGCTGAATAAACGACTTATTGTCCATATTAAAATCAAAAGCCATACATCTTCCTCGCTTTTTCTAAACCTTCCTGCGTGTCTACACCGAGTGGTATAGTATCAACCACCGCTACATCAATCCGCATTCCTGCTTCCAATGCCCTAAGTTGCTCTAATTTTTCCCGAAGTTCAAGCGAACTTGGCGGCATACTTACAAATTTTTCTAAAGCCGCGCGCCGATAAGCATAAATTCCAATATGATGGTACAATTCCCCTTCGCCATGCGGAATGGTTGCGCGGGAAAAATATAGCGCACGCCCCCGTGCGTCCATAGCAACCTTAACCACCGACGGATCAGTTCTCTCAGCCTCATCAGTTATAACAGCAGCCAGAGTTGCAATATCAACCTCTTTATTTTCTAATACTGCAAATAGTTTTTTGATAATTTGTGGATCTAAGCATGGCATATCACCTTGCACGTTTATAACAATATCATGTTTCTTTTCGGGATCGATTTTGGTGAGAGCTTGAAAAATACGGTCAGAACCGGATGGTAAATCAGCATCGGTAATAATAGCTTCGCCACCGGCATCTTTAACCACCTTTGCTATTTCCTGCCCGTCACATGCAACAATTACCTGTCCAATATTTGCCGCCTGCGCCCGCTTCATCACCTGAACAATCATCGGCAACCCGCCAATTAAAGCCATAGGCTTGTCTGGAAGCCGCGTTGATGCCATGCGCGCCGGTATTATAATTACTGGGTTCATAATTTCTGATATTTCAATTTCTTCTAGTAAAACTTCTTATTGAATAGATAGAATGGCTATATTATAAAGACAACCAATTATTACTTAAGCAGTTTTTGGAGAAGTTTTATTATGTCAGGTGGTAATTTGGAATTTAATAAGGTAACTGGCGCGGTTTTACTTGCGGGAATTATTGCAATGGTTTCTGGATTGGTGAGCGAAGGGCTTTACTCTGGCGGTGAAGGTGGACATGGTGCTGAGCCTAAGCGTGGCTTCAGCATCGCTGTTGCTGATGCCCCAACCGCAAGTGGTGGCGCGCCAACTGCGGAAGAAAAACCGGTTGATATTGCGTCTTTTATGGAAAAGGCAGATGCTAAGGCTGGTGAGGGTTTGATAAAGAAATGCACTTCCTGCCATAGCTTTGACAAAGGTGGAAAAAACGGTGTTGGTCCGAACCAGTGGGGATTGGTTGGCAGTCATTTCGCGCATAGTGATGGGTATGCTTATTCGGCAGCTATTATGGCGATGAAAGATAAAAAATGGAATCCGCAGGAGCTTTCGGATTTTCTGGCAAATCCTAAAAAATCTATCCCAGGAAATAAAATGTCTTTTGCTGGTATGCCTAACCCGCAGGATAGGGCTAATTTGATAGCTTACTTAAGTACACTGAAATAGTTTTTACTCGAGGAGAATATAAATGATTAGTCTAATAATTATCTGGTTAGCACTGGGCGCGGCTTTTTTTATTGCCGATAAATTTACGACAAAATACAACCTTATTTATGCTTCTTACGCTGCTTTCACCATAGCAGCTTTCCTTATGACTGGAATTATGAGGGTGCCAGAAGGTGAAACTCAGGGGTATTATGAATATTTTATCATAGCGGAAATAATCTGCTTCGTGGTGGCGATATTTGCTTGGAAATATCTATTTCGTGATGTGGATGCGAACGCAGGTATGAGTCAGGAAGACAAGGAATTCTATAAGTCAATAAAAGATAAAACGGTGGAAGTTGCAACTGGAGGTATCAATTCTGTGAGTGGCGGTTCAGTTGTTTTTGCCGGTAAAACCCTGAAGGCTCGTTTTGCACCAAATGCCGACTCAGAAAGCGTTGAAGCCGGGGCTAAAATGCTGGTCAAGGAAGTAGATGGCGATACACTTGTTGTCACCCCTAAATAATGGAGGTTAAGATAGCAATATGGAGCATAATGTAATGATTGTCTGGCTGGTTGTTGGCGTCATCTTTCTTATCGCTGAAATTGGTGTTCCGGGTGTTGGCTTGCTGTTTGCCGGTTTAGGCGCACTTACGGTTGGTATGGGGCTGAATTTTTTGCTTATTCCATTAGATGATATTTTGCTGCAGATACTGGTTTTTGTTGTTTCGACCGCGCTGTGGGCATTGGTCTTGTGGAAACCAATGCAGAAATTAAAACTGGGGAAAACCAAAGCCTCTTACCATAATATTATTGGTGACACGGCAAGTGTTGGCGAAAAAGGTATTAGTAAAACTCATGGCGGAGAAGTTGTGTGGTCAGGCGCGATCATGAAAGCAAAGTTGGCGGAATCATCACCTGTAGAAAAACTGGAATCCGGTGCGCAGGTGGTTATTAAAGATATTACCGGAAATGTGCTGACTGTAGCTCCTAAATAACTCAAAAACAAAGGAACTTAACATGGAATTTTTTATTGCTATTGGTATTGTCGTACTTGTCGTAATTTTTAATGGCGCGAAAACCGTGCCGCAACAACAGGCATGGATTGTTGAAAGCCTCGGTAAATTTGACCGAAAATTAGAACCAGGGCTTAATATAATAATCCCATTCATTCAGCGGGTTGCTTATAAACATTCGCTGAAAGAAATGGCAGTCGATGTTCCTGAACAGGCAGGTATTACCCGTGATAACGTTACCCTGAACCTTGACGGTGTGCTGTATGTTCGGATTATGGATCCGATAGCAGCGTCTTACGGTGTTTCTGACCCGATTTATGCGGTGCAGCTACTTGCACAGACCACCATGCGCTCAGAAATCGGTAAACTTACTCTGGATAAAACCTTTGAAGAGCGTGAAGCGTTAAACGCTAACATTGTTGCAGCTATTAATCAGGCAGCGCAAAGTTGGGGCATCCAGTGCATGCGTTATGAAATTAAGAACATAACCCCGCCTAATTCCGTTTTGAAAGCGATGGAACTGCAAATGGCGGCAGACCGTCAGAAACGCGCAACCATCTTGGAATCTGAAGGTAAACGCCAGTCGCAAATCAACGTTGCCGAAGGTAAAAAGCAGGAAATCGTCCTGCAATCGGAAGCATCGCAGATTGAGCAGATAAACCGCGCGCGCGGTGAAGCGGAAGCCATACTTGCCGTTGCTGAAGCTAACGCTAAAGGTATTTCCATGATTGCTGAATCCATTCAGCGTGGTGGTGGTTCAGAAGCCGTTTCCTTCAAGATTGCCGAGCAATATGTTACGGCATTCGGTCAGCTGGCTAAAACCACCAACACAGTGCTTCTACCGTCCAATCCTGGTGATGCAGGTTCGATGGTGGCGCAGGCACTTACCGTGTTTGACGCAATAAAGAACAGAAACTCTCCAATGCCACATCAAGAGCCTGGCAAAGGCCCTTGGGGTGGAGCATAGTACGATGACGGATAATGGACGAATGACAAGATTTGTATATTTTCTCACTTTGTCATCCGCCCTCTGTTATCCGTCATCCGCCTTCGCAGCCCCTTCCCATTGCCTGACGCTTTACGGCGAGTGCAAATATAAAGCTGATTTCAAGCATTTTGATTATGTAAATCCCAATGCACCGAAAGGTGGCGCAGTAAAACTTGCCGAAACCGGAAGCTTTGACAATTTAAATCAGTTTATCCTTAAAGGAGTAAAAGCCCCAGGAATTACCATGATATTTGATTCCCTGATGGTGGCTTCACAGGATGAACCGCAAAGCATGTATGGCCTGATCGCCAGCGCAGTTGATATAAGCGGGGATAATTCCAGCGCGGAATTTACCTTGCGTAAAGAAGCTAAATTCCATGATGGAACGCCTATCACCCCTGATGATGTGGTGTTTACTTTTACGATTCTCAGGGAAAAAGGCGATCCCACTTATAAAATGCTGTTCGCGCCGGTGGTGAAGGTGGAAAAAACTGCACCGGACAAAGTCAAATTCACCTTTAATGAGACAAAAAACAAAGAACTGCCAATGCTTGTGGCTTCAGTGCCGATTATCTCCAAAGCTTATTACGCCAAGGTTGATTTTGAAAAAACCACTCTGGAGTCACCTCTCAGTAATGGCTCTTATAAGGTGGAAAGCGTAGAGCAGGGAAAAAATATAATTTATAAAAGAGCTGCTGATTATTGGGCGAAAGACCTGCCGGTAAGCCGCGGGCAATATAATTTTGATACAATACGCTATGATATGTACCGTGATGAGAACGTAACTCTGGAAGCCCTGAAATCCGGTAATTATGATTTTAGGCGTGAATATATCGCCCGTAACTGGGCAACGGCTTATGACGTGCTGGCGGTAAAGGACGGGCGGATTATAAAACGCGAAATCCCGGATAATACTCCTCAGGGGATGCAGGCTTTTATATTCAATACCCGCCAGACTAAATTTGCCGACCGCCGGGTGCGGGAAGCAATAGGGCTAACGCTGGATTATGAATGGATAAATAAAACCATTTTTTATGGCGCATATACCCGTAATAAAAGCTTTTTTGAGAATACTGATTTTCAGTCAAATTCCATACCAGAAGGAAAAGAACTGGCTTTACTTGAGAAATTCAAAGATGAATTGCCACCTGCCCTGTTCACCCAGCCTTTTGCTAATCCGGTCACTGATGGTTCCGGAAATCCGCGTGAGAATCTGTTAAAAGCCCAGAAGTTACTTGAAGAGGCAGGCTGGACAGTAAAAGATGGCAAGAGAGTGAATGCCAAAGGCGAGCAATTATCGCTGGAGTTTTTGCTGCGCCAGCCAACTATGGAGCGAGTAGCTGCACCAATGCGCAAGAATCTGGAGCGTTTGGGAATTGCCTCATCAATCCGCATGGTGGATGATGCACAATATCAGAAACGCACGGATGAAGGTGATTTTGATATGGTTTCCGTCTGGATTAACCGTGGCGTATTTTTCCCTGGCAATGAACAGATGTCCTATTGGCATTCGTCGCAAGCAGATGTGAAAGGCAGCAACAATCTTGCTGGCTTTAAAAGCAAGGCGGTGGATGGGGTGTTAGATGAACTTCTCAAAGCCCATGATAAGGATTCGCTGGTTGCTGCCGGACGGGCGCTTGACCGCGCATTGCTTTGGGAAAATGTGGTAATCCCGCATTGGCATTCAGGCAGCTTCCGTGTGGCCTATTGGGATAAATTCGGCATCCCCGAAACCTTACCTAAATATAACCTTGGCTTTCAAGCGTGGTGGGTGAAAGAAGGGAAGTAAGCATGACGCAAAATAACGCCATAGTTTTATTTAAAGAACAACAGATCCGCCGTATCTGGCATAAGGATGAATGGTGGTTTTCGGTGGTGGATGTGGTGGGAGCTTTGACTGACTCTAGCAACGCCCGTCGCTATTGGTCAGATTTAAAAATACAACTGACTGAAAAAGAAGATTTTTCTGAACTGTACGAAAAAATCGTACAGTTGAAATTACCTGCCCCAGATGGCAAAATGCGCGAAACCGACTGTGCAAATAGCGAATCTCTCCTGCGAATTATACAATCCGTTCCCTCCCCTAAAGCTGAGCCATTTATCTTGTCATACCAGCGTAGGCTGGTATCCAGTAAAAAGGTTAGTCTGGATACCAGACAGCTCAGTTTTCGTAGCCACTCGCTACGCTCATGGATAAAACTGGCTTCTGGTATGACAACATTACGTATAATGGCAGGCACAGCCCGCAAGGAAACCGAAAAAGAGCTGGGGCGCAGTGTGATTAGTGGCGATAATTACCTTGCGATTGTTGATCTTAAAAAATTGAAGAAATGAGGAATTAGGTATATAAAATCCCGAAGCCCTAATCCCGAAGCCCTAATCCCGAAGCTCGCCCATGCTCAACTACATAATACGCCGCCTGCTCATGATGATTCCAACTTTGTTTGGGATCATGGTGCTGAATTTTGCCATTGTGCAGGTAGCTCCGGGAGGGCCGGTTGAGCGCACGCTGGCACAGCTGACTGATGTAACTTCCGGACACGCCACTGACCGGATAAGCGGTAGTGGTTCAGATATGGCGGTAAAAGGCGATATAACAAGCACCAACTCGTTATATCGCGGTGGGCGGGGTCTGGATCCGGAAATCATAGCACAAATCGAGAAAATGTATGGGTTTGATAAGCCTCCGCTGGAGCGTTTCTTTCAGATGATGGGGAATTACCTGCGCTTTGATTTTGGCGAGAGTTTTTTCCGCAATGAAAAAGTGGTGGATCTGGTGCTTAAAACCCTTCCTGTGACCATTTCGCTGGGTCTGTGGACTACATTACTGGTATATCTAATTTCCATTCCTCTAGGCATCCGCAAGGCCGTGCAAGATGGTTCCAGATTTGATATATGGACAAGCTGGCTGATTATTATTGGCTATGCCATCCCCAGTTTTTTATTTGCGATTTTACTGATAATAGTTTTTGCCGGTGGTAATTACCTGAGCTGGTTTCCGCTAAAGGGTCTAACTTCCGATAACTGGTCGGAACTATCGCTTATGGGTAAAATCACAGATTATTTCTGGCATATAACCCTTCCAGTAGTTGCGATGGTCATTAGCGGTTTTGCCAGCCTCACCATGCTCACCAAGAATTATTTCCTTGAGGAAATCGGCAAACAGTATGTCCTGACTGCCCGTTCCAAGGGTCTATCGGAGAACCAGGTGCTGTACGGGCATGTATTCCGCAATGCCATGCTGGTTATCATTGCTGGCTTTCCCAGTGCCTTGCTCAGCATATTATTCACCAGCGCGCTGCTTATTGAGATTGTTTTTTCCTTAAATGGTCTTGGGTTGCTTGGCTATGAAGCGGTTATTGGGCGCGATTACCCTGTGATATTCGGCACATTATTCATTTTTACCTTGCTCGGACTGATTGCCGGACTGATTGGCGATCTGATGTATGTATGGATTGACCCGCGCATTGATTTTGAACGGAGGGATGTGTGAGAGAGGAGTTTAGAGTGTGGAGTGTGGAGTTTAGTATGTTGTTACATATTAATATAGTCTGGTTAAAATCTTACAGTAACAACTCTGGAATGGATTTTTTATGAAACCTTCCACACTCCACACTCCACACTCTAAACTCTTATCTCCCCTTACCCGCAAACGAATTGAGATTTTCCGAGCTAACCGCCGCGGTTTCTGGAGCTTATGGATATTTTTATTTTTATTTCTAGCCAGTCTATGCTCGGAAATTATCGCCAATGATAAACCGATAATACTTAAATATAAAAACGAGTTTTATTTTCCTGTATTTGCCACCTATTCGGACAAAGTTTTTGCTGGCGATTTTGAAACAGAGGCTATTTACCGTGACCCTTTCACAAGCAAAAAAATAGAGGAAAATGGCTGGATGGTCTGGCCGCCAATCCATTTTTTTTACAGCACCATCAATTATGACCTTACTCGCCCTGCTCCCTCGCCGCCTACCGCCATCAATATCCTCGGTACCGACGATCAGGGGCGCGATGTATTTGCCCGCCTGATGTATGGCTTCCGTATCTCGGTGCTGTTCGGATTGATTCTCACTATTATCAGTTCCATAATCGGGATTTTTGCTGGAGCAGTACAGGGTTATTTTGGCGGCTGGACAGATTTGTTATTCCAGCGTTTTATGGAGATATGGTCAGGGCTTCCCGAGCTTTTCCTGCTTATTATCCTCGCGAGTCTGGTAACGCCTAATTTCTGGTGGCTGCTTCTTATTTTGCTACTCTTTAAATGGATGTCGCTTACTGGCGTTGTCCGCGCCGAATTCCTGCGCGCCCGCAATTTTGATTATGTAAAAGCCGCCCGTGCGCTAGGAGTTTCTGAGCCAATTATCATGGTGCGCCATGTTCTGCCTAATGCGATGGTGGCGGCGATGACCATGATCCCGTTTATAATGAGCAGCGCGATAACCGCCCTCACCACCCTTGATTTCCTTGGGTTTGGGCTGCCTGTCGGCTCGCCGTCACTTGGTGAATTATTACTCCAGGGAAAGAACAATCCCGATGCTCCGTGGCTGGGTTTTACCGGCTTTATAACAATCGCTATGTTACTGGTTCTGATTGTGTTTATCAGTGAAGCAGTGCGCGATGCTTTTGACCCAAGAAAAGTGATAAAGAATTAGTCACGCCAGCAATAATCCTTACCGTCTCCGCCCTTATCATTATCTCTCAAAAGCCTTGGGTGCAGCTTTTCTGTATGCTTAGTTGGTTTACCTATCTTTTCAGGATCAATGCCAATCGCTAGACCGTCTCCTTCTATCATATTCCATCCACTGTTTTGTTCCGGACGTACTTTAAGGATGGCATCTAAATATTCTTGTAGACCTGTTGGCTTAGTTGGTTTAGGTGCTTTTCTAATCCTCTCATCATCATGGTCACCTTCTGGCTTATTTCCAGGTTTTCTTTCATCATATCCGTAATCTTCCCAACCCATAAAAAACTTTCCTAATTAAATGCAAAATTGCTAAAAGCATGGTAGATGCTGATTATAGAATATTTATCGCCGAATAAACATTAAGATTTGATGACAATGTTAAATGTAGAAAATCTAACCCTTTCCTTTGGTAATTCGCTGATTTTACGCGGGATTTCTTTCTCTGTGGAGAAAGGCGAAATGCTGGCGGTGGTGGGTGAATCTGGCTCCGGCAAATCGCTAACCGCCCTTTCTTGCCTTGGCTTGCAACCGTCAAATGCCAAAGTAAGTGGCAGCATTTCCTTCGGCGGCAAAGAACTGATAAACATAGCGGATTTCAAAAAACTCCGCGGCAAAAATATCAGCATGATATTCCAGGAGCCAATGACCGCGCTTAACCCGCTACATACTATTGGCAAACAGATAATGGAAATGAGGAATTGGAGAAATGAAGAAATGAAGAAATCTTCTGATTTCCCAATTCCTCAATTCGTCAATTCCCCAATTCAAGAATTACTAGAAAAAGTCGGATTAGAGAAATTTAAAAATAGGCTCGATGCCTATCCGCATGAGCTTTCCGGCGGCGAACGGCAAAGGGTGATGATCGCTATGGCGATTGCCGATGAACCCGACCTGCTGATTGCCGATGAACCGACCACGGCGGTTGATGTCACCATACAGGCCAAAATCCTGAAGCTGCTTAAAGATTTGCAAAAATCCATGAATATGGGAATGATTTTTATCACCCATGACCTAACCATCGTGCGCCAGATGGCAGAGCGGGTGGCAGTTATGTATAAGGGCGAAATAGTCGAGCAGGGAGCGGTTTTAGAAGTGTTTACCAACCCTCAGCATAGCTATACAAAAAAGCTTCTGGCATCGGAACCTAAAGGCGATCCCCTGCCCGTTCCGGCGGATGCTAAAACTATTATCGAATGTGAAAATCTCAAAGTATATTTCCCGATTAAAACTGGGCTGCTACGGCGAATCACGGATTATGTCAAAGCTGTTGATGATATATCGGTAACGCTCGCGGAAGGTTCAACTCTGGGTATAGTTGGTGAGTCCGGCTCCGGTAAGACCACCCTCGGTTTTGCCCTGCTCCGTCTGATAAAAAGCGAGGGAAAAATTGTTTTTCTGGGGCAATCTATAGATAGCTTAAAAACTAAGGCCATCCGACCGCTACGTTCAAAAATGCAGCTGGTATTTCAGGATCCCTATTCCAGTCTCAATCCGCGGATGCGCGTGCGCCAGATAATCGAAGAAGGAATGCTGGTGCATTATCCTGATAAAACTGAGGCTGAGCGGGAAGCAGAAATCGACCAGATATTACAGGAAGTGGGATTGCCGCTGGAAGTGAAAGACCGCTATCCGCATGAGTTTTCCGGCGGGCAACGCCAGCGCATCAGCATCGCCCGCACCATGGTTTTAAAGCCGAATCTGGTAGTGCTTGATGAGCCGACCTCTGCTCTTGATTTATCGGTGCAGGCGCAGATTATAGATTTGCTTAAACATTTCCAGAAAACCCGCGCCATTAGCTATCTGTTTATCAGCCATGATCTGCGCGTCATCCGCGCTATCGCCCAGAATCTGATTGTGATGCGTGGCGGGAAAATTATGGAGCAAGGCAAAACCGATGAGATTTTCAAAAATCCCCAGCACGAATATACTAAGACTTTGATAGATGCTGCGTTTTTGCGGGGATAGATTACCCCCTGCCCCGACCACTTTCGCTTTGTGATCTTATGGAAGATTTTTTATTAGCAACCGCGCCTTTTTCAGTGGCATATTCATTAGCCTTCTGGACTCTTTCAAGTGAATCTTGACTATCCGGCATTGTTACTGTAAGCTTAGGAAATAAATAAATTTTATTACCCTCTAGTGATACATTATTTTTAATTTCCTTTGGGTCAGTTATCGGAACTATTTTTCCATTTATTAATTTCCCATGTGACCAATCGGTTTCTATGTTATAGATACCAGCTTTTTTCAAATCCATTGCCATAGTGGGAACACTAATCCATATATCACTAATATTTCTACCAATTAACTTAGTTGTATCCAGGGTAATGATTACTTTGCATCTACCTTCATTATCTTTAGCAGATAAGGTGGCAGATAAGGCTCCAGCGGTAGGAATTTTGCTGGCGGAACAAAGCTTCGCGAAAGAAGCTTTAATAGCATCTAAATTGGCAGTCATGGGTTTAAGGTCTATATAATAATAAGTTCTGCAGTTTATATTTTAACTGCCAATAGTTCAATTAGAGCATTATGAAGTTTTTATTGCAATAGCGTAGTTAAAGCCCAAAGCCATTCACACCTACTCTAACCAATTGATTTCACCCCTTCCCTGCCACTCTCCGTCATTATACAATACATCATTATTATATCATAAATAGTTAAATGGTTAAAAAAATGTCACATAAACTCACAGCAAAACAGATATTATCAATACGCCTTTTGGTACGCGGCGATACTTCCGATGAAGTTTCCAGACAACTTAAAATGCGCCGCGAGACACTCTCACGCTGGTGGCAGATTCCAGAATTTATTCAGGAATATAAAGAAGTTATGGCAGAAGCAAAAGCGCGGCTGCAAACCAGCATAGAAGATGTTTTTCAAGAGTCGCTGCAAGCAATGAAGCAGGAATTAAAACGTTACGAAAGTGATCCGAAACGTATCGAAACGCTGCTGAATGTTATCAAAACGCTGGAGAAATGATAAAAATATCGTCATTACGATTTACTAAATACGATTTACTAACTACTATTATAAAATGACCAACCGTACCATATTTGCTCTTGCCACAGCTCCTGCCAAGTCCGGCGTAGCAGTTATCCGTATCTCCGGTGACAGCGCGGCCCAAGCTCTTTCTTTACTTACCGGTATTAATTCACCGATACCAAGACATTTTTACCGCTCCGTCATCCGCCATCCGTCATCAGCGGAAGCCATAGATAATGGTCTTGCCGTTTATTTTCAGGCTCCCCATAGCTTTACCGGTGAAGATGTGGTCGAGCTGCACCTGCATGGCAGCATCGCCGGTATACGTGAGGTTTCAGAGGTTCTTTCCGGATTGGACGGTATGCACATGGCAGAGCCAGGTGAATTCACCCGCAGAGCCTTTATAAACGGAAAAATGGATTTGCTAGAAGCGGAAGGCTTGGCGGATTTAATCAACGCTGATACCAATGCCCAGAAAACTCAGGCAATGCGCCAGATGCAAGGCGAGATGAGCGTATTTTATGATGAGATACGTGGCAAAACCATAAATTGTTTAGCGTTGCTGGAAGCCTATATCGATTTTCCCGATGAAGAAATTCCCGAGTCAGTTCTTATAAAATGGCGGGAGGCAATTATTTCTTTACAGAATTCCATAAATAATGCTCTGGCGGATAGCAAGCGCGGTGAACGCCTGCGCGATGGCTTATCAATTGTGATATTGGGTGCGCCTAATGCCGGTAAATCTAGTTTGCTAAATACGCTCGCTGGTCGTGATGCCGCCATAGTTTCCCACCACGCCGGAACAACCCGCGATGTTATCGAAGTCCATATGGATATCGCCGGTTATCCAGTGATTTTAATGGATACGGCGGGTCTGCGTGAAGCGGGCGATGAAATTGAGGAAGAGGGTATCCGCAGGGCAAAAGCAAGGGCAGGACAGGCGGACATAAAACTCGCCTTATTTGATGCTTCTGAACTACCTGATATGGACAAAAATACCAGAGAACTGATGGATGAAACCACTATCGTAATAATCAGTAAGGTTGATATTGCCAATGGTTCGTCATTGCGAGGAGGCGTAGCCGACGTGGCAATCCAAACTGGATTGCTTCGCTTCGCTCGCAATGACAATTCTCCAATCTTTCTTTCCACAAAAACCGGGCAGGGCATAGATAACCTGCTAAGTTCTATAGAGGAAAAAGTGAAGGGGTTCTTTACGGCAGGTAATGCTCCATTTATTACCCGCAACCGGCATAGGCTATTGTTATTAGAGGCAGAAATGCTCCTGAAGGCAGCTTTAATTCCCAAGCCATTGGAGCTTTCTTGTGAGGAATTGCGCCGCGCCGCGCTTGCCATCGGCAAAATAACTGGAAAAATTCAGGTGGATGATGTATTAGATGTCATTTTTAAAGAGTTTTGTATAGGAAAGTGAGATATTTTATTAGTGGCTTTGCCACTTAAAAAATTCTCATCCCGAGCTTGTCGAGGGATCTTTACAATATAATATCAAGATAAGATTCCTCACATTCGTTCGGAATGACAGATATAGGGCATATGGAAAAATTTGAAGTAATTATTATAGGTGGTGGTCACGCTGGTGCGGAAGCGGCGGCGGCTTCGGCGCGGGTTGGAGCTAAGACGGCTCTCATTACCCATAAATTTGCAACCATCGGGGAAATGTCCTGCAATCCGGCGATCGGGGGAATTGCTAAGGGAACTTTGGTTCGCGAAATTGATGCTCTTGATGGTGTGATGGGACGGGTGATTGACCGTGCCGGCATTCATTACCGCATACTCAATGCCAGCAAAGGACCGGCGGTGCGAGGGCCACGCGCTCAGGCTGACCGAAAATTATACCGCCTGGCGATGCAGGAAGTTTTATCGGAATATGAGAATCTTACCATTATAGAAGATGCGGTTGAGGATTTACTGATAAGTCATAACAAAGAAGTGCAGGGCGTTGTCCTTGCTTCGGGTAAGGTGGTAAACTCAGGAAAGGTGGTGCTTACCACCGGAACATTTTTAAACGGACTGATGCATATTGGTGAGACTAAAATCCGTGCCGGCAGAGCAGGGGATGCGCCATCGATTGGCTTGTCTAACACTTTGAAAAAGCTTGAATTTAACGTTGGAAGACTTAAAACCGGAACACCGGCAAGGCTAGACGGAAAAACCATAAATTGGGGTATTTTAGAAGAGCAAGCGGGTGACAAACCACCAACGCCTTTTTCCTATTTGACGGATAAGGTGAACGTCTCACAAATTTCTTGTTACATCACCCATACCAATCCAAAAACCCACGAAATTATTCGTGCTAATCTTCACCGCGCCCCGATGTATTCCGGTCAGATTGAAAGTACGGGCCCGCGTTATTGCCCGTCGATTGAAGATAAGGTGGTGCGTTTTGCTGCCCGCGAAAACCACCAGATTTTCCTTGAACCGGAAGGTCTCGATGATGATACGGTTTATCCAAATGGCATTTCCACGTCACTTCCCGAAGATGTTCAGATAGAGATGATAAAGACCATAGCTGGGTTGGAAAATGTCCGGATCATTCGTCCAGGATATGCGATTGAATATGATTATGTTGATCCACGGGAATTAAAACCGACCCTAGAGACGAAGAAAGTTAAGGGGCTTTATTTTGCGGGGCAGATTAATGGTACAACTGGCTATGAAGAAGCAGGTGGGCAAGGGCTGGTCGCAGGGGTAAATGCAGCTCTGGCGGCTTCCGGTTCCGAGCCATTTATAATAGATAGATCAGATGCTTATATCGGGGTAATGATTGATGATCTAATTACGCACGGAACTAGTGAACCATATCGGATGTTTACTTCGCGCTCAGAATATCGTTTGAGTCTCAGAGCTGATAATGCCGATTTACGTTTAACTGAAAAAGGAATAGCTATTGGCTGTGTAAAAAACGAACGCGAAGCCCTTTTTAAGGGCAAACTAGAGGGGTTGCGAGCTTCACGTGGAACTCTAAAGAATCTGAACATCACCCCTAATCAGGCGGCAAATTTCGCGATTAATTTGAATCAGGATGGAGTGCGTCGTTCGGCATTTGATTTACTGACTTATCCGCATGTGAACTTCTCCGATATTTGTCGGGTATGGCCAGAGCTTCAATCTATGAAAAAAGATATAGTGGAGCAAATCGAAATCGAAGCGGTGTATGATAGTTATCTGGAAAAGCAGGAACAGGATATTATAATATTCAAACGTGAAGAAGAGCTTCTAATCCCAGAATCCATCAATTATGATTTGCTGTCATCATTATCCACGGAAGTAAAAAACAAACTGAAATTTCACAAGCCACATAATATCGGAGCAGCGAGTCGTATTCAAGGAATGACACCGGCAGCTGTAACCGCACTTATTGGCTTTATCAAAAAACCAACATCCGGTGAGGATGAAATAAAATTCTGTGCATAATTCACCATTTGAATTATTGAATAGCCACATCTCAGTTTCACCTGAAGTTTTTGAACGTCTGAAACTCTATCATAATACACTCATCAAATGGCAAGAAAAAATAAATCTGGTGAGTAAAGATACGCTGAGTGATGTATGGCAAAGGCATTTTCTTGATTCGCTTCAGCTGATAAATTTCATAGAAGATAAAAATAAAATTATTGTTGATCTTGGCAGTGGTGCTGGCTTTCCGGGTATGGCACTAGCTATTGCCGGATATAAAAATATTCATTTGCTAGAAAGTGATTCGCGTAAGGTGGCTTTTTTGCGAGAGGTAGCACGAATCACCGAGACAAAAATTTCCATCCATAATTGTCGTATTGAAAATAATCCTGTGGCTGATGTTGATATTTTTATTTCGCGAGCCTGTGCTTCACTGGAAAAATTATTTTCGTTGATAGAAAAATCAGTTACACATGAAACAACTTGTCTCTTCCATAAAGGAAAAAATTATAGTATTGAAAATGAAAACGCGTTATTGCATTATCGATATGACATGAATGTAACCCCAAGTGTTGTCGATTCGCACGGAGTCGTTTTAAAGATTGCTAATATCAGGAGGGTGTGATGGAAAAAAATATTGAACAAGCCAAGCCTGAGTCTACCAGTAGAATTTTTGCTATTGTGAATCAAAAAGGCGGTGTCGGAAAAACTACTACCACGGTGAATCTGGCAACTGCTCTCGCGGCGGTAAATAAAAAAGTTCTGATCCTAGATTTTGACCCGCAAGGTAACGCCAGCACCGGTCTTGGCATAGCCCAGAATAACCGGAACGTAACTTCCTATGAGTTGGTTCTGGATGATATAGATGTTGCTTCGGCAATTCAAAAAACCCTGGTTCCTAATCTCCATATTATCCCTGCAACCATTGATTTGTCTGGTGCCGAGATAGAAATGGTAAGTTTAGTAGCGCGTGAATTCAGGTTAAAAAATGTCCTTGCCAAAAGCCCGCATAATTATGATTACATACTTATTGATTGCCCACCATCATTGGGCTTACTTACTTTAAATGCGCTGGTAGCGTCGGACGCAGTTCTTATTCCTTTGCAATGTGAATTCTATGCGTTGGAAGGACTCAGCCATTTAATCCGCACCGTTGAACTGGTACGCGGCAGTTTGAATTCCAATTTATCAATACAGGGAATCATACTTACCATGTATGACCGCCGTAACAAATTCACCGAGCAGATTGAATCAGACGTTCGTGAGTATTTTGGCGATAAGGTATATAGTTCGGTTATCCCACGTAATGTCCGTATGTCGGAAGCACCGTCACATGGCAAGCCGGCTCTTATCTACGATATGAATTGCGCCGGTTCCAAAGCTTATATCCAGCTTGCCAGTGAATTGCTCAAACGTGAACATAGCAGACAGGAAGAATCAGAAGCAGCGTAAGTATATACTCATTCTGTATAGTTCTTATTTGTAATTATTATAGTTTAAAAATAGTATAAAATACTGGGGGAGAAAAAATATGACGACAACAACAACGCGTGGCTTGGGAAGAGGTCTTTCTGCTTTAATTTCAGAGAATTACACGCCAGCTCCTGTGACAGTTCCGACCCAGGAATCGAAGAGTGCTTCCGCTAACCAGCCAGATTCGGATAGGTCTTCTGTTGCCACTTCTTCCACCCCTAATTCCACTGCTTCCGCCTCTCCTGCTGCCAAACCAACTAAAGACACCCAGTCAGGGATTGATTCATTACTCCTTGAGCAATTGATCCAAGGAAAATACCAGCCACGCACCCAGTTTAATGAACAGGCACTCTCAGAGCTTGCGGAATCAATCCGTCGCAATGGTGTTATGCAACCGATTATCGTTCGCCCAACAGCGTCATCACGCTACGAAATAATCGCCGGTGAACGCAGATGGCGGGCGGCGAAGCTTGCCGGTCTTAACCGCGTTCCGGTAATAATCCGCGAAATTGATGATAAACAGGCTTTAGAATTAGCTCTGGTCGAAAACGTACAACGCCAGGATCTGCTACCGCTGGAAGAAGCAACCGGCTATCAGCGTCTTATTGAAGAGTTCGATTATACCCAGGAAGAACTGGGTAATATTGTTGGTAAAAGCCGCAGCCATGTTACCAATCTTCTCCGACTGCTTTCCCTTCCTGATGAAATAAAAGCTCTGCTTGATAATAGTGATTTATCCATGGGGCATGCCCGCGCCCTGATTGGTGTACCTAATAATATAGAGATTGCGGGGCAAATTGTGGCGCGTGGTCTTTCGGTACGTCAGGCAGAGGAGCTAAGCCGCCTGGCACAGGGTAATCAAAAACGTACCAATTCTCGTTCACAGAATAAAAATATTCCGGTAGCAGCGCATTATCGTTCGACGGAAAACCGCGATCCGGATATACTGGCTCTGGAAGAGGCATTATCAGAAAATCTTGGTTTAAAAGTTGCTATTCATGACCGTGGACAGAGCGGGCAAATCGTCCTCACCTATGATTCCCTAAGCCAGCTTGATGAGATTTTACGCCGTCTGGGTGACGGGGTTTAGGGCGTTATTGGAAAAGAAAGAACATGGTATTAAAAAATAAGTTAGACATAACTGATCAGGTTGAGATTGCCAGAGCTGAGGAGAGAATTAGTAAGAAAAAAGCTAAGCAGCTTTTTGATACGGGAGAAATCAATAAGATTGAAACTGGTACGTTCGCGGGACTTAAGCAGATTCATAGAATTTTGTTTGAAGATATTTATGACTTCGCAGGAAAAATCCGGGAAGTGAATATAGCCAAAGGTAATTTTCGCTTTGCTCCATTGATGTATTTGCAGCAGTCTCTGGAACATATCGATGGTATGGTTGGGGGCAGCTTTGATGAAATCATTGAAAAATATGTTGAAATGAATATCGCCCATCCTTTTAGGGAAGGTAATGGACGCGCAACGCGCATCTGGCTGGATGTAATGCTCAAGGCAAATATTCAAAAAGTGATTGATTGGAATCTGGTGGATAAGGAAGCGTATCTATCCGCCATGGAACGCAGCGTGGTGAAGGATATCGAAATCAAGCACCTACTCAAAGCTGCCCTGACCGATAAAATACATGATCGCGAAATCTTCATGAAGGGTATTGATGTCAGCTATTACTATGAGGGTTATAGCGAATTTAAGACCGATGAGCTTTAACAGATGTAAAGCTCTGGGGATAGCTTACTGAAATTTAAACCGCAGCGAACAACTTTGCGTGGTTCCCGGATTTAAGGCATAAGCACCGGAAGAAATACATCCGGCAACTGCTGAAACGTTGTCCATGTTGAGAATTGACTTAAATCCTGGCTGCCATCAATAGCTATTATATTACCGCTATCCGGTAGACCATTATCAGTTTTTAGATCTATCTGATAAGCCTCGTTAGCGGTTATAGGATTACTTCCTGCTCCAACTCCACCTGCGCCGATAAAGCCGTTCACTGTTGCCAGTATGAAATAATTTTTCTTATCTCCTGGGGAATTTGCTTCTATAAATCCATTAGCTCCAATTTTTGCTGGAGGTAAAAATGCGCCAACGCCACTGGCCGCGATGACACCCGATTCCGCCCCGCAATTTAGTCCCATGCCATATTTTCCTTCAATAAGATTGGCATCAGTTAACTGGCGAAAAAATAAAAATGGTTCGCCTGATAAATGCGTTCTAGTCGGAGGAGACGTAACTGCGCCATTGCCCTGGGTTATGATACCATTATTATCGCCATAGCCATAATATCCGACATAAGAGCAGGAAACACGAAAAAGCCCAAAACCATAAGCTTCACTTTCTTTCATATCTCCGGGCAGGGCGTTATATTTTATTCGGAAAGTATTGGTTGCGGCGTTGAACTTTTCAATCTGGCTTATTTGCGCGCGGATTTCCGAGGATTTTATCAAATCTCTGCCGACCAGCACCCCACCAATAAGCAGACCAATTATTACAAGAACAATAGAAAGTTCAATCAGGGTGAAGCCGCTACGCATTTTAACCTCCTGAAATCCGGTAGCCGGAACCTCGCAAAGTCTGGATCAGGCTTTTATCAAAACCTTTATCAATTTTCTGGCGCAGGCGGCTGATATGGACGTCAATGACATTGGTCTGCGGGTCAAAATTATAGTCCCAGACATTTTCAAGCAGCATGGTGCGGGTGACGACAGTACCATGGTTACGCATCAGATATTCGAGAAGGGAGAATTCGCGGGCCTGCAGGTCGATGATTTTCCCACCGCGTTTTACCGTGCGGCTCAGCAGATCCATTTCCAGATCAGCGCAGGTGAGGGTGGTTGTGGCTTTCTCCCCGGATTTACGGCGGGTTATGGCATCAAGCCGCGCCTGTAATTCTGAGAAGGAATAAGGTTTTGCCAGGTAATCATCAGCCCCGACTTTGAGTCCCTTTACCCGCTCTTCAACTTTATCAAGGGCGGTAAGCAGGATGATCGGTGTCTGGTTGTCAGAAGCACGCAGGGTCTGTACGATGGTAATACCATCCACTTCCGGTAGCATCCGGTCAATAATCATAGCGTCATAATGCTCGGTGGTTGCCATGAACAAGCCATCTTTCCCACTTACGCAATGGTCAACCACATGCCCCTGCTCACGCAAACCCTTAAGCAGGTATTTTGCTGATTCCTTATCATCTTCTATGAGTAATATTTTCATATTTAGCTTTTTAATACGTAAGCTATTAATTGTCCACTATCTTCCAATATTGCTATCTGTGCTTAGGAGATGACTTTCTTGCTTTTTCTAGTATTTCTGATTCTTCGTATAGCTTGGCAATTTTTTCTGCATTATCACCTTCGCTGTAATCTATCGCAATTTCATCTCTCCCGCCATGTTTGCAACAATGGTGAGTGATGCCTTTTTCTTTAAGAAATGACTCTACCTTACTCATGCGTGCTTTCCAGTCATCACTAACATGCGCATTAATAAAAGGCACAATGACTATCAGGTTTTCTTTCTTTATGTCCGGCAAAGACTTAAGTATTGCAGGAGTTCCCTCAATAATATCCAGATAATGCCCAAGCCTGCCCCCTTTTTCGCTTTCCGGGGTTCTGCCTAAAACAAGAGCCAATTGCTCACATACAATTTTTTTATCCCCCATATTTCTACCTTCCCATTTGCCGTCTGGTATCGGCAACCGAGGCTTCGACAAATTTACCTATCAGATTCATGCCTTTAGCCGCAAGATTCTTGAGCATATCCTTGGATTCCTCAAAAACCGCAAGTTGGGTAGTAGCAAATTCCATATGCGCCTTATCAATGGCTTTTATCTTAGCATCTTTCTGTTTTACCAGTTTTTTTAAATGCCCAAGCAGTTTCTTAATGTCCTCAGGATTTTTATGTTTTTTCTGTTGGATAAAGGTAGATAAAATAATCCTGAGCTCCTTCTCGTCCAGATTCTGCGCCATACCTGTTATGGTTTTGGCATCAGCCTTATTTTCCAATTCTCCGATTATCACGCTTATATCCTTGGCATCGTTATTAATTATCGAGGTGCGTTCCTTATAATTACGATCAGCCATTGGTTTAAGCAGTGCTGAGAACATAATCGCGTAATGCTGGTAAAGCTCTGATATCCTTGCGCGGACTCCCCGGTCGGCACTATCACTGGTGGAAATCAGGTCGCCGTCCATATTCATAACCTCCTGCGAAGGCGATGAATTATCACCATCATTACGAAATGAAGAAAGCGGCATTTTCTCAATATAACGCAGGCAGCGCATATCATATGACAGAAGCTCAACACTCAGGCGTTGGTGATATTGCCCGCCACCTGTAAAGGCGCGGATAGCATCGTGGAAATAATCAATGCGCGGGCGCATATCGCCCTTGCCCGCAATCAGCTTGAATTTTTGTTCGATACTTGCTATTTCCAGATAAATTTCTGTTAGCAGGGCAATTATGGCTTGCTGGTCTTGTGATATATTCATTATTGCTACTTTGCTTCAATTACCGTTATGTTGCTCTACATAACGGTCTATCAATGTACGCAAAATGCGCTGGTATGGGACATTTGCTTTTTTTCCCTCTTTTTTCAGAAAATCAATACTTGAACGGGTAAATTCCGACGTAACTTTTACGGTATCAATTTTTCTTACCAATTGAGAAGGCGGAGGCAAAAAATCTTTTATGACTGTTAGATTGCCTTTTGGCTTATCATCAAAATTATTGCTGCTCTTTTTCATAAAATTTTCTCCATTTTCTCCAAATTCCCGCACCAATAATGCGGATTTTATTTCCCCTAATCGTAAACCGCACCGTTAAAATTCCTATAGGAGTTTTACCAATACAAAACAATCTTTCTTCCCTTTCTGAATGAGCGTCATCATTAGCAATGATGCGGTTTTTGTCGTAAAAGGCTTCTTGGGCATCTATAAAAGATACTCCATGTTGTTTCTGGTTTATAACGTCCTTTTCCCCATCCCATTCAAAATAATACTTTGTCATATAAAAAATTTACCATATATTTATATGTATATAACACCCATATAATATTACATATTCAGATATGTTTCAACTCTTATATTTCTAAGTATTGCTAATTTAATATATATTATACAAATGCTTGAAAAGCCTCTTGCCGTTTATATCCATTGGCCGTTCTGCCTGTCCAAATGCCCGTATTGTGACTTTAACAGCCATGTCCGCGACAAAGTGGAGCAGGAACGCTGGAAAAACGCTCTGCTGCGTGAACTTGCCTATATGCATAGCCATGCCCCAGACTTTACTGTTACCAGTATTTTTTTTGGTGGCGGCACGCCTTCCCTTATGCCAGCCGATACTGTGGAAGCACTGATTGTCGCTGTTGGCAAGTTATGGAAAAATGCGGACGATATAGAAATTACTCTGGAGGCAAACCCGACTTCGGTAGAGGCAAACAGTTTTGCTGATTTTAAAAGAGCAGGGGTAAACCGTGTGTCACTCGGGGTGCAGTCGTTACGTGATAACGAGCTTAAATTTTTAGGGCGCGGACATAGCGCAGGGGAAGCTATCAGAGCCATAGAACTGGCGAGGAAAACATTTGACCGTTACAGCTTCGATTTGATCTATGCCCGTCCTAACCAAACACTGGAAGATTGGGATAATGAATTATCGGAGGCGTTGCAACTGGCAGGCAGCCATCTTTCGTTATACCAACTTACCATTGAGGAAAATACCGCTTTTCACCATGCTTATGCTAAAGGCGGATTTGTTCTGCCTGATGAAGAATTATCAGAAGCTCTTTACAGGCTCACAGAAGAGAAAATGTGCTTACATGGACTTACCCCTTATGAAGTATCAAACTATGCCCGTATTGGGCAAGAATCACGGCATAATTTAAGCTATTGGCGTGGGGATAGTTATATCGGAGTCGGAGCGGGGGCACATGGGCGAATTAATGTAAATGGAAAGCGCGTTGCTACTCAGACTTTAAAAAGCCCGGAACGCTGGCTGGAAAATGTAGAAAAGAGTGGAAATGCGGTAGAGGTATGGCAGGAAATTACGCCGGAAATTGAAGTGGAAGAAAGAGTGATGATGGGGCTGCGTTTGCGAGATGGGATTAATTATCGGGATTTCCAAATTCAGACAGGGCTTGATCTGGAAAAGCATATAAATTTGTCTAAACGCGATTTTTATATAGGGCAGGGGCTGCTCGAAGATGATAAAAACGCCCTTAAAACGACGCTGAAAGGGCGACTGCTCCTGAATAAATTAACTGCAGAATTACTAACTGGCTAAATAAAAAACCTCCAGAACAACAGGTTCTGGAGGTAAGTTTTGAGATAGATATATTCAGTTATGCCCTGATAGTTTGCAGGAATTCATCAATTTTCTGTTTTAATACGTCTGATTGCTGGTTCAGATTTTTTGCGGAGCTTAACACGCCTAATGCTGTTTCTCCGGTTTTTTCCGCGCCATCCTGAACCGAGGTCATATTTTGTGATATTTCCTGAGTTCCGCTTGAGGTGCGGGCAACGTTATGAGCAATCTCAGTGGTTACTGCTGATTGTTCTTCAATCGCTGAGGCAACCGCCGAGGTACTCACGGATACCTGATTAATAATCTCCAATATATCCATTACCGAATCTACAGAGGTTTTTGTCGCACCCTGCATTTCATTAATCTGCTGGGTGATTTCACCAGTCGCTTTGCCAACTTGATTTGCCAGATTTTTAACTTCGCTGGCAACTACCGCAAATCCTTTCCCTGCTTCACCGGCACGGGCAGATTCAATGGTGGCGTTCAGGGCAAGCAGGTTAATCTGCCCGGCAATACCTGTAATAACCTCAATAATCTGGGCAACGCTCATAGCTTTTTCTGAAAGCATGTTGATTGCGCCTTTTGCAAATTCAGCTTTGGCAGCTGCTTCACTGGCAATATTCTTTGATTTTTGAGTCTGTTCACTGATTTCTTTAATAGAAGCTGTAAGCTCCTCAGCGGCAGCGGCAACCTGAGATGAAGTCTGAGCAGC
Organism: Pseudomonadota bacterium; assembly: GCA_038043465.1. GTDB lineage: Bacteria > Pseudomonadota > Alphaproteobacteria > Rickettsiales > SXRF01 > SXRF01. The sequence continues at coordinate 462,708 of JBBTBX010000006.1, forward strand.
CTGAGTGGATGCATTCACCACGATATTGGAACGTTTTTTAGTATCTTCAGCTATGTTAGTTACGCTCTCAGCACCAGATTGCATCTGAATAGCTGCGCTGGCAACCTGCGACACAGCACCTTTAACTGATGTTTCAAAATTATCGGCCATCTGATGCATCATACGACGTTTCTCAGCAGTGGCATTTTTCTCCTGCTCAGCTTGTTCCATCTTGATTTTTTCCATCTGCAGGGCATTTTGCTTGAACACTTCGAGAGCCGCAATTATTCTGCCAACTTCATTATTGGTGTGTTCAGGAATTTTAGCACTGAGATTACCGTTAGCCAATTCTTCAGTTGCAACCGCAGTTTTATTAATGGAAGCAATGATAGAACGGACAATGACAAAGGAAAATATGGATATAACAAGAAGTGTTACAGAAATAATAGTGATATTACCTTTCTGGGTTGCAGATGCATTATCAATACTTGTTTTCATTTGCTCCTTAAGGTCACTGGCAAAAGATTCTTCCACTTCTCTCATCAAGGAGATTTTTTTGTTTATATTATCCATCCATGTTCCAACCTGAACAGTTTTTACATTATCTGGATTATTTTCACTGACAATTGCCTCCATCCTAGCAACTTCTTTTGATGATGAATCCTCAACTAACTTCTCAAAAAGACTTTTCTGGGTAGCTGATGCATATGTCAGGAATACGGATCTGTAAGCATTCTGAGATGCAACCAGAGATTCGAATCTTTTTACTTCCGCCTCAGTAAAGCTGCCAACGGTAAAACCACCAGCACCAGTTGCGCGTTCGAGACCGGCAAGTTCTTTAGCTCTCATGAAGTTTGAAAATGAAATCAGTTTCAGGGAAACTTCAGAATCATTGCTGATCTCAGCCATATTTGCGACTAGATCTATGATACTAGTATTAATTTCCGTGTAATAACCAAGGGCTGCTGGTCTTTCTATAGAAAGTGAGTCTATAGAAGAGCGCATCTGCTCCATTTTGTCTATAGCAGAGATTATTTTGTTTAGACCATCGGAAAATTTTGTGCCGTAAATGCCAGCATCAAAACCTTTTACAAAATCTTTCAGGGCGGTTTTTTGTTTATCAACAACTGAGCGTTGAGTCGCTAGTTCTGATTTGAATTTTTCTCCTTTGCTGCTTATGAAAATACCAGTATAGCCACGCTCTTTCTGCTGTTCATCGAGCAAATTGCTTCCTAAAGTGGAAAGTTCAGTCAATTTGGATATATCCGATAGATCTTTTGAAACTTTCATATCACCCATTATTATCTTTGATGATAAAAATATTATGGCAGCAAATGCGGCTGCCATCAAAATAAGTATGGCGACAGATATTTTTAAATTAGCAATGATTCTCATAAATTTACTTCCTGTAAATTGCGGTGAAAAAAAACTCCAACAAATCCAATACTGGCTAATACACCATATGAGTTAATATTACGTTAAAAAAACAACCATTAGTCCAAAATATTTTTCTTACTTATCTGTAAAATTTCTTGGTGCGTAATCCACTACCTTAAAACCATCCGGGGTTATTTCCATAATAGCCAGTTTTCTGTCTGATATTCCTGTGGTATTGATACGTACCAGACCACCAGCAGGAGTATTGAAGCCCTTAGAATCAGTTAAATCTTCAGCGTTTATTCCTCTGCCGGACATGGCAATTTTTGCCATAATACTTACAGCGTCATAAGCAAGAGCGGCCAGACGTATTGGCTTATAACCATAGGTTGTGGTAAAACGTTTAGCAAATACTTCATATAATTCCGGAGGTGAACTTGGAAACCACGCCCCATGCAATTCGGGTATTTTGGAAAATTCCTTGTCATCCCATATTCCTGCCCCGAGTAATTTTATTTTCTGCAAATTGATATTACTCTTGCGCAGTGATTTTATTATATTGTGCATTTGCGCTCCTCCATCGGCAATAAATATAGCCTGGAAGCGACGTTCTTCCGGAGCATTATTATAGGCTCCGACAATACGTGATACGGCAGCATCAATATTAGCCATGCTGGGTGCATATAGTTCAGCGGAAGTAAGCATACCTCCCTTTTTTGTATATGATTCGGAGAGAGTATCGCGTACTTTTTCTCCGTAAGGATCATTGGGTGCAAGAAGTGCCACGCGTTGCAATTTATTCAGGTAAGCATATTCTGCTATTCTTTCCACCTGCTGTTCAGGTAGGAACCCAAAGGTATAGGTATTGGCTGAGGCAACAGCCTTATTGTTGGAAAAGCTGAGCATAGGGATGTTTTTTTCCTGCAGTAACGGTTTTATGGCAGTAACCGACTGGCTGAATAATGGTCCGATTACAAAGGTTGCCCCTTGCTCAATAGCTTTTTCTGTTGCTTTTTTAGTTTCGGTTACATTAACACCGGTATCTTTAGGTATCACGGTCAGCTGGGCACGAATCTGGTCAGAAGGCACTGTAAGATAGCTGTCGTAAAGCGCGAGGGTTGCCGCATCAACCATGGCATTGCCTACGGAAGCCGACTCTCCGGAAAGAGGAACCAGCAGGGCTATTTTTATAGATGGTGTGGCAGGATCTATCGCGCCGATAGATAAGTCTGTACTGGTTTCCTGAGAAATGATAGGTGGCGACTGCTCAATTTTTTTTGTCGTTTGAGTTGCTTTAGGAGAGGAGGGTGCAGCGCATGCAGAAATAAGCAAAAGGCAAGAAAAAACCAACAGAGAGTTTTTTAAAAACATAATCTATCCATGCAATATATATTTGTCGGCTAACTTAACTTTAAAAAATAACCTAGTCAAATAACTAAAATCGGTATAGAGACAGTGAATTATGCAAATAACTATTGATGCGGATAAAGTGATTGAAGATCTGATGACTGGGAATAAAAGATTCCTGGAGGGAAAATCTATTCAAACCTCAGAATCTTCTTTAAAAAAGCTCAAGAATTTTTCGGAAAATGGACAATTCCCCAAGGCTATCGTTTTATGCTGTTCAGATTCGCGAGCACCGGTGGAGATGATTTTTGATCAGGATATAGGTGATTTGTTTGTTATCAGGGTTGCCGGAAATATAATAGCTCCATCCCTGATCGGCAGCGTAGAATTTGCGGTTACTGCTTTTGGCACAAAGCTTGTATTGGTTATGGGGCATACGCAGTGTGGTGCGATCAGAGCTACCATTGATCATATAGAAAATTCCAATGCCATTTCTTCAGAAAACATCCATGACATTGTAAGTCGCATCAAACCACATATTTTTCCGATAACCCAGATGCCGGTCAGCTATGAGGAAAAATTCACCCGTTCGATAGAAGCGAATGTGTTTGCCTCAGTTGACCAGTTGGCGCATTCCAGCCGCCTTCTGGAAGGGCTGCTCAGTCAGGGGAAAATAAAAATCCGCGGGGCTGTGCTTAATCTGGCAACCGGCAAGGTTGATTTCTGCCATATTTAGCTAATTCTTAACATTTTCCGCTTGTTTTTCCGGTTAATATCTATTATTGTTGGATTGGTTCTTATGATCTTATTAAGAAAGGCAGCGCATGTTATGTCGGAAAATCTAATCTCAGGATTCAGCCCCCCCCCCCGGCAAACTGCTTAAGCTGATTACAATCTTATGCTTCGGATTTTCCCTTTCCGTAGCCGCCACCGCTCAAGCCACTACTTATTACATCGCCCCCAACGGAAATAACAGCAATTCAGGCACCAGTGCCGCGCCGTGGCTAACTTTTGCCTATGCTATCCCCAGGCTTAATCCGGGTGATACTCTTTTTTTGAAGGATGGCGAGTATAATAGGAATACAACAGGAATGGTAGCAGTTAATTGCCCTAATGCAGGGAGAAACGGCACTCCATCCGCACCCATTACAATTCAGGCGGAAAATGAGCGCAGGGCATGGCTCAGAGGTGATGGTACTATTGCGATACTAGATATCCAAAGTTGTTCTTACTGGAATATTGTTGGGCTGCGTGCTTCCAACGAGGACAGGGACGGCGGATCAGATGTCTTTTTTGGGGCTTTCAATAGCAACCATATCAACTTCCGTCGCAATCTTCTTTCGAATTCAAACCGTCGCGCTCGTAACCAATCGATGATTACATATAATGGCACTCAATATGGATTGATTGAAGAGAACGAACTGTACAACTACGTCCGCCACGGTTTTTTACTTGCGAACTCACCTAACATTGTGGTTCGGCGCAACTACGCCAATAGCCGAGATTATCCGTCACTGGGTGCGGTGGACGGAATACCCGCCAGCGGCAATAGTGGCGGTGATTCTCTGGTGGCTGTATACCCAGGGTCAAACAATCTCATTGAGAACAATATTTCTGAAAGAAATGCTTCTGGGTTTAGTATACAAGCTGATGGTAATGATGATGAACGTTTAACTGTCAACAACAGATTTTATGGCAATATATCCCTGAGAGATGGGGCGACAGGAGCACTAAGGATTCGCACCCGGGGGAATACTATACAAGGCATGGCGCAGAACACTCATATGGAGAATCAGGTCGTCATCGATTCAATCGGGTATGGTGGAGATTTCCGCGCCAATAAAAATACTACTGTTACAAACACTTCAATTTTTAACAGTGACGGTTATGGTTTTATTGCACACGCACCAGAGCGTGTGGGCGACGGTTCATCGACAATGGCTATTAGAAATTCATTAGCTGTTGGTAATAGTCTACATGGATTTGGTGTAGTTGATTATTCTGCTTTCAGCGTCACCGCTTCCAACTCTTTTAGCAATGGAACAAACTACTCTCCCGCCTCTCTCGCCAATGGCAACAGGAGTGTTGACCCCGGTCTTGGCTCTTGCAAGGTATTTATTCCTGACGGCAGCCCGATGAAAAATGCTGGGGCAGATGGCGGCGATATTGGCGCGAATATTCTTTGCCGTTATGAAAATGGGGTTTTAACCCAAACCCAGCTATGGGACTGGAGTACCGGACAGTTTCCCTGTGGAGTTAGAATCGCTGGTGTGAATGATATAGCAGGAGATTCCTGTTTCGATGTACATAGACGCCTTAATGTGAATACTAATGGCTGCAACCTTCCTGCCACGCCAAGCTGCAGGCAGCCTGCACCGCCTAACAATCTTCCTCCTCCTAGTGGTGGTGGTGGAACAGGTGGTGGTGGAACAGGTGGTGGTGGTATTGGCAGCTGCTACCAATGATCTAGCTATGTGCTTACGGTGAAGTTTGCCCCAGCGGGTTTTTAGTGGGGAATTACAGAAAACTAGATTGTTTGCCACTAAAAGCTTGATTTTTGCCATATTTAGTGAATTTTGAACATTTCTGCTTGTTTTTTCGGGCAACATGTATTACCGTTAGATTAACTTTTTCTTCTCTTCTAATTAAGAAAGG